>NZ_CAXVWK010000084.1:0-82162 GCF_964263795.1 Mucilaginibacter sp.
ATGATTTATGAATGATGAGTTAGTAATACAAATAATAGAAATAATTTGAATCAGATATCTAAGGAAAGATAAATTTTACGACTTAACTGTTAGTGTATGATTTAATTTGTTATAACCGGTTTCCGGTTCCCAAACATCTGCATTTGCAAAGCGAATACTGTACGTCGCGCGCTTGGACAGAAATTAAAATAAACGTCTGGCAAAGAACAAAAATCAAAATGCCTTTCTTCATAATATATCCAAATAGATTGCTTCAAAAATAACCATAGACAAACGAAGAATTATTAGAAAATACATTTCAGAGAAATTTTATCCATTTTAAATTATCAGATTATCTATAACATAAAATTTCTTTGTTTGCAAGCCGTAACCCTTTATCTTTGCGCTTCTTTAAAAATTATTCATCATTCACGGCAAAATCCGTGATTAATACTTTCGAAAATGAAACAAGGTATTCACCCGGAAAAATATAAGTTCGTTATCTTCAAAGATATGACTAACGGACACGAATTTTTAGGCAAGTCAACTGCATCTGGCAGCAACGAAAAATCGAAATGGGAAGATGGCAACGAATATCCATTGATCAAATTAGAAATTTCACACACTTCGCACCCGTTCTACACAGGTAAAATGAAGTTAGTTGATACAGCCGGACGTATTGATAAGTTCCGTACCCGTTACAACAAAAAATAAGTGTTTCAATAAAATATTGATAAGTCCCCCGTTAACCGGGGGACTTTTTTTATTTTTGATGTATGGGAATTATCCTTTTTGACGATACCGCGCACAATACGCTACTACCCCTTACTTTTACCCGCCCCGTTGCCGATCTGCGAATCGGGATTTTAAAGATAGCCGAAAAATGGGCTAAACATTTAAACTTAGCTTACTCGTTTTTTACCGAAGATTACCTTCAGGCCAAATTCCCGATGGATATTGAAACGGATAATTTGTTCATTAACGGCGCGTTATGCCCGGACGAGGGTTTGTTAGATGCCATCGATAAATTACAGACAGGCGAAGCTTTAAAGTACAAGGAATTTTTACTTGCTGTAAAATTAGGCGCTACCGATGCAAAAAGCTTCGAGCAGCACCGCGAGTTTACAAAGACTGCCACTTATGAACGTGTGCCTGTGATGGTGCGCTATCCGGAAGATATTTTCCGCAAAAATGATATAGAACTGCGTAAGGATTTCAGACTGCTTACCAAAGGCCGCACCAGTGCCACCTTAAGTGCTACCAACACCATTATTGGAAATGATTTTTTTGCCGAAGAAGGTGTAAAGGCAGAGTGCTGCAGTTTTAGCACTATCAATGGCCCAATATATCTTGCTGCTAATTCAGAAGTTTGGGAAGGTACCAATATCCGCGGGCCGTTTGCACTTTGTGAATATTCGCAAATAAAAATGGGCACCAAAATTTATGGTGCTACTACTATCGGCCCTTATTGCCGTATAGGCGGCGAGGTGAACAACGCCGTAGTTTGGGGTTACTCCAACAAAGGGCATGAAGGTTACCTGGGCAACTCGGTAATAGGCGAGTGGTGC
This sequence comes from Mucilaginibacter sp., assembly GCF_964263795.1. GTDB lineage: Bacteria > Bacteroidota > Bacteroidia > Sphingobacteriales > Sphingobacteriaceae > Mucilaginibacter. The sequence continues at coordinate 1,548 of NZ_CAXVWK010000084.1, forward strand.
AACTTGGGTGCCGATACCAATAATTCTAATCTAAAAAATAATTACGCCGAAGTAAAGCTGTGGGATTATTCCACACAAAGCATGCGCAAAACCGGGCTGCAATTTTGCGGGTTAATCATGGCCGATCATGCTAAAAGCGGTATCAATACCATGTTTAACACCGGGACTGTAGTTGGTGTAAATGCCAATGTATTTGGCGGCGGATACCCGCCTAATTTTATCCCGGATTTTTCGTGGGGCGGGGCAGACGGCTTTGAGGAATATGCTTTTGATAAAATGATGGAGACCACGCAACGTGTTTTTGACCGCCGCGAGCATCGTGAATTTAATGAAGCCGAAAAGGAGATCATTATCAAGGTGTACGAATTGACAAAGCAATACAAAAAGAATTAACAGTGTTTGGTTTTACCAAGCGCTATAAAAGCATAAACAAAAATTAACAACACTATGGATTATCAATAATCGTCCGTAGACTAAACAAAACTAAAATGAGAAAGAAAATTGTAGCCGGCAACTGGAAAATGAACCTGGATTACCAGGAAGGGTTAACCCTGTTTTCTGAAGTGATCAACATGGTTAAAGACGAAGCTACGGGCAACCAGCACGTTGTTGTTTGCAGCCCGTTTATTCACTTGCACAGTCTTGCCCAATTAGCTAAGGGTTACAACAATGTAGCAGTTGGTGCGCAGAACGCTCACCAGGCCGAAAGCGGCGCCTATACCGGTGAGATCTCGGCTAAACAGGTTAAATCGGCAGGTGCGGAGTATGTGATCCTGGGTCACTCTGAGCGTCGCCAGTACTTTGGCGAAAGCAATGAACTGCTGGCAAAAAAAACTGATACAGCTTTAGCTAATGGTTTATTGCCAATATTTTGCATTGGCGAAACTTTGCAGCAGCGTGAAGCTAACGAGCATTTCGATATCATTAAAAGCCAACTGGCAGAGGGCGTTTTCCATTTGGACGCGGACGCTTTTGGCAAAGTAGTTTTAGCATACGAACCGGTTTGGGCTATAGGTACCGGTGTTACTGCAACATCAGATCAGGCACAAGAAATTCATGCATTTATCCGTCAGGAAATTGCTGCTAAATACAATCAGCAGGTAGCTGATGATACAACTGTTCTATACGGTGGAAGCTGTAACCCTAAAAATGCGGCCGAACTGTTTGCCTGTGCGGATATTGACGGCGGCTTAATTGGCGGCGCTTCCCTGAAATCACGCGACTTTACTGACATTGTTAAAGCGTTTAATTAAGGTTTAGTGATCAGCAATTTGTGATCAGAGATCGGTTTTGATAGCTGATCTTTGGTCACTTTTTGTTTTTCTTACTTCTGATCGCCAACCTTTAATCCCTGAAAAATGAACTATTACGAACTCCTTTTCACAACCATCACAACCGAAGATTACCAGCAGGATTTGCTGATAGGCGCTTTAGGCGATATTGGCTTTGATACTTTTGAAGAGGTTGACCTTGGCTTTAAGGCATACATACCGCAGGGCGATTTTGATCAGGCTAAGCTGGATGAGACTTTAGGGGTTTACCGGGAGATGTTTACTTTCAGTTACGACATTACCCTCATACCGCAAAAGAATTGGAATGAAGTATGGGAAAGTAATTTCGAGCCGATACAAATTCGCAACCAGGTATTTGTACGTGCAACGTTTCATGAACAGAAGCCGGAGTTCCCATACGAGATCGTGATCGACCCGAAGATGGCATTTGGTACCGGTCATCACCAAACTACCGCTATGGTTATGGCATTGATCCTGGAGAATGATTTCGCCGGTAAAAAAGTTCTGGACATGGGCTGCGGAACAGGCATCCTTGCTATCCTCGCCGCTAAGTTGGGCGCTACGGATATCACCGCCATCGATTATGATGTAGTATGTTACGATAGCACTATTGAAAACGCTGCCTTAAATAATATCACTACTATTAAGGCGCTTTGCGGATCAAAAGAGGCCATTCCTGACGAGCAATACGACATTATCCTGGCCAACATTAACCGTAATATACTGATAGACCAGATGGCACGTTACGCAGAAGCATTGAAGCCGGGTGGAGAGATTTATTTCAGTGGTTTCTATGAGTCGCCCGATCTGGATATTATTACCGATGAGGCCCGTAAGTACAACCTTAAATACATTACCCATAAAAAAGATAAAGAATGGGTAGCCGCTAAATTTGTATTATAGTATTAACGATCGCAAATGATTTAAGTGATTACACCGATGTTATAATACAATCGGTGTAATCATTCAAACTCGTTCAATTACAATCTTAGTATCCAACGGTAAACCTGGCTTTTATATACTGTTTGTTCTCCAACTCATTAACGGCAGCAACGGCAAGGTCCTCTACAGAGATTTCACATTTCCCTTCTTCGTTAAACACAGGGCTTTCGGTACCTAATCTGAAAGTGCCGGTACGTGCGCCTGGGTGCAAATTTATGGCTGGGCTCAGAAAAGTCCAGTCCAGTTCTTGCTCTTCACGCAATTTAGTTAGGTAGTCGCGCGCTGCTGTAGCGCCTGTTTTCCATTCCGCAGGGAACTCCGGCGAATCAACCAATTGCTTTCCATCGATAAATAAACTGCCCGCGCCGCCAATAACCAGTAAGCGTTTCACATCAGCCTTTTTCGCAGCTGCCTGTATGCTTTCGCATCCTTTGATAAATGCATTGTAAAGGTCGGGGTTTGTCCAACCTGCGTTAAAGGAATTAATCACCGCATCATGTCCTGATATTGCTGCAGCCAATGCATCGGTATCATTCACATCTATAGCGAACGCCGTTACGCCGGCTTCCTTGGCCACCTTTCCACTATCGCGGGTTATGGCAGATACTTCATAACCACGGGCAATTGCCTCTTTTAAAATTGCGCTGCCTACAAAGCCACTTGCGCCTATTAATGCTAATTTCATCGTATTGTTATTAGTTATTTGTAGTTCTATGTTACTATTATATGTAAATTTCAATCGAATTTTTTGCAAAAATCTTGCAGGTTGGTGTTGCCTAACTTATCCATCATAGCCCGTTCAATTTCTAAATCAAGCACATTCAGGTGCTCATTGATTTGCTTGCCTATAGGGCAGGCGGGGTTAGGTGTGTTTTTTGCTTTACCCAGGATTGCTTCCGGCTTAACGGCATCGTAGATACCAGCCAGTGTGATCTGATGGGCAGGCTTGTTCAAGGTATAGCCTCCCTTTTTGCCTTCCTGGCTTTTCACCAATCCATTTTTAATCAGATTGCTCAACTCCTTGCGGATCAGTACCGGGTTAATATTAATACTGCCGGCAATATAGTCGGACGAAATCACCTCGCCCGATGCCGAGAGCAATGTCATTATATGTAAAGCAATGGGGAACCTGCCGTTCATTTTTGTACTGTAATAATAAATATTACAGTACAAATGTATGCTTTAGATTGTAAAATGCAACAGCGAACGAAAGATTTCTCTCTTGAAGACATCTACCTTACAATGAACATTAAAGCATAGATAAAATGGCTGCCATACAAATGTTAAAATAATTACATAACCGGCAATTTATTAGACCCATAATTGCTGTATAAAGCTTTTTTACGTTTATTTGCTGCGTATTTGCAGCACTAAACTTTATTAATGAAAGTACATTTTATTGCTATTGGAGGAAGTGCTATGCACAACCTTGCAATTGCCCTTCACAAAAAAGGTTTCGAGGTTACAGGTTCAGACGATGTGTTGTTTGAGCCATCGGCGTCGCGGCTTGGCAAATACGGCATTTTGCCTGCACAAACAGGCTGGTTACCGGAGAAGATTACCCCGCAATTAGATGCTGTTATTTTAGGTATGCACGCCCGCGTTGATAATCCCGAGCTGCTTAAAGCTCAGGAGTTAGGCATCAAGATCTATTCTTATCCCGATTATATTTACGAGCAATCCAAAGATAAAAATCGGGTGGTTATAGGGGGCAGTCATGGCAAAACCACTATTACCAGCATGATCTTGCATGCATTACAGCAGGCCGGTAAAAATTTTGATTACCTGGTAGGCGCACAGCTGGAAGGTTTCGATACCATGGTAAAGCTTACGCAGGAAGCGCCTGTTATCATTATAGAAGGGGATGAGTACCTGGCATCGCCGATTGACAGGCGACCAAAGTTTCACATTTATAAAGCGGATGTAGGCGTAATAAGCGGAATAGCCTGGGATCATATTAACGTATTCCCAACGTTTGATAATTACATCGATCAGTTCAGGATCTTTGCAGAAACAATACAACCCGGCGGTGAGCTGATCTATAGCGAAACCGATGAGGTTTTAAAAACGATGGTTGATGGTTTATCGGTCGATGTAAATAAGTTACCATACAGTTTGCCTGAATATACTATTTATAACGGCATTACAAGTGTGCTGTATAGCGGTAAAAGCTACCCATTGCAGATCTTTGGCCAGCACAATTTGCTGAATATGGAAGCTGCCCGGCTGGTGTGCCAAAATTTAGGTATCGGGCAGGCAGATTTTTATACTTATTTGCAAACGTTTAAGGGTGCTGCCCGCCGTTTAGAGGTGGTTGGCAAAAATGATAACGCAACTATTTTCAAAGATTTCGCGCACTCGCCATCCAAATTAACTGCAACTATCCAGGCGGTTAAGTCGCAATTTCCCAACAGGCCATTGATTGCCTGCATAGAATTGCACACGTTTAGCAGCCTGAATAAGGAATTTTTGGATGAATATGCCGGAACGATGGATGCGGCAGACGAGGCTATTGTATTCATCGATCGCAAAACCTTCGGACAAAAGAAAATAGAACCATACCCTGCCGAGGTAGTAAAAAACGCCTTTGCCAATGAGCGTTTGCTGTTTTTTAATGAACCCGCGCTACTGCTAAACCACCTGGAGCAATTAAATATTGCCAACAGCAACCTGTTGATGATGAGCTCTGGTAATTTTGGCGGCATTAATTTAATTGAGTTAAAAAATATATTGTTATAAATATTACTGATTACTAGTTTACTTATCAAATATGTTGTAACTTTATTAACTATTGAGAAACCTATCCTAATTGATATTATTATGAAAACACTTGGAAAAAAGATCCGGTTATTACGCCACCAAAAAGGTTGGAGCCAGGAAGAAGTTGCTAAACGCTTAGATATTTCTATCCCTGCTTTTTCGAAAATTGAGACGGGTATAACTGATATCAATCTTTCTCGTTTAGAGCAAATTGCTGCTTTGTTTGAAATGTCGGTAGTGCAACTGTTAACATTTAACGAAACTGAGCAAGACCAGAAAATCGCGAGTGAACTGGAGAACGTTAACAAGAAGTTAATGGATCGCGAAACTGAAGTAATAGATCTGCAAAAGAAAGTAATCGAGCTATTTGAGGAACTTAGACACAAAAAGACAGCTACAGCATAATTTTTTAAGCCCGGCATTGTCCGGGCTTAAAATTTATATCGCATAGTTAAGTGCCTTTTACCAAATGTTGCACCCACCGCCGCGTGGATGGCTATCATTTTCTCGTTAAAATCGCCAACCCACGATAGTTCAAGCTCATCGTACTGATTAAGCGGCAGTACATATTCTTTGAGCTTAATAAATAAGCACGATTCCAGCCCATGTTTCTGGAACTTTTGCTTGGTGCCCATAACTATGGCGCGCATCCTTGTAACGCCTTTCAATTTTCTATACAAAAATGTGAGCTTGCCCCAAAGGTTTAATTTGCCATTTAGCGGTTTTATCATTTGGTTGGCATCGGGCAGTATCACAATGAAAGAGGCCGGTTCATTGTCTACATAAGCAAACCAAATAAGCCTCTCATCCATAATGGCTTTCATTTGCTTAAAGCTTTCCATTATAGTTGCGTGGTTTATCGGCACAAAGTTTTCAAAATCCTGCCAGCCGTCGTTATAGATTTCTATAAAATCGTTGGCAAACTTTTCTATCCGGGCGGTTTCAAAATGCTCGAAATTGTAGCCTGGCTTGTTCATTACCCAATTGGCTATTTTGGTAAACCTTTCTGAAAAAGGCTTATGCACACTCAGGTGATTGGTTATCTGCTCGTATTGTGTCACAAAGCCGTATTCCTCAAAAAAAGCCTTGTAATAGGGCGGGTTATAGTTCATACCGTATGATGGCGGGGTAAAGCCTTCAACCAGCAAACCCCAAAAATTATCATTTTCGCCAAAATTTATTGGCCCGTCCATCGCCTGCATACCTTTTAGCTTCAACCATTCCTTAGCGGTATCAAATAGCAGAAACGCCGCCTGTTTATTATCAATGCACTCAAAAAAGCCACAGCCGCCGGTAGGCTGCTCATAATTGTAAGCCTTCTTCTCGTTAACAAACGCGCCAATGCGGCCAATAAGGTTGCCACTAACGTCCCTTAAAATCCAGCGGGTTGCCGTTCCATGCTGATGAAAGTTGTTTTTTTTCGGGTCGAAAACGGCTTCCAGATCATTATCCAGCGGGCAAACCCAGTTGGCGTCGTTCTTATATAGCAGTCGGGCAACGTCTAAAAAAGCCTTTCTGTCGGCTTTGGTTGTCACTTCGGTTACGGTCATGGGATAGGTGTTAGTACAAAAAAAGCATCCAGCTTAATACTGAATGCTTCGCAATATGTTTTTAGCGGTTTTTAGTCGTCGTCCTCATCATCAAAAGGCTCAAATGATTCATACCGGCCAAGGTCATCATCCAGCGGAATTTCCTCGTCAAAGTCATCATCATCGTCCGCAACCTTCTTGCCCGGTGTTGGATCGTCATCTAAATCATCATCATCCTCATCACTGATCTTTTTTGTAGAGGTATTCAAAGGTTTTTTTGGAGCTGCCATTTTAATAAATTTTTTATTCGTTAAAACTTATAATCTGTTAACCTAATTGTTTTGGGTGTTTAGTTGCGCTGCAATCAGCATTATCTAACAGTAAAAATAATCAAAATCATTTCAATAAAAATCATTTTAAAGTTTAATCGGTTACTTCGCCAATTGTGCTGCTGCCATCGGTAATTTCTTTTAGCTGGGGCAGTTCTGCTATATCATTTATTCCAAAATAATCCATAAAAAGGTTGCTTGTGCCATACAGGATTGGTTTACCAACGCTCTCGGACTTCCCCGTAATGGCAATCAACTCTTTTTCCAATAACTTTTGGATAGAGTAATCACAATTTACACCGCGTATCTGTTCAATATCGGTTTTGGTGACGGGCTGTTTGTAAGCAATAATAGCAAGTGTTTCTAAAGCGGCCTGGCTCAGCTTCTTTTTAGAACGCTGCAGCTGCAGCAAACTGATCACTGCATGATACTTTTTTTTTGTGAGGAATTGAAAGCCATTGTTAACTTTTACTACCTCTACTGCAAGGTCGTCATTTTGATATTTGGTACGGATATTATCGATATGCCTGGTTACCTCTTCGGCAGTAAAATCATGTTCAAAGGCTGCCTGCAAACAATACAGGATCTCTTCCATGCGGATGCCCTGCTCTGAAGCGAAAATTAAGGCCTCGACATATTGTTCGATATCTTCCATGCGTTACAAATATATCAGAATGTTATAAACATGATAACTCAAACGATGTCATTTCGAACGAACGGTGCTGGGTTTTGTGAATAGGGTAGGAGAAATCCTGATCAATCGTTAAAGCTCCGAATTTATGCATAGCCGCTTTGTTAACAACAAGGTTCCTCGTCGCTACTCTTACCTCAGAATAACAGTTTTTGTAATTTCTGAATTTACTTTGCCGCCATATAAGCCGGCCCCTTAATAATCTATCACCTGTTCTTCAATTTCGGCAGGTATATCGCGCCAGTCGTACTTTTGCGTACGTAACTGCGGTTCAAATCCGGCTTCTTTGATAGATTCCTGGATACCTTTTGCGGTAAACCTGTGCGGTGCCCCGGCAGCCGATACCACATTCTCTTCAATCATGATCGACCCGAAATCATTAGCTCCGGCATGCAGGCAAAGCTGCGCAACCTGTTTGCCTACCGTTAACCATGACGCCTGAATATTCTTAATATTCGGCAGCATAATACGGCTTAGTGCAATCATGCGGATATACTCATCGCCGGTTACGTTGTTGGTGATGCCACGTACTTTACGCAGAAGCGTGCCATCGTCCTGGAAAGGCCATGGAATAAATGCAACAAAGCCATGATGGCCTTCGGGCTTTTCGGCCTGCACCTCGCGAATCCATACCAGGTGCTCAAAGCGTTCTTCGATAGTTTCAATATGGCCAAACATCATTGTTGCTGATGTAGGCAGGTTAAGCTGATGTGCGGCGCGCATTACGTCCAGCCACTCTTGTCCGCCACATTTTCCTTTTGATATCAGGCGGCGTACACGGTCGTTCAGGATCTCGGCACCTGCACCGGGCAGCGAGTCTAAACCAGCCTCTTTCATCGCTTTCAGCACCTCGTAATGGCTCATATTGTCCAATTTGGCAACGTGGGCAATTTCCGGGGGGCCTAACGAGTGTAGTTTTAACTTAGGATACAGTTGCTTTAATTCGCTAAACAAATCAGTATAAAACTTTAAGCCAAGATCGGGATGGTGACCGCCCTGTAACAAAAGCTGGTCGCCGCCATACTTAAAGGTTTCTTCTATCTTCTTTTTATACGTTTCGATATCTGTAATGTACGCATCCTCGTGACCGGGGCGACGGAAGAAATTACAAAACTTGCAGTTGGCAATACAAACGTTGGTAGTATTTACATTCCTGTCTATCTGCCACGTAACCTTGCCATGCGGCACCTGAATTTTACGCAACTCATTTGCTACATACATTAGATCGGCGGTAGAGGCGTTTTTATATAAGAAAACACCCTCTTCCAAACTTAGAAAATCAAAGGCTAAAGCGCGCTGCAACAGATCGGCTGTATTCATATACAAATATACGCACATAAACAGGATTTAAGTTTGGATGGAATTAACGAGATTGTAAAAAAACGGACTTGTTCAAAGTAATGATAATACCACTACATCTCATCCACCACGTTTCCATTGTCTAATCTTAAAACCTTATCCACACTATCAGGTATTTCGTGCTGATAGTGAGTTACGTAGATCAGCGTAACCGGGCTTAATTCGCATATGGTGTCGATAACTGATTTAAAGTGTTTTTGCTGATGGTCGTCAAGCCCCTGGCAGGGTTCGTCGAAAATTAATAAGGTAGGGTTTTTAATGAGGGCGCGGGCAAGCAGGCACAGGCGCTGGGCACTGGCCGGGATGTTCTTTAACAGCACCCGCGCATATTGCTCAATTTCCAACGCTTGCATCCATTTCATTGCAAGGTCTGCTTTTGCTTTACTGCTTTGCCTGAACAGCCCCAGTGTGTCATAAAAGCCGCTTTCGATAACCTGCAGGCAAGAGTTGTCGGTAGGGAAGTATTGGTACAACTCGGGCGATACAAAACCTATCTTGCTTTTGATATCCCAAATGCTTTCGCCCGTACCACGCTTTTTGTCGAACAACACAATGTCGTTGGCATAGGCCTGTGGGTTATCACCGTTCACCAAACTTAATAAGGTAGATTTACCCGCACCATTCGGCCCCAACAGTGCCCATCGTTCACCTTGAGTCACCCGCCAGTTTACACCATCCAGTACCACATTTTCGCCGTAGGTGATCGTTACATTTCGCATTCTTATAATTGCCTCATATTCCGGCAACGGGGCTGCTATCATTTCGGCAAAGGCTTGATGATTGATTGGTTGAACATCTTTTACATCGCTATCATATTTGTCAAACTCCTCCTTAGTAAAGTGTTGCATGGCCTCACCGGCATTTAATACCGCAACATCTGTTATCACATCAGGAATTTCATTGGCAGATGTAGCCATGATCAGTGTTATACCCGATGCGGCTATCTCGGTTAGCAAAGTATTGAACGTGGCCCGCATGTTCACATCCAGGCCGGTCATGGGGTTATCTAACAGCAGCAATAAAGGATTTTTTAGCAGAGCAGCGGCGATCATCAGTCTTTTAGTTTCACCATTTGATAATTTGATGATCTGTTTATCTAAGAATCCCGTGAGGTTGAGTGCGGCTGCAGTTTTATCGAATGTCCAGTAGGCAGGCGTATGGCGATTGGGTTTAACAGATAACAAGTATTGCCTGGAAGTATGCGCGTCTTCAGAGTCGGAAGAATTATAGCGCTGCTGGTAGTATAGCTGCGATGTATTTGACAAGTTTTTAAAATGGTGCTTAGCGCCTGAAAAAGCGATAAATTGGTGATTGGGAGTTGTATGGCCGGGATAATCATTTCCCTCAAAAAACGAATAGCTAACTTTCCCCGAACTGACGCTTAGGTTACCGGCTATAACTTGCAGCAACACACTTTTGCCGCTGCCACTTTTGCCGGTAACAGCCCAGTGCCGGCCTTTATAAACCCGCATCGACAGATCATTTAACACAACCTTGTCCTGAAACTTCACGGTTACTTGCCCGGCAGAAAACAGCTCCATACTCATGCCCGTGAAAATACAATTTTAACGCACTGCTCATTAAGTGAATGTTGCCTTTTAACAAATTTATGGCATTGCTTGTATTGATTGCTGTACAGTGTTATAGCTCAAACCCCCGTAAAAACGCATTTATTTAAAAGGTATCATTATTGCAATAGCGTAAACAGATCATAAATCTTATACATAACATCATGAAAAAACTAACACTTTTAATGCTTGCATTCGCCGTTGCTACCTTAAGCGGATGTGAAGTTATCGGCGGCATTTTTAAAGCCGGGGCAGCAGTAGGGATTATTTCCGTAATCGTAGTTGTACTGGTTATCATCTGGATAATTTCGGCTTTCAGAGGCAGATCATAGTACTCGATACTTAACTTGAAGATATTGTTTTAATTGAAACAATATCTTTTTTGTTTAGTTGTAAATCCATAAAACTCAAAACCATGAACAAGAACGAAGCAACAATAGAAACCCTTAATGATCTGATCCAGATCAATAACGACAGGATCTTAGGATTTGAAAATGCCTTAAAAGAATTGAAAGACCAGGACGGTTCATTAAGGACACTTTTTACCGGCCTAATTGGGGATAGCCAGAATTTTAAAATGGCACTGGCAACAGAAGTTGCCGCGCTTGGACACGATATAGCTACGGGTACATCAACCAGCGGTAAATTACACCGTACCTGGTTAGACGTTAAGGCAGCATTTAGCAGCCACAGTAAAAAAAGTATTTTAGAAGAGTGTGAGTTTGGCGAGGATGCCATTAACGATGCTTACAAAAAAGCCATTGCTGATGAGGATACCGTAGCTTACATCAAAGATATCTTGGTTGAGCAGCAAACCGCATTACAGCAGGCGCATGATCAGGTAAAAGCTTTACGCGATAGTATTGAGAACTAAATTTTAATTTACATCTCAGAAAAAGAGCATCCAAACCGGTGCTCTTTTTTTATTTGACAGCAGTGTTGTCTATATTAACACCAACCAAATCCCAGCTGCTTTTATCGGCCCAGTCGCCGCCTTTATAGGCCAGCTCAACTTTCCATTGTTTTTTACTGAACTTACCGCTGCTATCCTGCACATTTACGTAGGATGATATAGTATAAGAGTTACGGCCAGTATCTATTTGTTTTTCAAAATCGTTCTTGGCAAATGTTGCAGATTGCGGCTGATTTACCCTGTCTTTTACAAAGGCTTTGGCAATAGCAAAGGCTTCTTTGTCATTAGGTTTGCGGTTAACATGCACCCGCCTGTTTTGGAACACGCGCGACAAAAACACCACAAACACCAGCGCGAATAAAACAGAAAAGATAGTAGCTAACCTTACGCGAGGGTGATGGTGCCAATGCGCATTTTTTCGTTGTTCATTGGTTAAGCTGTTCCACTCGGCGTATCTCATAATAAAGTTTGTTTAGGCAATAAACAAAGCAGGTGCTAAATGTTTTAAAATATAAATCAACAAAAAAGCCCCTGGCGTAACCGGGGGCTTCTTTTAACAAAAATGGGATTACATTTTTTTAGTAGAATCCATTTTAGCTGTGGTGTCCATTTTTGCAGAAGAATCCATCTTAGCAGTGGTGTCCATTTTTGCAGAAGAATCCATTTTAGCAGAATCCATAGCAGCTGAATCAGCAGCAGAACCAGATGATTTACCTTTGCAAGCAACAGCAGAAACAGCGATAGCTAAAGCTACAACCGCAAGTTTGAATGAGTTTTTCATTTTTTGTGTTTTTTAAGTGATTTAATAGTTTTCAAAGCTTAATACCCTAAACAAAAAAAGGTAACCCAACATTTTTAAAAAAAATGTGAGTTACCTCTTATAAAACTAAAAAAGCTTAAAAAACTAAATGTAATTAGTTTTTAACTTCAGTTTTTTTAGTCTCAACTTTAACAGTTGTATCTTTTGCAGCTGAATCAGTTTTAACTGTAGTGTCTTTAGATGTAGTATCAGTTACGATAGTTGATGAATCAGTTTTGGTAGTGTCAGAACCACCGTTTGAAGAATTACCTTTACAAGCAACGGCAGAAACAGAGATAGCTAAAGCTAATACGGCTAATTTGAATGAATTTTTCATTTTTTGTTTTTTTAAATTGTGAGCGTAATATACTAACGGGTGTTAATACCCATTATCAAAAAAGGTAACCCCTTTTTGGAATTATTTTTTTGTTGAATCAACAGCAACAGTATCGGTTTTAACAACGGTATCTGTTTTAGTGCTGTCAACAACAGTTTTAGTTACTGATGAATCAACAACGGTTGTATCAGAACCGCCTTCTTTTTTAGGGCCGCCGCAAGCTGCTGCAGATACTGCGATAACTAATGTTAAAACGGCTAATTTGAATGAATTTTTCATATTGATGAGTGTTTAAAGTTTATTCGTTTTTGTACTCTTAATAGCGCTAACCGTAAAAGGTAACCCAAAAAGTTTTAAATAATTTATTTCACCTATCGGTTTTGTAAATATTTAAGCACAAAAAAGCCCGCTTATGTTATGTAAGCGGGCTTTTTAATTAGTTGACCGGTTTAGGGCTTTTTGTGCTGTCGGTACCGCCCGATCCGGATTTGTCTAACCCTGAATCAATAGCGGCGGGAGAGCCATTTGCACCTGGCGCTTTGCCGGTTTGGCTGGTATCTGCCATGTTCGAGTCCATCTTTGCGCTATCGGGTGCAGATTTAGTGGCGTTGCCCGTACATGCCGTTGCTGATATGGCAATGGCCAAAGCTAACAGGCCGGATTTAAATAAATTTTTCATAATAGTAGTGTTTTACGTTCGTGTATAAAATTCAATTATAATGCCAAGGCTGTTTTAAGCTATCGATTAATAACCGATATTGCAGGTTGCTAGGTTTGTATCCGCAGGCATACGGCAACAAAATTTGTCGGCACAATTGCCGCAAAAAAATAATTGATCATGTTGGGTTACAATTCAATATAAATTGTATTAAGTAGTGAATAAACATTTAAATGTAGAGTTTCCGGCAGATAGTGAAGTGATCATTGGGATACTAAACAACTCTGACAGCGTTTTAAAAAGGTTATACCTGGCTTATTTTCCGATGATATTGCAGCTTGTGCTGAATAATAACGGCAACGAGGATGATGCTAAAGATGTATACCAGGAGGCGATAATAGTTCTTTACAATAAGGTTAAACGTGGTGACTTTGAACTGAGCAGCAAGCTTAAGACCTACATATATTCGATATGCAGGCGGCTTTGGTTAAAACGGCTTAAACAATTGAACCGGTATGGCGGCGACATTAAGGATTTTGAAGAGTACCTGCCGGTTGAAGAGGAGACAGACCGCCACCACGAAAAGGATGTGCAGCTCAATAAAATGGGCGAAGCGCTGAAATTGCTGGGCGAGCCCTGCAAAACCATTATGGAAGACTTTTATATGCACAGTAAATCTATGCAGGATATTTGTGAACGCTTTGGCTATACCAATGCCGATAACGCCAAAACACAAAAGTATAAATGCCTGCAAAGGCTGAAGAAACTTTTTTTTCAGCAGTAATTGAAAGGGTGAAGCAATGAGAGAAGAACAACTTTTAGAAATGATTGAACGCTACCTGAGTGGCGAGATGACCAAGGAAGAACGTGCGAAGTTTGAAACCTTGCGCAGTAGCGATGCCTCGGTAGCTGAAAAACTGGCCGAGCATAAGAACTTTACAGCGCTTATTAAACAATATAGTGAACGCTTAAACCTGGAGACCAGGTTGAACGCCATACACGAGGAGATAGATGTACATACGTTAAAAGACGACCTGATGTCGCACCCATCCATAGTGGTGCAGATGTGGCGTAACCATCACTCAAAAATATCTGTAGCGGCATCTATCGCTATTTTCGCTATACTTTGTACTTTATTTTTTACCGGTTACTTAACCAACCAGGACCCGCGCTTTGTACAGTTAAAGCAGGAAGTTGACCGCGTTAAGGTGCAGCAAAAACGCCTGGGAGATAAAACAGATAAGATAATCAGCGATGGTAAGCCTGGTCCGGCTATTTCGGCTAAATTCAGGGGTACGGGTTTCGCATTGTCTGGTAACGGCTATATCATTACTAATTTTCACGTGATAAGCGGTGGCGACTCTGTTTATGTACAAAATTCTGATGGCGAATCATTCCACACAAAGGTGGTTTACACCGAGCCGCAGTATGATGTTGCCATCCTGCAGATCAACGATCCGGCATTTAAAAACCTGGGCCAGGTACCTTATACGTTCAAAAAGTTTAAGAGCGATTTAGGCGAAGATGTATATACCTTGGGTTACCCTACAGATGACATCTCAATGGGTGGCCCCGGTGCACTAACAGCACTTACCGGTTTCCGTGGTGATACTACCGAATACCAGGTATCTATCCCGCTTAACCCGGGCAACAGCGGCGGCCCTTTAGTAGATGGTAACGGTAACATTATTGGCGTGGTTAACGGCAAACAAACACAGGCAACAGGAGCGGCCTTCGCGGTTAAATCTAATTACCTGCTAAAAGCTATTCAAAACATCCCTGCCGACTCATTAAACAAATCACTTAACCTGAATACCAAAAACGCGCTGGCCGGCTTGAGCCGCCCGCAGCAAATCAAAAAAATGCGTAATTACGTTTTTATGGTGAAGGTTTATAACCAGTAAAAATCAACAATTAAATATAAGAGAGGTGCAAGTAATTGCGCCTCTTTTTGTATTAGCCCGAGTGATTGTGCGAGGTTGTGCTTTTAAACAATGCCTGACAATCTATATGTATATCCTAACGTTGATTTTAAAATAAGGCGAAACGCCAAATCTTAAATTAAAAGGGATATCAACTCAAAACTCCCTTTTAGTGTTTTAAACCGAAATCATTGTAAAATTGTAAAGTCGTTAAAGTAATTAACAGTAATTAGAGTTAGATTGTCGGAATGATCGTATTTTAAGGGTTGACTACCATCGGACTAAACAGTACACATTTAACACTATCTGTATTAGACTTTTCAAATTTTAAAGCGTTGCTAAACGCTAAGATAAATGAGTTTAATTCCTTTAAATTATCTGCGGACATATTTTTATCCTTTGAAACAATTACTTCTCCTTCCAGGCAATTTAATCGGAACATAAAAATCATTGGTAAGACGTAAATAGGTTGTTCAACAGAATTTTCTTTAACAGCTGATACCTTCCAGAACCCGTTTGAATTTGATAACCTGTTTTGGATCGCATCCTTTAATAGGGCAGGCGTGTCCCTGCTGAAATCAAGATTAATGACATATCCTCGCGAGTCAATCTGAAATTTAACCATCGTAAAAATGTTTTCGCAAACTTTGTTTTGAAGTCTGTAATCACCTTCCAGGTAAGTTTTTATGATCTCCGGGTTCGCTAACGTAATTATTTTACGCTGAGCGTCTGCATTATTAGCTGCCCACCAACTTATAAGTACAGCAAAAAGTATCGTTATTCTTTTCATGTATTTCGGAAAACGCATTCCTGACTTTAATCTTGAAGCCAAATATTATACTTAAATTACCTATCCACCTCACCCAAAACAAAGTCCAGTGAGCCGATAATGGCTATCAGATCCGCTATCATTACGTTTTGCGCTATCGCGGGTATTACCGACAGATTATTAAAACTTGGCCCGCGGGATTTTACACGGAATGGGATTTCTGACCGGCCATCGGTAATAAAGTAAAAGCCCAGTTCACCCTTAGCACCTTCGGCACGCATGTAATAATCCTGCGCCTTTGGGGTGATTTTGCGCGGTAATTTTGCGCGCGGATCAAAGTCGGGTGTGCGTTTCAGCTCTTTTTGCAATCGATCCAGGCATTGCTCAATCATTTTTAGTGATTGCTCTATCTCGTCAACACGCACTTTATAACGGTCCCAGCAGTCGCCTACTGTACCCATCTCGCCTTTACCTATCGGGATCTCAAAATCCAGTTCGGGATAAGCGGAATAATTGTCTATTCTTCGCAGATCATACCGTAAGCCCGATCCTCGCAGTACAGGGCCGGAGCAGCCGTAATTTATAGCAACATCCAGGGGAATTACGCCGACGTTCGCTGTACGGCTAATGAAAATTTGGTTTTCGGTAAGCAATTGATTAAGCTCTACCATTTTTGGTTTAAAATATTCCACAAATTCGCGGCAGCGTTCTTCAAAGCCAACCGGAAGATCGTAAAATAAACCACCAACCCAAATGTAATTGTACAGCATGCGCGAGCCGGATGCCCACTCCAGCATGCCCATGATATGTTCCCTGTCCCTAAAGCACCACAAAAACGGTGTAAAGGCGCCAATATCGATGCCGTAAGTGCCAATGGCAATCAGGTGCGATGCGATGCGGTTCAGTTCGCAAACCAGCACCCGGATATATTCGACACGTTTAGGGATTTCTTTATCGATGCCCAGCATCCGCTCCACACCCATAACCCAGGCGTGGCTATTGTTCATCGATGCCAGGTAATCCATCCTGTCGGTGAAAGGGATAGTTTGCTGATAGGTAAGCGATTCGGCGTGTTTTTCGAAACAGCGGTGCAGGTAGCCAATGTGGGGAATAACCTCCTTAACAATTTCGCCATCAGTTATCAGCTCCAACCTTAACACCCCATGGGTAGACGGGTGCTGCGGCCCCATGTTAAGCACCATGTCTTCCACAGCGGCATCAGCTATCTTTTTTTGATAGGCTTGTAAAGGCTTTTCGTATTTTGATGTTTGTGTTTCCACTGTTTTTAGCTCGTCAACCCGCAATGACGTTTTATGTAATTTAAATTAATCAATCTTGATACCCTTGTAATACTCTGCAGCCTGGTAATCTTTGCGCAAAGGGAAGCCTTCCCAATCATCCGGCAACAGGATCCTTCGCAGATCCGGGTGGCCGTCAAAATAAATACCCATCATGTCATAAGCCTCACGCTCATGCCAGTCGGCAGTGCGGTAAACAGGCACTACGCTCGGGAACGAAGGCAACTCAGCCTCATTACGGTCATTCGTTTTACTCACCTTTAAGGTAATTTGTAATTGATAGGGGATAGACGATAAGTGGTATACTACACCAAACCTGCCGTCATCTACACCGTAGTCAACGCCACTTAAGCATGATAAAAAGTCAAAATAAGTTTTCGGATTATCACGTAACTCCATGCAAACGTCGGCAATTCTGTCGGCATCTATCAATAAGGCAGGCTGCATCCCCGTACGTTCTTCGCCGGTAATGATGCTGTCGCCAAATTTTTCGATGAGCAATTGTTTGATGTCGTCAAAACTCATGGGGCAAGCCGTACTATTTTCCAGTTTTTCTTATCGGTTTTTTTGTAAACGATCCTATCATGCAGGCGGCTGCGGCGTCCCTGCCAAAATTCAATCAGCGTAGGCCTAAGTACATAACCGCCCCAACAAGATGGTTTGGGCACACTGCTGTCACCATATTCGGCTTCGAGTTCTGCCATTTTTTTCTCCAGGGCCTCGCGGCCGTCAATTTCCTGGCTTTGCGGCGATGCAGCAGCGCCTATCTGGCTTTTTATAGGACGCGAATGAAAATATTTTTCAGAATAGTCCTTATCCAGTTTATCAATGGTGCCTTCAATTCGGATCTGGCGCTCCATATCTCCCCAATGAAATACCAGTGCACCCAATGGGTTCTTACTGATCTCTTTACCTTTGCGGCTCAAATAATTGGTATAAAATTTAAAGCCGTCTTCACTAAAGCCTTTTAGTAATACTATCCTTGCCGATGGGCGTCCATCATGGGTGGCAGTTGCCAGTGTCATGGCGTTGGGCTCATGCACCTTGGCATTTATGGCCTCGTTAAACCATTTATCAAACTGGCGGAACGGGCTGGCATCAACATCACTTTCACTAAGCGATGCGGCGCTATAATCCTGTCGTAAATTCTCTATATCTTTCTGATCCATCAACGCAAACTTACAAATTAATTAAACCGTAAATAACGTATACAGTTCATTTTTACAGGTAACGAACATATTTTAAAAATGAGTGTTATTATTTAAAACATATTACAACCTATGCTGAGTCCAATTGCGCCTGCTGCGGGCAGGTTACTTATATCAGAACCCTTTATGCCCGATCCAACCTTTAAACGTTCGGTGATCTTACTTACCGAATATTCTGAGGGCGGGGCGATGGGGTTTATCCTGAACCATCAGAGCGAGTACCTGCTAGGCGATATATTACCGGATGTATCTTACTCAGAACTACCCGTGTATGCAGGCGGCCCTGTCTCTGCAAATACTTTGCACTACATTCATCGTTGCCCTGAAAAAATAGATGGCGGTATAGAGATCTGGGAAGGGGTGTACTGGGGAGGCGATTTTGACCAGATAAAGGAATTGATCAATACTTACCAGTTGCAGGAGGGCGAGATCAAGTTTTTTACAGGTTACTCCGGCTGGACACCCTCGCAATTAGATGATGAATTGCGTGAGGATGCCTGGATCGTGGCCAACAAGTTTGAATCGGACACGATTTTCAGCAACAATGAGCATAACCTGTGGCGCGAAGTAGTAATTAGCTTGGGCCAACGGTACGCGCATATTGCTAACTTTCCCGAAAACCCTTTATTGAATTAATTTATACCAATACTTATAAATATAGTGTTCACGTTCATTGCCGTGAACACTTTTCATTTACTGTATATGGGTTTAAATCAGTGGTTTGAAAAAATGCTTACTGACAAACTATTGCCACCATTTGTTATTGTAAAATTCCTATCGGAAATTAATGTAACAGCTTAAATTTACTTCGTTTCCATCTCTGCTGCCGATGCTTCAACCACTTGCTTCAATTTTTCTTTAAAGGCGATCAAATTAGCCACTAAGTGTTCGTCTGCGGTAGACAGGATCTGAGCAGCCAAAATACCGGCGTTTTTTGCGGCGTTTAAAGCAACCGTGGCTACAGGGATACCGTTAGGCATTTGCAGGATAGACAAGATCGAATCCCAACCATCAATAGAGTTGCTTGATTTTACCGGCACACCGATCACGGGCAAGTGCGTCAACGATGCCACCATTCCCGGTAAATGCGCAGCGCCACCTGCACCGGCTATGATCACCTTGATGCCCCGATCTGCTGCGGCGCGTGCATAGCTAAACATCCTGTCAGGCGTGCGGTGTGCCGATACTACCGTCATTTCGTATTCAACACCCAGTTCTTTTAACACATCCGCGGCATCCTGCATTACGTTCAGGTCCGACTTGCTGCCCATTATTATGGCAATCTTTGGTTGGCTCATGGTTTAAATTAATCTTAGTAATTAATATGTCATTAGTGAGGAGATTGCCGCGTCGCTATAGCTCCCCGCAATGACATAGAATTAAATTTACGCTATCACTTTCAACGTTTCTTGCACGTAACGTGCTTTTTCGATTGCTTTTTCCCGGTCGTTATCAACGATGGTTACATGCCCCATTTTACGGAACGGTTTGGTTAGTGCTTTGCCGTATAGGTGCACATACACACCGGCGCACTTCAATACTTTTTCGATACCCTGGTAAACGGCGGGGCCTTCGTATCCGGCTTCGCCTAAAACGTTGATCATGATAGCGTTGCTCAGGCTGGCGGTGTCGCCTAACGGCTGATTGAATATCGCGCGTAAATGCTGCTCAAACTGCGATACTACGTTACCCTCTATGGTTTGATGGCCGCTATTATGCGGGCGGGGGGCCAGTTCATTTACCAATATCTTCCCGCTTTTGTCCAAAAACATTTCAACCGCCAGCAAGCCTACAATATTTAAAGTTTCGGCAATGCGCTTGGCAATATTCTCAGCTTCCATTTGTACTTCAAACGGCAGGGTAGACGGCGATATTAAATACTCTACTAAATTAGCTTGCGGGTTAAATTCCATCTCCACCATGGGGAAGGTTTTCACCTCGCCGTTTTCATTACGGGCTACAATTACACCAATCTCTTTTTCAAAATCGATCATGCGCTCTACCAGGCTGGGCTCGGTAAAGGCATTATCCAGGTAAGTTTGGTCTAATACTTTGTAAACGCCTTTGCCGTCATACCCATCTCTCCGCAATTTTTGAATGTAGGGGAAAGGGATGTGGCTATCGCGTAATTGTTCTGGCGATGCGATGATCTGAAATTCCGCGGTTGGGATCTCGTTTTCTTTAAAGAATTGCTTTTGCAGGCCTTTATCCTGAATTAACCTGATAATGCGCGATTGCGGATAAACGGCCACGCCCTCTTTTTCCAGCTGCTCCAGTGCATCAACGTTAACTTTCTCAATCTCTATGGTCAGCAGATCAACCTTTTTACCAAAGTTGTAAACCGTTTCATAATCACTTAACGAGCCTACAACAAATTCGTTGCAAAGGCGGCGACATGGAGCTTCGCGGTCGGGGTCTAAAACCTTCACCGTAACGTTGTAATTTATCGCCTGCTGTATCAGCATGCGGCCAAGCTGGCCACCGCCTAAAATTCCTAATTTTAAATCGCCGTAAAATGCTTTCATCGTATAGCTGACAAATTTAACCTAAATCTTTTAAAAAAAGGCCGAACAATTATTTCTTGACAAGGTTATAAAACCATGTCTGTGTTGCATACTTAAACGCGTTGCACATAGCACCATACATACACAATAAGTGTAAAAAACTGCGATTTTTAGCCCCTTTTGGCTACCTTTGCAGCGTTTTTACATACACAGTTAATCTATGAAAACTAAAATAGCAGTAGCAAAAGGCGACGGTATAGGCCCGGAAATTATGGCCGCCGTACTCCGCATATTCGCGGCAGCCAATGTACAACTTGACTACGAATATGTAGAAATGGGAAAGTCTTATTTCGATGCAGGGCACTCTACAGGGATGACCGCAGCAGCAAAAGAAACTATCGAACGCCTTGGTTTGTTATTTAAAGGACCTATGGAAACCCCTAAGGGTAAAGGTGTTAAAAGCATCAATGTAACCGCACGTAAAGTATGGAATACCTACGCAAACCAGCGCGATTTTCGATCGCTTAACGGCGTTGATACGGTATTTTCAAAAGCCGGTATCCCAATCAACCTTACCATTGTTCGCGAAAATATTGAGGATACCTACGGAGGCATCGAGCACCTGCTAACAAATGATGTAGCCGTTGGGCGCCGCATCATTACCCGCCCCGGTTCTGCACAAGTGATCCGCTATGCTTTTGAGATGGCGCGCCGCAAAGGTTACACTAAGCTGGCTTGCGGCCACAAGGCCAATATCATGAAGCTTACCGACGGTTTGTTTTTAGAAACATTTAATGAAATAGCAAAGGAATACCCGGATATCGAATCATCTGACATAATCGTGGATGATTTATGTATGAAGCTGGTATCGCGCCCGGAAATGTTCCAGGCCATTGTGCTGACCAACCTGCAGGGCGATATCGTGTCTGACCTTTGCGCCGGTTTAGTAGGTGGTTTAGGCTTTGCACCATCAGCAAATATTGGTGATAATATTTCCATTTTTGAGGCTGTACACGGTACTGCACCAGACATTGCCGGCCGGGGAATTGCTAACCCTACTGCCTTGCTACTTTCGGGTATCCTGATGCTGCGTTACCTGGGCTTTACTACCGCTGCCGCAAATATTGAAAACGCTTTACTTTACACTTTAGAGCAAGGTGTACACACCGGCGATTTTGGTGACAGATCAACCCAATCAGCCAATACAGATACGTTTGCTGATGCTATTATTGCGAATTTGGGCCAGGTGCCTGCAAAAGGTGAAGTTGTAGCGCAACCTGATATGGAAGTAAAAGCCAATCACGATCATCCGCTTAAAAATAAGCTAACAGTTACCAGCACAAACGTGGAGGAAGAAATGGTTGGGGTGGATGTTTTTGTAGAATCAAACAAACAACCAAATGAACTTGCCGAATTGGCAAAACGTAAACAAACTGATAACTTCCAGCTGGTTATGATCTCTAATCGTGGTACCCAAGTATGGCCAACCGGATCAATATTTACCGAGTTGGTGAACGAATACCGCATTCGTTTTGAGAAACAAGACGGTACCACCATCACCCAGAAAGAGATCCTGCATATTGCAGCCGACCTGTCTGAAGATTTTAAGGTGTGCTCGGTAGAGTTCCTGATGAAATTTGGAGGTAAAATAGGCTACACTCTGGCACAGGGGCAGTAAGCCATAAGTTTAAAATATGTTTTAAAGCCCGTCGGAAACGATGGGCTTTGTTTTTGATGTAAAATTAACTTACAACCAAGCCCTCTTTTTTTCTTAAAACAAAAATTTAAGTTTTAATATTACAGTAGCTATAAACTTAAATTAACCTTGCTATCTAAACTTCCAGTACTTAAAGAGAGCGCCGGCTTGCGGTACTTCACCTTTTTTTACCTTTATATCATGCAAGGCATCCCGTCTGGTTTTGCCCTGTATGCAATGGTTAATTATCTTGCAGGAAAGGGAATATCTTCCAGTTCGGTTGGTACGTTTGCGGCTATAGTGGGCATTCCATGGATCATCCAGTTTGTTTGGGGGCCTATAATCGACAGGTATCAGTTTTCGGTCATTGGACACCGCAAACATTGGGTGGTACTTACTCAAACCCTGGCTTTTTTGGCGTCACTCACCTTGCTTTTGGTGCATGACCCCGTAAAGCAATTAACGCTGATGTCGATAGTGTTTTTTATTCACAGCAATTTTGCCAGCGTACAGGATGCGAGTGTAGATGCCATTGCGATTTCAATTGTGCCGGATAAAGAACGCGGGCGGGTAAATGCTTTTATGCGCGGCGGTTATTTGTTGGGAATAGCGGCAGGCTCTGCAGGGTTATCTACCGTTTTACATTATTATGGTTTTTTTTACGCTGCTGCAGGGCAGTCCGTGTTACTACTTTTGATGACGGTTCTTACCTTCTGCATCCGGCTGGATAGTGCCGATGGTTTTATCCCCTCGTTTAAATTTAAGAGTACTGTAAAACCGGCCGCAAAAGATTTGGATAACCCTGATTTAAAATGGCTGTTCCGTCAATTATATAACGGTATCACCGAAAAGGTGAGCTTACGTACGTTTGGTATCATCGCCCTGGTTTACACCTGTAACAGCATCTTTATCCGGTCGTTCTCGTTCCATATTATCCACAACCTGCATTGGGCAGATAATGCCGTATCGGTATTGCAGGGGGGCTGGGGCACCATAGCAACATTAATAGTGACAATTGGAGGCGGTGTAATTGCCGATAGAATGGGCCCGGGGAAACTTCAATTATTTGTAATGGTGGGCATTTGCCTTTTCCTGGTGCTGTTTAACAGTTTTGGAGCTATGTGGGCACATAAGCCATTAACCATAACCGGCCTTATGCTTTGGAATTTTGCCGACCCGATGTTTAGCGTTGCCGCCATGCCCATGCTAATGGCGCTTTGCCGCAAAAAGGTAGAAGGCTCGCAATTTACCGCTTACATGGCCATGGTGAATTTTTGCGATGTTTTAGGATCTTACATTTCCGGCTGGGCCATGACCTATATTTCGGCACCTGTTATCGGCATGACGTGCGGATGTATCATATTTATTGTAGTTGCTTATAAGATTGTATCTAAACAACCCGCCACTAAGCCAGCTTACGCGGTTTAAAATTACAGTTTGCCATACTATATTTGTCTAAAAATTCGACTGCACGACTATTTAAAATGTGGACTGCCGGCACTTACAGGGTAATGATGTAAGGGTTAGACTTTAACGGAAACATTGGCCGGCAAGTTTACCGTTACCAGGTTCAATAAATTATTAACACAGGTCGTTTATTTTCTTTACGTAAAGCTCATCCACAAGTATGATCAGGATAGCCAGCAACGGTACCGCCAGGATCACCCCGAGGGCACCGCAGAGTGTACCCATAATAACCTGGCTGATAATGGTTAAAGCCGGCGGGGTGTTGATCATTTTCTTTTGAATAAGCGGGGTTACAATGTTGCTTACAACAGTTTGCGATACCATATACAATATCGCCGTTGCGATGGCGGTATTAACGCTTACGGTAAGGGCAAGCAATACGCCCGGTATCATGGCGGCAAGCGAACCAAAGTTAGGGATCAGCTTAAGGATACCGGTTATCAGCGCCAATACTAAAGCCACGGGGATACCCATAATAGTTAAGCCGGTGGTTATCAGTATAGTGATTAAAACCATGGAAAGCATCATTCCCTTTAACCAGCCTTTAAGTGCCTGGCTGATGCGGTCGATAACACATTTGGCCAGTTGCTTTTTACTGTCGGGCATTAATTTAATGATGCCATCTTTATAAAGGCTGGGGCTGGCAGTAAAAAAGATCCCCAAAAACAGGATGATATAAATATTACCCAAAACGCCGAAACTGGTGCTGAAAAAGTGGCCGGCAGTCGCGTATAACTTTTCTGACTTATCGCCAGAGAAATATTGCAGCAGGCGCGACCCAATTGGCGATTCGGAAAGTTTTATTTTGGCGGTATTGATGGTATTGGGAAGTGTATCGCTCAGTACAGCAATCTGTCCTTGTATTTTGGTGCCCATAAACCATAGTAATGCGGCGATGATAGCAAATGAGATAGAAACAGATAAGATCATGCTTACACGCCGGCTAAACTTTGTACGGCGCTCAATAATATCGCCCAGGCCGTGAAAGTAAACAGAGATCAATACACCGGCAAGCACCATTAACAGTACATTAAAAGCCACCCGCGCAATCAAGATAACCACAACAAGTAATGCTACGATGGCTACGGTTTGCCAAACTTTTCCGATGTAGGATAATTCTCTTTTGGTTACCTTTTCTTCTGGGCGGATATCTTCTGGCATGCGGCAAGTTTTATGTGATATCATAACGACAGCATTTAGTCCCAAAAGTTTTAAGAGATAGCAGAATGTGTTGATCAGCAACCGGCCGGTTATCTGTTTTTGGCAAGAGCCAGGTTTTCGTTTTGCCTTAATTTGCGGGTAAAGCAAAACCCCTGCGGAAAGACGCAGGGGTTAGGAACAAAATAGTTATCAGAAATTACTTCGAGTGAGTTGCTGTTGCAGATGAGGTTTTTAGCAAACCTAAAATTTCATTGTTGTTTAAGTCTTCCGCATAATCAAAAGCTGACTTGTTCTGATTATCTTTTTCGTTTTTGTCGGCGCCATGATTTAACAGGTAATCTACCGCATCGGCATTACCGGTATTAACCGCAGCCATCAAAGCGGTTTGTCCATTATTATTTCTAAGGCTTACATCAGGAAAGTGACTGGCTAAAAGATACATCGCTTGGGTAAGGTTATTTTGGCAGGCAACAAGCAGGGCGGTATTGCCGGCATTATCTTTTACGTCAACCGATGGATTCTTTTGAAGCAGGGCAATAATAATGCGTTCGTTACCGCCTTTTACAGCATTGATAAGGGGCGTAGCACCGTTAGCGTCTTTGGTATCTAAGTCGGCACCTTTGCTTAATAGGAATTTTACAGCAGGGGCATCATTTTCTTTAATGGCTGTAAAAATGTTTTGTGCGCTTACTGATATCGAAAATAGTACCAATACAGCGAACAAGGAAATTGATTGTTTCATTCAAAATGGTTTTGCGGCTTGCGCCAGTTAAATTTTTCGGCATATACGAGGTTAACTTAACAGTAGACTTTGAATGATGTGATCTGTATATTCTTATAGGTAGTACTCCTTTTACGGGTTTTACGCTAAGGAAAGTTTGCTTTAAACTTCAAAATGCGTAAAAGAGCATTATAGCCTAATTAAAGGCTATAATCCCAACATAGTATTAGATGATTTACTAAACTATAAACTTTTAGTTAGGCAACTATTGTCAGGATAAGAAAATCGGACGATGATTGTATGACAGTAGGATTACAAACGCAGTACGGTTATTTGGCGGTACCTTTCGTTTTATAGAACAGTTCAACCAACTTTTCGATGTTGGAAAGATGGTAGTTACCGTTGCGGATCTTGACCACCACATCAGGCTCATCAGCCATAACCTCGCTCATAATATCGATAAAGTTTTCGTTGGTAAGATGGTGCATATCGGCTGTGCTGGTGCCGTAGTAGCAATTCATCTTAGAACTTTTACCACCACCGCCGCCAAAGGAGATACCTAAACCGCCGCCAAAATTAGTTCCATAACCACCACCAGTGCTCAGCCCAACACCAGGCGAAAAGCGCACACCACTACCACCGCCGCCGCTGCCGGCACCGCGAGTAGCATAAATTTTCAGGGGTTCGTCAACCACCACACGTACAAAATCAAATTCTTTTTTCGCCCAGGTTTCGTTGCCTGGCGCATGGGCTACCACAAAGCTGTCCTTGCCTGCAACAAACGATTGCAGGTCGCTAGTGCTTAGCTGCAAAGCACTGCCTTTTTCGGTTTCTTTATACTCTATAAACCCCTCGTTTTTAATAGGGCCGCTACCGCCCGGATAGGCACGGATAAAACCGGTTTCTTTTACCCCTTTAACATCGGTAAAATGGCCGGGCTGCCACTTTTGTGATTTTGCCGATACAACTATCAGCATAAAAAATAAAATGATTAAAATTGAGCGCATAATTATCAAACACAAATAACGTACTTTTTAGCTATTTAATATATGATGACTGTTGATTTACGCAGCGATACTGTAACCAAACCAACTGCCGGTATGCTGGAAGCCATGTGGAGCGCCAAAGTGGGCGATGACGTATTTGGCGAGGATGAAACCGTTAACGCGCTGGAACAAAAGGCTGCCGAAATGTTTGGGATGGAGTCGGCCATTTATTGCCCTTCTGGTACTATGACCAACCAGATCGCCATTAAATGTTTTACCCAGCCGCTGGATGAATTAATAGCCGACCAAACGGCCCACGTTTACCGTTACGAAGGCGGCGGCATTGCATTTAATTCAGGCGTATCTACCCGTTTATTAAATGGCTACCGCGGCATCCTTACCGCCGAAATGATAGAACCTGAAATTAACGCCGAAAATATTCATTACCCGCACACCAGCCTGGTTGTTTTAGAAAACACAGTTAACAAAGGCGGCGGCAGCTGTTACACTTTAAGCCAGATAGCACCAATAGCGCAGCTTTGCCATAATAGGGGCTTAACGCTGCACCTAGATGGCGCGCGGATCTTTAACGCCCTGGCACACACAGGCGATAGCGCTAAAGATTACGGCAAGTATTTTAACGGCGTCTCTGTTTGTTTGTCTAAAGGGTTGGGTGCCCCTGTTGGCTCGGTTTTACTTGCGGACAGGGCTACTATCAATTATGCGAGGCGCATCCGTAAGGTATTAGGTGGCGGGATGCGGCAGGCCGGTTTTCTGGCCGCTGCGGGTATCTATGCGCTCGATCATCACGTAGAACGCCTGAAGATAGATCATTCGCATGCGCAGATCATGGCCGAAGCCTTAGCACAAACCCCTTGGGTTACCAATGTAGTGCCGGTAGAGACCAATATTATATTGTTTGACACTACTGAACCTGCTGTTGTTATTCTGGCTAAATTGGAAGCCAAAGGAATTAAAGCCAACAGTACTGATACGCACCGCATCCGTTTTGTAACGCATTTAGATGTGCACCCTAACCAGGTAGAGTATGTGGTGAGTGAGTTGAAAAATTTGTGATTTGATTTCTGCGCAGGCAGTAGTGAGTAGAGGAAGTAGTATGCACCTGTAACTTAAAACTAACCGCTCAAAACTTATAACTGCACGCGGTGTTATTAAACAACATGAACCGCCTCCTAAAAAAACTTGAAAAAATTGGCCGCGACCCAAAAGTAACTGCTAAGGCAGTTGGCCTTCGTTATGTTGCAGATTCTACACCGGGTTACACGCGCAAAAAGTCGGGTAAGGGGTGGACCTACATGGACGCTGAAGGTACGACAGTTAAAGATAAAGAGCTTATACACCGTTTTAATGGGTTGGTGATACCGCCTGCCTATACCAATGTGTGGATCTCGCCGTATGATAACGGGCACCTGCAATTTACGGGAACAGATGCTGCAGGCCGTAAACAATACCGTTATCATTCGCACTGGAACAAAATCCGCAATCAATCCAAGTACCACCGGCTGCAAACTTTTGCTTCGCACCTGCCTGCCATACGGAAACAGGTTGATGAGGATCTTGCCCGCAAAAACCTGGATCATGCCAAAGTTGTTGCACTGGTGGTTAGGTTAATGGAGCTGACAAGCATCAGGGTAGGCAATGAATCGTATAAAAAGCTGTATGGCTCGTTCGGCTTAACTACCCTGATGGACAGGCATGTGAAGATCGATGGATCGCAATTAAATTTTGAATTTAAAGGGAAGAAAGGTGTAATGCACAAAATAGCATTACAAAGTAAAAAGCTGGCTAAGCTGGTAAACCAATGCCGCGACATACCGGGTAAAGAATTGTTCCAATTTTACAATGATGATAACGAACGCTGCACTATTGGGTCGGGAGATATCAATACCTATTTAAAAGAGATTACCGGCGAGGATTTTACCGCTAAGGATTTCAGGACCTGGGCCGGCAGCGTAAGCGCTTTATATGCTATTAAGGAAGCAGGGGAGTTTAGTACGGTATCTGAATGTAAAAAGAAAATTGTAAGTGTACTGGATGAGGTTGCCATTAATCTGGGCAATACGCGTACAGTTTGTAAAAAGTACTATGTGCACCCTACGGTGATCAAAAGTTATGAAGAGGGTACGATATTTAAATACATCCAAAGCCTGGACGAAAAGAAGGATATCAAAAGTTCTGAATTAAACATCGCCGAAATGGCCCTGCTGCAAATACTGGAGAACGAAAAACTTGCCGAAGCGAGTTAGGTATCATAAAAAAGGGTTGACCAGGCTCGCCCCGGTCAACCGCTTTCAATTCAGGTTAACGATTAACTTCTAACTTTACTTTTTATTCTTTTTGGTGTAGATAAAGATTACGCCGTTTTTTGCCTTGTCGCCGTATTGCTCAACCATATTATTATCCTTGCTAACGTTGATCCGGTCAATATCAAACGCTGACAGCTTCTTCATTGCTTTTTCAGACGCTTCCTTACCATCAATTATATACAACTTATCGGCCATATTAACCGGCGTTACAACGGCGCCGCTCGCCCGGTCTATCGTTTCTATCGAGATCACCTTATTAGGGTTCATTGTCCGCGCAAGGCCGGCATTGTCGCTTTTATAACCTCTTACCACTATAGTTTTTGCCGGTTCGTCAACATACGCGCGGTGGTTGGTAATTGTTAAACGTTCGGTACCATAACCGTGTACGGTGGTTGCACTATCTGATGTATAAAGCTTGTTACCATAACCTTTAACTACCACATCGTTCAGTTTCAATTTGGCAGGGCCGCCACTCACTACAATATCATTTAGTTTCAATTTTGCCGGCAAATCCCTTACAACTATTTCATCAACCGGCCCGGCATCACTGTAAGCTTGTATCCCAGCTACTTTGCCGTTTACAGTTTTTACCGATCTGGTGGTGGTAAATTTTTTGCCGTTTACTGTGCCTGTTAAACCCGGTAATGCAGCAATAACAGCAGTTTCTGAGGTGGTGAATGTTGCCGGGTTGCGGTTAACGCCATTAATGCGCACAGCATTCACAGTCGATCTGCCGCGCAATTTTTCAGCCATATTCTTACCTGCTTCGGAGTCTTTAGTGGTTACAAAAAGCACATGACGGTTGTTGTCAAATTCCAGGTTATTATCCGGGCCTATCAAACCATCAACGGCATCCTGCGACACGATGTTCACTGATAAGATCTTATTCGGGTCGATATTTTTAAAGTCGCCAGAGCTGATCTTTTTGCCGTTTAATACCACGTTTACCGAATCTATCCCATTCTTACCGTCAACGGTGCGGATGTAAATGGTCGACTTTTTACCTGTATCTAACTTATTAGCAGTGAAAGAAAAGTGAGCACTGTCAGTTTTAAGCCCGGTGCCACGTATCTTGTTAACAGTGAATGTTAAAGTGCGTTTAAGTACGGTATCTTTTACCATGCTTAAAGCAGTTGCTTTGGTTTGTGCAATCGCAGAATTGGTATTATTTATTGCTGACACGGCTGCCTCTTTAATGGCAACGGTTACCGGGTAGATAGCATTGCTTATGGTAAGCTTTATAGGTTTTGCAACCCCGGCTTTAGCTAGGGTAACTACCAGCAACAGGGCTACAACAGAAGGTATTACAAGTACGTAACGGGTAAGGTTAACTTTCGAAGATCTTTTAGCGTTCATCATAATTATGCGTTTTTTAATGGTTGATATATTAAAATGATTTACAATGCCGGGCGTGTTGCTGTTAAAGCTCACGTTTACAAGGCTGTATTGGTAGGCTTTGCTGTCGAAGCCATTGTTCAGGATCTTACGATCGGTAATAAACTCAATGTTTTCGCGCACAGCCTTTTTCATGAGCCAGATGCCCGGGTTAAACCAGTAGAAAATGCTGCTCAGCTCGGCAAGCAATATGTCTATGGTATGCCAGCCGTTAACATGCACCTGCTCATGCAGCAGTATCGCTTTCAGATCGGCAGGGGTGTGGTTAGCGGGGTTAACATAGATGCTCTGCCAGAACGAAAACGGGGCCGCATCGCCGTCCATTATCCGCACGTCGTGGTTATGGATGTTGGCCGGTTTAGAGCTGCGATAAAGCTTTAATAACGAAAATAGCTGCACCGCTAACCTTACGGCCAGCAAAGCCGCTCCCGCCCAAAAAATATACTCCGCCCATTGCCAGTAAGCGGCTTGCCCAGCCAGCTTTTGTGCCGGCGCTTGCCAAACCAATGCCACATTTTGAACAGGCCTTGTAAGTTCCGCATGTTTTTGTGCAAATCCCGTCAAATCGATCCCGGGATATACAGTAGCAAAAATGATGGCTGTGACAAGATAAGCCCGGTTGAGCGTGTAGAATGTCAAATGCCTTAATACCAGGTAGTACCCGCCGCAAAAAAGCAAAAGCGCGATGTTTACTTTAAATAAAAACACAAATAAAGTTGGCATATTGGGTAAGGGTTAAGGTTTTTCAATCAGTTTAATGATCTCGTGCAACTCATCTGCGCTAATCTTTTTCTCGTTTGCAAAAAAAGTTACCAGGTCTTTATAGGAGTTTTTAAAGTAATCGCTTACAAAGCCGCTCATAAACCTTTTTTTGTATTCCTCTTCATTAATGGCTGGGGTGTACCGGTAAGAGTTTCCTAACTTCTCGCTGGTGACAAAACCTTTGCGCTCCAGATTTTTTATGGTTGATGCCAAAGTTGTGTAAGGTGGTTTCGGCTCATTTATTTGATCTAAAAAATCTTTTATGAAGCCGGTGCCTGCCTGCCATACGGCCTGCATTGCTTCTTCTTCCTGTTGTGATAACTTTTCCATTTCCTACGATTATTTCGTAAACATACGACTATTTCGTAATCATCCAAATTATTTAACATTTTTTAACTGATCTTTTCTTTAAAATATTAGTTTTGATTTGCTTACACAACACATTCCTATTCATGCCTTTATCTACAACAATTATAACCGGTGCCACATCTGGTATAGGTAAACAAACCGCGCTTGAACTGGCAAAGAAAGATCATGCAATTTACATGCTGGTGCGCGACGTTGATAAAGGCGAAAAGGTTAAAGAGCAGCTTATTGAGCTAACCAAAAACAAAAGCATTTATGTTGTGGAGTGTGATCTGGCCGACCTGGAGAGCGTGCGCCGAGCCGCGCTTTTGTTAAAAGGCAGTCTGTTGGCCATTCATGTGCTCATTAATAACGCAGGCGGCATTTACAACGAGTGCGATGAAAGCAAACAAGGTTACGAAATGACTTTTGCGGTGAACCACCTGGGTCACTTTGTACTGCTGCACCACTTATTGCCACTGTTGGAGAGGGGACATGCAAAGGTGATAAACTTAACATCAGAAGCGCACCGGTTTGGCAAGCCGCGTTTCAAAGATATGAACTGGAAGAGCAGCCCGTACTCGCCTTTCAGGGCATATGCAAACGCGAAACTTTACAACATTTACTTCACCCGGTCCATCGAAGCAAAGTACGGGCCCAAAGGCTTAACCGCATTTGCAGCACATCCCGGCATTATTAATACAAATTTCGGTGAGCACCTTACCGGCATCAGTAAATTTTTGATAGGGCTAACCAGGCCGTTTATGAAAAGCGTAGTGGAGGGCGCCCGCACATCGGTTTACCTGGCCACCACCCAGCGCATTGATGCAAAAAGCGGTAAGTATGTTAAAGACAAGAAAGTAACCAACCCATCCGGAACCGCGCTTGACGAAGCATCACGAAATAAACTCTGGCAAATCAGTGTCGAAATGGCCGGCAGGTTCCTGTCAGAATAATAGCTGTTGTAACATTTTTAGGAGATGTTGTTTTTTAAGTTCAAACAACTTAAATTTAACCTAATACTAAGCCCCTTAACAATGATCAATAAAAAACTACTGGCCACCTTCGGCTTGCTGTCTGCAGTAGCGGTGATGGCCATGGCGCCTGCAAAACAACAGGAAAAAGAAAAGCCTAAATACACCAATTTAAAAGTATTACCCAAAAGCATTACCGACCAGCAGTTACACGATGTGATGGACGAATGGTCGAAATCGTTAGGTGTACGCTGCGGATTTTGCCATGCCCGTAACGAGGAAACAAAAAAAACGGATTTTGCCAGCGATGCCAAGCCTGAAAAGGAAATGGCGCGCCACATGTATAAGATGATGAATAACATCAACAAAAAATACTTTGAGGCTAAAAAAGACAGTACCGGCATGATGATGACAACCGGTGTTAACTGCAACACCTGTCATCGCGGGGTATCGCATCCCGAGGTAGTGAAGGCATCGAACGGTGCACGCCGCGGCCCCGGTGGGCCGCCTCCGGGTGGGCAGGTTGGTCCGGGCGGGCCGCCTCCGGCAAATACTACGCCACCGCCAACTACGCCGCCAACCGGTAAATAATAATTTAAAAAAATAAATTTTGCTGAGCATCAACCTACATTGATGCTCAGTTTGTTTAAGCGATAAGATAATGGACAGAAGAAAGTTTATAGCCAATACGGCTACGGTTACGGGCGGCCTGGCCTTAATCAACATGATGCCTGCGATAGCTAATGCAGATTTTACTTTGCAGCAGTATACCGTACAGCAAATAATTGACCTGATATTGAAAGAAGGGAAGCTGACCCCGATCCCCGGCACGGTAGACACCATCAAGAGCGGCAGTGCCGATACGGTTGTTACGGGCATTGTTACCACCATGTTTGCAACGATGGCTGTTATTGAGCAAACGGCCAAACTTGGTGTAAATTTTATCATCGCCCACGAGCCAACGTTTTATAACCATGCCGACGACAAAGAATTTGTAAAGAATAACCCGGTAATGCAGCAGAAACTCGACTTGCTGAATAAATATAAGATCACGCTTTGGCGTTGCCACGATTACATCCATTCTATCAAGCCGGACATTGTGGGCTATGGCGTACTCAAGAAAACCGGCTGGTTGCCTTACCATAAGGGCGGAACAACCGTAGTGATACCACCCAAAAGCCTGATGCAGGTTGTGCAGCATTTAAAAACTACTTTGAACATAGCCCATGTAAGGGTTATTGGCAACCTGAAGCAATCCTGCGAAAAAATCACTTTAATACCTGGCGCTGCCGGTGCCAAGTGGCATCTTTCGGCGGTAATCAGCGACAAACCTGATGTGCTGATTGTTGGTGAGCAATCTGAGTGGGAAACGGCGGAATTTATAAGGAATGCTAATGAACAGGGCCGGAAAATCGCGCTGATCGTACTTGGCCATTCTGTAAGTGAAGAGCCGGGGATGGAATATTTTGTAGAGTGGCTATCGCCAAAATTATCTGGCGTTAAGATTACGCACATTACATCCGGTGATCCGTTTACATGGCTGTGATTGGCATTACCGCGAAACGCTTTCAATGAAAGACCCTGGGGGAGACCGAAAAACAACTGTCATTTCGAACGATAGAGAGAAATCCTCTGCATCATACAATGTCGCGACCGTTCCCAGCCAACAAGATTTCTCGTCGCTGCACTTCCCTCGGAATGACAATAAGGCCATGTCCCGGCAAGATCTCCGGTACGGAACCCGCGTTTACAACTGCTGCGCTATGACAAAGCCGCTTGCCCAGGCCCATTGAAAATTGTAACCGCCAAGCCAGCCGGTTACATCAATACATTCGCCGCCAAAGAACAAGCCCGGAACTTTTTTCGCTTCGAGCGTTTTTGAGGAAAGTTCATCAGTATCCACACCGCCGGTCATTACTTCGGCTTTATCATAGCCTTTGGTGCCGGCCGGCTTTACCTTAAACTCATGTAGTAACGAGCCTATATCGTCCAGCTTGGAGCGGGTTAATGATGCCAGGTTTTTATCAGCAGGTATGTAATCTACCAGCGCCTCGGCAAATTTGCGGGTAAACAACCCCGACAGATAAGCCAAGAGCATTTTCTTGCCGTTTTGTTCACGTTCCTTTAGTATCAGTTCAATAATGTCTTTGCCGGGTAGCAAATCGATATAAATATATTCGCCGGGTTTCCAGTACGACGAGATCTGCAGAATTGCCGGCCCGCTAAGTCCCCAATGGGTAAACAGGATGTTTTCTTCAAAACTTGCCCTGTCATTCCAAACCCGGCAAAAAATGCTGTTGCCGGATAGCTGCTCAAACCAGGGTAGGTCTTTACCGGTAATAGTCAAAGGCACAAGGGCAGGGGCGGTTTCTGTCACCTGCAATCCAAATTTCCGGGCAACACGCAGGCCAAAGTCTGTAGCGCCTAATTTTTGAATGGGTAAACCACCGCTTGCCACCACCACCTTAGCGGCAATTAATTTTAGCTGCCCGCCGCCGCGATCAATTGTGACTGTAAAAGTATCCCCGGTTTTTTCTAAGCTCAAAACTTCGGTATCACACCAAATTTCCTGTTCAAGATCGGCACAAAGGCTGGTAAAAACGCTCACAATATCTTTAGCTTTATCTGTTACCGGAAAAAGCTGGCCAAGTGTTTTTTCCTTGCCCTCAATTCCGTAGGTTTCAAAAAAGGTAACCGTATCTTCTACGGTATATTGCGCCAGGGCCGAGCGTGAAAAGTGTTCGTTTTGAGAAATGAATTGTTTGTGTGTGGTATATAGGTTGGTGTAGTTGCAACGCCCGCCACCGCTTATCAGGATCTTGGCACCCACCCGGTCGTTTTTTTCCAGCACCAGTGTGCGCCTGCCCAAAAAGCCGGCCTGTACTGCGCACATCAAACCGCAGGCACCGCCGCCAATTATTATAGCATCAAAGTGTGATTGTTTTGTTAAATTTGCTGTCATGGATGATGTTTCGCAAATATCAGAATTTGGAAAGATACTTATCTTTTTAATTGTAGGTGTAATTATGGTGTGCGCGTTATTTGTAACTAACAGATTGATAGCCCCAAACCATCCAAATTACGAGAAACAAACAACCTATGAGTGTGGCGAAGAGCCCACCGGCAGTGCTTGGTTACCCTTCAATTCGCGCTTTTATGTAATTGCCCTGGTGTTTTTGCTCTTTGATGTAGAGATGGTATTTGTTTTCCCATGGGCAACCATATTTGCCAACCGCGAATTGTTGCAGGTTGATGAGCGCTGGGGATGGATATCGTTAATAGAAATGTTTATTTTTTTAGGGATCCTGATACTTGGCCTGGCATACGTTTGGCGTAAAGGCGATCTGGACTGGATCAAGCCAACGGTTATCAAACCAACAACCGATGCGCGTATTCCGCAATCTTTGTACGATCAATTGAATAGCGAACAAAGCCGGTTTAAAACCCGCGAATTTATTTTGGAAACTGCGCATGCTCCTGTTGCCGCTGCGCCTGCACCAGCCGATGCGCCGGCTGTAAAGAAACCAATGTTTAAGCCATCATTTAAAAAACCCGCCAATGACGCCTGATTTGACTAATGAAAGTGGTGGCGTTGTTGTCACTAAAATGAATGATCTGCTCAACTGGGCAAGGTTGTCGTCGTTATGGCCATTAAGTTTTGGTATTGCCTGCTGCGCTATCGAAATGATGGGTTCCATGGCATCTACCTATGACCTGGATAGGTTTGGCGTTTTCCCGCGGCCATCGGCACGCCAGGCGGATGTGATCATTATCGCCGGTACGGTTACCTTTAAAATGGCCGAGCGCATCAAACGCCTGTACGAGCAGATGCCCGAACCAAAATATGTGATCTCGATGGGCTCATGCTCCAACTGCGGCGGGCCATACTGGCAGCACGGCTATCATGTGGTCAAGGGTGTGGATAGGGTAATCCCGGTGGATGTTTATGTACAAGGCTGCCCCCCACGACCCGAGGCGCTTATAGGCGCGATACTGGAATTGCAAAAGAAAATAGAGACGGAGCAACTGGTAGGATAGTAAGTATAACCAATTGTTAATTCGAACCGAGGTACGAGGGAGAAATCCTCTGCGTCATGTTTGTTGCCGGTATCACTTATCCAAGATGATTTCTCGCCGCTGCGCTTCCCTCAAAATGACAGAGTGAGTATTGTCATTTCGAACCGAGGTACGAGGGAGAAATCCTCTGCGTTAACCAAGATTTCCACTCTCATCCCTAAAGTTCCTCGTCTTTCCGATCCCCCAAATCACATTTCAATTTTAAACTTAATCCACTACATTTGTTACCTATGCAAAAAATACTGGTAGCAAACCGGGGCGAGATCGCTTTACGGGTAATGCGCTCGGCGCGTGAAATGGGGATCAAAACTGTAGCTGTTTATTCGGCTGCCGACAGGTATGCCTTGCACGTTCGCTACGCCGATGAAGCCGTATTTATAGGCGAGGCACCATCCAATCAGTCTTACCTGGTAGGCGATAAGATCATCGATGCCTGTAAGCAAACGGGCGCACAAGGTATCCATCCCGGCTATGGCTTTTTGAGTGAAAATGCCGCTTTTGCAAGGCTGGTACGCGAAGCCGGCCTCATACTTATCGGCCCCTCGCCAGAGGCTATGGAAGTAATGGGCAACAAGCTATCTGCCAAAGCCGCCGCGTTAAAATATAACATCCCCATGGTGCCGGGAACCGAAGAGGCCATAACCGATATAGCCGAAGCAAAGCTGCGCGCCGTTGAAGTAGGTTTCCCAATACTGATCAAGGCTGCTGCCGGCGGCGGTGGCAAAGGGATGCGCATTGTTGATGCCCCGGATGATTTTGAAGAACAAATGAACCTTGCCGTATCCGAGGCTACTTCGGCCTTTGGCGATGGTTCGGTATTTATAGAGCGTTACGTTTCGTCACCAAGGCATATTGAGATCCAGGTGCTGGGCGATACCCACGGCAATATTGTACATTTATTTGAGCGCGACTGCTCGGTGCAGCGCCGCCATCAGAAAGTGATCGAAGAAGCGCCTTCGTTTGTCCTGACACCGCAGATACGCGAGGCAATGGGTAAATGTGCCGTTGATGTTGCCCGGTCGGTAAATTACACCGGTGCAGGTACGGTAGAGTTTATTATGGACGATGCGCTGAACTTTTACTTCCTGGAAATGAACACGCGCCTGCAGGTAGAGCATCCCGTAACAGAGCTGATCACCGGTATAGACCTGGTTAAAGAACAGATCCGCATTGCCCGCAGCGAGGCCATCAGCTTTAGGCAGGAAGATCTGAAAATTAACGGACACGCCATGGAACTGCGCGTGTATGCGGAAGATCCTGACAATAATTTTTTACCGGATATTGGTACGCTGCAAACTTATATTACCCCAAAAGGCCCCGGTGTACGTGTAGATGACGGGTTTGAGCAGGGTATGGAGATCCCTATCTATTATGACCCGATGATTGCCAAACTGATCACTTACGGCAAAGACCGAACGGAAGCCATTGAGCGAATGATCCGCGCTATTGACGAGTACATCATCACCGGTATCACAACCACGCTGCCCTTTGGTAAATTTGTAATGCAGCATGAGGCCTTTACCTCGGGCAATTTCGACACTCACTTTGTAAAGAAATATTTTACACCTGATTCCCTGCAAACCGGCAACGAAACAGAGGCTTTAATAGCCGCCCTTGTTATGGAAAAATTATTGGCCGCAAAAAAGTTAGCAGTGGCAGAAACAGCGGTTGCAGGCGAAAGTAACTGGGTGAAGAACAGAAGGGTATAATGAATTTTTGTGATAAAGGTTAACAAAGGTTACACTTTTTCTTAGTTTCATCGCTTAATAAACTGATTTTAAGACACTTTTAAAAACGGTGGGTTAACACTCCTTTTAGGAATATTTTGCATTCTAGGCAGCTTGTGACAACGGGTAATTATATCAAATTTTCCAGTTCGTTTAGCAATGCTACCTGGCCGGGAATGATCTTTAGCCTGGCCGTGGTCAAATCGAACCAGTCGGCGCGGTCCACTTCTTCAAAGCTGGCGCGTCTGCCAGATTTGGGCGGCCACTCCATTTCAAACAAATTACTTTTGATGGCAGTATGGTCAATATTGCCCTGCAAACACC
Organism: Mucilaginibacter sp.; assembly: GCF_964263795.1. Classification (GTDB taxonomy): domain Bacteria; phylum Bacteroidota; class Bacteroidia; order Sphingobacteriales; family Sphingobacteriaceae; genus Mucilaginibacter. The sequence goes on from NZ_CAXVWK010000084.1 coordinate 40,388, forward strand.
AGGCGTAGATCATCTTGCCACTTTTTTGCTTTACAGGTGTTAACTGAACAAAATCACCGGATACCACCTGGCCTGTTTCCTCTTCAAACTCGCGCTGTGCAGCCTTAAGCGGTCCCTCCTCATCTAAAAACTCCCCCTTAGGGATGCTCCATGCCCCGACATCTTTATTTTTCCAGAACGGCCCGCCGGGATGAACTAAAAATACCTGTGGCTCACCGTTTGTTTTACGATATAAAAGTATCCCGGCGCTTTGCTTTGGCATATGAATGTTTTACTGTTAATAGCAAAACACAAAGTTTAATAGTTAGTTTTACTATTATAAACCAATACTTACCTTGCTGCCATGGAAGATAACCGCTGGACTAAATTCACGCTTTACGGCGACTATAACGTTGATCTGCGCAGCCTTTATATGGCTTGGGCAACACCTGCCGGATTAGAAAAGTGGTTTTTACGTAAGGCCGATTTTTTTACCGTTCCACTAAGGCTGCGCGCCGCCGACGAGCAAATCTTAAAGGAAGATACGTACACCTGGTACTGGCATGGTTATCATAACGATATTTTTCAGAAAGGCAGTGTGTTAGAAGCCAACGGGCAAGACCTTATAAAATTTACCTTTTCGGGCGAAAGCATCGTTACCGTCAACTTTTCCACCCGACATGGCCTTACCATCATAGAGCTTACTCAAGAGAACATCCCGCAGGAAGCCGATCCTGAAAAAAGCCTGTTTGTACAATGCCAAATAGGGTGGACCTTTTATCTGGCCAACCTCAAATCGGTATTGGAGGGCGGTAAAGACCTGCGCAATAAACGGGTTGACCTAAAAAGCTGTTTCAAATAGTTCATTTAAATATCCTCTTATCAGATCTGCTGGAAATGAAACGCCAAATAGTTTAATTTTGCGGCTATGTTTACAGGTATTATAGAAACATTGGGTAAAGTGACCGATCTGCGTCACGATCAGGGTAATCTGCATATCACTGTCGAATCCGCTATCGCTAATGAATTGAAGATCGATCAGTCGGTAGCGCACAACGGCGTTTGCCTTACCGTTATCGCCCTTACTGAAAATACGCATACCGTTACCGCCATTGAAGAAACGCTGAATAAAACCAGCATAGGCGACCTTAAGGTTGGCGAACCGGTTAATTTGGAACGGTGCGTGCAAATGAACGCCCGTTTAGACGGCCATATCGTACAGGGGCATGTAGACCAAACCGCTACCTGCACGGTTTTTAAGGAGCTGGAAGGTAGCTGGGAGTACACCTTTGCGTACGACAGCGCTACAGGAAATGTTACGGTAGAAAAAGGATCTATCTGCGTAAACGGTATCAGCCTAACGGTGGTGAACTCGGGAACTGACCATTTTTCGGTAGCTATTATACCTTACACCTACGAGCACACTAATTTGCATAACGTGCGCGTTGGCACAAAAGTTAACCTGGAGTTTGATATTATAGGCAAATACGTTGCCCGCCTGATGAACCGTTAGCGGCCAAGCATTGCCAACCTGCTTTTTGAATAGTCGATAAAACTTTTTTGTTTCTCGACTGGTGGTTTGGCCGCAAGGTATAATCTGTAATACTTTACTGCATTTTTTTTGTCTTTAAGATTGGTGTCGTACAGACTGGCCATCGAGTAATAGATCATGGCGTTCTGATCATCAAACTGAACGCTTTTTTGATAAGCCTGCGCCGCTTTTTTGTATTTCAGCAATTTCTCGTTACTGTCGGCAATCTCACCATAATAGGAGGCTACATTAGGAGATACTCCCTCATTAATGGCAAGATACATTTTAGCGATAGCCATTTTATTATCCTTTAGAGCTTTATAAGCCAGCGCCCAATAGTAGTAACTTGTTTCATTCTGCGCCAGCTGGGTCATATCGGCAAAGGTCTCGGCGCTACACTGGTAATTTTTGATGTTGTAATAGCCTACACCAAGTTTGGTAAGCACCTGGCCCGAATTATTACCCGCCTTTATCAACTTTAAACCGGTTTCAATCGTTTCAGGCCATTTCTTTTGGACATAAACAAGTTTAAGCAGGCTGTTCAACAATACAATATTTTCCGGATCCGCGGCTATAGCTGCCGCCAAAACCTTCTCGGCAGTCGAGTTGAATTTGAGGCTAACATAAACATCGCTCAAATCTGATGCTACGTCCGGTTCGGCCGGGTTTAATTTGTTGGCCTTTTGCAAATAGTAAATGTACTGCGGGATATCTGATTTATCGCTGCTGATGGTGGCCAGCTGCTTGTAAACCAAAAAGTTGGTTGTATCGCGAAGGATTATCTTTTTATAAAAGCCCTCGGCTTTGACGGCGTTGCCCCGGCGCAGGTTAAGGCTGCCAAGGCTGTACAGCACACTTAAATTGGTGGAGTCGGCATTGTAAATGCGCTGGTAGTAGCCTTCAGCGTCGGACAAACGGCCGGCCATATTTGCGGTATAAGCCAGCTGCGCCAAAGGCTTTATCCCGCTAACCGGTTCGGGGTAGATCTTCTTCAGGTAATCGGCTGCCTCGGCAAAACGCTGATTTTGATAGTATTCTAACAGCAGCGCGTCGTTGGCCTTGCTGGCTTGCTGGGAAAAAACCGTTGCAGACAGGCAGATGAACATTAAAGTCGACAAGATAGATTTCATATTAACTAAATTATTAGTTATAAACGATAATTCCAAATGGTAAACAATTTTTGCATGCCGGCGTTGTAGTGTTATAAATTGAAGAAACTATGGATAAGATAAGAAAATTTGAATTGATGGAAAAGATTGTCCATGAATTAGAAGATTTGAAGAACAGTAACCAGGCGTTAATCCAAAAGATCGCTAAGATCGAAGTAGATAATATTGACCTTGGTAATAAAAGGTTAGAAAAAGACCTGCCGGACATGCATCAGCGTATTGCAGATAACCTGGATACCATTGCCAGTATCCTAGAAGATTTTGCCGGCCAAACCGACGAGTTTAGCGATAAGAACAACATTGCTGCACTGAAAGAGCAGGAAGAAATAGACAAGCTGTAATTACATTACAGTTTAAAATAAAAGAGGCCCCAAAATGGGGCCTCTTTTATTTTAAGGGTTTTTTTGATTATGGTGTTAGCCCCGCTTTATCTTATTGATACTGAATGTAAATAGGAGCGGGCTTTAAACTCAATACCTCTTTGGGTGTCATCATCCTTTTCGGCGCATTCTTGATGTCGTTTTTATAGAAGAGTTTAAAGCCGGTAAACTGCACCGGCTCGCCGGCAACAAAATACTTATACGTGCCTTTTTTTAGATCAGGGCCGCCCCAGCCGTCCATGTCCATCACAAACTGCACATTGTTGTGAAGCTTAATGTCCTGATAATTGGTTACCATGCGCTTGGTAAAACGGTGTACTACAAAGATCTTTGGCGGCAGGTTGTATTTTTTACAAAGGCTGTTCAGATAATCGCTAACAAAGTTAATGTCTCTGGCATCAAACGTACCAATACGCTTGCCAGGTACGCTGCCTTCCTTCATAGAAAACTCCGGGTCGATCCCGAAATGCACGTTAGGCATCTTTAGGTATTTCTCCAGCATAGGCAGCTCTTTTTCAACTGTGCTGTAGCCGACTTGTATATCCAAAAAAACCAGTGCGTTAATTGGTTTGGCCATCTCAATAACCTTATCTATCTGGCTAAAGGGCATACGCAGGCTGTGTAAACCATTCCGGCCGGCATCGGCCTGCGCGGTAATGCAGATGTAGTGCAGCGCAGGTTTAACCGGGGTCGACGGATCAGCCGCCTCCCAAGTCTTAACCTCGGCCATTAATTTTTCGCGCATAACCGATGGTTCGTACTGGCCCAAAGCCCCCATGTTTTTCGAATACATATTACCATAGTAGGCCACAATCCTGTAAAACGGAAGAATGGCACCTGGCAGGGGATATGGTTTCACGGGCCACTTGCCGGTTTTATCGCCATTTGTCAAGCGTCTCATAAGCGAGTCGTAACGGGCGGTATCGAGCGGCGCTTTTATTGTACTGTCTTTAGCTGTGGTTTGTGCGGATGCGTTGACTGTTAAAAAAGTTGTAACGAGTAGCAGGGTGCGGAAAATGTATTTCAATTGCTTTAATTTAGATGCAATGTTAACATTATCTGTCAACATAAGTTTAACTGCATTTAAAATATCTTACCCCGGATAAGTCGACCATTATTACCGAAGCGTTTCACCGAAAAAGCGCACAGCCATTGCACCAACTTTATCATGTATGGCATGGCGGTCAACGTCCGGTCCGTCGTTAAAAATCATTCCGCCGTTCTTTTTCAGATCGCCCAAAGCCTCATTAAGAAAAACGTAATGCCCGGCCTTACCCGGAACGATGTAAAGTTTTGATCGGGGCATCAGCTTATGGTAATGCGCGGCATTGGTTTTTACCGGCGTAATGCTGTCACTTTGTGCGCCTACGATGTATAAGGGGATATTTCCATCCTTGAATTGATCTCTTTTAGTAAACCCCTGGCCAACAGCCGGGCATATGGTAAACACCGATTTGATACGGCTATCTTTAAGTGGCGGGCTTTTAGCAAAAGAAGCTTTGATCTCATCATCATTGATGGTAGTGGGAAGGTTGGGGAATTCAGGGATCGTCATTTCCTTTATCCCACCGGGTGTATGGCTATATTGGTCTAAAGCATCCAGATCCAGCTTTGCACCGGCCAGGGCGATAACCGTGTAGCCGCCTATCGAAAACCCTGCCGCACCAATGCGGTCTTTATCTATCACTTTGCTTAATTGCTTATCGTTCAGCAGTTGAGTGAGTACAAAGCTGATGTCCTGCGCACGTTGCCAGGGCGTTACAAAATTAATGGCGATCTTATTATCGTGCGTGTTCCCCCAATGATCTACCGCTGCAACAATAAAGCCTTGCTTTACCAGCATATCTGCCAGCCATTCCATAGTTAAACGACCGCCGCCTGTACCGTGAGATAACATAATGAGCGGATGCTTTTGTAAAGGGAGGCTGCCATTGCGAACAGTTGGCTCGTGTACAAAAGGGAAACCCTCTTTCAAAGCGGGTTTAGTCCTTGCGTCTGACGTGGGGTACCAAACCTCGGTGGTTAGCGGCCGTTTGCGGGCCGTATCATTAAATTTAAAAGTTTGCTCGCCGATAAGTGTTTGTGCGGACGACGTAAATGGCAGCAGGATAAGCAGTAGCAGGGTGTGTTTTAGTTTCATTGGTTAAATTGATATACAAAACAAGTTGTTTTAGGGATGCTGGTTATTGACAAATGTCAATTATTTATTTTTTTGATTTAAGCCGGCTCAAGGTTTCTTGTGAGATGCCCAAATAATCGGCGATGATCTTGGAGGGCAGCGTTTGGATAAGCGTTGGATGGGTTTTTAATAGTTGCTGATAGCGCTGTTTGGCATCCATGGTGATAAGGCTTTCTATCCGTTTAATCGACGCAATGTAATCCATCTGCAGGCTAAGGCGATAACCATGTTCATAACCCGGGATAATTTCAAACAGATTATTAAAGTCGTGGTGGTTGATGTAAAGCACATCTGAAGGTAAAACACTTTGTATGGCAGCCAGCGACGGCTCCTGCAAAGTAAAGCTAGGGAAGGCGGTGCCAAACCTGTTCTCCGTCACCAAGAAACGGGTAGATTCTTTCCCGTTAACATCGAGCATAAATACCCGCAGGCAGCCTGAGTTTACGAAATAAATGTAGGGGCAAACATCCCCGGCGTGCAGCAGTATCTCGTTCCGCTTAGTGGTTTTATGCCTAAACTTACTGCAAAACAAATCGGCATACTCTCCGGCAACCTTAAATGTTGCAATGAATTTGCGGAGTTGTGTGTACGGATCTGCAGTCATGGTTGATAGGCAATGAATTTCTAAAATACTAAAAATTCAACTATCAACCAGCCCGTTGTATTTTAGTCTATACTTTTGCCCTTCATTGCGGTGCTGATGGCTACATCCATCACACGCTCGGCAAAGGGGCGGGTAAAGTTGTTCAGTACGTCTATTTTAGCATGAATAAGGTCCTTTTCGCCTGTACTTAATGCGGCTTTCAAAGCCTCCAGATGGATGTGGGTATCACTTATCTCCGTAGCGTTTAACAGCGTGCGATTCTTTTCCAAAAACCGCTCTACCGTGTAAACCATCTGGTCCGCTTCGGTTTTGGCCTCTATCAGCATCCGTGCGCTTACGTCGTCCTTAGCGTGGGTAATGCTGTCCATCAGCATCTGTTCAACCAGGTCGTCGTTAATGCCGTAAGCCGGTTTCACTTCAACTTCCTGCTTAACACCGCTGCGCAGCTCAATGGCCTGGATTTTCAAAATGCCATCTGCGTTCAATATAAAATTGATGTCTACCTTAGGGAAACCGGCAGGCATTGCAGGGATACCCTTTAACTCAAATTCGGCCAGTTTACGGTTTTCGCTAATCAAATCGCGCTCGCCCTGGTAAACGGCTATTTTCATGTTTACCTGGCCATCTTTGCTGGTCGTGTATTGCCTGCCCGCTTTAGTAGGGATTTTTGAGTTGCGCGGGATAATGGTATCCATTAACCCACCCATTGTTTCGATACCTAACGATAGTGGGGTGACATCCAGCAGTAAAATATCGCTGCGGTTGCCGGCCAAAACATCGGCCTGAATGGCTGCACCCAGGGCTACCACCTCGTCCGGGTTAACGCTATCATGAACGGGGCGGTTAAAAAATTCCGATACCATCTTTTTTACCAGAGCCGTACGGGTACTGCCACCCACCATAATTACCTCGTCTATTTGGTCAATGGCCAGCTTTGCATCCTTAAGTGCATTTTGGCAGCTGGTTATGGTTTGCTGCACCTTTGGTAAAATTAATTCTTCAAACGTGTTACGATCAATGGTACACCAGATGTCGCCTATCTTATCGTCGAATAAGCTTTGATGGGTAAAGGCCTTTTTGGCTTCTTCGGCTTTTAAACGCAACTCCTGGGTTAACTCCCGGTTATTGGCCAGCTCAGCCTTATCTAAATTATTTTTCTCTATCCAGTAATCGGCAATAGCACGGTCAAAATCATCACCGCCTAAAAAGGTATCGCCATTGGTAGATAACACTTCGAAGATGCCATTTTGAATTTGCAGGATAGATACATCAAACGTACCGCCGCCCAGGTCATAAACGGCTATGGTTTTGGTTTGTTCCGGATCAAGGCCAATACCATAGGCTAAGCTTGCAGCCGTAGGCTCGTTCACAATCCGAAGCACATCTAACCCGGCAAGCTTACCGGCGTCGCGGGTAGCCTGGCGCTGCGAATCATTAAAGTAAGCCGGTACAGTAATTACCGCGCGGTTTACTGGCGTTTTAAGGGCATGTTCGGCACGCTCCTTCAGTTCTTTCAGTATCAGCCCGGATAACTCTATAGGGGTATAAAATTTATCGCCCACTTTGATTTTTACAAGGCTTTCGCTATTGTCATCAATTATCTTGTACGAAAAAAAGTTCTGGTAGTTTTTTACATCAGCATACGAGCGGCCTAACAGGCGCTTAACCGAAAATACGGTATTCTGCGGGTCGGTGATCAGATATTCCTTTGCTTCGTTACCCACCTTGATATCCCCGGTAGCACCAAAATGCACAACCGATGGCACTAATACACCTTTGCCGGTATCGTTGATCACCTTAGGGTTTTTATCCGGGTCGATAAAGGCTACCAAAGAATTGGTGGTACCAAGGTCGATCCCTACGATTATATCTTCTTTTTGTATAGAACCTGTTGCCAGGTTGATGGAAACTTTAGCCATAATTTGAGTAACAAAGCGCAAATGTACTTAGTTTTAACAGACCAAATGTCATATGGATTTCGGATTTGATCCTATGCCTCTTTAAGGCGGGCAGAATAGATGACGTGATGGTTTATTGAGTGGATCGTAAGCGCAAGCGCTGAAAGTTCTTAAATTCTTAAAATTCTGATCCAGATTACTTACTTTCATCCCAATGAAACGCCTGCTGTTGCCTTTGCTGCTCCTTAGCACTACTATTTTAAAAGCTCAGCAGTTTGGCGGCAATCCGCCGTCTGTTAAATGGCGGCAAATTAACACACCTGCAGCTAAGGTCATTTTTTCGCAGGGGCTCGACTCGTCAGCAGCACACATTGCGGCCATTGTACAGCGCATAAACCCAGCTACCAAGCCTACAATTGGCTACAAACAAAGGCAGGTAAGTATTGTGCTGCAAAACCAAACTACCGTATCTAACGGTTACGTTGGCTTAGCCCCGTTTAGGAGTGAATTTTATCTTACCCCGGAGCAGAACAGCCTGGAATTGGGCAGCCTGTCATGGCCGGTGCAACTCGCCATCCATGAGTTTAGGCATGTGCAGCAATACAACAATTTTAACGTAGGGTTATCTCATGCCCTGAAGATTGTTTTTGGAGAGGGCGGTCAGGCCTTAGGCAATGATCTGAGCATACCTAACTGGTTTTTTGAGGGTGATGCCGTTTATAACGAAACCCATGTAAGCCAACAGGGGCGGGGCAGGCTGCCTTACTTTTTTAACGGTTACCGTGCGCTATGGTCGGCTGGCCGTAATTACAGTTGGATGAAACTGCGCAACGGATCATACAGGGATTACATCCCCGACCATTACCCGATGGGTTATATGCTGGTTGCCTACGGGCGCGAACAATATGGCACCGACTTCTGGAAAAATGTAACACATGACGCCGCATCCTATAAGGGGCTATTTTACCCGTTACAACGTGCTGTTAAACAGTATTCCGGAACTACCTATCAGCAATTCCGGACGGATGCATTTAGTCGCTTTAAAAAAGAATTTGCCAGCGATAAACCCTACAGCCCACCCGGTAAACAACAACACTTTATAGCCGATCAGCTCTATCCCGCGTATGTAAACGACAGCACGCTGGTTTACCTTCAGTCGACATACAGCCGGATCCCAAAGTTTATTTTAAAAACGGGTAGCCGAGAAAAAGTTATAGGTGTGCAGGGCTTTACTACAGACGACTATTTTACCTACCGTAATGGCAAAATAATATTTGCGGGCTACCGGCCTGATCTGCGCTGGGGTTACCGCAATTATAACGAACTGATAGTTGTGGATATTAATACCGGTAAGCAACGGCGTTTGACCCGAAAAACCAAATATTTTTCACCAGCATTTAGTGATGACGGTAAACTTATTGTTGCCGTTGATGTAGCTACCACAGGTAAAAGTACGCTGCACTTACTGGATGCCGCAAGCGGTAAATTGATAAAAGCGTTGCCTAACATCCGGCACTTATTTTATACCTATCCTAAATTTTACGGAAATAATAAAGTAGCCACGGCCGTGCGTACGCCGGATGGTAAAATGTCGCTTGCGTTGATAGACATTGAAACCGGCGATGCTGATTATTTGCTGCCCTTTAGTTATCATCCTATAGCTTACCCTTCCGTACAAGGTAACATAATTTATTATACCAAAACCAACGGGACGGAAGACCGTCTTTACGCCGTGTCCGTAAAAAGTAAACGCGTACTTACGGTTTTGGGTTTGCCTCAACAAGGGTCAATAGGGGTGTATCAGCCTGCCTTAACGGCAAACAGATTGGCCTGGGCCGGGTTTACAGCCTTTGGGTATCAGGTTAAACAAATCAATAATAGCGATCTGCAGCTATTACCTGATACGGAAACTGCGCAGCCATTGTCCGAACTAAGCGTTACCAAACTGGATCAGGATTCGGCGGCGAATATACTGGCCTCTGTTGGTAATACACAATTCCCGGTTACTAAATACAGCAAGGCCCATGGCTTTTTCAACTTTCACAGCCTTATCCCAAACATCAACGATCCAAACTACTCCCTGGCCTTAGTTGGCGAAAATGTGATCAATACCTTTCAGTCCCGGTTATCTTTCAATTATAACCGGAACGAAGGTTACAAAAGGGTAGGGTACAATGGTATTTATGGCGGGCTGTTCCCGTACATAAGTGCGGGCGCCGATTATACATTTGATCGCCGGAGCTTTTACAAAGGTAACAGCATCTACTACAACGAAACAGATGCGCACGCAGGCTTGCAGGTGCCTCTTAACCTAACTGCCGGGAGGCAAACCACGGGGCTTACTGTAGGGAGCGATATCTATTACAGCCGCAATACATTTCAGGAACCTTTCCGCGCGCAATTCAAGGACCGCCAATACGCTTACCTGTACAATTTTATCCGTTTTAGCAACCAGATACAGCAGGCCAAGCAAAATATAAATCCCCGGTTTGCTCAAAGTGTTACCATTAATTACAAAACGGCTATTACCAGTTTAAGGGCAACGCAGTTTTTGGTGTCGACAGCTTTTTATTTCCCGGGATTGGCGATCAATCACAGTTTGGTGATCAGTGCGGCGCATCAGCAAAACGGGCAAACAAATGCAATCGGTTATTCTAATGATTTTCCATTTTCTAAGGGTTATACATCAGAAAACCTTACCCGGATGGACAAGGTGGGTATTAGTTATCATTTCCCGATAGTGTACCCTGATGCAGGGGTAGCCAATCTGGCGTATCTGCTCAGGCTAAGGGGCTATTTGTTTTACGATCATACGCGCGCCTCAAGCAACCAGTTTTCGCTAAATGGTGCGCCTTTTAAAGCCAACTTCCGCTCGGCAGGTGCAGCAGTGTTTTTCGACACTAAATGGTTTAACCAGGGGAATGTTTCATTCGGCGTGCGTTACAGCCGATTGCTTGACCGGGATTATTTTGGCAGCAACGGTAAAGACATGGTGGAACTGGTATTGCCGGTGAGTATTTTCTAAATAGTAAAATGCTGATTTTGGAATTTGTAATCTAAAGGATTTAGATCTCTAGCTATTCGCCGCTTTAATGATAGCCGTTACCCTTTCGGCACTGGTTACACTTAAACTATACTCGTCCCCAAAGCCATCGCTCATCAGGATATGATCATTTTTGTATTCCATTCTACCGGCAATATTTACGCGGGCAGATGAATGCACTTCTGTTACACCGGTAAAGTGCACCAGGTCGGCTACGTTATTTTCAGTGATGCCACTGCCCGGCATAATAGCAATACGACCGGCCGCCTTTTCAACCAGGTGCATTAATACGTTTGCGCCCTCCATAGCTGTACTTTTACCGCCAGAGGTGAGTATGCGGTCGCAACCCATCTCAATAATGTCTTCCAGGGCCTTATACAGGTCTGCACACATATCAAATGCCCGGTGAAACGTTACCTGCAAGCCAAACTGTTTTGCCATACGCACAAGTTCGGTACAGCGGGTTTTGTCTATGCTGCCATCACTGTTTAACATTCCAATAACCACACCGTCACAACCGGCTTCAATGCAATTACGGATATCGGCCTGCATCAGTTCAAATTCCAGGTCGGTATATAAAAAATCGCCCCGGCGCGGCCGTATCAACACAAAAAGCTTAATATGTAAATATTTTCTTGCCAGTAATATCTGACCGTAAGATGGGGTGGTACCGCCTTCAGCAAGGTTTTCGCAAAGCTCCACCCGGCTGGCACCGCCGTCCTGAGCCGCAATAGCCGAAGTTACCGAGTTGGCGCAAACTTCGAGCTTTACTGGCGCTTTAAGTACATTGTTCATAGGTTAAGGTATGATCGTGCTGCAATCAAACTGCAATTTAAGCAATATGTATATCATAGCTGTTGTTCGTGGTAGCAGGCAATGCTATCCATGAACCCTGATTACTTCTTGTCCTCTTTGTAAAAGCTTTTACCGGGTATCAGTGTATCCTGGCTTTTGGCATCGCAAACGGCAAAGCTGAAACCTTCCTGTATCGCGTAAGCGCCATATTCACCTTTTTTATTGATGGCCAAAAAGCCTACCTGTATGTCCTTGGCCGTACCCGGTTTCTTTTTTATGATCCGGCTAACGGCTTCCTTACAGGCATTCTCCGGTGAGTAGCCCTGACGCATTAGCTCAACTACCAAAAAGCTGCCTACGTTACGGATAACCTCTTCGCCTACGCCTGTAGAGGTGGCACCGCCAACTTCGTTATCTACATATAAACCGGCACCTATGATCGGGCTGTCGCCAACGCGGCCGTGCAGTTTAAACGCCATGCCGCTGGTAGTACAGGCGCCGCTGATGTTGCCTTTGGCATCTATAGCCAGCATACCAATGGTATCGTGGTTATATTTGCTGCCGGGGCGGTGCTGCTCATTCTCGATATTTATTTTAGGGGAGTATTCGGCTTTAACGAGCCATTTTTTCCAAGCCTTTTCAGATTCCGGCGTCAGCAGTTTTTCTTTTTTGATGCCTTGCTCTACGGCAAACTGTGTAGCACCATCGCCAACCAACATAACGTGCGGCGTTTTTTCCATTACCAGGCGGGCCACCGTAATAGGGTGGGCTATGTTCTCCATTGCAGCTACCGAGCCGCAATTGCCAAATTCATCCATGATACAGGCATCAAGGGTAACGCGCCCGTCGCGGTCAGGATAACCGGCACGGCCTACCGTATGGTTTTTCATGTCTGCCTCAGGAATTTTCACACCAGCCTCTACCGCATCTAATGCACGTCCGCCTTTAGCAAGCGTTTTCCACGCTTCTTTATTGGCAGCTATACCAAAATCCCAGGTAGATATCACAATAGGTAAATTGTTGGCTGCCACAAGATCAGCAGCTTTTACGGGGCTATATTTGGATAGTGCTGTTATTGAAGCGCTTACAGCGGATAATTTAAGAAATTTACGGCGGTTGAACATGCGGCTAATATAAAGTACAGCAATATACAAGTTTTATTGTATCAGCTTTGATACAAACGGGATCTTTGGCCATCGGCATTCAAAAGTAATGCTTAAATATCTATTGAAAATCTTTACCGCAGTTAAAGCAATGCCAGGCCTTGTTAGCATAAAATGGAAAAATGCTAAGTAATATCATAAATATACGATTCATCCAATGGTGCTTTTTTTCGGTTGCGGCCCCGTGCCTCACATCTACAGAGCCGCAGTAAGGACAAACTACAGGGCTATCGCTGGTATCCTCCTCGTGTGATTCTGCTATCAAAGCATCATCTTCGGCCAATACTTCCCGGCATCGCTCCATGTCGCGCTCAAATATCTTTAATTTTATGCCACCTGCTGCCTGGTTGTAGATAGGGTTAGCCGTCAAAAAGTTCTCATCGGCAATAAAACAGGGAATGTCGTTATCTTCCAGCTTGCTACGGATAATTTGCGCCAGCATCGGGTCATAATAACTGGCGTAAGTGATGATCTTATCTCCGTTGTCTGCCATTGTGTTAATCTCAAAATTGTATACTAAGGTAACTGGTTTTTTATTTAATTTGAGGCATGAACCGCATCGACCGTATATCTGCTATCCTGATACAGCTGCAATCGCGCAGAGTGGTTAAAGCCAGCGATATTGCAGAGCGGTTTGACATTAGCCTGCGTACTGTTTACCGCGATGTTAAGACTTTGGAAGAGGCCGGCATTCCCATTATTGGCGAGGCAGGCATAGGCTATTCGATAATGGAGGGTTACCGGTTGCCGCCCATCATGTTTACCCGCGAAGAGGCGGTTGCGTTTTTAACGGCGGAGAAATTTGTAGAGAAAATGACCGATGAGTCTACTGCGGCGCAGCACCGCTCGGCTATGTACAAGATCAGGGCGATACTTAAATCGGCTGAAAAAGATGTGCTGGAAAGCCTGGATAGCAGCATTGAAGTGCTTAAGAGCCAGGTACAGCGGCGCGTAAATAATAACGATCACCTGCAAAATATCCTGAATGCTATTATGCATAAAAAGGTGCTTTGTATGGAGTATATGGCCGGCTACACGCAGGAACAAACCCAAAGGCAAGTAGAGCCGGTGGGCATCTTTTACCTGGATAGTTTTTGGCACCTGATAGCCTACTGCCGCATGCGCGCCGATTACCGCGATTTTAGGTGCGATCGTATCGTATCGCTAAAAGAAAGTGATATAACCTTTACCGGCAAACACCCCACGCTTAAAGCTTATATAGCCCAAACGGCAGAGGAGAAGAAGCTGGAGACGATCATCATCAAAGTGCAAAGCGAAATGGTGCGCTTTTTAGGTGAGCAGAAATACTATCATGGCTTTGTATCCGAACTTACATTGAAGGGCGAAACTGAAATGACCTTTTTAACAATGTCGGTAGAGGGATTTGCCCGCTGGTTTATCATGTTTGGCGATGTTGCAGAGATCGTAAGTCCGCAGCACTTGCGTAATAAAATATCCGTACTTGCTGAGAAAATTATGCAGAAGAACGAGGCAACCGTGCTATCGGTTTAAGGTTATGCTCATATTTACTATATAGTTAAATGATTGGTATAACCACCTGACCAATATATAATTTATATATAAGTATAACTTTTTGGAATGTGCTTTTCGTCTTAGAATGGACTAAGAATATTTAAAATATTTAACACCTGCTGACATACTGTTGTCAATCCAATCCCTTTTTTTGCTCTCAGGTTTTACATCCATAGATAATAAAAAATACACCATGCAGAAGTTACAGCTTACAACCACAATCGACATTAACGCACCGGCAGCCAATGTTTGGAAGGGCCTTACCGATACCGAACTGGTGCGCCGGTATTTTTTCGGTACCACGGTAAAATCTGACTGGACGAAAGGAAGCCCAATCACCTTTACCGGCGAATGGAACGGTAAAAGTTATGAAGACAAGGGTACCATTATTGAAATAACACCAGGCGAATATGTGAAATATAGCTACTGGAGTAGTATGAGCGGCACAGAAGATAAACCGGACAATTATGCCAACGTAAGTTATCGCGTAGCTGAAAACAACGGCATTACTACCCTTGAGGTAACGCAGGATAATATCAAAGACGAGGCAGCCAAAGAGCACTCTGAAAAGAGCTGGCAGGCAATGTTTGGCGGCTTAAAGCAACTGCTTGAACAACAAGTTGATTAATCAGCGATTAAAAGTAATGCGTTGCCCGCTAATGTCATTAACAAATGCGCCATTCTCGTAAGCCAAATTACCTGAAACAATGGTGCTTATTACCCTGCTATTAAAAGTGGTTTCCTCAAATGGCGACCACCCGCATTTGTAAAGGATGTTATCTTTGTTTACTTCCCACTTCTGATTCAGATTAACCAGCGTCAGGTCGGCGTAATAACCCTCGCGTATAAACCCGCGTTGTTTTATCTGGAAAATTGTTGCCACATTGTGGGCCATCTTTTCGGCTATTTGCTCAAGGGTGATCTTGCCCTGGTGATAAAGCTCCAGCATAGCAGGTAACGCGTGCTGTACCAAAGGCCCGCCGCTTGGCGCCTGTAGGTATGGTTGGGATTTTTCTTCGGCAGTGTGCGGGGCGTGATCGGTTGCTATTACGTCTATCCGGCCGGCTAAAACAGCCGCTAAAATACCGTCTCGGTCGGCCTTAGTTTTAACAGCAGGGTTCCATTTGATCAGGTTACCTTTCTCTGCATAATCAGCATCGTTAAACCATAAATGATGAATGCAGGCTTCGGCTGTTATACGCTTGTCAGCCAGCGGGATATCATTGCTGAATAAATGTATTTCGCGCTCTGTAGATATGTGCAGAATATGCAAACGGGTATTGTGTTTTTTAGCCAGTTCTACCGCCATTGAAGACGATAGATAACAAGCCTCGGTACTGCGGATTTTTGGGTGTAATCTTACCGGAATGTTTTTGCCAAGCAATTGTTTGTAATGGTTCAAATTGCTTTGAATGGTCGCCTCATCCTCGCAATGCGTTGCAATCAGCATCGGCGAATTAGCAAACAGTTGCTCTAGCGTGGTGGGGTTATCAACCAGCATATTCCCGGTAGACGAACCCATAAAAACCTTAATGCCGCAAACGTTTTTGATATCGGTACGCATAACCTCGGCCAGGTTATCATTAGATGCACCCATAAAAAAAGAATAGTTGGCCAGCGACTGGCGCGCAGCTATATCATACTTATCCTGTAACAGCTCCTGTGTTAAAGTATTGGGAACTGTATTGGGCATTTCCATAAAAGAGGTAATGCCGCCGGCAACGGCAGCCCTGCTTTCGGTGTGAATATTGCCTTTATGCGTTAACCCCGGTTCGCGAAAATGCACCTGATCGTCAATGCAGCCCGGGAAAAGGTATAAGCCCTCCGCATTGATCTCTTTATCTGCCTCGAAATTGATACTGCTATCTATTTTTTCGATCAGATCGTTTTTTATAAGTACATCAGCATTAAATTGCTTTCCTTCATTAACGATTGTTGCAGATTTGATGAGGATGGTGGGCATAGAGCAAAGATAACAGTTAGTCGGAAAGTCTGATGTCAGAAAGATGAATTAAAGTTTTGTGTTTTTTGAAAGGTTATTTCGATCTTTCCGACACGCTAACTTTTGGTCTTACGGACTTTCTGACCGCGCTTCGTGCAAAAAACCTATCTTTGCGGCTATGGCTGTAACCTTTGAAGATTTTAAATTTAACCGGCAGATACTGAATGCTATTGCCGATGCCGGTTATACCGAAGCTACGCCGATACAGCAAAAGGCTATCCCGCCGATAATGAACGGGCAGGATGTTATGGGTATTGCCCAAACCGGTACCGGTAAAACTGCCGCCTATGTACTGCCTATTTTAATGAAGCTTAAATATGCACAGGGCGACAGTCCGCGGGCGCTTATCGTATCGCCAACGCGTGAGCTGGCCATGCAGATAGAAGAGAACATCAAAGCGTTTGCCGCCAACACTGACTTGCGGGTAGTGGTATTGTTTGGCGGTTTAGGGCCAAAAACGCAGATCGAGAACATAAATAAAGGGGTAGATATAATTGTGGCTACTCCTGGCAGATTCCTGGACATTTACCTTGCGGGACACATTGTTACCAAAACGTTGCAGGTGCTGGTTTTGGATGAGGCCGATAAGATGATGGATATGGGCTTTATGCCGCAGATTAACCGCATTTTGGAGGTGGTACCGGTTAAGCGCCAAAACCTGCTTTTTTCTGCCACCATGAGCGATAAAATCCAGGAACTGTCACACAATTTTTTGGAGTTCCCTACGGTTATTGAAGTCACCCCGCAGGCCACCACTGCCGAAACAGTAAGCCAGCAATTGTACCATGTGCCCAATGTAAAAACAAAGATCAACCTGCTTAAAGCGCTTTTGGATAAAGAGGGCGACATTAAAAAATTAATGATCTTTTGCAAGACGCGCATCGCTGCCGAAGATGTTTTTAAATTCCTTTCCCGCAAATACGGCGAAAAAGAAGTAAAGGTGCTGCATGCCAACAAAGGGCAAAACACTCGTATCAATTCCATCAATTCGTTTAAAAACGATGAGGTAAAGATACTGGTGGCTACCGATGTTGCGTCGCGCGGTATCGACGTGAGCGATGTAAGCCATGTGATCAACTTTGATGTGCCGGTGGTAATAGAAGATTATGTACACCGTATTGGTCGTACCGGCAGGGCTTACAATTCAGGCGTGGCTGTTACCTTCGCGGTACCGTCCGAAGAGTATTATGTAAACAAAATACAGAAGCTTATCCGGCAAACCATCCCGGTATTCGAGATCCCCGCTGAGGTATTCATCGAACAAACAGGTTATGACGAGCGGCAGGAACAGGCGAAAGAAATAGATTTGCAAAAGCGCAAGGAAGACCCGGATTTTAAAGGGGCGTTCCATGAAAAAAAATCGCTGGCGCAGATCAAAAAGTTCGAAGCTAATAAAGCCAAAAAAAATCCTAATCATCCAACCAACAAGAAACCCGTAAAACATGGCGGACAAAAACGATCTGGCAGAAAGCGTTGATCAACCTCGTAAATTCCGAATCAGCCCGTTAAACTTCGCGACAGCGGGCTTCTTTATCCTGGCAGGATACATCTTCATTAACGGCGCCAAGATTACCGGCAGCCCCTACGAGCACTGGAGCGGTACTATCAGCCTGATATTTGTCCTGTTTGGGGTGGTTGTGTCATTGCTGGATATAATTTTCAGGAATTTCTTCGCCGAAACCAAAAAACTGTGGCTAATCGAACTTAGCTTTATAACTTTGGTGGCTATCATATTTTTACTTGTTAAATAATTTTCTTAATGAAGACTGCCGAAATAAAGCTGACCGTACAACTCGACGATAATAACATCCCGGAAAAGATCCTGTGGGAATCTACCGATTCTAAAAACCAGGAGGCGTTACCTGTACAGGCGTTTATGCTTTCACTATGGGACCAGGGATATAAAAACACTTTAAAGATTGATCTTTGGACTAAAGATATGCCGGTTGACGAAATGAAGCGTTTCTTTTACGAAACCCTGCAAACCATGGGCGATACCTTTTTGCGTGCAACAGGCGAGAAGAACATTGTTGAAGACCTGCGCGATTACTGTGCACACTTCGCCGATAAAATGGAGATCAAACAATAAACAATGCGCCCTTCATCACTCATTGCAACGCTGGGCTTTTTTCTACTAATTGCCGCTACGTTTTGTCCCATGCTGCGCGTACTGCATGTAGTAACCTGGAACGTTTACAAGCTTAACCAGCCATACGGTATGCTATTAATGCTGGTAGGGGTTGTAGGTGTAGTGGGTACAGCACTTGGCCAGCTTAAAGTTACCCGTATTGCCGCATGGGTATCACTTGGCCTTGTAATTGTGCTTTATATTGCCGCTGTACTCAAAGTTAAGGCTGCATTTAGTTTTATCCCATTCCGGGCACTAAACGGTTTTTTAACCCGCCAGATAACCTTCAAGTGGGGATGGCTGGTTTTGTTTGCCGGTGCCGCGCTTTCTGCTTTAGGGGACTTAGCTGCCAGGAAATCAACAATAGATACCTCCAATTTAAAATAAGTACTACCTGCGTGTTTATTGCGTACATATGTAGCGCTAATAAGTTTTTTTGAACATATTTGTACAGTGACATTAACCTATCATAATCCATGTTAAAGCTTTCTTTTCGTAATCAGGTATTGGCAGGCTTCGGCGCGTCTATAATACTTGTTTTTTTAGTAGGCATACTTTCCTATAAAAGCATCAACCAGTTAGAAGATGATACCGTTTGGGTAGACCATACTCAAAAAGTTATAAAAACCACTAATAATCTGCTGCAGCTGCTTATCGACGGTGAAACCGGCATGCGTGGTTATGGTGCTACAGCTAACAAACAATTTTTAGACCCTTACAATGTTGCGGTACCGCGCATCAATGAGAACCTGACGCAGCTGGGCCAGTTGATAGAGGATAATCCTACACAATTAAGACGTGTTGATTCATTAAAATCATTAGTGGCAAGGCAGATGGCTTTGCTTAAGCTAAACATCGATACCCGCGAAGAAAAGGGATTGGATTACATGGTAGCCAACCATATGTTCCTGAACGGAAAAGGCAATATGGATAGCATCCGCGACATAAACCTAAGGGTGATTGAAACGGAGAACAATTTGCTTGTCCAGCGCAAGGCCGCATCAGAAAAAGCCTCACGCGACGCGATAATTATTATCGTGATAGGTTCAGTGATCTTCCTGCTCATTATCATAATCATGTTCTACTACATCCAATCAACCTTTGCGCGCCAAAAACGGGTTGAGGAAGAGGTAAGGGTTGCCAACCTTGAATTGGAAAAAGTATTGAAGCAAAACGAACTGAAGAACTGGTTGCTGACCGGTACGGGCACACTTAATGAAAAAATCCAGGGCCAGCAAAGCGAAAAAGAACTTTCAGAAAATATCCTGCGCGAAATTAGCAGTTACACCAGCGCCTTAACCGGTACTTTTTATCTTTATGATGATGTGGAAGAGCGCCTTGACCTGCAGGCGTCCTACGCGTTTAACGATCCGTCTGCATTGAAGCAGCATATCCGTTTATCTGAGGGCTGGATAGGCCAGGCCGCTAAAGATGAGCGCGCAGCGGTAGTTAAAGGCAAACTGAATGAAAGGCTAACCCTGGGCAGCTCCATCCTGCAGGATGAACTCATCGAAACGTTTATCGTGCCGTTCTTTTTTGATAAAAAACTGAAAGGGGTTATTGAAATTGGTTTTCGCGATCAATTAAAGGAAGAGGTTAAAGAATACATCCTTTTGGTTGCCAATGATATTGGCGTTGCGGTGAACACTGCACAGGCCCGCACCATTATGCATGACCTGTTCGAAGAAACCCAGCAGCAAGCAGAGGAACTGGAAGCGCAGCAGGAAGAAATGCGCGTAACCAATGAAGAGCTGATGAACAAAACAGAAATGTTGCAGGCATCAGAAGAAGAGTTGCGCGTACAGCAGGAAGAACTGCGCACCATCAATGCCGAACTGGAAGAGAAAGCCAGCCTTTTGGAAGAAAAGAACCAGACTATAGAAGAAGCCCGCCAATCCATAAGCATCAAGGCAGACGAACTGGAAACCACCGGCAAGTACAAATCGGAGTTTTTGGCTAACATGAGCCATGAACTGCGCACGCCGCTTAATAGTATCTTGGTACTGGCGAGAATTTTAAAAGATAATAAGCCGGCCAATCTTTCAGAAGATCAAATAAAATATGCCAGCGTAATTTTTAACGCCGGTAACGACCTGCTGACTCTGATCAATGATATCCTGGACTTATCGAAGATTGAATCGGGCAAGCTGGATATGCAGAACGAGGATATAAAGGTATCCGAGATTCTGGCCGATATGCAATCGTTATTTGCTGAATTTGCCATTAACAAAAGGATCAATTACAAAACAAAGGCCGTTGATGTGCCGGTTACGATATTTACCGACAAGGTAAGGGTAGAGCAGGTGATCAAGAATTTGTTATCAAACGCATTCAAGTTCACTCCCGAGAATGGTTCTATCACCATTACTGCATCCCGCGGTGTCAAAGAAAAAACGATCAACTTTAGCATTAAGGATACAGGTATTGGTATCCCCGCAGAAAAACAGAAGATCATCTTCGAAGCATTTCAGCAGGCAGACGGATCAACCAGTCGCAAATACGGTGGCACGGGTTTAGGACTGTCCATCAGCCGCGAACTTGCCGGCCTGTTGGGTGGCAGCATAACCTTGAACAGCGAGCCTGGTGTAGGTAGTGAGTTTATCCTTACATTGCCTTTCGAAGCCACAATTGTGCCTGTAGAGCAGGAGGTACCTACCGTAGATAGCTTTGCACCAACAAATACTTTTCTGGCAAGCAATGCCGTGAAAAAAGCTGCTCACCCGGACAGGGACCCGTTAGTGGTGATAGTTGAGGATGATAAGAATTTTGCAAGCATCCTGGAAGATTACGCCCGTGACCACGGTTACAAATCGGTAATGGTAAATGAGGGGACAAACGCTGTAGAGATCATTAAAGAACAGCAGCCCGATGCCGTTATATTAGATATTATGCTGCCCGGTAAAGATGGCTGGCAGATATTAAAAGAACTAAAACAAGACGAAGAGACCTTACACATCCCGGTACACCTGATGTCGGCAGGCGAGGCTGCAGCTAACCGTGTACGTAAGGAAGGTGCAATCAGCTTTTTGAAAAAGCCTGTGAACACTGAAACTTTAGATAAGCTGTTTGGTGATATTATGGCTAACAGCGGTACCAAGTTTACGCAGATACTCCTGGTTGAAGATCATCAGGCACAAAGCCAGGCCCTTAAAGATCTGATGCAAAGCCAGGGCATTACTGTCGATCAGGCGTTTGATGGCGAGTCGGCATTCCGAATGCTTTACCAGAATGAATACCAATGTGTAATACTTGATCTTAACCTGCCGGATATTTCAGGACTCGATCTGTTGGATAAGATCAAAGAGGTTGACCGCTTTGCAGCATTGCCGGTAATTATTAATACCGCAATGGAGCTTGATAAAACATCGGTAAACAGGCTGATGCATTATGCCAACGCTATGGTGGTTAAAACCAGCAAATCATCAGACAGGCTGATAGATGAGGTGAACTTGTTCCTGAACAAGATAAGCGAAACCGGTATACAGCAAACAGGTTCAAACAATACCGGCAAAACCAAAACTATCACCAAAGGCAAAGAGGCAATTAAAGGTAAAAAAGTGCTTATTGTAGACGATGACATGCGTAACATTTTTGCACTAAGCAGCGCCTTAGAAAGCTACGATCTTAATGTTGTAATTGCCAATGACGGTGAAGAGGCCATTTCCAAGCTGGAAGAGGTAGCTGATATCGATATCGTGCTGATGGATATTATGATGCCTAAAATGGATGGTTACGAAGCAACAAGGCATATTCGTAAGCAAAACAAATGGGCGAAGCTTCCTGTTATTGCCTTAACCGCAAAAGCCATGAAGGATGACCGCGAAAAATGTATTGCAGCCGGCGCTAACGATTATATTACCAAGCCGGTAGACATTGACCGGCTGATAGCATTGATGCAGATGTGGTTGGATAACTAACTATGAGCACTGCTACAACCAATTATACTTTAACGCCACAGCAGATAACTGAACTGATTGACTTTGTAAAAAAAATACACGGGTTTGATTTTAGCGATTATACCAAAGCCTCTTTAAAACGCCGGCTGGATAGGATCATGATGCTTAAAAAGCTAAGCTTTTATGATTTGAAACATGAATTGGTAAATGACCCGGATTTTTTCCAGGAGTTTTTAGAGGAGATTACCGTGAACGTTACAGAGATGTTTCGCGACCCTGCCTTTTACAAAGCGCTGAATAATCAGGTGTTGCCCTATCTGTCAACTTACCAGCACGTTAAGGTGTGGTGTGCTGGCTGCTCATCAGGAGAGGAGGCGTATTCGCTGGCGATATTGCTGAACGAGGAGAAGCTTTTCAAAAAATCGTTTATATACGGTACTGATATTAACACAGAGGTTTTGAAGGAAGCACGCAAAGGGATTTACAGCCTGCGTAAGATAAAAAGCTATGCAGAGAACTATTTGTTTACCGGCTTGCCCGGTTCCATTACCGATCATTTTACGGTAATGTACGATGCTGCCGCTGTGCATAGCGAACTGAAGCAAAATACCTTGTTTTCGGTGCACAACCTTATTTCAGACACTATCTTTAACGAATTTCAGATGATCACCTGCCGCAATGTTTTCATTTATTTTGAAACCGAACTGCAGGAGCGCATCCTTGATCTTTTTTATAAAAGCTTGTGCCCGCTGGGCTATCTTTGTTTAGGCAATAAAGAAACTATCCGTTCAGATTCATTCCGGAAGAAGTTTAAGGTGATCAATCAAAAAGAAAATATATATCAAAAAATTGGCTCTTAACACCCAACTGATAGAGCAATGGCAGCAGTCGAAGGTATTGCTGATAGGTGGGTCGGCAGGCTCATTTAAATTGATATTCCGCATGGTTAAGGCATTCCCCCATGACCTTAATAAGACGGTGATTATTATCATGCACCGCAAAAAGAATTTTTTTAGTGAGATAGAAAAACTGTTCTCAGAAAATAGCCGTATGTTGTTGCGAGAAGTTACTGATAAGGAGATAATAGAGCATAATGCCATCTATATCGCCCCGCCTAACTATCATACCCTAATTGAAAACGACGGGCTTTTTGGCCTTGACGTTTCTGACGCCGTTTGGTATTCAAAACCATCTATTGATGTGACTTTTGAAAGCGCAGCGGAGGTATATAAGCACAATTGTACAGCTATATTACTATCCGGGGCCAACCAGGACGGGGCAGAAGGTTTACTACGATTAAAGGATGCGGGCGCTTTAACTATCGCCCAAAACCCGGATGATGCAGAGATGGCAGAGATGCCGCAATCTGCAATTGATATTAATGCTGCCGGCTATGTTTTAGATAGCAGCGATATTTTTGAGCTGATACAACATAACACAACCTGACCCCAGTACTTACACAATTGAAATGGCCCCAATAAATATCCTAATTGTTGATGACAGAGAGGAAAATATAATAGCGCTAGAGGCTTTACTAAAACGTAACGATATACGTTTATTTACAACCACATCCCCCAATGATGCGTTGAAAATAGCCTGGGAAAATAACATCGCTATAGCTTTGGTGGATGTGCAAATGCCCGAAATGGACGGCTTTGAATTAGTGGAGATGCTAAAATCTAATCCGCGCACAAAAGATATTCTAGTAATTTTTGTGACCGCAATCTCTAAAGAAAGCAAATATGCCGTTAAAGGCTTAGGCACCGGCGCGGTAGATTATCTTTACAAACCGCTTGACCCTTACATCACATCGGCCAAGGTAGATTCATTTATAACCCTTGCGCGCCAGCAAGCCGAAATACTGCAAAAGAACGAAGAGCTGCAGGCTTATGCCATTGTGGTAAAAAACAGTGCAGATATTATTTGTTCGGTAGATGCAAGCAATCTGCGTATCAACACCATTAACCCGGCTGTAGAGCATATACTCGGCTATAAGCCATCCGAGCTTATCGGAAGAAGCATTGTTGACCTGGCAATAGACGCAGAGCGTGACACCCTGCGCAAGAGGCTGGGCGGGATAATTAAGGATAACCTTACCTTTGCTACATTCGAATCACAATTTAACACCTTTGATAAACGAACTATCTGGACGGACTGCCGTGCATCGTACCGCAACCGGATTATCTTTTTAAATATCAGCGACAATTCGCCGCAAAAAAGTTACCAGCAGCAGCTGATCAAATCAAAGGAAGCGGCCGAACTGGGTAAAAAGGTAAAAGAAACCTTTTTGGCCAACATGAGCCATGAACTGCGTACGCCTGTTAACGGTATTATTGGCATCACCAATATGCTGCTCAAAAGCGGTGTTACCGATCAGCAGGCTAATTTATTAGAAATGATGGAGACATCATCCAAATCCTTATTAGCGGTTATAAACGATGTATTGGATATCTCCAAGATAGAGGCCGGAAAATTCAGCATTGTACGTTCGCCGGCCAACATTCGCGAGATCGTGAACATGGTACATGGGCTGCTTAAATTTACTGCTGATGAAAAGGATATCAGCTTCGAGGCGCTGGTAGATAAGGATGTGCCCGAGATCCTGATGCTAGATTCTTTACGGCTTAACCAGATCCTGATGAACCTGTTGAGCAACTCTATCAAATTTACCTCGCATGGGTTAGTTAAACTGCATGTGTCGGTACTGCAACGGTTTGATCATAAGGTGAAATTAAAATTCAGCGTATCAGACACGGGCATAGGTATTCCTAATGATAAACTATCCAAGATCTTTGAATCTTTTGAGCAGGCCGAAGAAGACACTGCAACTAAATACGGCGGTACAGGTTTAGGGCTGGCCATTGTGAAAAAACTGGTTGAATTAAAAGGAGGGGAGCTTTCTGTAACCAGCGAAGAAGGGACTGGCAGTGAGTTTGCCTTTACCAACTGGTTTAATGTGGCAGAATCGCAATTAGTTGCCCCGGATAAATTGCCTGCTAAAAAAAGTAAAGTACTTGCTCCTTTTATTGATGTAAAAGTACTGGTAGCTGAAGACAACATGATCAATCAGTTCATGCTTGCCAAAATGCTTAAAGACTGGAATGTAACTGTTGACGTTGCAGACAATGGCCAGAGCGTTATTGAGCGCATCAAAGAAAATGAGTACGACCTGATACTTATGGACACGCACATGCCGGGTATAAACGGATACCAGGCAGCAAGGATGATACGTATGGATTTTGAAGAACCCAAACGGAGTGTGCCAATCATTTCATTATCAGCGGCGGCTTATGAGCATGAGCACCAGGAAGCTCTATCATCAGGTATGAATGATGTTTTGCCAAAACCGTTTGAACCTCATGAACTGCATTCAAAAATGCAGAAGCTGCTTAGCGGGAGCCAGCAAACTAAAAAGGTAATATAGTTTGGCCAACGCCAAGCACTTTGGCCTCATGGGCTAAAAGCCACTGCTTGCGCCATAATCCGCCGGCATAACCAGTAAGGCTGCCGTTGCTGCCTATTACACGATGGCAAGGCACTATTACCCACAAATTATTTTTTCCGTTGGCTGCCGCAATTGCGCGGATTGCCAGCGGATTTCTCATTTGCTGCGATTGCTGATTATAAGTGATGGTACTGCCATAGGGTATTTTTAAAAGCTCCAGCCATACCTGCTGCTGAAATTCTGACCCCGGTTGTTTTAATGGCAAATCGAAATGTTTGCGATTGCCCGCAAAGTATTGCTGTAACTGTTCTACAGCCTGCAACAAAACCGGTGAAGTTGTCTGCGTTTCTTCGGTCTCGTCATCCCGGATCGAAACTTTTGAAATATAACCCTCCTCCTCCGCTATCAGCGCGATACCCAGAGGGGTACGGAAATAAACTTCCGCCACCATTATTCGGTTTCAGCTTTAACCAACGATTTAAGATACACTTTACTCATATTACCTGCAAGGAAACTTTTTGGTAAAAAGTTCATCATCACGCTACCTACACGGTTTAAAAAGCCGGGTACATAGTTGTACTTACGGCTCACAAAAGCGTGGATACCTTCTTTTGCTGCCTGGTTAACAGGCATCAGCCAACTTTTTAATTCGTTAAATTTAGTGCCGTCGGTCATCTCTGTTGCTATACCACCGGGGGCAAATACAGTGATGGAGAAGTTAGGGTTTTTCAACTCGTAATGCAGCGCGCTGCCAAACGCCGTAATAAACGCCTTGGTGGCCGAGTATGCGGCCTGGTAAGGTACCGGGAAATAACCCGCCATGCTGGATACCAGCATAACGCTTCCTTCCTTTTCAGGCTGTTCAAAGTAATTGACCAGGCTGTTGGTCATTCGTACAACACCGGTAACGTTGGTATTTAAAATACTTTCAAAGTTTTGCCACGGTAGTTCAGTATGGCGGCCAAAATAGGTTACCCCGGCATTTAATATTGCTCCGTAAAGCTCGCCGCCGGCAATACTTTCATTAATTACTCGGTCGGCCTCTTCAGGAATAGACAAATCGGCAACAATTATTTTTATTTTGATACCTGCAGAGGTTTCCAGCTCGGTTTTTAACTCAGCAAGTTTCTCTCCCCGTCGTGCAGCGATAATTAAATTGGCTTTAAAGTTATGCGCTAACTGGCGGGCCATTTCCTGCCCCAGGCCTGATGATGCACCAGTAACCAAAACCCATTTATTATTTAACTGCAAATGTTTCATTCCGCTAAGTTAATTTTTAGTGGGGAAGTGCGAAACTGCGGTAGCAGATTTTAGGCACAGCGCCGGATTATTATCAATGCAACTTCTCTTCGCACAACTTTTTGACTTTCTTTGCAGTATGAAACTCATGGGGCAAACCTTTGAACTGCTTAAGAAAGAAATTGTGCTGGAGTGGCGCTCCAAATATGCCTTTAATGGTATACTGCTCTATATCGTATCCACAGTCTTTGTTTGTTACATATCATTTAACCTTAACCCGGGTTTTAAGCAAAGCCAGGGTTATCCAATAGTTTGGAATATCCTGTTTTGGATAATTATGTTGTTTGCTTCTGTAAATGCTATCGCAAAGAGCTTTTTGCAGGAGAGTAAGAGCCGCCTTTTGTATTATTATTGCATTGCACACCCGCAAGCTATTATCCTGTCAAAAACAATTTATAATACCCTGTTAATGGGGTTATTAAGTATATTAGCCTTAATTGTTTATTCGGTTTTTTTTACCAATACGGTTAACGATCTGTTTTTTTATTTTGTGATCGTTCTGTTAGGCAGTACCAGCTTTTCCACAGTGTTTACCATGATTTCTGCCATCGCGTCAAAAGCTGGTAACAACGGAACGCTGATGGCTATCCTTAGCTTCCCGGTGATCATCCCGGTTATCCTGCTCCTGATCAAAGTTAGCAAGGCCGCCATGGATGGGCTTGACCGTAGCATTAGCCTGGGTAGCATTGGTGTTTTACTTGCTATAAATGTTATTGTTATCGCAACATCCCTTATATTATTTCCGTTTTTGTGGCGGGATTAATTCACTCCTTATCATCGACAAGAATTTAATTTAGTATGATGCGCGGCTGGTATCTGATCATATTTTGTTTTGTATTGCCAATTACCACATTGGCGCAGGGAGGCACCATCAGCGGTAAAATTTTAAGTGCCGGCAGCAAAACGGCAGTGCCCAAAGCCAGTGTGTTTTTAAGCAACGCCACATTCGGTACCGCCACTGCCGACGATGGAAGCTTTACCTTGCGTGGCGTTAAGCCCGGCCAGTACGATCTGGTAGTTACTACGCTTGGTTTTGAAGAATACAGTCAAAAAGTTTTAGTTGGCAATCAGGCCATCAACCTGACTATCGAACTTACGCCAAAGGTAATGATGATGAAGAGTGTAACTATCATCAGCAATGCCGACTGGAAAAAAAACTACGAGCAGTTCAAGAAGGATTTTATAGGAACCAACGATAACGCTAAACATTGCAAGGTGATCAATCCACGGGTGCTGGATCTGATCTATCACCGTAAAACGCAAACCTTGGAGGCATCTGCAGACGAGTTCCTGGTGGTGGAGAATGATGCACTAGGATACCGCACCAAATTTTTGTTAAGCAGTTTTAGCAGTGATAACCTTACTCATACTGTAGCTTACTCGGGCAGGGTGCTCTTTGAAAATCTGCCGGGAAGTGAGGCGCAAAAGAAAAAGTGGAAACAAAAGCGTGAGGAGACCTATTATGGCTCGGCACAGCACTTTTACCGCGCATTATATAAAAACAAGCTGGCAGAGGAAGGTTTCGTGATCTACAATTTTACACGGGTGCTCAATAACCAGCGTGCGCCCGAAGATTTGATCCAGCGAAAAATGAAACAGTTCCGCGAAACTAACCGCGACTCGGCCATTTACTGGAGCCGACAAAGCGATGTGCCTAAATGGGCGCAGGAAACGCTGATAAAGCCCCCACTGGAGGAAAACAAAATATTACGCAGCACCAGACAAGACGGAATCTTTGTAATTACTTTTCCTTATTACTTATACGTTACCTACGTTAAAAAGCGGGAGGAGACCTATTTTAAAGATATCTATCGCCCGCTGGATATGGAGAATTATGAAACCAGTGTCATCACACTCCTGCAGCAGCCTTACACTGTATTTGACATGAACGGATCAGTGATCGGCAACGCACCATTGTATGAAGGCACCTGGTCTAAAGCCAAACTGGCGAACCTTTTGCCGGTAGATTACGAACCTGGGGATTGATCTATGATACTATCCAAATCTGGTAGATGAAATGGGTATGATACACTAATAAGACCTGAATCTTTGTCGCCTTTCCGTCATCTAATAAATAACGTTCATTTAAATTAACCAAATTACTAGTTGTAAGCTGCTTTGGTAAACAAAACATTAAAACAATAAACACATTAATAAAACATTGGCAAAGATGAGCATGCATGCGGTTGTAAAGCCGGATAATGGCATTTTTAAGTAAGTAAATTGCTACCTTTGCCGCATAAATCAGATATGAAGTTTATTTATCAAACTTGGTGGAAGGTACTGGCTGTTGTAATGATATTTTACACGCTGATAGCCGGTATGTTACTGGGCGTACCCAGGTTGCCTATTTTGCACGAAACTATCCGCAACACTTATTTCCACGTACCTATGTGGATAGCCATGTTTACAGTTTTTACTATTTCGGTTATCTACAGTATCAAATACTTAAAAAGCGGTAAGGAAGAGCATGATCTGATTGCTGTTGAATGTGTGAATACAGGTATGTTCTTTTTTGTTATCGGTTTGATAACAGGCATGCTTTGGGCCAAATACGCCTGGGGCGAATTTTGGAGTAATGATCCTAAGCAAAACAGTGCCGCTATAGCGTTTTTGCTCTATTGTGCTTATGGGGTGTTACGTAACTCCATAGACGAGGAGCAAAAACGAGCCAAGATCTCGGCCATTTACAACATCTTCGCATTCCCGGTGATGGTGGTACTGATTATGGTTTTGCCCCGCCTTACTGACTCTTTGCATCCCGGCAATGGTGGTAACCCGGCCTTTGGTAAACTGGATATGGATAACAGGATGCGCGTTGTACTTTACCCTGCGTTTATAGCCTGGGCGTTAATTGGCGTTTGGATAGCTACTATCCGTTACCGCATCCGCCTTATTGAATTTAAAAAGAATGCTATCAATTGATATGAGAAAAATTGTTCTGTTAACCGCCATTTTGTTTTGTTTTTTTATCGCTAATGCCCAGCCAGGGCAGAGTGTAGAAATGGCTGATACCATGCGCAGCCAGGGTAAGATATACGTAGTAGTGGGTACCATTGTTATTGTTTTTGCCGGTTTGGCATTTTACCTGTTCAGTATAGACAGGCGGTTAAAGAAGATCGAAAAAGAAAATTAAAATCAAAACTCTCTTTATTAATAGTAAACATGTAGCAAGCCAGCAGATGTGCCGGCAGTGCAAAACACTTAAATTTTAAATTTGCATTATTGATAAAAAATATACCAAATTTGTGCACTTTTTTAAGAGATTAATTTTTTAGACAATTTAAATTATGAATATCAATAATCCGACTGCAAATCAGGATACTCACTTTTTTGGTGATGTGTGTAAAAACTTTGATCATGCAGCGCAATTTACCCAGCATGATGCAGGTTTGTTAGATCAGATCAAGTCATGCAATAGTGTTTACCGTTTCCGTTTCCCTATACGTAAAGGAAATGGCTTTGAAGTTATCGATGCCTGGCGTGTTGAGCACTCGCACCACCAATCGCCAACAAAAGGCGGGATCCGTTACAGCGAGATGGTGAACGAGGACGAAGTAATGGCACTTGCAGCATTAATGACTTACAAATGTGCTATTGTAAACGTTCCGTTTGGCGGCGCTAAAGGCGGTATCAAAATAAATCCTAAAAACTACACGGTAGGTGAGTTGGAAAACATTACCCGCCGCTACACAGTAGAACTGATAAAGAAGAATTTTATAGGCCCAAGCATTGACGTCCCTGCTCCGGATTATGGTTCGGGCGAGCGCGAAATGAGTTGGATAGCCGATACTTACGCTACCATGAACCCTGGCCAGTTAGATGCTTTGGGTGCTGTTACCGGTAAGCCAATTGCGTTACATGGCATTGCAGGCCGCCGCGAGGCTACCGGCCGTGGTGTGGCTATCGCCATTCGCGAGTGTGTGGGTGTTGCCGAGGATATGCAGAAAATAGGTTTGACAACCGGCCTGTCTGGTAAAAAAGTTATTGTGCAGGGTTTAGGTAACGTAGGTTACTACTCAGCCAAGTTCTTATCAGAATTTGGTGCGTTGATAGTTGGCCTTTGTGAGTTTGAGGGTGCTATTTACAATGAGGATGGTTTGGATGTTGAGGCAGTGTTTCAACACCGCAAAGCAACCGGCTCCATTTTAGGTTATGCCGGTGCAAAGCAGGAATTCAAAAATACAATGGACGGCCTGGAGCAGCCATGTGATATTTTGGTACCGGCAGCTTTAGAAAATCAGCTTACAATAGAAAATATTGGCAGCATCAAGGCTAAAATAATTGCCGAAGGTGCCAACGGCCCAACCTCGCCGGAAGCAGAGGCAGCTTTTTACAAAGCAGGTGGTATGGTTATCCCGGATATGTACGCTAATGCCGGTGGTGTTACCGTATCTTATTTTGAATGGTTAAAAAACCTGAGCCACGTAGCATTTGGCCGTATGAACCGCAGATTTGAAGAAAATTCAAACCTTAACCTGGTAAATATGGTAGAAGGAATTACCGGCACATCATTAACTCCAATACAGCGTTCGACAATCATTAAAGGGGCCTCTGAACTGGAATTAGTTAATTCAGGTTTAGAAGATACCATGATCCGTTCTTACCATGAAATTCGCGAAATTTACAAGAACAACCCTAAAGTTGAAACCCTGCGTAATGCAGCGATGGTGGGTGCTATCAATAAAATAGCCGTATCATATATGAACCTTGGTGTTTGGCCGTGATCAATTACCGCAACGGTAAAAATTGCTATAAATTTAAAAGGGTTGGAAATATTTTCCAACCCTTTTTTGTTTAGTACGACAGACTTGTCCAAGCGTTCACGTTCATGCGCTGTGAACACTGTGAACGGTCATAAAAACTTAACTATCAAATATTTAAAATTTAAGCTTTTCAATTTTATGGCTTGTTTGCTATAAAAGGGGCTTGTTTTACATATTCTTTGCTATCTATCTGCGCTATCATGAACAGGGCCAGGCTGGTAGCGCTGATATTACTGCCTGGGCAATCCCGTAGGTTTACAGCTATTTCGGTAACCTCATCGGTCTGCTCTATTAACGGCAGGCGTACCATTGTCCAGTTTATGTTGCTGGCCGAAAGTAGGTTATATTCCACCTGCCGGTCGGCGGTGGTTTGCGGGTAGTTCTCATACATCCATCTGGTTCCGAATTGTGCCTGCGGGCCTTTGTTATCTGCGGGTGCATCTACATTTAGACCAGCGGTAGTAATATATCGGTTTATGCCGTGTATTTGCATGGCGTTCAGTATATTATCGGTAGCATCGCTAAAAATGGTTTGCTCACCCACGGGCTGACTAAGGCAACTAAGCACCACGTCGCAGCCGTGTAGCAGGGAGTTGATAGCCTTAGGATCGCGCGCATCGCCTGTGACAACTTCAATAAGCGGGTTCTCGATTTGCAGCGTTTCGGGTTTGCGATGAAGCAGCTTGACGTGAAAATTTTGTATAAGTAACTGTTTTAGGAGGTATTTTCCGGCTTTACCGGTGCCGCCGATAAGGGCGACCTTTTTTGGTAGATTCATTTTTGATCTCTTGATTAGAAAATATTAAAGCATCGATTTCAAGCTCATGCCATCCGGACGGAGGCATAAGTGGTACATGGCCTGGTTAGGCTTTTGTAAGATTTTATATTTTAAAAGAGATTTTAATACAATAAAGATAGAGAAAGAAAAAGATTTAGGGAGGTTTTTATGACAATGTGTTAAAAATAATTATACAGTTTGCATTAGGGACAGGAGTGGATACTGGCCGGGTGCGTAAGGCCTGCAGGCGTATGAACGGATAGCCCGGGCCGCAGGCAACGTTGTGGTATTGATTAGAGAATTAAGGATAGAGGGTGGTGGGTAGAGAGTAGTGATTGGTTGATTGAAGATTAGTTTAAATTGTCTGACCAGAATTTTCAGAATTAAAAATTTTCGGGATTTTAAAACAAAACTATAATTATCGGCATTCCACTCACCACTCACCACTCACCACTCACCACTCACCACTCACCACTCACCACTCACCACTTAATCAATATCAATTCTAAATAATATATATCCCTTGTAATAAACTAATTTAGCTAAGCGTTTTGTATTTTTGTAACCTGATATAAGAGGATTAAACCAATTAATGAAAAAAAGTTCAATATTCGGGATCATCGTTATTGCAATTGCAATAGCGGTTATCATCAGCACATATTCAAACACTAGTGTTTACGGTTCTTTTAACGACGCTAAAGCAACCAAAGCCGAGCTGCATGTGGTGGGCCAGCTTAACAAAACCAAAGAACTGGTCTATGATGCTACCAAGGATGCCAATTATTTTTCTTTTTATATGAAAGATAATAAGGGCGAGGAGTGCAAAGTGGTTTACAGCGGTACAAAACCCCAGGATTTTGAGCGCTCGGAGCAGATTGTTTTAACAGGCCAGATGAAGGATGGGGAATTCCACGCGTCAAAGATCCTCACGAAATGCCCGTCTAAATACAAAGACAATAAGCTTAACGTGACAGAGGTTAACGCTACCAAAAGCGCGAGTTTATAATTAAATTTTTTTAATGGATATAGTTTATAAAGGCGAACACCTGCTGCCAGGGCATGTGGGCCAGTTTTTTATTGTTCTTGCATTTGGCTCCGCACTTTTTTCTTTTATCTGTTACTTTTTTGCCGCGCAGGAATCTGCACCTAAAGATGATAACTCCTGGCTGCGTTTAGGCCGTATAGGTCACTGGTTAAATACGGTATCTATCATAGGGATGGGCATTTGCCTTTTCTACATCCTTTACAATCACTTTTTTGAGTACCATTATGCATGGTCTTACACCTCGCGTACATTGCCGGTCTACTACATCGTATCCGGTTTTTGGAACGGGCAGGAAGGCGGCTTTTTACTCTGGATGTTTTGGCAGGCGGTATTGGGTAATATCTTAATCTGGAAGGCCAGATTATGGGAAAAGCCTGTTATGGCTACGCTAGCCTTATCCCAGGTTGTATTAGGCACTATGGTTTTGGGGTTGCAAATTGGCAGCGCCCATATTGGCAGCTCTCCTTTTTTACTTTTACGTAATGCAATGGAGGCCCCTATTTTTAAGAATCCGGATTACCTGGGTTTTATAAAAGATGGTAAGGGCATGAACCCTTCACTGCAAAATTACTGGATGATCATCCACCCGCCG
The DNA here is from genome assembly GCF_964263795.1 of Mucilaginibacter sp. Lineage (GTDB taxonomy): Bacteria > Bacteroidota > Bacteroidia > Sphingobacteriales > Sphingobacteriaceae > Mucilaginibacter. The sequence goes on from NZ_CAXVWK010000084.1 coordinate 74,613, forward strand.
GTTCTTTTTTTAGGCGTAGCTTCTTTCATCGTTCCCTTTGCATACGCAGTAGCAGGCTTATGGCAGCGGCGTTACAAGGAATGGATACAGCCGGCGCTGCCTTACGCGCTTTTTGCTTGCATGGTAATGGGTACCGGAGTCATAATGGGTTCATTCTGGGCTTATGAGTCGTTAAACTTTGGCGGTTTTTGGGCTTGGGACCCGGTAGAAAACGCATCGATATTTGCCTGGTTATTGATGGTAGGCGCGGTGCATGTGCTTATTGTTTATAAAAATACCGGCCACTCATATTTCACCGCTACATTTTTGGTGATGATGAGTTTTGTATTGGTTTGGTATTCATCATTCCTGGCCAGGAGCGGGGTACTGGGCGAATCATCGGTACACGCCTTTACAGACCTTGGGCTGTTTTGGCAATTGGTTATCGGCGTAATCATCTTTTTAGCTATTACCATATACCTGCTGGTTTCACGTTGGAAGGAATTACCCATTACCAAAAAAGACGAAGAAACTTACTCGCGCGAGTTCTGGATGTTTGTGGGTGCTATCTTCCTGGGCTTGTCCTGCTTCCATTTAATTATTGTTACATCTATACCTGTCTGGAATTTGATGTTCGGAACCAAAATGGCCCCGCCAACAGATCCGGTTAAGCACTATAATATTATCCAGGCTTCATTTGCGGTGGTAATTGCGCTATTAAGCGGCTTTACCCAGTTCTTAAAATACAAAAAAACGGATGTAACCAGGTTCTTTATCACTACTGTAATTTATCTGGTATTTGCAGCCCTGGTTACTGCACTGGTTACTTATGCTACTGGCTTATACAAATTACATTTTGTGTATTTGTTAGTAATGCTGTGCTCGGTGTATACCATTGTAAGTAATGGTAAAATCTTAGCGGATTCATTAAAAGGTAAGTACAAACTGGCAGGGTCGGCGGTATCACACATTGGATTCGGCTTGTTGCTCGTAGGCGCGCTGATATCGGCCGGTACGCAAAAGGTAGTGTCAGAAAACACTACCGGGGATCAATACAGTGAAGAATTCGCTAAGGCCGAAAATCCTAAAGAGAATGTTTTGCTTTACAAAAATCAACCGCTTAAAATGGGTGAGTATACCATTACATTTAAAGGGGATACCATTGAAGGCGCCAGCCACTATTTTAACATTGCTTATGAGCGCGTACAGGATGGTAAGGTAACCGAGAATTTCACGCTGCGGCCCAATGTAATACAGGCCCAGGGAGGCATGTCGTCTACCCCGGATACAAAGCACTACCTGTTTCATGATCTGTACACCCATATCACCATGACTAACATCATCAGTACCGAGCCTAAGGATGAGGAGGCGCATACAGAGAACGCTGATGATAAAAAGTATGACGCCCCTGTAGCGCATGAGGTTGCTATTGGCGATACCATACCTTTCCGGGAAGGGTATATTGTGCTTAGAGGATTAAACAAAAATGTTAAATTAAAAGACCTGCCTTTAACCGCTAAGGACATTGCCGTTGGTGCGCAATTAGAGATCAACAGCCATGGTACAACTTACAAAAGCGAACCTGTGTATCTGATAAAAGGTCGCAGTGTTTTTGACTTTGGCAAAGAGATTGAAGATGCCGGCTTAAAGCTGCGTTTCACTAAGATAATCCCCGGGCAAACACTGGCTACCGGCAAAGTAGAGATCACGGTATATCAACAGCCGGAGAGCAAAAAGAAATTCATTGTAATGAAAGCTATCCGTTTCCCTTATATCAACTTCCTGTGGGCAGGTACCATCATCATGGTGGTAGGTTTCTTTATGTCGATACTACGCCGGAACAAAGAGGTTAAAATAGCGTAAGCGAAACTTACCAAATAATTTAAAAAAGAGCGGCAGGCGAGAGCCCGCCGCTTTTTTGGTTGATTGCTGTAAGAAACATGTTATTTAGAGGGCAACTGGATGTAAATTATAGAACCGAATGATGACCGCAAAATGTGGCATAGCGTAACGCACGGTTGGCACAGGCACTGATAAAGTACTGCCTTTCATAGGGCGGAACCAAGCCACGACTTTTTTCTTTGGTTCGTTTCTTTTTTGAGAGAAAAAAGAAATGAACATCCACAGGCCTACCAACGATTACTGGTAGTCCTAATGGAGCACTGATTAACTCAAGGTTGTCAGACTCAACATGTCACCATGCCAAAAAATATTTTTATTGATTTTATTCTGCGATGGCCATTAGTGCTTCTGTTCTTCAATATCGCCTTTCAACAGCTTTAATTCTGCAATGATGATAAAGCTTACAATTACCAGGAAACCCCAGGAACTGATCTTTTGGTAATTGACCATAGCCCATGTTTTATGCTGATAGGCGTATTTCCAGGCGCCTAACTTGGTAGCCACATTCTCGGCAAGCCAGATAAAGAAGCCGATGAGCACAAATGATACGATGACAGGCATCCGGTAAGCCTTTTTTTCGATATGGAATTTCACCAGCGACTTGCGGAAAAAAATGATGATCAGCACACCGATATAATAGCGCACATCAATAAAAAAATGGTTGGTGAAAAAATTAAAATAGATCAGCGCGCCGCAAATCCTGGCAACCCAGTGACCGGGCCAACTGATCAGTTCAAGATCAAACCGGCGCCAGGCCTGGCACATGTAACTTGCTACGCTGGCATACATAAAGCCGCTGTACAAGGGCACACCTGCAAATTTGGTGAACGCTGCTTCGGGGTACGACCATGAGCCAATGTGCACCTTAAACAACTCCATCATTAACCCCAAAAGATGGAAAACACAGATCACTACTACCTCATTTTTCGTTTCTAATCCGCCAAAAAACATAGCGGCTTGTATCACAATGCAGGCAATCAGCATAAAATCGTATCGGGGGATAAAACCGGTAAACAGATGCGACAGGGCCAGCATCGTAAACACCAGCACCGGGAAAATGCAGGATAACGCCTGTTGTATGGTAAAAATGAGGAAGTGGCGTATATAGGTTTTCAGGAGGATAGGTTTAGATTTTAAAAATAGTGATTTTGTGCAATAGGTAATGATAATGACGCTGTGTTAATTTCAGCATGTTCAATAACGGTTATGTTCGAAAATCTACTTCCCGTATCTCTATTTTTCAGATACACTTGTATTAATTTTTTTACTAAATTTAATTAACATTGCACGGTAATAAGGGATCAAGGAAACGATTATATAGTGGACGAACAGGCCGAATTGCTTACTTTATTAGGTAAACTCAGAAAAAGCGAGGATCAATATCGCCAGCTTATTGAGCAAGCTTCGGACGCTATTTACGTTCTGTCGCCTGACGGCCGGTTTACCAACGTTAACGGCAGCATGTGCAATTTGCTGGGCTACGACAGGTCGGAACTCCTGACCATGAACATTGTTGATATAGTAGACCCGGAGCAGTTGAAGGTAGATCCCCTTAAATATGTTAGCCCATCCGACCCGGTGACGTCTACCATACGCGAACGCCGCTTTGTTCGTAAAGACGGGCTGATATTTGATGTAGAGATCAACGTAAAAACGTTCCCCAATGATAGGGTGATGGTAATAGCACGTGATATTACAGAACGCAAAAGTGCCGAAAAGCAGATACAAAAAGAGCGGGAACTGCTCTTAAAATCAGAAGCTAATTTGCAAACAATTTTAAATAATACCGACACTGCGTTCGCCCTTTTAAGCACCCGTTTAGAGATCATCGAATATAACAACCTTGCACTCGAATACGCTCAAAAGGAATTTAATTATACGCCCGATATGGGTAATAACCTTTTGGCGCATTTGCCAAAAGAACGGATCAATAAATTCAATAATTACATTAAGACCGTTTTAAGCGGCGAGCCGGTTAGCTATGAAATTAATTATCCCGAACAGACGGGCGAAAATTCATGGTACTTTGTCCGGATGTTCCCGATAGCTGATAAAGGGGAAAACATCCTGGGGATTATTTTAGCTGCTACAAATATTACCGAGCGAAAGCATTCCGAACAGAAGCTGCAACTTGCGTATAAGCATATCAGCCAGCATGTTGCGAGCATCAGGGAAATGACCTGGAAACAATCGCACCTTATCCGCAGTCCTATAGCCAACTTAAAAGCGTTGACAGCTTTATTAAAGGCAGACCCAACTTGCGCGGTAACCTTTGAACACATAGAAAGCGAACTGGACAGGCTGGACAAAATCATTGTAGATATGTCTAACGAGGCGTCAGAACGAACGGTGATGAATTGATCGAAATTGCTATGGTCAAGTCGTTCGTCAAGCAAAATTCCACATTTCTTAACTTTTCAACATTGCCGATAAACCACAGCCAATAGGTTAACTTTACCTGATTAACAACATCCTTAAAATTGGCTAAGAGCGAGACAAAAGAAACCCCTTTAATGCAGCAATATAATGCCATAAAGGCTAAGTACCCCGGTGCTTTGTTGCTGTTTCGCATAGGCGATTTTTACGAAACATTTGGTGCAGATGCGATTAAGGCAGCCGGGATACTGGGCATTACACTTACCCGCAGGGCAAACGGAGCCGCCTCTCACATTGAGCTGGCCGGATTTCCGCACCACTCACTGGATACTTACTTATCAAAACTGGTTCGCGCCGGGCAGCGTGTAGCCATATGCGACCAGCTGGAAGATCCCAAAACCACTAAAACCATTGTTAAACGCGGTGTTACCGAATTGGTAACCCCCGGTGTTGCCACCAGTGATAACATACTGCAACAAAAGAGTAATAATTACCTGGCATCGCTTTATTTTGAGAAGAACAGTGTGGGTATTGCCTTGCTGGATATCTCTACCGGCGAATTTCTTGCAGCGCAGGGCAACACCAGCTACATTGATAAGTTGCTGCAAACGTATGCGCCAAGTGAGATCATTTTTCCTAAAAGTCGCCAGCACGATTTTAAGGAAACCTATGGTGACCGCTTTTATACCTACACGCTTGACGAGTGGCCTTATAGCGGCGACTATGCTCAGGAAACCTTATTGAAGCACTTTGGTGTAAAATCTTTAAAAGGCTTCGGCATAGATAAGTTGAACTTAGGTATTGTAGCCGCGGGTGTTGCGTTGCATTACCTGAATGAGACCGAACACCGTAACCTGCAGCACATTAGCGCGATTGGCAGGATAGAGGAAGACCGTTATTTGTGGCTCGACAGGTTCAGCATTCGCAACCTGGAACTGGTTGGCTCGGCTAACGAAAATGCCCTTACGCTGGTTGATGTACTTGATCATACTTGCTCACCGATGGGTGCCCGTATGCTGCGCCGCTGGATAGTAATGCCGTTAAAAGAAATTAAGCCGATACAAGACCGCCTGGGTGTTGTTGAGTACCTGATTGCCGAAGAGGAACTGCGCGAGAACCTGCAGCATCATATACGGCAGATAGGCGACCTGGAAAGGCTGATCTCGAAGATAGGTTTGCAAAAAGCTAATCCCCGCGAAGTTTGTCAATTGAAGAAAGCTTTGATTGCCATTGAAACAATCAAGAAACTGACCACGGAATCAATAAGTGAGCCGCTGAAGGCTATTGGCGAGCAGCTAAACCCCTGCACATCGATATCCGAAAAGATCGGCCGAGAGCTACATCCCGAGCCGCCTGTGATGATGATAAAAGGCTCGGTGATGAATGACGGGGTGAACGAAGAACTTGACCGCCTGCGTAAGATCGCCTTTGGGGGCAAAGGGTATCTTTTGGAGATCCAGAAACGCGAGGCCGAAACAACCGGAATCCCCTCGTTAAAGGTATCATTCAACAATGTGTTTGGCTACTATCTAGAGGTTACACACAGTCACCGCGATAAGGTACCAACGGACTGGATCCGCAAGCAAACGCTGGTTAACGCTGAGCGTTACATCACACCGGAATTAAAAGAATATGAGGAGCAGATCCTCGGTGCCGAGGAAAAGATCCTGGTACTGGAAACCAAACTTTATAACGATCTGCTTTATGCCCTGGCCGAATACATCAAACCTATACAGCTAAATGCCAACCTCATTGCGCGGCTGGATGTTTTGCTCAATTTTGCGCATATCTCTATAAAAAACTACTACGTTAGGCCTGCAGTAAATGATAGCCGGGTGTTAGATATAAAAGGCGGCCGCCATCCGGTGATCGAAAAAAATCTGCCCCTGGGTGAAGAATATATTACCAACGATGTTTTCCTGGATTCCGAATCGCAGCAGATCATCATCATTACCGGCCCTAACATGGCGGGTAAATCGGCCTTGCTCAGGCAAACCGGTCTCATTGTGCTAATGGCACAGATGGGTTGTTTCGTGCCCGCCAAAGCCGCATCAATTGGTGTGATCGATAAGATCTTTACACGGGTGGGTGCATCAGATAACCTATCCTCGGGCGAATCGACCTTTATGGTAGAAATGAACGAAACGGCCAGCATCCTTAATAATATTTCTGAACGCAGCCTGATCCTGCTGGACGAGATTGGCAGAGGTACATCAACATATGATGGAATATCTATTGCCTGGTCGATAGCCGAATACCTGCATAACCACCCGGCGGCAAAGGCGAAAACCCTGTTTGCAACCCACTACCACGAGTTGAATGAGCTAAGCAACAGCTTTAACCGCATCAAAAACTTTAATGTGTCGGTAAAAGAGGTTGGCCAGCAGATCATTTTTCTGCGCAAGCTGGTTCCCGGCGGCAGCGAACATAGTTTTGGGATCCATGTAGCAAAACTTGCCGGCATGCCAACAAAAGTATTAAGCCGGGCCAACGAGATCCTGAAAAAGCTGGAGCATGAGCGCACAGGCGGCGAGCATATTAAAGAAAGTATCCGCAAGGTGCAGAAGCAGGCGGTACAAATGCAGATGTTTTCGATAGACGACCCGGTGCTGGTCAAGATTCGGGATACGCTTAACAACCTAGATGTAAATACCTTAACCCCTGTAGAGGCCCTGATGAAACTTGACGAAATTCAACGGGTTATAAAAGGTTAACAGATATGCAAGCGTTTTCGCAGGATATAGCCATCATTCGTTGATAGGCTATTTTCATTATCGGCATATCTGCGCATCAGTTTGATTGTTGATATGTTTAAAACATCTGCTGTAACGTCAAAGCGTTTACAAATATCTTTAGCTTATGCAATATACACGTTACGCCAAACTGCTGTTATTTCTGGTGACTGTCGTTATCATCACATCATGCCACTCGCGTAAACTTGCGGTTAAGAATATCCCGAAACCAAACGGCATTGACGGCATTCTGCTTCCCAAACGCGGTCCTTACGTAATGGTAAAGCCGGAGCGGGAAATTGCCGAAAAATATTCTGCTTTGATAGGGGTAAAACGCAGTGATATACAAAACGGCCGTTTGTACAATTTTATTGAAGAATGGTACGGAACCCCTTACCGCTTTGGCGGAATGGGCAAAGACGGAGTAGATTGTTCTGGCCTGGTATTTTTACTCCAGTTACAAGTTTACGATCAGCCGGTGCCGCGTACCTGCGCCCTGCAGGTTAACGTAGTTAAACGCAAGTATGAGGAAGAGCTGAAAGAAGGCGACCTGGTGTTTTT
>NZ_CAXVWK010000085.1:0-3331 GCF_964263795.1 Mucilaginibacter sp.
GAACGTGCTATCAACGGTGTCCCAGGCATGAAGTACATGGCATCTGATGCAGGTAACGACGGCGAGGCGACCATACAGGTTGTTTTTAACTTGGGCACAGACCCCAACCAGGCATCTATCAACATCCAAAACCGCGTAGCATCTGTGGTAAATAAATTACCTCCGCTGGTAGTGCGCGAGGGTGTAAAAATTACCCGCGAAGAGTCAAACATGCTGATGTACATCAACTTGTACAGTAAGGACCCGCATGCCGACGAAAAATTTCTTTTCAATTTTGCCGACATTAACTTATTGTCCGAACTGAAACGGGTTGATGGTGTAGGCTTTGCCGATATCTTAGGTAACCGGGAATATTCCATGCGAATCTGGCTGCAGCCCGACCGGATGCTGGCCCACAATATATCTGCTGATGAAATTTTGAAAGCACTGGACGAGCAAAGTTTAGAGGCGTCGCCCGGCAAAACCGGTGAGAGCTCAGGTAAAAGATCACAGGCTTTCGAATATGTACTTAAATACCCAGGTCGGTATAGCACCAAGGAAGGGTATGAAAATATCGTTTTAAGATCAAGCGCGCAGGGCGAATTGCTAAGGCTTAAAGACGTCGCACAGATTGAGTTTGGAAGCTCTTACTATGACCTTTATTCGAACCTAAACGGCAGGCCATCGGCGGCTATCGTATTAAAGCAATCCTACGGAAGTAATGCCAGCCAGGCTATTAAAGATGTCAAAGCAAAACTGGCAGAGATCAAAGCAAGCTCATTCCCCAAAGGGATGGATTACGAGATAAGTTATGACGTTTCAAAATTCCTGGATGCATCTATAGAGAAGGTTGTGCACACGCTAGTAGAGGCATTTATCCTGGTAGGTTTGGTAGTATTCATTTTTTTGGGCGATTGGCGCTCAACGCTGATACCTGCTATCGCCGTTCCCGTCTCGTTGATAGGTACGTTTGTGTTTATGCAATTTTTTGGCATAACGCTCAACTTAATTACCCTTTTCGCGCTGGTGCTCGCCATAGGTATCGTCGTAGATAACGCGATTGTGGTGATAGAGGCTGTGCACGCCAAAATGGAAGAAAAAAACCTGTCGCCGGTAAAAGCGACAGAGGAAGCAATGCATGAAATTAGTGGGGCCATCATTGCCATTACCTTTGTTATGGCGGCGGTGTTTGTTCCGGTGGCATTCATGTCCGGCCCGGTGGGTATATTCTATAGGCAATTTTCTATCACCATGGCAACATCCATCATTCTGTCGGGCTTGGTTGCGTTAACCCTTACCCCTGCGCTTTGTGCGGTGATGCTTAAAAACAACCACGGTAAGGTTAAGAAAAAGACCTGGCTTGATAAATTGCTTGATGGCTTTAACAACTGGTTTAACCGCGTTGCGGGCCGATATCAAAATATATTAGGCAAAATTGTTAATCGCAGGTCTATCACCTTTTTAATGCTTGCAGGCTTCTGCGTGGGGATCTGGTTCTTGAATAACAGCTTGCCTTCGGGTTTTATCCCTAATGAGGACCAGGGCATGTTTTATGCCGTTATACAAACCCCTCCGGGATCAACCTTAGAGCGGACCAACCAGGTTGCCGAAAAGCTACAAAAAATTGCAGAAGGCATCGATGGTGTGCAATCGGTTTCGTCTTTAGCAGGCTATGAGATCTTGACAGAAGGTACCGGCTCCAACTCCGGTACGTGTTTGATCAACCTTAAAAGCTGGGACGAACGCAAGCACTCTGTTCAGGAAGTGATTACTGAACTGGAAGAGAAATCAAAAGAAATTACCGGCGCAACTATCGAGTTCTTCCAACCGCCTGCCGTACCGGGCTATGGTGCTGCGGGTGGTTTTGAGCTGCGCTTACTAGACAAAGCCGGATCTGGGGACTATAAAAAGATGGAGACGGTAAGCCGAGACTTTGTGTCGGCGTTATCTAAACGCCCCGAATTATCATCCGTATTTACATTTTATAGCGCCAGTTTCCCGCAGTATATGTTGCGTATTGACAATGATATCGCCCAGCAGAAAGGTGTTACTATTGAGAACGCCATGAATACGTTATCTACTTTGGTAGGAAGTAATTACGAGACCAGCTTTATCAAATTTGATCGTCAGTACAAGGTGATGGTGCAGGCACTGCCGCAATATCGCGCATCGCCGGAAGATGTGTTGAAGCTGTATGTGAAAAACAACCGCGACGAGATGGTGCCTTTCTCTGCCTTCATGAAAATGGACAAGGTGTATGGCCTATCAGAGATCACCCGCCATAACATGTATAATGCCTCTGAGATAAGCGGTGCGGCAGCGCCTGGTTACAGTAGTGGTGCAGCGATACAGGCAGTAGCCGAAGTTGCTAAAACAAGCTTGCCGCGCGGTTTCGGTATTGATTGGGCAGGTATTTCTGCGGATGAAGTAGCCAGGGGTAACCAAGCGATTTATATCTTTTTAATTTGTTTGGGTTTCGTTTACCTGCTTTTAGCGGCACAATACGAAAGTTTCTTGCTGCCGTTCCCAGTTATCCTTTCTTTACCGGCAGGTATTTTTGGAGCGTTTTTGCTGCTTAAACTATTTGGGCTTGAGAACAATATCTATGCGCAGGTCGCTATGGTTATGCTTATTGGTTTGCTCGGGAAAAATGCGGTACTGATTGTAGAGTTCGCGGTGCAAAAGCACCGTGCCGGCGATTCGGTTTTAAAAGCCGCCATCGAAGGATCTGCGGTAAGGTTCCGCCCTATTTTAATGACTTCGTTCGCATTTATTGCCGGCTTAATTCCGTTGGTGTTCGCCTCAGGGCCGGGCGCTACTGGTAACCGTACTATCGGTTCTGCTGCTGCTGGCGGCATGATCTTCGGTACCGTTTTCGGTGTATTGATCATCCCGGGCTTATACTACGTATTTGCTAAAATGTCAGAGAAGCATATCATCGTTAAAAATGAGGACGAGAATCCGTTAACTGAAGAAATAGATCATAATGTATAAACACATATATATAAGCTTGGGCTTGGGCATTTGCCTGGCCCTAGCGAGCTGCAAGGTGCCCGCCATTACACAACTAACAGCTAACACAGCGGTGCCGCAGGCGTACGGCACCGCGGGCACCGATAGCACCAACATGGGCAGACTGCCATGGCGTACTTTTTTTACCGATAAAAACTTAGTCAACCTCATAGATACGGCACTTAAAAATAACCAGGAACTGATGATAACGTTCCAGGAAATTCAAATGGCCCAAAATGACATTAGAGCCAAGCACGGCAGCCTGCTGCCTACAGTCGGCTTGCGTGCAAATGCGGGGGTAGATAAAGTAGGCCGTTATACCAGCCAGGGTGCAGGTGAT
>NZ_CAXVWK010000086.1:0-21949 GCF_964263795.1 Mucilaginibacter sp.
TCCTGACCTATGCCATCCTGGCTATTCTGTTTCCAGCGGTAAGCGCTAAAGCCTGCTGCATATCCGCGTAAAAAATTGGTTTCCTGTTTATAAACATTCCGGAAACGCGGTATGTAACCACCGCCCGCCGGGTTGCGGCCATCTGTTGTCCACTCTTTAAAGCCGTCATACTCGGCGCTCATGCCTGCCGAGTAATTGTGGAACGCCACGTACTTGCCCAGTACACCGCTATCGTTACCCAGCCCGTTAGGGAAACGGCTTGATTTAGAGTTAAGCAATACCAAATTGGTGTTTAACGCGGCTGCATTAACAAATATAACGTTTGCGTAATACTCGATAACCTCTTTAGTATTACTGTCGATAACACGTACGCCGGTTGCCTTGCCTAATTTATCATCATAAATAACCGACTCTACAACTGAATGCGGCCGTAGGGTAACATGTCCTGATTTTAAAGCCCAGGGTATGGTTGATGAGTTAGCGCTAAAATATCCGCCGAATGGGCAACCACGCTGGCAAAGGGTGCGCTCCTGGCACTGGCCCCTGCCCTGATCCAGATGGATTTGGTTGGGTTTTGATAAGTGGGCGCAGCGCGCGCTAATAACGTGCCTGTTTTGATATTTGCCTTTTACATGCTTGCTAAAGTATTGCTCAACAGCGTTTAACGGAAAGGCTGGTAAAAACTCGCCATCCGGTAATTCGGCAATGCCGTCTTTGTTGCCGGAGATACCCGCAAATTTCTCTACATAACTATACCACGGCGCAATATCCTTGTAACGGATTGGCCAGTCTACCGCGAAGCCATCACGTGCGGGGCCTTCAAAATCAAACTCGCTCCAGCGTTGTGTCTGGCGTGCCCAAAGCAACGATTTACCACCGGTTTGATACCCGCGGATCCAGTCGAACGGTTTTTCCTGTACGTAAGGGTGCTCTTTATCCTTTACAAAAAAATGCATGGCGTCTTCGCCAAAGGCATAACAGCGGTTTACAATAGGGTTTGCCTCCTGCACTGCCGACGGCACTACGCCGTGATGCGGGAATTCCCAGGGATATAAATTGGTTGTAGGATAATCTTTTAAGTGTTTTACATCCCGGCCGCGCTCCAATATCAGGGTTTTAAGGCCTTTGTCCCCAAACTCTTTGGCCGCCCAGCCACCGCTCATGCCCGATCCAACGACTATGGCATCAAACGTGCGGTCTTTAATACTATCTATATTTAAAAATGCCATGTTTATACTGCTGCTGTTTTCTTAACCGGGAACATGGCGTTGTACCGGCCGGGTACAAGTTCATAAACTACCTGTTTGGTCATGAAATATTGTGACGTGGTGTAGCCGAATACGGTTTGGCCCTTCACCATTCCGTAAAAAGCGGGTAGCTTTGGCCCGTCATCTTTTTTACTATCGTCTTTTTTAACAGGCGGGTTTTTGGCCATTGCCGCCTGCTCATCTTTCATTTTCTTTTCCAGTTCCGTCACAAAAGCGGCACGCTCCTGCTGTGTACACTCGTTAAAAGTTTTATTGTATTTTTTATTTACAGCGTCGTCAAATTCTTTTAGGCCAGCCATAAACATATCCTGCTGCTGTTTATTAGTGCAATCATCAAGCATTTTAAAGATGAACAGGTTTATACCCAGATCTTTAGCCCCGGGAGTGGTGGTTTTAGGCAAAATAGTTTCGGCCAGGTTGGTTACCAGGTTTTCCTGATCGGCATCGATCTTAAGGGTTTTTAAAGCGATAACCGGCTTACCCTTATTATCGTTAAGGCACGATGGTAACACAGCGACACTCCCTAAAATCAAGGCCATGTTTCTGATCGCGATCCGCCTATTCATGTTTACGTTCACTATCGGGGAATTTAGGATTATATAAAGCCGGCCTGCCGGTTAAGCAAGCCGGGCTCTTTTGGATTTCGAAAGATAGGGTTAAACTATTAATAACCCCATTTTTTCATGGTTTGTAAATCAATTTTTACACAATCAAGCGGGTCTGCCCCCTGGTACGATTCATGTTCGATAATAAGAGATGTAATGCCCTGCTGCTTTGAAAGCTTAAGGATCTCTTTTAAAGGCACCAGGCCTGTACCTAAATAAGTACTTTCGTAACCGGTGCCAACCTCACCCGGCGTAGCACTTTTTATTTCATCTTTAACATGCAGCGACTCAATCCTGCCCGGGTATTTTTTCATGTAATCCAGCGCGGTCATGTTGCCCTGGTTGTACATGTTCCCGATATCTAACTGTTGGATAACCAATTTAGGGTCGGTATTATCCAAAATATAATCATAAAGGTTTTTGTCGCCAATTTTATTGGTAAACTCAAACTCATGGGTATGGTAACCAAACTTCATTCCCGATTTTTGGCAAAGCTCGCCGCACTTATTAAACTGATCCATGAATTTTTTAAGGCCTGCTTCGTCCTTACGGATGCTATCTTCCATCCACGGGCTTATCACAAATTTCTGCCCCATTGTGGCAGCATCTTCAATGGTATATTTCCATTTGTCGGTAAAATCGCCTTTGGCAGCGTCCCAATCCCTGGTTGTCATTACGGTGTGGCCGCTTGGCATAACCAGGCCTAAACCTGCCAGCAATTTTTTGAATTCCGGCGCGGTGTAACCATAAAATTTACGGTCCACATAGTTGGCATGCTCTACATAAACATAACCCATATCAGCCAGCTTTTTAAGCGTACCCGCCGGATCTGTCTTCATGTGGTCGCGTACGGAGTACAGCTGCAAACCAACCCGCTGGATCTTTGGCGCCAGGGCGAACATATCTTTTGGCATGATAGCCGCTGCGGTGACGGCCAGCGCACTGTTTCTGAGGAAGTTTCTGCGAGAGGAGTTCATATTTTTGAGATTTAGTTTTTTGCTTTAGGGAAGGCGGAAAACAATAGATCGGAATTACTTACAAAGGCGATGTGCTTACTATCCGGCGACCATGAGGGGGTGTTGATGGTTCCCTGGCCTCCGTATAAGTAAGCTACAACTTTTACAGGCCCACCACCTACCGGCATAGTACGGATGTAAACGTGCTTGTAAAAAGGGTGGTCGCCTGGTTTTACCTCACTTTTTAAGAAGGTAATGAATACGATAGATTTACCATCAGGAGATACGTGAGGGAACCAGTTGTTAAAATCATCGCTGGTGATCTGCGTTTGATTTTTGCCATCTGCATCCATCCGCCAAACCTGCATCAGGCCGCTGCGTACAGAATTAAAATAGATGTATCTACCGTCTGGTGTGTATTCTGGTCCGTCATCAAGCCCGGGAGAAGTGGTAAACCTTTCCTCGCGGCCACCATTAGCGGGGATACGATATACATCATATTCGCCGCCGCGCTCACCGCAAAATACCAGGTATTTACCATCCGGCGACCAGCCGTGCATGTACGATGCGCCAGCCTTGGGGTTGGTCACCATTGTTGCCTCACCACCATTAACAGATACTGTATAACCCTTAGACGAGCCGCCGTCGCCACTGCTAATGGTTAACATCTTGCCGTCAAAGGATATCACGTGATCATTATTGTTGTTTTTTGCCTTGCCGGTATTTAATACAGCCGGAGTTGATGTTGCAAGGTTGAATTTGTATAAAAAGCCATCGCTGTTATAGATAAGCGATTTGTTATCCTTAGTCCAGTTAGGGGCCTGTAATGATTTGGGTGACTGATATATTATCCGGCTGTTATGCGTACCCATGTCAAGCAGCTCGATGCTGCTACCCAGGTATTGCTTGTATGTAACCAGATCTGCAGGGGCAGGTTTAACGATGCGTACATTGCTAAAAACAGTTTTCTCAACAACCGCAGGGTTATGCGAGCATACAAAAATACCTACGTAAACCTCATCGCCCAGGTCTATATCCAGCTTTTCTTCTTTTTCAAACACATCGCCTTTGCGCGCTGCCGACATTATAAAGGTATTGCCAACGCGCTCTAACTGCAAAACATCCGCACCCTTTATATCTGATTTCTTTTCATCAGTAGTACCGCCATTAACTTTGCGGTACTGCATCGAGGTAAGGCCGTCGCCATGCACCACCGAGTTAACGTGTGCCGAATTTGCATCTAGGCTTTTACGAACCATTAGCCCGAACTTGCGGTGGTCTTCTTTGCCGGTACCCACAAATGCGCCGTTGGTCCGCATGATGAAATCGCCCTTTATCTTTTTCCAAACAAAGTGAAATTCATCCTTATCGGCCCAGATATTGGTACCCGAGCCACTCACCGTGTATTGTTGCGATTGAGTATTGTAAACGGTACCGCCCTTGATTTTTGGCGATCCTATATCCGTTTGTCCGTCAAAGATGCCGGGACCGGCCGATTGTGCGTGAACGAGATCAATTTGCGTTAAAGCTGTCAACGCGACAATAATAGTGCAGATCAGTTTTTTAAACATCAGATATTCAGATTGTAAATAATTGGTTGTCTAAGTTAATTATTCATTTCTGAAAATCACAGCGTTAAAAAAGCTTTTAAATAAAAAAAGGGGCTTTTTTAGCCCCTACCTTAAATTCTGTTGTTATCAGTGCAGTTTTTTACGTCGCGAGAATTTTGTTGCAGCAGTAACCAAACGTACGTTACTAAACCCGGCCTGTTTAATTTTGTCCGGAATATGCGAACAGATAAAGATGCCTACATACAGTTCGTCACCAAGGTCAAGATCAATTCTTTTTTCAGAAGTAAGCGGTTTATCTTTATAACCTACCGTCATAATAAAGGTACTGCCTTTTCGCTGTAGCTGTAATACCTGTGCGGTTTCTACATCAGTTCGCTGCTCATACGTAGAATCGCCCGCCGTGTTACGGTACTGCAGCGCGGTAAGCTTGTTGCCATGTACTACAGCGTTTACCTGTGCGGCATCACCGTTTAACGATTGCCTTGCCATTAAACCAAATTTGCCGTACATGTGCGTATCACCGCCTATAAATGCAGCATCGGCTTTAAGGGTAAAATCGCCCTTGATCTTTTTGTATGCGAAGTGCAGTTCGTCTTTAGTAAAGTAAACATCCGATCCCGAACCGCTAAGCAGGTAATGCCCATTTTTAGCATCAAATTTCAGGTCGCCTTTTAATTTAACCGGGCCAACCTCGGCCTGCGCATCAAAAATGCCTAAAGGTTTGGATTGTGTGTAACCAATATTAATGGCAGTAATCAGTAAAATAAAAGCAACCGTAAGTTTTTTTAGCATAGGTTTAAAATTGGTTTACCAATGTACCTAATACTTTTACTTTAAACTACTTAAAACAAAAAAAGGGAGATGTTTTCACATCTCCCTTTACGTATGACTGTTTTAGTCTTAGATCTTCACGGTTGCAAAAACCGGCTTCCCGGTTTCCGGGCAATACTCCAACTCAGGTTTTAACGCCGGCTTTACATATTCTTTAATGAATTGCGCCTTTGAATCTTTATAGTGGCTAACAGCGCCAATAATGCTCATAAACTTGATAAAGTACCACGCCGTATCTACCTGATAGGCCTTAAAGCCCGAACGTGCGCTTTTAGGGAACAGGTGGTGGTTATTATGCCACTCGCCGGCCACGATACCTGGCCATAATTGATTGATGGACATATCTTTGCGGTTATGATCAACACCTTCGCGGCGTTTGTCTTCGCCTTTACCGTGGCCTTCGTAGTTAAAAGTCCGTACGCCAACAGCCCAAACACCTGCAGAACCGAATATGGCAAAAGCCAAACCTAAACCGCCTAACAAATAAAAAGCTGCAAACCAAAAGCTCCAGTTGGCAATAACGCCAACAATGGTGCGCAACGGGTTGGCAACAGAACCATATTTTTGATACTGCGCGTAAGTGTTAGGCATAACGCCGGTATGTTTCATAAGGGTTACACAACGGGCGTATTCCTTCTCGGTCATGTTGCGGTTAATGGGCTGATGATTGGCATCGGCCAGGAAACAGTATAAAAAGCCGCCCTGCGCATTGTATGGGTCACCTGGGGTATCAGATAAAGCGTGGTGCACATGATGCGATATCGCGTAGATCTCTTCAGGAATGATCTTCAGGGTAAGGTTTTGCGTAAAGAACCTCCAAAAGTTATTGCGGAATTTATAAGCACCATGGGTGCAGTAACGGTGGTACCAAACCGTACCGTGGCTGCCCATAACCACCATGCTGTATAAAAAAGCGATGATGAGGCCCTGGATGCTGAAATAATTAAATAAAAAAATAAGCAGGCAAGGTGCCAGAAACAATACCATTAACCAACTGGTGAATGACAGCCAGTTCTTTTTATTTGCGAAAACGTTTATGCGGGAAAGGAATTCTTTTATGATTTGGCTTTGCGTGGGTTTCGACAGGTTGCCCTGCTCATCCTTCCAGCCGTAAGAAGGCGCTTCAAGCACATTATGGATAAATGCCATTAATATCGGGAGATTAAATAATCAATTAAATTTAAAATTGGTTTAAGGGGGCCGGACTAAGATACGTAAACCGTTTGAATAGCGATGTAAAAATCTTAATAATAAATTAAATTGTCATTTTAATGTCGGCCTGATATTTTTAAACGCTCGTTGGTTAGATTTGTTTCCTGATGATCGATAATAACTAATAGTCTAAACTGTTAATTTAGCTTGACGTTTTTCACTCTTTCACACCTTTTAAGCGCCTAATATTTCACTATCTCCTCTGAATACATCTTAAATTTTATATCAACACTGCGCCTTCCACCCTCTGCAACATTTGTATGACAACCCGCTTTTGATTAAACTTCGTTATACATTCATCGTCATTAGCTTAAACTCACAATTTGCTATGACCAAGCCCCTTATCCTTACCCTACTCGGCCTGCTACTGTTGCAGTATGCATTTGCCCAGCAAACACGTGCTGTATCCGGTTTGGTAACAGACAGCGTTGGTGCGCTGCCTGGTGTTACGGTTAAACTTATATCAGAGCAGGATAGCGCTGTTGTGGCTACTGATGTTAAGGGCTTGTTCCTGTTCCCTGCTGTAAAGGCAAAAAATTTCAAATTAACGGTAAGCGGCCTTGGCTATCAGCCGCTCACGCGCCGGTACGTTATGGATAACGACACCAAACCTATTCGGCTGGATGCTATCCGTTTGCAGGTGCAGGTTAACATGCTTAACACCGTTAATGTAACCGCAATTAACCCGATTACTATTAAAGAGGATACCGTGGAATATAAAGCCGCTGCTTACAAGGTGCGCGACGGATCGCCGGTGGAGGACCTGCTAAAAAAGTTGCCCGGTGTATCTGTTGATAAAGATGGCAACGTAACCGCCCACGGTAAGCAGATTACTAAAGTAAGGGTAAACGGCAAAAACTATTTTACCGGCGATGTGCAAACCGCCACGCAAAACCTGCCGGCCGATATTGTAGAGAATATACAGGTAATAGATGATTATGGCGACCAGGCTAACCTAACCGGCATAAAAACAGGCGACCCGGAAAAGATCCTGAACATTACCATTCAGAAAGGGAAACGTACAGGCAAATTTGGTCAAGGCACCATCGGTGCGGGGAATAACGACCGGTATATTGCACGCCTTAGCGCCAACGCTTTTAAAGAGGACAGGCAAATTGCCGTGATAGGTACCCTTAATAATACCAACTCCAATTCATTTAATCTTGCAACAGGTGGAGGTGGTGGCGGGCGCGGTGGCCGTGGTGGTGGCGGCAATACGTCGGGCGCGGGTATCAGCACGGCTAACGGCATTACCACCAACCGGTCAATAGGATTTAATTACCGCGACGAATGGGGCAAAAAGATTACAGCATACGGCAGCTACAGCTTTGCCGACAGGGACAAATACGGCACCAGCACATCCATCGAACAAAATTTGTTTCAATCAGGCACTATCATTAATAATGATAATAGCATCGACCGAACTCATAACCTGAACCACCGGTTTGACTTCAATATTGAATACCGGATAGATAGCGCCAACTACCTTAAGATCAACCCCAACTTTTCCTACAATTCATCGAACGATAACAACAGCGATATTTTTAGCAATAGCCGCAACGGTACCTTCATTACCGGTAACGAGCTGGCGCTAACCAACTCTGCATCACCTAATGGCGGCGTAAGTTTTTTATTTAATCATAAGTTCGGCAAAAAGGGCCGTAACCTAAGCATCAATACCGGTTTTAGTTTCTCAAAAAACACGCAGGATCTAAACGACCAGTACACTACCCGGCAAGACACTACTACTACACAATTGTTTCAGCAGGTAAACACAAATAACCATGGCGGCCGGGCAAACGTATCTGTTTCCTACACCGAACCCATTGGCAAAAGCACTTACCTGGAAGCCAATTATGCCCATAACTATTCCAATATCGATAACCAACGCGACAACTATCGGATAGACCCGCTATCGGGCAGGCAGTCGTTTGTAGATTCGCTGAGCACTGTTTACAATTATCAATTTATTACAGACCGTTTTGGGCTTAATTTGCGCAGTATAAAATCGAAGTATAACTACACCTTGGGATTGGCTGTGCAGCCTACACAACTGGATGGGCAGTCGCGCAATAATTACAGCACGTCTACCCATACCTTTAATTACATACCTACCGCAAGGTTTGTGTACAACTTTGCTAAAAATCACTCGCTTAACGTTAATTATACCGGCAGCAATAACCAGCCCAGCTTTACGCAATTACAAATTCAGCCCGATTATTCCAATCCGCAGAACCGTGTTTATGGTAACCCCAATTTAAAGCCCGAATTTAACAACAATATAAGCCTGCGCTACAACCAGTTTGATATCGCCAGCGGCAACTCGTTATTCACCAACGTGTCGTTCACCTCTACATTCGATAAGATTGTTACCAACAGCAAACCCGTAACAGATAACACCACAACTACATCCGGCCGTAACAATACCGTGCAGGAAACCCGTTATTTGAATACCGATGGATTCTACTCGGCCAATGGCAATTACGCTTTTTCCAAACCGTTTGCTAACCGCAAATACACCGTCACATTAAATGGAGGAGCGAACTTTAATAATAACATTTCTTTTATTGAAGATGAGCGTAACATTGGTAAAAACTGGGTATTTAACCAGGGCGCTAAACTCAGGGTGGATATAGATAGCTTAATGGATACCGAAATAAGTGGTAATTACAGTTACAACACTACCAATTACAGCCTGCCATCGTCAATAAATACAAATGCTAAAACCTGGACATTGGGGCTGGATGGCCGTAATTACTTTTTTAAAAATCTGATATTGGGTTACACGCTTACACAAACCATTAACAAAGGATTTAGCAGCACTGTAAAGGCCAACCCTACCTTGCTTACCTCTTACATCGAATACCAGTTTTTACCCAAAAACATTGGTTCATTACGTTTCCAGGCGTTTGATATTTTCAATCAAAACACCGGGGTAACCCGCACAGTGGCCGGCAACCAGATCATCGATACCCGCAGCAACCGCCTGGGGCGTTATTTTATGCTGAGCTTTACTTTACGGCTGCAAAAGTTTGCTGGCAGTCAGCGCAACCGTTCTAACGGCGGTAGTGGCGGAAGAAGAGGTACAGGCGGTAGTTTTGGCGGCGGCGGCCGTAGAGGATAATATTTTTTATAAATTTACATGATAGAAATCACTCATAACCTTTAATCGGAATCAGCAATCATACCATCAAAATAACTTTCAACAATAATGCTAAAACATACTATACTATTTGCCATCCTCTTATCAGCAATCAACACCTTTGCGCAAGAAACGGTTAAGGTCAAAAATAAACTTAGCCAAAACGTTACAGAAGTGTTTACCGTACCTGCCAATAATAAACTAATACGGCAGGGGCTGTACCAGGCGCTTTTTAAAAAGAAAACGGTGGTGGCAACGGGCCTTTTTGAAAACGATAAGAAAACCGGACTATGGCGTTTTTATGACCAAAAAGGCCAGGCCATGCAAATTTACGATTACACAAAAAAACAGCTACTGTTCGAAGCGCGTGAAGATACTACATCAAACCTGCGCTATTTTTTAGATAAACAGTTGGATACAACAATGAATGTGACCAAACCGGTGAAGATCGGTGGTCGGTATTATGGCTACCTGCCTTATCTCAACCTGTTCACCCTACCCCAGGACCTGCGCGATGTTAATTCCGACGTATTTGTCGCACGTGTAGAGCTGCTTATCAGCCCGTTAGGCAGGCTGGCAGATTACAAAGTACACCTGGCTGCCATAAATTTTGAGCGCACCATCAACATGAATATCCATTTGCCTAATCAAGAGGATATGGTTTTTATGCCGGCCACCCTAAATGGTGAACCTATTGCATCGCAGGTGGTGATAAAGTGCTACGTTACCAATTCCGGCCACCTGGATTTTGAATGATCATAGCCATTAGCCCTTTTAACGTAAAGCGTTTAATACCTCGCAAAAAATTGTCATAAATTAAAAAAGCGCAGAAACCTGCGCTTTTTGTATAAAATCTATCTTTAATGATTAGTGGGCGTGATGACCATCGGGGCCATGTGCGTGGCCATGCGCCAGCTCTTCTTCTGTTGCCGGGCGAACGTTCAGTATCTCGCCTTTGAAATGCAGTTCCTGCCCTGCCATTGGGTGGTTCAGATCAACAATCACCGAATCTTCGTTTACAGATACTACCTGGCCCTGAAAACGGTTGCCATTGTTATCCTGCAAAGGCAAAACTTCGCCAATCTGCGGTACATCCGCTCCCTGGAACATATCTAATGGAAGGTTAGCAACGGCTTCTTCATCAAGTTCGCCGTAGCCCTCAGCTGCCGATATACGGAAATCATAGCTATCACCTGTAGAAAGGGTGCTTAATTCTTGTTCAAATTTGGGGATCATCTGGCCGGCGCCAAACAAAAAAGTCAAAGGCTGCTCTTGTGTTGCACTTTCTGCCAGGCCTTCGGTTCCGTCCTCCTGCTTAACATACAGATCGTATGTTAATGATACTACATGTTGTGGTTCAATTTTCATTTAATATTTGATTTTAAGTAGTTATACTACATCCAAGTTATAGATGAGGACGCGGTTTCAAAACTCGTTTTTTATATAAAGGAATCAGTTATTTATTTGTTTTAACGCCTCTGTGATATTGTGGGCAGGTAAACCGCAGGTTCTGTCACGGCACACAAAAATTTGTGTTTCATCAGCAAATTTACCTTCCAGCAAAGGTAAGGTTCCGCTATTACCCCCCAGTATAATTTTGTTGGGGATATAATTTTTCTCCAGCCCAATGCGCATTTCATCTGCTTTGCTGCCGGTAATAGCAACCTCATACGTTCCAAATATTTCATCCAGTAGTAAAATGGTCCAGTTAGCATAGGCAGTGCCGTATTTGGCCAGGTGCGGTACAATGTTGCGCAGTAACTGCGCGGATACATCCAGATAGCCCTCGTTATCAAAGAAGAGACCTAATTTTTTTAGGTTACGTGCCATTACCGAATTTGAAGCAGGTATTACCCCATCCATTATCTCGGATTTGCGCGCGATCAATTTCTCGTCGTTATCTGCAGTATAGTAAAAAATGCCGGCCGCCTCATGGTAGTAATGTGCCAGTGCATAATCGGTAAGTTTTTGCGCCTGAATAATCCAATCCTCATTAAAGGTTACTTCGTAAAGCGCAATAAGCCCGTCTATAACGTTGGCATAATCATCCAGAAAGGCAACCTCGCCTATCCCATCAGTACCCTCTCTAACGGGTAAGGAGCTTTCCTTTTTGTAAACGCGTTTTACTTTTGCGCCTGATATTAAATTGTTATTTATAAACGCCGCGTTTTTCAGCGCCAGTTCCAGGTAAGTAGGTTTATCAAAGGCGCGGTAGGCATCACAAAGCCCTTTCAGCATCAGGCCGTTCCATGAGGCCAGTATCTTATTATCCAATCCCGGGCGGACTCGGTGACCGCGGGCTTCCAGTACTTTTTGGCGGGCAGCGTTAATACGGTTTGTTAATTGTTCAACCGATAGGCCAAGTTTATCAGCTAACTCCGCATCCTCTTCACGTCGAAAAAACACATTGGATTGCTCCTCTTCCCAATTACCATCTTCGGTAACGTGGTAATAAATGTTGAACAGGTCGGCTTCATCTCCTAAAATATCTTCTAATTCTGCTTTGGTAAAGATGTAAAATTTCCCCTCTTTGCCTTCGCTGTCGGCATCAAGTGCGGAATAAAAACCGGCTTCGGGCGAGGTCAATTCGCGACTCACAAACGTTATGATCTCATCGGCAATGGTCTTGTAAAGTGGGTCCGGGTTCCAGGTATGGGCTTCGGCGTACAAACTCAGCAGTTGGGCATTGTCGTACAGCATCTTTTCAAAATGTGGCACATGCCAAACGCCGTCTACCGCGTAGCGGGCAAAGCCGCCGCCAATATGGTCATAAATACCGCCAAAGGCCATCTTTTTAAGCGTAAGCTTTACGTTTTCTGCAATTTGGTAATCCTTCATCAGATGGGCATAACGCATCAGCAGGATAGAATTGTTAGGCATTGGAAATTTCGGCGCCCCTCCAAAACCGCCTTCTACTGAATCGATATACCGGCTCCATGTTTTCATGATCGCCTCCAGGTCGGCCTTGGTATATTCGGGCTGCTCACGTACCAACGCAACCGACTCATATTGGTTTATACCTTCAGTTAAGCGTACAGCATATTCTTCTGCTTCTTCAGGCTTTGTCTTATAGAAGTCGGCAAGGTTAAACAGGAGGCTCGTCCAGTCATTTTTGCGAAAATAGGTACCGCCGTAAATGGGCCGCTGGTCGGGCAGGCAAATACAATTTAATGGCCATCCCCCTCTTCCTCTCATCAATTGTATGGCACTCATGTAAATCTGGTCTACATCGGGGCGCTCCTCTCTATCTACTTTAATACACACAAAATATTCGTTCATAACGCCTGCAACGGCTTCATCTTCAAAACTTTCATGCTCCATTACGTGGCACCAGTGGCATGCCGAGTAGCCGATGCTAACCAATATCAGCTTATTCTCGTCCTTAGCCTTTTGCAGGGCCTCTGGCCCCCAGGGAAACCAGTTAACCGGGTTATTGGCATGTTGTAAAAGATATGGCGAGTTGGAATTAGCAAGTTGGTTCATACAATAGATAATAGGCTAAATTGTTAATTGTTTGATGGATGTGCAAGTGAGATTAGGTAGATTACCCATCTTTCATTTTCTTGCCTATCTTTACCGCCGTGAAACTCCTGGCTATCCTTTTATCGATGTGTGTGCTTATTCTTACTTTAAGACCATGCTGTGCAGATGATTGTTTGGACAAAACTTTAGTAAAAAAAGAGTTTGCGGGTAAAACCTCCCCTGTTCAAAAGGATTGCAAGGGTTGTTCGCCATTTTTTAGCTGCGGTGCCTGTGCCGGCTTCATTATTACCGCACCGGTTGTTCATCTTTTTACACCTGTAGAGCAATCGATAAAACACACCGCAAGCTATCAGCACCCCTTCCTTCAACAAATAGCACTTGCTATCTGGCAGCCGCCGCAGTTAGGTTAATAACCCTTATTGCCTTAACCGGCATGATTGTTTATCAATTTACCTACATCAATTTTTCATGAAGAAACTTTTTGTGCTGCTCACAGCGCTGTTATTTGCCCACGCGGCTTATTCTCAAAATACTTTTAAGGCAGTTGTTAAAGATGCCAAAACCAACCTTCCGCTTATAGGCGCTACCGCCCAATTGCAGGGCACGACTATTGGTGCCGCTGCCGATACTACAGGTTTTATCACTCTTGTTAGCATTCCCAACGGGAAGCAGGTGATCACCTATAAATATGTGGGCTATCAGTCGCGTACGGATACATTGACTTTCCCTCTCGCATCTCCTCTACCCCTATTAATTTTATTACAGCCGCAAGGTAAAGGCGACGGTACAGAACTGGAAGAAGTAGTAATTGGCGCTACACGCAGCAGCCGTACCATTGCCAACATCCCCACACGTGTTGAGGTTATAGCCGGTGAGGAGTTAGATGAAAAGGCAAACATGAAACCGGGCGATATCCGTATGATACTGGCCGAAAGCACGGGTATACAAACCCAGCAAACATCGGCCACCAGTGGTAACTCCAGCATCCGGATACAGGGTTTAGATGGCAAATACACGCAAATCATACACGATGGATTTCCATTATATTCGGGTTTTTCGGGCGGGTTGGGACTATTGCAAATCGCGCCGCTTGATCTTAAACAGGTGGAAGTGATTAAAGGTTCCTCCTCTACCCTATATGGTGGCGGGGCAATTGCCGGATTGGTGAACCTCGTATCGAAATTGCCGACAGAGGAACGACAGCTAAGCCTTATGCTTAACGGCAGCTCGGCCGCGGGTTTAGATATCAGCAGCTTTTATACTCAAAAATTCAAAAAAATAGGCACAACCATTTACGCGGATTACAATCACGGTTCGCCCTATGATCCCGCCGGCATCGACCTGACGGCTATCCCCAAATACAACCGTTTTACTCTTAACCCCAAAATTTTCTTCTACCTCAACGATCAAACCGACCTTAACATCGGCGTTAACAGCACTGTAGAAAACCGCATTGGTGGGGACCTCCATTTAATTAAAGGCAACGGCGATGCCCGGCATAGTTATTTTGAGGAGAATAAAACCGGCCGCTACAGTACACAGGCCACGCTAAACCACCGGTTAAACAGCAGGGCCAAGGTAATATTTAAAAACAGCGTAAGCTATTTCGACCGCACCATCAACTTGCCTGATTATCGCTTTGCAGGTACCCAGCTTTCCACTTACAGCGAAGCAGATTACGTTTATAAAGGCGCTAAAACCGACTGGGTAGCCGGGTTAAATTATCTAACCGATTACTTCAAGGAAGATAAAACTAGTAACTTGGCTTTGCGCAGTTACAATTATCAAACCATTGGCGCTTTTGTGCAAAACACCTGGGATGTTAGTCCTAAATTCATTTTAGAATCGGGCTTACGTGCCGATCATCACGATGCGTATGGCTTTTTTGTGCTGCCCCGCATTTCGGGTTTGTGGAAGATTAGTGAGCAGGTTTCCACACGTTTGGGTGGCGGGCTGGGCTATAAAGCGCCAAATGTATTTACCGAGGATGCCGAGCGCATCCAGTTTCGCAATGTGTTACCAATCGATATCAATAACACAAAGGCCGAGCGGTCTTACGGAGCCAATTATGATATTAATTACCGTACAGGATTGTTCAGCAACAGCGTTAGTTTTAGCATTAACCAGCTATTTTTTTACACCCGGATTAACAGCCCCATCCTGCTTACAGCTTTGGCTAACGGCAACCTGCAATACCTGCAGCCCCGGGGTGACCTTAACACCAAGGGCACCGAAACCAACATCAAACTTACTTACGACAACTTTAAATTATTTATCGGCTATACGTATGCAGATGTTACGCAGCACACGGATGCCACTATCAGCGCCTATCCCCTGGTATCAAAACACCGGCTAAATAACGTTTTGGTTTATGAGATAGAAGACAAGTTAAAAATTGGCGACGAAGCTTACTACTTTAGCAGGCAGCGTTTAAATGACGGCACAAGCGGCCGGCCTTATTGGACCATAGGGCTAATGGCAGAAAAACTCTGGCCAAAGTTTTCGCTATTCATCAATTTTGAAAATTTGACCGATACCCGTCAAACTAAATTTGGCAGTATTTATACTGGCGATATTACTAACCCAGTGTTTAAAGATATCTATGCCCCGCTTGATGGGTTTGTAGTGAATGGTGGCATTAAGATAAAACTATAGCTGAGTGACTTTTTTTAAAATATTCATGCAAGTACATAAGCGATACCTTGTATTAAATTTATTCATTTTAACCTTGGGCACAATCTGCCCTTTACGTTTTCGGCTCAAATAACTAATTTCGCAGTACAAGAAAAGAGGAACAGGATTTGGATTATTTAGAAGGGTTAAACCCCGAGCAAAAGGCCGCAGTGTTACAAATTAAAGGCCCGGTAATGATTATTGCCGGCGCCGGGTCTGGTAAAACGCGCGTTATTACTTTTAGGGTTGCACACCTTATTCGCAGCGGTGTAGACAGCTTTAATATACTGGTGCTTACCTTTACTAACAAAGCCGCCCGCGAAATGCGTGAGCGGATCAATCATATTTGCGGGCCCGAGGCTAAAAATATCTGGATGGGAACCTTCCACTCGGTTTTTGCCAAATTACTGCGCGTTGAAGCCGGCCGCATAGGCTACCCAAGTAATTTTACCATTTATGATACCGACGACAGCAAGAGTGTTCTGCGTGCCATTTTAAAAGAAATGCAGCTGGACGATAAGCTGTATAGCGTAAACTTTGTACTTAACCGTATCTCTGCCGCTAAAAATAACCTGGTGGGCTGGCAGGAATATCAAAATAATGACCAGATACAGGCCGATGACTTTAGCAGTGGCCGCGGCATGCTGGGTAAAATTTATGAAACCTATGTGCAGCGCTGTTACCGCGCCGGCGCAATGGATTTTGACGACTTGCTATTTAAAACTAATGAGCTGTTAAAGAACCATGCCGATGTATTGAATAAGTATCAGCATAAATTCAAATATCTGATGGTGGATGAGTACCAGGATACCAACTTTTCACAGTACCTGATTGTAAAACGCCTGGCAGCCGTTAATGAAAATATTTGTGTGGTTGGCGATGATGCGCAGAGCATCTACGCTTTTCGCGGGGCCAACATTCAAAACATCCTCAATTTTGAAAAGGATTATCCTGATCTGAAAATATTTAAGCTGGAGCAAAATTACCGCTCTACGCAAAATATTGTAAACGTAGCTAACAGTGTTATTGCCAATAACAAGGAGCAGCTTAAAAAGAACGTTTTCTCTGAAAAAGAATCGGGAGATAAGATAAAGGTAATGCGGGCGTTTAGCGACAATGAAGAAGGAAAGCTTGTTGCCGATGCCATCATGTTCCAGCGCAGCTCCAACGGCCTTAAATGGCATGACTTTGCTATTTTGTACCGCACCAACGCCCAATCGCGTTCAATGGAGGAAGCCCTGCGTAAAAATGGAATACCTTATAAAATCTATGGCGGTTTGTCGTTTTACCAGCGTAAAGAGATCAAAGACCTTATTGCTTATTTCAGGCTTACCTTTAACCCTAACGACGAGGAAGCACTTAAACGAGTGATCAACTATCCAAAGCGCGGCATTGGCGATACTACGGTAGACAGGATAATTGTTGCGGCCGATAAAAACAGCATTACTCCGTTTGAGGTAATACTGCAGCCAAACCGGTATATCGAAAAAGCCCCGGCATCATTGTCGGCATTTGCTACGATGATCCAGAGCTTCCAGGTGATCACCAAAACGCTGAGCGCCTATGAAGCGGCTTTACACATTGCGCAGCATTCGGGATTGCTTAAAGACCTTTATGAAGATAAATCTGTAGAAGGTCTTAACCGTTATGAAAACATCCAGGAACTGCTGAATGGTATCAGAGAGTTTAGCGAGCGCGACGACATTGATGAGAAAGGCCTTGATGTGTTTATGCAGGATGTAGCTCTTTTAACAAACGATGATAAGGATAAAGATAAAGATGCCGATACCGTATCATTAATGACCATACATTCCTCTAAAGGGCTGGAATTTCCGCAGGTACACATTGTTGGGCTGGAAGAAAACCTTTTCCCGTCGCAAATGTCGCTTAATGCGCGCAGCGATCTGGAAGAAGAGCGCCGCCTGTTTTACGTGGCTATCACCCGCGCCGAATACAAGCTTACCATCAGCTACGCTACATCGCGGTTTAAATTCGGTACGCTGATCAGTTGCGAGCCGAGCCGCTTTCTGGACGAGATTGACGCTAAATACTTGGAGCTTGATTTTACCGCCAAGCCGGCTACGCCTGCATCGTCATCCTTTGATGATGAACGAAGCGTCTGGAGCCGCAAAGCCGATACCTATTCAAAACCAAAGGCTGCTACTGCACCGCCTGTTAAAACAACGTCGATATTGGCAAAGGCCCATGTACCCTCGCCAGGTTTTAAACCTTCTGATACAGCTAACCTGCAGGTAGGCATGCAGGTAGAACATGAACGCTTTGGATTTGGCAAAGTGCTGACACTGGAAGGGAACAAGCCGGATATTAAAGCCACGATATTTTTTAAGGAGATTGGCCAGAAACAACTGCTTTTAAAGTTTGCAAAGCTGAGCATTGTAAGCGGGATAGAATAGCGGTTATCCCCATTCCTTGTAGAACAAATTCCACATTTTTTTGCTCGGTAACTTTAACTATATGTTAATAGAGCTCAATTAGGGCATATTTGCTTGTGGCACTTAGTTTGGATAACGGTTATCACCCTTTATCCCTTAATTAATTTTTTATGTTCATGATGACCGAAACCATTAAGAAAAAAACAAACAAATCTGCAGGTAAAAATATCCGTACTTTACGCCACGAACGCGGATGGAGCCAGGAAGATGTAGCCAACAGACTGGGCATCTCTATCCCGGCATTTTCAAAAATCGAAACCGGCGTTACCGATATCAATTTATCACGCCTGGAGCAGATCGCTAACATTTTTGAAGTAAGCGTGGTCAACCTGCTTTCATTAGAATATGTTGAAGAGCCAAGCGTACAGGATGCCAACCTTAACGTCATCCAAAAGAAATTGCTTGACAGAGAGACCGAGATCACTAACCTGCAGCGTAAGGTTATCCTCCTGTACGAAGAATTGCTAAGCAAAAATCATGTTAATTTATAACGTATTACGCCCTACTGTTCATTAATTACAACAATTGCCTTTTTTTGCAGAATGGTAAATTTTAGCCTCATTTAAATTTTTTAAATGAGATGAAAATTAAACGCTGATTTTGCCTGATCGTTACCATAAATTGATATAAACCACCCGGTTAGATATTTTGGATTTATAATTGTAATGCCATTTGTATAAAATTTTGTACGATGGCTAATTACATGATATCGATCTCAAATGCTGATGCCGCTGGTGACGGAATTATACATGATACACGCAGCAAACTGAAAGTAAAGGCTTTTGATCTTTTAAGATCTCGTTTTAAGCCGTCGCGTGGCGAGGTAAGCTTTTTTGTAACAGCCGGCAACGAAACTTTAGCCTTTGAAACCGAAGGTTACAAAAAGCACAGACAGTTGCTAATTTTGCAAATGATATCCAGGTACTGTGTATATCTTGGCTTATTGGAGGCGCAGATACATAGCAGCATTCCGGCAAGGCTGGCCAGCTAAGGTTAATATGTTTAAAAAACGGTTTTGCTGGTGTCGTTGAGCATTTCGCTCATCTCAATAATTTTCTGATCAATATCAGATACGCATTTATCCATCATATTGATGCATTCCTTTTCATCCACTAAACCTTCTTTTTCCAGGTTCATTAAGCCGCGCAGCGTTGCAATTGGACCCCTAATCTGGTGCGACAGGTAGGATGAATATTCTGACAGTTTTTTATTCTTGATCTGTAGATCCTTAGTACGCTCATCAATAATTTCTTCCAGGTGATGGTTCACCCTATCCAGATTATCTTTCTGGCGCAATACCTCGGCATTAAGAGCGGTAAGCTGTGTGTTAGTAGCGGTTTTGCGCTTCACATTATTCATCAGCAATGCAATTACCACTAAAAGCAACCCGGCAACAACGGTTACTGCCCAGAATTTTATCCGGTCGTTTTGCTGTCGTTGCGCCGCAAGCGCGTTGTCTCGCTCCTTAGCCTCCTGCTTAAACTGCTCCTGAATAATGTTGATCTGGGTAGATTCATTTGAAATATGGATGGTACTATCCTGCTGGAATATTACCTGCAGGTAATGAAGGGCGCGTTCGTAATTTTTGCGCTTAAGCTCTAACTGGTAAATGGTATAATTATAATCTGATGCGAGTTTGTCATCTTTTACAGCGAGTGAGTAAGCCTGCCCTTCCTGCACAATTCGTTCTGCATCTTCAAACCTGTTCTCGGCTATGTATAAAGATGCCAGTGTCAGGTTAGTACTGGCAACCGGCTTGTTCAGGTCGCGCTCTTTAGCGGCTTTGTTTGCTGCCAAAAGCAACTGTTCAGCCTTATCAAACTGCCGGATATTAAAATAAATTACCCCCCTATTCTGCAACGCCTGGATCAGGTTAACCGAATCTTTGATTTTCGAAAAAATGGCATTCCCTCTATCGTAATAAGACAGTGCCTGGTAAAAACTCTTTTTACGGTAATAAACGTTTCCAATATTAAGGTAAGATGACCCTATAAGCTGCTGATCTGAAAGTCTTTGTGCTATCTGCAACGAGGAGTTAAGATATTCTAATGCCTTACCATAGTCGCTGTCCAGGTAAAGGTTACCGATGTTGTTGTTCACCTTAGCCTCGCTGCGCAGGTCTTTAATTTCTCTGAATACGTTACGGGCCTTTAAATAATCATCAATTGCAGCGCGTGATTGATTTAAGTAATAATTACCAATCCCTTTGATACGGTAAGATTCGCCTAAGAATTTCTTATACTTTAATTCATCCGGTAATTTCTCTGCTATAGCTAACGCTGCCGCTGCATCCTCTACCGTTTGCTGAGGGTTGGTAAGACGGTTGTCATAAGCACGGGTGTTTAGCTTTTTTACTTCATTGGTATCCCTAACAGCAACATCATCATATCCTTTGGCGTATACAGATATAAAGCAACCGGCAAGCAATAAAATAAAAAAAGTATAAAATTTATTCATCAGAACTCTATACGTTGAATTACGGTGAAAGTTATGAAATAAATGGCAAGTACAAACGTTTGTAAAAACTTTGCAAAAACGGCCACGAAAATATATTTTAAATTATTTCTCAAAAATTAAAAAACATATTTATATTTGCATTGTTAAATAATTGACTGTTAATAAGTTAACAGTTATTAACACTATTATTTTGTTTAGTTAAATATTATAATTTTCCGGGTGAAATTATAACCAATAGTTACATTCCAGGATAAAAAATGTAACGTTTGAGCACTAAAAATGCGCCTGGGTATAAAATAATTTAAAAGAAAAGTTAACTCATAATTGTATGAAAAAAATCTTCCTTGCTTCACTACTGATTTTTGCAGGCATCCTCACATCATGTATGCAACACACACGTGTTAAATCAACTATTGACGTAATCCTGCAAAGCACAATTGGCATACGTAAGGATATCGGCACGGCAGACTAACTTAATACAATTAATCAATCAGATAATAAATATATAGAAAATATACATCATGAAAAAAACAATCATCGCAGCAGCGCTCATCCTATCAACAAGTATTTTACCATCATGTAAAAAACAGGTTCAGGAGAAATCAACAGCAACGCTTGATATCAATACAACTGCCACCAAAAAAGATGTTGGCACTGCCGATTAATTCACTAAGTCGTACAAATTCACACTCCATTATACACGCATACCCAATCATGAAAAAAGTTACTATAGCAGCAGCATTATTTTTAAGTACCGGCATCCTGGCCTCATGCAGCAAACAAGCCGCAATTAAACCAACAGCCACTATTGAACAAAGCACTATTGCAACCAAAAAAGACGCGGGTACCGCCGACTAATTATAACGTTAACAAAAACAGATTATAAAATACTAAAATATAAAACCATGAAAAAGTCAATCATCGCCATTGCATTAATATTAAGCACAGGTGCATTATCAGCATCAACCATCGTTGCAAAACGTGATAGCATGCCTAAAAAAACATTCACTAAAAAAGACGTAGGTACTGCCGATACTAAAAAAGACGTGGGTACTGCCGATATCAAAACCAATACAGCCAGCACTAAAAAGGATGTAGGTACCGCCGACTAATCTAACAACTCAATTAATCATTTTAAAGAAACCTAAATAAGTATAAAACAAACATCATGAAAAAATCAATCATAGCAATCGCAATCATGTTAAGCACTGGCTTAACTGCAACTGTAAACGCATCAAGTGCACCTAAAGTAAAAACTGCAACAACTAAAAAA
This sequence comes from Mucilaginibacter sp., assembly GCF_964263795.1. Taxonomy (GTDB): domain Bacteria; phylum Bacteroidota; class Bacteroidia; order Sphingobacteriales; family Sphingobacteriaceae; genus Mucilaginibacter. The sequence continues at coordinate 21,925 of NZ_CAXVWK010000086.1, forward strand.
GATGTTGGTACTGCCGACACTAAAA
>NZ_CAXVWK010000087.1:0-6161 GCF_964263795.1 Mucilaginibacter sp.
ATTGGCCATGCCAATAACCTATCAAAAGATTTTTATTCAAAAGAAATACAATCGTGCCCTTTTACTTTCTATAAAAACAGGATAATTATCCCCGTCCAGATTGGTAATAAGAGTTTCCCTTTCATGTATGATTGCGGTGCAAGTCTGTATACCTTACAAACAACTCCGGGCAACGCTAAAACTTTCATGCCGGCTGTATATTCCGATACTTTATTCAATATTAATAATGGGGAGAGTGGACAAGTGCATAATGTTGCCGGCGGTAAGATTAACAAAAAGGTTCAACTTTTAGGAAAGGTCTATAAAGACTTATTAGTATATGTTGAAAAGGGGGAATCCGCTATTTTCAATGAAGCTAAGGTTGCAGGCATTCTGGGCAACAAATTATTTTTGGACCATATTATAGCGATCGATTTTAAGGAAAGGAAGTTTACATGGCTCGAATAAAATACTTTCTGAAATCGCGGTTCATGCGGGTAAGATGTGAGGCTAGCTTAAGTTCTTTAATATCGCTCATGTAAAAGTTGGCCATGAACCCGCTTTGCAAGCTAACCAGCAACCGGGCGAGATAGATGATATCTAAGTCAACTGTCAAAATGAAATTTTTTAAAACCAGTATCAACAAGGTATACCAGCCTCGCCAATCGCGTACATTGCTTCCTGCTAAATGTCAGAAGAATATATAAAATAAACTTTTATGATGACAATACGAAACCTATGTTGTTTACTTTGTTGCTTATTTACTTATTGCAGTGCTTACACACAGACAGACCAGCTATACAAAACAATTAGCCAGTTAGACAGTGCTTTCTTTCATGCGTATAATACCTGCGACCTTACAACGCAGGCACAATTCTACTCAGACAAAATTGAATTCTTTCACGACAGAAGTGGACTCGATACTTCCAAAGAGCATATTTTAGCTTCCACCAAAAAGTATATCTGCGGCAAGGTCACAAGAGAATTGGTAAAAGGTAGTTTGCAGGTTTCACCCTTGCCCGGATATGGAGCGGTAGAATTAGGAGAGCACATGTTTCATAATAACCAGGAGAAAAATGACACACCGCATGCAAGTAAGTTTGTCATCATATGGAAACAAGATAATAGTAAGTGGACCATTACTAAAGTCATAAGTTTACATTAATTAACCCGTACAATGATTTACACAGCATTGCACAATATCTGGCCGGCGAAAGCCCGGAGCCGGTGCAGTAACCCTCATGCGCAGCAGGCATTCAGCCTGAGCTGGCGTGACCATAATCCTCGTCGCCCTGTGCTACTCCCCTTGCCTGTATTTACCCTGGCTTCGATTATAGCCTGAAAAATGGCTTCCGGCCCTATTGAAAAAAATCAGAACATTACTCCGTGCCTCGCAACACCCAATCATTCCATAACCATTTACAGCATTGCCCGGGTATCGGATGATCGAACCCTGGAACCCAAATAGGCAACCAGCCCGCGTTGAATGCTGGTAAAATTTAAATCCAAAGTAGCAAAATGAGCAGTAAATTATTTTTGTTGATGATCCTGTGGACAGCGACAGCGAAGGCCCAGTCATATCAGGACATCCACAAAAAAGCTATTCTTATTGACACCCATAATGACTTTCTCACGAAAGTAATGGAGTACAATATCTCCTTAGATACAGATTTGAGAGGAAAAGCTCAGAGCGACTTAACGAGATTTAAAGTGGGTGGAGTTGATGTACAATTCTTTTCAGTTTGGAGTGATGGTAAACAAATAAAGCCGTTTGCATTTGCGAATCGTGAAATTGACAGTTTGGACGCCGTTATCAAAAGAAACCCGGATAAAATAGTAAAGGTTGGAACAGTAAAGGAAATTTTGAAAATTATACAGCAACAAAAAATAGCTGCCTTGATCGGGCTGGAAGGAGGGCATCAAATCGAAAATAGCCTGGAAAATCTTGACTCGCTGTATAAACGTGGTACAAGGTATATGACGCTTACATGGAACAATTCTACCGATTGGGCCACTAGTGCTTTTGACGACAACCGGGCAGCTGCATTTAAAGGAAGGGGCTTATCCGAGTTCGGAAAGAAAGTAGTCAGGCATATGAATGAACTTGGAATGATGGTGGACATTTCACACGTAAATGAAAAAACATTTTGGGATGTGCTTGAAACTACCACAAAACCAATTATTGCATCGCACAGTTCAGTTTATGCGCTCTGCCCCGTTCCAAGAAATTTGAAAGACGAGCAAATAAAGGCGATTGCTAAAAATAAAGGTGTAATACAAATCAATTTCAATTCGGGCTTTATTGATTCCACTGAAAACATAAAGGAACTTAGGTTTTTGGCTAGCCATCAAGCAGCGTATGACTCTTTGCAACGTGCCACGAAAAGCGAATATATAGCAGAAGAAATGCTTTATACCAACTATAAAAATGAATCGGACAATTTGCGCGCGCCGTTTTCCGTACTTATACAACATATAGAGTATGTGATTAAATTGGTTGGCATAGACTATGTTGGCATTGGCTCTGACTTTGACGGAATTGTGGTTCCGCCACAACAGCTGGACGACGTTTCAACCTATCCCTTAATCACCAAGGCTTTGGTAGCAAAAGGATATTCTCAAAAAGACATACATAAAATTTTAGGGGGAAATCTTCTACGGGTTTTAAAAGCTAACGAAAGCAATTAAATTTCCAAATGCTGTAAGCGCTCCTGCAGTTTTCGGTTTCAACAGGCGTGGCCGGGCGCTGTATGCATTAAGATGGGGTCCGCACCAATTTATCAGGTCCCTTGATGAAAACTATACTTTTGTCTTCATGCGCCATGTTAATGAACCATTTAAACAGTTAATTAAAATAATTTACCATGATCAAACAGGTACTATTTATTGAAGGTGGAGGCAATGGAGGTTTTGAAGCGGATGAGAAATTAGCTGCCTCGCTTCAACAGTCTCTGGGAAAAGCGTATAGTGTAATTTATCCTGAATTTAAAACCGATGAAGCGGCCCCGGATTATGGATGGCTCAGTCAGATAGGAAACAAAATTAATGAAGCCAACGAGCCCCTCATTTTAGCCGGCCACTCGTTTGGGGCATCCATGATCTTAAAATATCTTTCGGAAAACAATATCACAAAAAAACTGGAAGGTATTTTTCTCATTTCAACGCCATTTTGGAGTGGAAGTGAAGATTGGAAACAAGGTTTTATACTTAAGGAGAATTTCGCCGAAAAATTGCCTGCAAATATTCCACTGTTTTTTTACCATAGCCAGGACGATGAGGAAGTGCCCATTGATCAGCTTTCTCAATACGCCCACCATCTGCCGCGCGCAACTATTCGGACGATACCAGTAGGTGGTCACCAGTTTAACAACGACCTGTCAATGGTAGCAACGGATATTAAGGCACTCGGATAGATTAAAAAATAGTAGGCAATCAAGGAGCAGTGTGAGGAGTAGAACCAATAACCAGCCCTCGATAAAAGCGAAAGTGCTGACTGATACCAGTCAATAACCACAGCTTAAAGGGAAAAGCAAGAAATTCAATATTAAAATGAGCCGAAATGACGTTGATGACCTACTCCCTTAGATGCCTGCTGTTTTTATTAATCAGTTTGCAGGTACAATCTCAGCATAAAGATTTCTATAGATACCCACCCAGTGAGATTGTAACAATTCATTCGAACATTTTGAAGGAAGAACGCACCGTGTACATTCATTGTCCCAAAATCGACTCATCAAATGTAGACAAAAGGTTTCCCGTATTGTACGTAATGGATGGTGAAAACCATTTTGAACTTCTTGCCCAGTATGCCGATTATCTTAGTCGTCCGGATGTTCTTGCAATACCCAAAATAATCGTCGTTGGCATTTCGAATACGAACCGAAGAAGAGATCTTACACCCACGCAGAGTATACTGGATTATGCCGGCAAGCCCGATTCAAGCAACATCACACAAGAGAGTGGAAAGAATGAAGCCTTTTTGCAATTTATCAGAACTGAGTTAATGCCAGCGATTGAGGGAAGTTATAGAACAGCAACATATAAAGTTTTCGCAGGACACTCGTTTGGAGGGCTCTCTTCTATTAATTGTATGTTAACGCACCCAGCTATGTTTGATGCTTACATTGCGGTCAGTCCTTCGTTTTACTGGGATAATAAATATTTGCTGAAACGGACCGATCAAATGCTTACAAAAGGAGCAGTTTTAAACAAGAAGTGCTTTTACAGCGATGGAAATGAGGGTGGCAGCTCCTCGTTTTTTCATTTAGATTTATTAAAATTTGACTCCTTGCTTGCCAACAAAAAGTTAGTTGGATTTAATTATATGTATAAACACTATCCAACAGAAACGCATATGACAGAACCAATAGTAGCTTATTTAGACGCATTACGATTCATTTTTGAAGACTGGGAAAGGCATTGACCAGCACCAACAAAGCATCCTGGCTGAACTCCATCGAACTTTAATTGGTATCATAAAAGTTTGGATTCAATGAGGCTATGGCCAAAAATGTTAGTCTAATGCTTTCAGCAAACTGCGGCCTGTTTTTTGATTGTACGATTCAAAACAGCCAATAAATCACAGGAAATTTTAGATCGGTTTATTGGGGATCAGTAAAGCTGAAAAAGCAACATGAGCGCAAAGAAAATTTGTATAATTTTTATAAATTAAATAAACGATACAGCAAGTGTAAAATTCGGAATCGCATTTTTATTGACAAAAATCTACAATTATGAAGACACAAACATTTTTTGCAGATTATGCCACAGCCTTGCTAACTTATTCTGCTGAAAAAATCGCTGCATTTTATAAAGTTCCTTTAACCGTTTATTCCGATGATGGCATTTTGCAGGTTACCAAGTCATCGGAGGTAGAAAAATTTTGGGAACAAGGGGTTAAACCTTATCAGGCACAGGGAATTACTAAATCTATCCCCGAAATTCTTAGTGAGGAACAGGTTTCAAAAACAATTACGGTTTGCAAAGTTGTATGGACGAATTATGATAAGGCTGACAAACAAACAAGTAGTGAAACGAATATCTATATTTTGTCACAGGCGAAAGACGATTTAAAAATCAGCGGCCTTATAATAATGGCAAAATAGCTGGTAAGGATATAGAACGGTGGACAACCTTTTCTGGAATGAAGAAAATACATCCTCTTTCATAACGAAAAGCTGAACACTTAATGACCCGGCATTTGACATTGAGTGAAAACAGTGGCGAAGATGCTGTTCAGGAGGGCCATGAAAGATACAAATCAGGCCTGTGTCCAGCAATCGAGCTATGATTTATTGCAGCCCCCGTGACGCTATTCTACGCTGTAAGCAAGTACCCAAAATGGTATTCAATGAATTGGACAGCAGCAGGCGAGCCCTATATACATTTTTCATTTGCTTAATTTATTAACCTGAACATTAAACTTTACTCCAAAGAGAATACATGAAACTGCTGCTCACTTCCGCTGGTATCAGCAATAAAAGTATTCACAACGCACTTCTTGACCTGTTGGGAAAACCCATCAGCGAATGCAGTGCCTTGCATATACCAACGGCATTGTATGCCATACCTGGTGGCACTGAGTTATCACGAAGAGTCATTTCAGGTGAGTTAGGTGATCCTTTCTGCAACCTGGGCTGGAAGTCGTGGGGACTATTAGAACTTACTGCCCTGCCCAGTATCAAACGAGAATTGTGGGTGCCTGCACTTCAAAAAACAGATGCGTTGCTGGTTGGTGGCGGTGACTGCCAGTATCTGTGTTACTGGATGCATCAATCTGGTTTAACGGAGCTCTTGCCCGAACTATTGAATAAATTAGTGTATGTTGGTTTGAGCGCCGGCAGCATGATCATGACCCGTTATGGAACTACCTATAACAATCATACGCTTCCTGCAGAAACGCCCAAGTCGCTGGGGCTTTTTGACATTGCGTTACATCCTCATCTCAATCATGAATGGTTTCCGGACAACTCGCTGTTGAATCTTTCCAGGCTGGCTTCAACCATACCTGTACCGTCTTATGCGATAGACGACCAGACGGCGATCAAAATAACGAACGGAAACATTGAGGTTATATCGGAAGGAGAATGGAAGTTATTTTCACCCACTGAAAGGTCTGAAGGCTAAGATCATGGCCAAAAACCTTTAACCCGGGAAGGGAAGTTCAGTACAGCTGACTATTT
>NZ_CAXVWK010000088.1:0-39879 GCF_964263795.1 Mucilaginibacter sp.
CCGGTGTGCATCGGCTGGTGCACATCCTCCACAATATGGATAAGCATGCGCAGATAAAGCATTTTGTTGGTTTTAGATAATGCTTTGTTTTTTAACTGCGCAGTTAGAAAGTTGATCCTGGTATACGCGTCTGTAGCGGTATCGGCTTTTAAATAAGCCTGCATATCTGCCTGCGAAAGCGTTTTATCAAAATTTATAAAGTGCCAGTTGTACAGATAATTAAAGTTAGGGTCGGATTTGATGAAATCTGCCCAGTTGCTTGCCATAGCTAATGACTCGTTGCCTAAAATAGCTTTGATAGCGGCACGCGCCTTTGGCGTAAGGTAACTATCGGCTATCTGCCCGCTGATGCGGTGCCCGTTTGTGCCCCATGCCATGCTTTGCAAAGGCAGGTACATTATCGCAACGCCTAATAAGATCTTTTTTAAAATGCTGATTTTCATATATTACAATGGTTTTGGATTACAGGTATTCCGTTTGATTAAATGAGTGTTAATAGCCACTACAGACGAGGTAGGCCTGAAGCTGATGGTGGAGTCGGTTTTGCCGATAACTTTGAAATATTCTTCGTACACGCCCGACCGGAAACAGCCCGACGGATCTTTATAACTATAGTTGGCATTACAGAATAAGCCGCGCACATGCAAGGTATCATTCTTTTGCTGATACACGCCTTTTGCATACTCTGTCCACTTACCGCCGCGGGTACAACTATCGGCACCGGCGTTTGCTTTACTGAATGTTTTGATGCTTACAAAAAACGAATCGCAATTAAACTTAAGGTTATATAAAGAATAATCTACCAATTTTTTTGCAGTGCCGATGTGTCCTGCTGCCACTCGCCCTGCAGATAGCCCTGCCCCGGCGTTTGTGTATTAGGGTTGAATTTGCATGCGGTTGCAAGCAAAAGTATAAAAGAAAAAAGAAAAAGGACCGTGCACTTTGGCATTTGGTTCAGCAAATAAAAGCCCCTCTCCCGCAGGAGAAGGGTTTTGGTGAGGCTGTCTTATTTTAAACTGCCTATCATATCTTCGGGTTTCACCCACTCGTCAAACTGCTCGTTGGTAAGCAAGCCTAAACCAACCGCGGCTTCGCGCAGGGTAAGCTTTTCTTTCAGGGCAGTTTTAGCAATCTTAGCGGCGTTTTCATAACCGATGTGCGGGTTAAGCGCCGTTACCAGCATCAGTGAATTTTCCAGATGCTTTTTGATGCCTTCATAATTTGGTTCGATACCAACCGCGCAATGATCGTTAAACGATACACAGGCATCGCCAATTAAACGTGCCGATTGCAGGAAGTTAGCTGCCATAACCGGTTTAAAAACGTTCAGTTCGTAATGACCGTTCGATCCGCCGATAGAGATGGCAACATCATTACCCATTACCTGTGCAGCAACCATAGTTACCGCCTCGTTTTGGGTTGGGTTAACCTTACCAGGCATAATAGATGAACCCGGCTCGTTATCCGGTATATGGATCTCGCCAATGCCCGAACGCGGACCTGAGGCCAGCATACGGATATCGTTAGCGATCTTCATTAATGAAACCGCTATCTGTTTTAACGCACCGTGGCTTTCTACAATGGCATCATGCGCAGCAAGGGCCTCGAATTTATTTTCGGCGGTGATAAAGGGCAGGTGAGTAAATTGTGCAATATATTCGGCCACCTTAACATCATAACCTTTAGGCGTATTGATGCCGGTACCAACAGCAGTACCACCTAAGGCAAGTTCGCTCAGGTGTTCCAGCGTGTTGCGCAATGCCTTTAATCCGTGGCTTAATTGCGATACGTAGCCCGAAAATTCCTGCCCCAAAGTAAGCGGTGTGGCATCCATCAGGTGGGTACGGCCTATCTTTACCACACTTTTAAAAGCTTCGCTTTTTGCCTGCAGCGTATCGCGCAGTTTTTCAATACCCGGTATGGTTACATCGATCAATATCTTGTAAGCGGCAATGTGCATTGCCGTTGGGTAAGTATCGTTTGATGATTGCGATTTATTTACGTCGTCATTTGGGTGAATAAAGGTTTTACCTTCACCCAGGGCGTTACCCTGTAAAACATGTGCGCGGTTAGCAACTACCTCGTTCACGTTCATATTTGATTGGGTACCCGAGCCTGTTTGCCAGATCACCAGGGGGAACTCACTATCCAGCGAGCCGGTAAGGATCTCATCACATACCCGGGCGATCAGGTCGCGTTTTTCGGCAGATAGAACGCCGCAATCGGTATTGGTATAGGCAGCAGCTTTTTTCAGGTAAGCAAATGCGTCGATAATCTCTTTCGGCATCGATGCTTCGGGGCCTATCTTAAAATTATTGCGCGAGCGCTCGGTTTGTGCGCCCCAGTATTTATCGGCAGGTACCTGTACGGCACCCATAGTATCATATTCGGTTCTGAAACTCATAATTGATCGAATGTTTTAGCGAGTGCAAATTTAGGGTTTTATGTGGTTTAAAGCGGAACGGAAAGGGTAATCTTTTTGTTATGTTAAAACGTTAGTTGACTAGTGGCTATCCATTGATTATAAGCTGCAACCTTATCCGGGTTGGCACTAAGCCATTCTGCATTTGCGGGATTGCCGCCCTGGTTGATTACCCGGGCAAAAGTTTGCATATTCCCGCTTTGCGACAGCTTTACGAAATAATTAATCAACGCGTTATAAGTTTCTGTTTTATCGTTTTGCAAGGCAGATAAATTTCTTACGATTGCGGTTAACTGGGCAGCCAGTAAATCGCTTGCAGCTGCGTAGCGTTTGTTTGCAATTGACTTCAATGAACTTTGGATCACCGCGTTTTGGGTAAGGTTTATGGGAGCTGCCTTTTGCCCCGGCTCTGTTTTTAGCGTGCCGCCCGCAAAGATATTTTGGACATTACCCAGTGCCTCGCTGCTTTTTTGGCCCTTTGGTTCTAACATTAAAAAATAACACAAGCCAAGCAGGGCTGGTGCGCGCTTATTTTGATGGAACGTTACCAATGCATAGATACGCATACTGCTGCCGTTTTTAGGTTCAAGCTTTAAGGCTTTAATAGCATTATGTTCTGCCTCATCATAACGCTTCACTCTGAAATTTACCGTTGCCAGGTTTGAATAGAGCGGCCTGTAATCGGGCTGTAATTTTATCCCGGTTTCATACGCAGTTATGGCCTTCTCCGGTTCATTACTATCATCATAAATACCGCCTAAAAAATTATAGGTATTGGCCAGCATAAAATTTCCGGCGCTAAGCGTCAGGATCTTTTGCAAATACGGCACAGCATCCTTTTGCCTGTGTGCGCCATTAAGGCTGATTGCCATATTATAATTCGCCTGGATATTTGCCGGATCAGCGGCCAGTACATCATTGTAAACTTTAATGGCTTCGTTATAATTTTGCTGCAGCATCAATTTGGATGCCGTTGCCATTTTTTCACCATTAATATCCTGCGCCAGGCATTGTGTACCGATAGCGGTCAATAAAAACATTATGCATATTTTAAGGTAATTTCCCATAACTCAAAATTAATTGTTTAGTGCAGCGTTGAAACATTATTTGAACTTTTATCTTATACATGCTATATATTATTTCTAATTTTCGCATTCGTTAAGCGAGAAAATTTTACTCATGAAATTAGTGTTCAAATCCATCATATCCTGCGCGTCTGTACTGCTCTTATTAACCTCTTGCTCTTCCGGCCATAATGATAGCAAAAATGCCGTTGGCGACCCCGAAAAGCCCTTTAACACCGCCAATCTCTTAAAATACGACCCTAAGAATGCCGATAAAAAGATTGACGAATTTATGCAGCACCTGCATAAGGTAAGCGCTTTTAACGGTAATGTGCTGGTGGCAAAAAAAGGAAAGATTTTATACGAAAACGCTTTTGGATGGGCAAACCACCTTACCAGGGATAGCCTGACGCTTAATTCGCAGTTTGAGCTGGCATCGGTTACTAAAACCATGACAGGCACCGCCATTATGCAGCTTTGGGAGCGCGGCAAGATCAAGCTGGACCAGGATGTAAAAGACTTTTTTCCTAACTTTCCGTATGACGGTGTTACTATCCGGCTGCTGCTTACCCACCGGTCAGGCATGATGAATTACGTTTACTTTGTAGACGGCATTTACCGCTCGCAGCATCTTAACCAAAAGAAAGGCTTAACTAATGCCGAGGTGATGGAGATGATTGCCCAATACAAACCTGCCCGCTTCAATAAACCCAACGCCAGCTTTTTGTACAACAACTCCAACTTTATGGTACTGGGCGCAATTATTGAAAAAGTTAGCAAAATGAGCTATTCTGATTACATGAAGGCGAATATTTTTATCCCGGCGGGAATGAAACATACCAACGTGTACTCAAAGGCTGTTTATGAAAAAATTCCGGCTGATGTAGTTGGCCATGACCGTAACAGCTGGAAATATAGTGTAGCCCAGAACTTTTTAGATGGCCCGGTTGGCGATAAAGGCATTTACAGCACCGTTGGCGACCTGTATATATTCGACCAGGCATTACGGGCAGGCAAACTCATCAAACCTGCCACACAAGATTCGGCCTATACACCGCATAACCCGATGATACGCGGACACTTTAATTACGGTTACGGATGGCGTATTTTTGAAAGCCCGGGCCAAAAGGTGGTTTACCATACCGGCTGGTGGCATGGTTTCAGGCACATATTTTTGCGCGACATGAAAAACGATGTCACTATTGTTTTGTTAGGTAATGTTGTGAACGGCAGCCTGCTGCACCTTGACGATCTGTTTAAAATGACCGGCATGCCGGTAGTGCGTAAAGGAGCCTATAACGGCGCCGGAGATACGGCTGAAGATTAATTTTTAGTGAATGGTTGATTGGTTGAACAGATAATGGTTGCAGGGAGCAACTACTCACTATTTAACTCAATCAACTAATAACCATAAATAACATGTTTGATAAAATAATGGAAGCCCAGCAAAAGGCTGGCGAAGTAAAGAAACGCCTGGATGCCATAACAGTTACCGGCAGTGCCGAAGGCGGTAAAATTACCGTACTGGCCAACGCCAACAAAGTAGTGCAATCTGTTACTATTGATGATGCTTTTTTAAAAGAAGCCGATAAGGAAGAGCTGGAAGAGTTGCTGGTGATTGCCATTAACAAAGCAATGGAACAAGCAGACAATGTAAGCCAAAGCGAAATGGCTGCTATGACCAGCGCCATGTTTGGCGGCATGGGTGGCTTGTTTGGTAAATAAAGTGTAAAAGCTTTGTTGGGCAGCAACTAAAAGGCAAGCCGGCGGTTAAGCTATCAAACGATTAAAAATCAACCTATGAAAGTTACTTATTATGGCCAGTCGTGCATTGAGATAGAAGCCGGCGGCAAAAAGTTATTGTTCGATCCATTTATAACCCACAACGAGTTAGCCAAACACATTGATGTAGACAACCTTAAGCCAGATTACATTCTGGTATCGCACGGTCACGGCGACCATGTGGGCGATTTGATAGCCGTGCAAAAACAAAGCGGCGCAAAAGTTATCTGCATTGCCGAAATAGCCGGTTGGCTGGGCAAACAGGGTATAGACAACGTGCACGGCATGAACATCGGCGGTGGCTTTAACTTCGATTTTGGCCGCGTTAAAATGGTTAATGCTATCCACTCCGGCGCTTTGCCCGATGGATCTAACGGTGGTAACCCTGCCGGTTTTGTGATCTATGCAGAAGGTAAAGCAATTTACTTTGCAGGCGACACTGCATTAACCTATGACATGAAGCTGCTGGAAGATGAAAACCTGGCCTGGGCCTTTTTACCCTTGGGCGATAATTATACCATGGGTGCTGATGATGCCATTAAAGCCGCAGCATTCATCAACTGTAAAAACATCATAGGCATCCATTACGATTCTTTCCCGGTTATAAAGATCGATAAAGATGAGGTTGCCGAAAAGTTTATCAAGGCAGGCCTTAACTTAAAACTACCGGCTGTTGGCGATAGTTTAAACCTTTAAAACAAAAAACCCTCCGGATGATTCGGAGGGTTTTTTGTTTTAAAGAAGATCTTACATCTTGCCCATGGTGTCTTTCTTCATCATGGTGCTGTCTTTCATTTTCTTCTTCATCGTCTTTTTCTTCATCGGCTTTTTCTTCATTTTCATTGAAGTGTCTTGCATCGTTTGCAAAGGTGCACCCGCAAAAGCGTTTACACTACCGAAGCTGATTGCTGCTACAGCGACCATACAGATAGCCTTTTTCATTTTCATGGTTAAATAGTTTTTTAAGTTTATTTAGTTTCTTATATAACAATTTAACTCGCAATGGTTTTATTATCTTTTAAATTAAATAGTTGTACCACTTGGTATAACCGCACGCTTTTTAATGATCACGATGCCATCAACAACGGTGTACGTGTCAAAATCCCCATCGGGTAATGTACCGGCGCAGTTAATGGTAACATCATCGCCTATATAGGTGTTTTTATCTATAATAGCGTTTTTAATGCAGCATCTGTCGCCTATGCCCATGATTGGGTCGCCGGTTTCTTTTGCTGCTGCAATATCCTCCAGGGTTTGATAGTTGTCGCTACCCATTACATAACAGCTTTCAATTTCGGTCTCGAACCCAACGCGGGTACGGATACCTATCAGCGAATGCTTAATGTGCTTGGCATTGATGATACAACCATCGGCAACAATAGATTGCTCTAACAAGGTTGACGATATTTTGGTTGGCGGCAACATGCGTGCCCGGGTGTAGATATGATTCTTATCAAAAAGATTGAACTTAGGGATATCATCTGTAAGGCCCAGGTTAGCTTCGAAGAAAGACGGGATGGTACCAATATCTGTCCAGTAACCCTCATATTGGTAGCTTAATACCTTATGACCTGCTATTGATTGCGGGATGATCTCTTTACCAAAATCCGGGTGGTCATTACCTTCAAGCAATTCATACAGTAATTTGCGGTTAAAAATGTAAATACCCATTGATGCCAGGTAAATACGGCCCTGCTCTTTCATTTCATCACTCACCTCAGATGCCCAGCTTTCAAAGTTAGTTTTAGGCTTTTCAATAAAGGATGTGATCATGCTGTTCTCATCTGTCTTCAGGATCCCGAATCCGGGTACATCGGCAGCGTTAACAGGGATGGTAGCAATGGAGATATCGGCACCTTTATCAACATGCTGTTTGATCATCGCCTCAAAATCCATCTGGTAAAGCTGATCTCCTGAAAGGATAAGCACGTAATCAAACTCATGCACAGCAAGGTGATGAAGGCTTTGCCTAACCGCATCGGCCGTGCCCTGGAACCAGCCTGCGCTGGTTGGGGTTTGCTCTGCAGCTAAAATATCTACAAAAGCCGTACTAAACGTGCTAAAGTGATAGGTGTTTTTAATGTGCTTGTTTAACGATGCCGAGTTGAACTGCGTAAGCACGAAGATCCTGTCGATACCCGAATGCAGACAGTTGGAGATAGGGATATCTACCAAACGATATTTACCTGCAATTGGCACTGCCGGCTTAGACCGTGTTAGCGTTAGCGGTGCTAAACGGCTACCCTGGCCGCCTCCAAGTACAATGCTGATTACTTTAGATGTCATATTTTAGGAATTAAGCTTTCGTATAGATCAATATATTCTTTTGCAGACCGGTACCACGAAAAATCGAGCCCCATCATGCGTTTGCGCAATTGCAGCATTTTTTTACTGTCCTGATATAACACAACCGCGCGGGATACAGACGAGCTGATATCCTCCACACTTACATTGTTAAACCGGATACCGTAGCCACCTTCGTCGCCAAAATCAACAACGGTATCTTTTAACCCGCCGGTGCTGCGTACCATAGGTATTGTGCCGTAACGGATAGCGTATAATTGGTTAAGCCCGCAAGGTTCAACCCTCGATGGCATCAGCAAAAAGTCGGCACCCGCATAAATTAAATGGGCAAGTGCTTCATCATAGCCTATAAATACATTACAGTTTTGCGGATATAAAGTTTTTAAATGCTGCAAAGCAAATTCCGTATCGCTATCGCCCGCACCCAGTATCAGGAAATTAACATTATCACCATGCTCCTGTATGCTGCGCTCTATCGCCGCAGGCAACAGGTCAGATCCTTTTTCAGATACTAAACGGCCTATAAAGGCTATCAACGGCTTATCAACCGAAAGGTTAAACTTCTCGCACAGCAGCTGTTTATTTTTTTGCTTGCCTTTGGCAACAGTAGCCACGGTAAAATGCTCGGGCAGCATGGGGTCTGTCTGGCTGTTCCAAACTTCGGTATCAATCCCGTTCACTATGCCCGACCCTTTGAAGCGCTCAACGTAAAAAAGATATTCTAATCCGTTGGAGTTGATGGAGAGCTCCTGTAAATAACTTGGTGATACGGTGGTAAACTTCCAGCAGCATTTTACTGCGGATGCCAGTGGGTTGATGCCCCCGTTCCACTCCAGCAGGCCTGTTTTATAAAAATCTATTTCAGGCAAATAACCCAGGTTGTCCCAGCCGAACGCGCCATGGTATTGGCCGTTATGAATAGTAAATACAGTTGGGATATGCGACAGCCTGCGGTACAATGCCGAGTGGTACATCATAAACGGCACCAGGCCGGAATGATGGTCATGGCAGTGCACCAGATCGGGTGTTTGGCCGCTCCAGTTAATCCAGTCCAGGAAACAGATCTGAAAGGCGATGAATTGTTCTTTTTCATCCGGGTAGCTGTAAATATTCTCCCTGTCCAACAGTCCGGGGATTCTGATCAGGAAAAGCTCGAAACCCAGCTTATTTGTCTTTTCTTTTAAAACTTCAAAATACAAACGGCGCATGCCCAACAGCGTAGTGCCCTGAAAAACAACATCAAACGTATTTTCATGCACAAATTTGCGGTTGTAAAACGGCATCACTACCGCCGCATTTAAACCGGCTTCGTTTTGGTATTTCGGCAAGGCACCCACTACGTCGGCAAGCCCGCCCACCTTAGCAATGGGATAACATTCGGCACTGAGGTGAAATATTCTCATTTGGTTTATATAGTGGTTAAGGTACTAAACATTTCCCCAAATGAACAAACACATAATTTGAAAAATGTGTTTGAATTAGTGTTATTATTTAAACACTCCACGTTGTTGGTTGCCATTTCGATATTAACCAAAAATAGACAGTAGGGTTGGTGCGAAATGGCAAAGAGGTTGAGATGTTAAACCTGCAAATGTGTTATTTGGTGCAGCTGCAGCAGGGGACTTTAACAGGTGGACCTGGAATGCCCATGCTGTCATGGTGAGCCTGTCGAACCACCACTGTATTAGGTCTTCGACAAGCTCAGACTGACAAACAAGAAGCTTAATGCGCTTCTAACTGAGGCCGATATATGCTCAATTGCATTATACATGCTGTCATGGTGAGCCTGTCGAACCATTGTGCGATAAGTCTTCGACAAGCTTAGACTGACAGACTACTAATTAATGGGCCTCCAGCCAATTAGATCCGGTGCCTATCTCTACCATTATCGGCACTTCGGTTTTTATGGCGTTCTTCATATTTTCCAGGATGATCGGTTTGACAATCTCTATCTCGTGATTAGGCACATCAAACACCAACTCATCATGTACCTGCATGGTCATGCGGGCATCCAGTTTTTGGGCTTTGAACTCCCGGTGGATGTTGATCATTGCAATCTTGATCATGTCCGCAGCCGACCCCTGGATTGGGGCATTAATAGCATTTCGTTCGGCAAAGCCGCGTACGGTTTGGTTAGCGCTGTTAATATCGCGCAGGTAACGGCGGCGGCCCATCAGCGTAGTCACGTACCCATTTTCGCGGGCAAAATTCATGGTATCTGCCATGTATTGTTTTATGCCAGGGTATTGGGCAAAGTAGTTTTCAATGATCTCGGCAGCTTCTTTACGCGGGATGCCCAGATTTTGTGATAAACCAAATGCCGACTGCCCGTAAATGATCCCAAAGTTTACTGCTTTAGCGTTGCGGCGCTGGGTACTGTCCACCTCATCGATACCTACACCGTAAACCTTTGCTGCTGTAGCGGTATGGATGTCAATATTATCGGTAAAAGCCTGGCGCATGTTTGGATCTTTACTGATCTCTGCAATAATGCGCAGTTCTATCTGTGAATAATCGGCAGATACAATGCTGTGGCCGGCATCTCTTGGGATGAATGCTTTACGCACCTCCCGGCCCCGCTCGGTACGGATAGGGATGTTTTGCAAGTTAGGGTTGTTTGAACTTAACCTGCCCGTAGCAGCCACCGCCTGGTTATAACTGGTGTGTACCCTCCCTGTTTTAGGGTTTACCATGGTTGGCAACGCATCTACATAAGTTGACTTTAGCTTTTGCAGCTGGCGAAAATCAAGGATATCCCTTACAATATCGCTTTTAGCAGCAAGGCCTAACAAGACGTCCTCGCCGGTTTGGTACTGGCCCGTCTTGGTTTTTTTTGCTTTAGGGTCTAATAACAGTTTTTCGAACAGTACCTCGCCCAATTGTTTAGGCGATGCGATATTGAACCGCACACCTGCCTTTTCAAACACTGTTTTCTCCAGCCTCGCAATGTCAGTCTCTAATTCCTTGCTGAATTCCTTGAGCGTTTCGTGGTCTATCTTAACCCCTTCATGTTCAATATCCGCCAGCACATATATCAGCGGGTTTTCTATTTTATGCAGCAAGTCATTAGCCTTTACCTCCTCGATTTTTGGCTCGAAAACGGTGCGCAGCTGCAGCGTGATATCAGCATCTTCGGCAGCGTAATCCTTTATTTTTTCGATCTCTACGTCGCGCATATTGCCCTGATTCTTCCCTTTCGGGCCAATCAGTTCGGTAATCGAAACCGGTTTATACTGCAGGTAATTTTCTGACAGGATATCCATGCCGTGGCGGGTATCCGGGTCGATGACGTAGTGGGCCATCATGGTATCAAACAGGTCGCCCTTCATCTCTACATCATACCATTTCAGCATCAGGATGTCGAATTTCAGGTTCTGGCCGGTTTTGCCAATGTTAGGATCTTCAAATACGGGCTTAAACTCTGCAACGATCTTTTTGGCCTCATTCTCATCATGCGGGGCAGGGACATACCAGCCCTGGTGGTGCTTTATCGCAAACGACAAGCCAACCAACTCGCAATGATTAGCATCTGTACCGGTAGTTTCCGTATCGAAGCAGAAGTGCTTTTGCTGTTTTAATATACCGATCAGTTTTGCACGTTTTTCGAAAGTGTCCGCAAGGATGTATTCATGTTCTACGGTAGTTATGTTTTTTATTTCAACCGGCGTGGGCGCTTCGTAAATATCCTGTACATCTACAGAAAGGGTGGTACGGCCATCGGCAACATCGCTTCCAAAAAGATCAGTCTGTACGGATACGGCGCGGGTTTCGGTGATGCTAAAATCGTCGCCAAATACGCGGCGGCCCAGCGTACGAAATTCCAGGTCGGCAAATAGCGGCTCCAGCAAATCTTTACTTGGCGCACACATTTCCAGCCCTTCTTCGTCCAGTTCAACGGGGGCGTTCAGGTTTATAGTGGCCAGCCGTTTAGACATCAGGCCTTGCTCGGCAAAGGCCTCTACGTTTTCTTTTAGTTTTCCCTTTAACTCGTGACTATGGGCAATGATCTCCTCTACCGATCCATATTGTTTAATGAGCAGTTTGGCCGTTTTTTCGCCAACACCGGGGATGCCGGGTATGCCGTCTACAGCATCGCCCCAAAGGCCTAAAATATCGATCACCTGCTCCGGGCGCTCAATTTCCCATTTGGCCAGTACCTCTTTAACACCCAGTATCTCCATATCATTACCCATACGGGCTGGTTTATAAACACGGATATTTTCGGAAACCAACTGGGCAAAATCTTTATCAGGTGTCATACAGTAAACCTGGTAACCTTTTTTCTCGGCTTTCTTGGCAAGGGTACCTATAATGTCGTCAGCCTCATAACCATCAGACGTGATCAACGGGATATTAAACCCTAAAACCACTTTGAAGATGTAGGGCAAAGCCTTGCTCAAATCCTCGGGCATAGCCTCGCGGTGGGCCTTGTACTTCTCGTATTCGGTATGGCGCTCGGTAGGTGCATCAGTATCAAACACAACAGCCATGTGGGTTGGTTTTTCCTTCTTCAATACATCTAACAGTGTATTGGTAAAACCCATCACCGCCGACGTATTTAATCCACCCGATGTAAATCTGGGCGACTTACTTAAAGCAAAGTGAGCCCGGTAAATAAGGGCCATACCATCCAATAGAAAAAGCTTCTTCATAGTGAGTTATTTTGCACCGCTTACCATGATTTTTTGATTTCACGGATGACCGGGTGCTTTCAAAAATACGATTTATGTTTTCGAACAGCCAAGATACAGACAATCATTTTTTGTGATCAGTCAAATCATCTTAATCTGCGAAACCAGTGTGACCTTATCTGAAATCGCACTGCGGCACATGATCGTTCACCATGCCGGTGGCCTGCATAAAGGCATAGCAAATAGTAGTGCCGAAAAACTTAAAGCCACGTTTTTTCATATCTTTTGCTATCGCGTCAGACTCCGGGGTGCTTACCTGCGGGCCATGGTAGGTAGTGATAGGCTTACCCCCGGGCATGAAGCTATACAGGTACTTATTAAATGAACCGAACTCTTTTTGCACATCCATAAACAGCTGCGCGTTACGAATGGCCGACGATACTTTTAACCGGTTGCGGATAATTCCTTCATCCTGTAGCAAACGTGCCTGATCGGCATCGGTAAAGGCGGCAACTTTTTCTACATCGAAATTGGCGAAGGCTTTTTTATACCCTTCGCGGCGGCGCAAAATAGTTATCCAGCTCAGGCCGGCCTGCGCAGCTTCCAGTGTCAAAAACTCAAAAAAAATGTTGTCATCGTGTATCGTCCGCCCCCATTCTTCATCATGGTATTTGGTGTATAAGGCATCAGTGCCGCACCAGCTGCAACGTGTTTTACCATCATGTACCGGCACCGGCTTTTCTAATTCTTTCTTTGCCATAAATAATGGTTTTGGGTTAACAAAGGTTAACACTTTTTGAAATTATTTTATCAAGATATTGATTATCAAAATCTTACAAAACGCAAAGGTTAACACTCCAAATAGGAATATACTAAATTGTATCTACGCCGTTTAGCTCATCCCAGTACTCTACCGCCCGGCGATAATGCGGTATGACAATTGACCCGCCAACAAGGTTAGCTATCATAAATACCTCGTTCATTTCCGCGTGCTGCACACCTGCTTCGTGGCATTTACCTAAGTGATACTTAATACAATCATCACACCGCAGCACCATTGATGCTACCAGGCCCAGCATTTCTTTTGTTTTTACATCCAGTGCACCGTCCGCATAAGTTGTAGTATCCAATGCAAAAAAGCGTTTAATGTTTGTGTTTGCTGTTTCCATTATCCGGTCATTCATCCGGGTGCGGTATGCTTCGAAATCGTTTATTAATTGTCCCATTGGTGTAGCAATTAGTTAATTAGTTATTAATGGTTTTTTGCTATTTTATTTAGCATTAAAGGTATAAATGTTTTACCTTTATCATATCGAAATTTAAATTTTACCACATTATTATGGAAAGCCTATCGCCCAATTTTTTTGTAAAAGACATCAGTTCAACAATTGATTTTTATAAGCTTTTAGGTTTCGAGGTTGCCATGAGTGTACCACCGGAGGGCACCGATCTGGTTTGGGTGATGATGACCAACGGCGGGGTAAGTATGATGTTCCAAACGATGGAAAGCCTCGGAAACGACCTGCCGCAGATACACCGTACCGACGGCTCATCTTTATTAATGTACATTACCGTCAAAGACATTCAAGGTTTTTTTGACAGGATCAAAGAGCAGGTAACGGTGCTGAAAGGATTAGAAACCACTTTTTACGGCGCTACGGAATTTTCTATTCTTGATCCAAATAACTACGTTTTAACATTTGCAGAACACCAGGAGCAAGATGATCAGGTTTAAGCGGCTGGACCATTTTCATGTTTGCGTGCCGCCCCAACGGCTGCAGGAAGCTAAGAATTTTTACGCTGACGTAGTTGGCTTGAAACTTGTAGACCGGCCAGACCACCTTTTTTCATCGCCCGGTTACTGGTTTGATATCGGCAATGTGCAATTACATATTGGTGTTGAGGATGCGCTACTACAATCTATCCGGCATACCGCGATGGAAGTTGCAGATAAAAACGACGCTAAAACTCATTTGCGGCAGCATGGAGTCGAAATTTTGCCAGAGCCGGTAATACCCGGGCGCGACCGATTTGCCTTTATCGACCCGTTTGGCAACCGGATGGAACTATTACAAATCTTGTAAAACCACTTTAGGTTGTAAGCTTTTTTAGTGGCCGAGAAACTTAGCGACTGGTTTAGCCTTTATTAAAAAGTCGAAATCCCTTTATTAAATTGTGCGTAGTTATTACGTACGTTTGCAACAGTAACTATGAAGATCATCACCTCATCAATGCACGGCATGTTAGATTACCTGATGGTATTGTTTCTATGGGCATCGCCAACCATGTTTGTAATACCCGAGGATGTGGCAGGTTATGTATACGCTTTGGGATTTGTGCATTTGTTACTAACTGCTACTACCAATTATACATCCGGCATATTCCGGTTCATATCTTTCAAAGTACACGGATATATTGAACTAGCCATAGGCGCCGGGCTGGTAATTTTATCGCTTACTTATTTTAAGTATGATGAGCGCGATAAGCCGTTCTTTTTAGGGCTGGGCATAGCCATATTGATCATCTTCATTTTTTCAGATTACAGCGACGAAAAACGGTTGTTTAAAGCAGCTCGGTTAAGGGGTTCCAAAACAACTGCTTAAAATTCTGCACCTGGTTGTCTTTAACCTCGATACCTTCTGCAGCCAACAGTTGCTCCATAGTGTCTCCGCCAAAGTGAAATTTCCCGGTTAAAAGCCCGCTTCTGTTCACCACCCTGTGCGCGGGTACCGGCGGGTTTGCCGTACCGCAAGCCATCATAGCATACCCCACAATCCGAGATGAGCCTTTGGTACCCAAATACTCGGCAATAGCACCGTATGATGTAACACGCCCGGCCGGTATCAGCCGTACCACCTGGTAAACATCATCATAAAAAGTGCTTTTGCTTTTATCCATCGATTTTAAAAGAGAACCTGATGTAATTGATGTTCTTATTATGCAGCAGATATTTTTTTTCGTAGTAGGTTTTTATCGATAGCACCTCATCCGCAAATTCCGAATGATATAAGTCCTCCGTTTTAACATGAACGTCCAGCCCAAGCTTTTCGGTTTGCTCAACCGTGAAATTATAAAATCCGTCGTTATCTGTTTTAAGGTTAATGTTTCCGCCCGGCCTTAATATTACTTTATACATATTCAGGAACCTGTCTGATGTTAAGCGCTTTTTCTCCCGGCTTATTTGAGGCTGCGGGTCCGGGAAGGTTATCCAGATCTCGTCCACCTCATGCGCTACAAAATAATCAAGCAGGTTTTCTATCTGGATGCGCAAAAACGCTACGTTATTTACCCCTTCTTCTAAAGCTGTTTTAGCTCCGCGCCAGATGCGGTTACCTTTGTAATCAACCCCGATAAAATTCTTATCCGGAAACATTTGCGCAAGGTTAACGGTGTATTCGCCTTTACCGCAGGCCAGCTCAACCACAACCGGGTTGCTATTCTTAAAAAATCCGGCGGCCCAGTTACCCTTTAATGGCTTGCCCCCATCCATCTGAAAAACGTTGCTAAAAGTATCTATTTCTGCAAAGCGTCTTAACTTGTCTTTTCCCACAATTAAAAAATAAAATGCGAAAATACAGAAAAGGGATAAACTATATCAGCTTATCCCTTCAAGATCATGTTTCACAACAAGATCAGTATTTTAAAATTTCATTAGCCGGCGTATTCCGCACCTTCGCCTTCGCGATTGTGCGCTTCGCCCTTTTCATAATATTTGCTGTAAGCAGGAATAATCTCACGCTCGTGCTCGTCGTCTTTCTTTTTAGTAAACTTTGCAAAAATCCCTTTGGCTTTACTCCAGATGCCGCCTACTGCATCTTCGCTAATATAGTGCGATGCCTTTTGCGATAGGATGCCCACGAGGGTCTTCACTAAAAAGTTTGAGTTTTTAAACAAGGTTTTGTTAAGGGTTAACGGCAGCGCTATGCGCGATATCAATCCTAAAAAGTCCTGGTCAAAAAATCCTGCACCCTTTACGCCATCAACTGTTGGTGATTTAGGGAACAAGGTTAACAAGGTCGAAAATATTGCAGATGAGCTGCTGAAGCGGGCTTTTAACGCTACTGCCTGGTGAGCCTCAAGGTTTTTCAGCCGTGCTATTTCCACCTTTAGGTCATGTATATTTTTTACTGGGGTATCCATAGCGTTAGTTAAATAGCTTTCTTACTAAAACGTTAATAATTGGTCTTTCAAACGGCTTCTTAGCTACGATTAAAATTACTGCTAATAGCAGGTAGATAATGGCAACCGCTCCAAAGCCTTTCCAGTTAGCGCCTAATACATCACCCAGATATAAGGCAAGGGTAAAGCTTGCAAACAAAAAGGTGAGGATAAAGCTGATGATCACTACCAGGTCAACCACCAGGGCTGCTATTATTGTGGTGCTGCGGTCAATAACTTCTAATTTTAAAAGTTTTGCGCGTGTTTCCACGTACTCCTGTACCTGGTCAATTATTGGGCGGGCCGTTTCTTTTTGTGGTTCCATATAAGGATTTGATGTATCAGGCCTTTATTAGCCGGTTACGATAAAATTATGCGTGTTCAAGGTCGTCCTGATACTCTTCTTCAGCGCCTTTTACTTTAGTTTTAATATTTTCAACTACCTTATCTTTTAAACCTACCAGGTTATCAATTTCTTTAGCAGCGGTCTCTTTGATAGAATCGCCAAGATTTTTTAATGATTCTGACAGCTTATCACGAGTTTCATCTCCGCTATCAGGTGCAAATAAAATTCCTAATGCTGCTCCTGCCGCTATGCCTGCCAGCAACGCGACAATTACTTTTGTGTTATCGTTCATATTGTATTAATTTTTAAGTTGAATATTTGTTTTTATAATTATTAAATTTATTTGCCTGGCGCTATCTCTCTGAGCTTTTTAATCATTGGATAAGGCTTACATTTCCGGACTGCGGATGCGTTCCAAACGGTCGGCAGCCATACGGTTGGTTTCATAAATTTCTAACAATAATAAGAAATACGATAATAATACCGGGCCAAAAACCAGGCCAAGTATTCCAAACAGTGGTAAACCAATAAACACGCCAATTACCGATATGATGGGGTGGGTATTACCTATGCGCTTGTTGATCATCATCCGCAGCACATTATCTACGTTACCAATAAACAACAGCCCGTATGCCAGTAGCAAAACACCCTTTACATTATGCCCGCCGGCAAATAAGATTATACTGGCCGGTATGCAAAGTGTTGGCGCGCCTACCACCGGTAAAAAGGAAATAAAGGCACCTATTACCCCCCAGAATATAGGATCGGGGATACCAAAGATCCAGAAGCCGTTAGCCAGTAATGCGCCCTGGGTAAAGGCAATTACGCCCTGCCCCAATACATTCGAATAGGTAGAATTACGGAGTTCTACAGCAAACTTAAGCGCATGCTGTTCCCTAAATGGTGCATATTTTAAGAGGCCCATTTCAAACTCGCGCATTTGTACAAACATAAAGTACAGCAAAAAGTACATCACCAACAATGTGATAATAATGTTGGCAGCGCTGCCTAAAATTGAAGGAAAAAGATCGGCGGCGTAAGCGCCTAGTTTTTGGATAGTGTTTTCGGCAAGGTGCGGCTGGTTTAAATTTGTACCTGCAAATTCATCTATCTTTTGCGACCATTTATCGATCGGAATAGAATCGCGGTTGATGCTGCCTATTTTACCGATCACCATGATACTAAGCGATAGAAACGGGATCACGATAACAATAAGAGAGATAAAGATGATTGTTAACGCGGCAAGGGTACGGTTAAAATTGCGCCGCTCTACCATGTACAAAAAAAACGGGCGGAAAATGGTAAACAGCACAATGGCCCCCAGTATGGAACTGAACAGCTCGCTTAACGCGTATAGCAAAAAACAGCCAAGCACAACAATGCTAACCAGTATAATATTATTGCGCTGCTTATAATTAAAAATGGACATGCTAAACCACGAAAAGCTTGAGTAAATGCTATATAAACAAAAAAGCACTAAAAAGTTTTAGTGTTTAACGGTTTGTTATGCTATTCAATATTATTCAGCAATTCGTCTATTTTTTTGGCGGATTGCGTTATGCTGTCCAGGTATAACTTCAGGTCGGGGTTGGTAGTATCGGTTTCGTACTTTAAACCCTCAAGTGATAGCTGGATATTACTGAGCTGATTCTTTATATCGTGCTTTAAATTGCCAAACTCCTCGGTATCTGCAAACTTCAAAACCTGGCCCATGCTATTTTAAATTGATAGCCTTCATTTTGTTGTAAAGCGTTTTACGGTCAATGTTAAGGATCTCTGCCGCTTTAGTTTTGTTGAAATTAACCTCGCGCAGCACCTTTAAAATGGTTTCGTGCTCGGCACCCAGCGCGGCGTTCTTCAGGTCATGCCTGGGCTCTTTGACTTCTGCCGAAGCAGGCGATTGATTGGATGCCTCATAGCCAGACACCTTAAAGTTCGAGATTTCCAGTGGCAGGGTTTTCATGGTTATTTCGTTACCCTCAGTTAACAGTGTAGCACGGCGTACCACGTTCTTTAATTCGCGGATGTTGCCCTGCCAGCGGTAATTCATAAAGCACTCTATCACCTCGGGCGAAAATGAGGTAACCTTACGGTCAAGCTCCTGGTTGGCCACATTTAAAAAGTGGTCGGCCAGCATCATAATATCGTTGCCCCTATCACGCAATGGCGGCATATGGATGCTGAACTCGTTAAACCTATGGTAAAGATCTTCGCGGAAACGGCCTTTATTAATTCCTTCCTGGAGGTTTTCATTAGTGGCTATAATAATGCGCACATCCAGGTCAATCTCTTTAGTACTGCCAATCCTTTTCACCTTACGCTCCTGCACGGTACGCAACAGTGCCGCCTGTATCTCGTAAGATAAATTACCCACCTCATCTAAAAACAAGGTACCGCCGTTGGCCATTTCAAAGTGCCCTATCTTAGTGTACAAGGCACCGGTAAATGATCCTTTTTCATGACCAAAAAATTCACTTGCTGCCAACTCCTTGGTCAGCGATCCGCAATCCATTGCTATAAACGGCTGGTTTGCCCTTAAGCTGTTTAGGTGTATGCTCTGCGCCACCGACTCTTTACCGGTACCACTTTCGCCCAGTATAATAACGCTGTAATTAGTTGGCGCTACCAGTTCAATCTGCTTTAAAAGTTCTTTTGACGCACGGCTTGTACCTACAACAAATTCGCCGGACAATACCTGTTTTTTGCTTTCGCGCTGGGGTTTATCAGGGGTACTGTAATCATGTACGGCCAACTCCTGTAAAGCATACTGCGTTTCAATTGCCTTGGTAATGGTGTTTAAGATCTCGTCCGGATAAAGCGGCTTAGTGATATAATCATACGCCCCCATTTTAATCAGCTCTACCGCCATCTTAATATCAGAATAGCCGGTGATGATAATGACACCTGTTTTTGGGTATAATGCTTTTATGTTCTTCAGCATTTCGCGGCCATCGGTATCCTCCAACCTAAAATCGCAAAGTACTAAATTAAACTCTTTGGCCTTTAGCAACTCCATGCCGTTTGCACCATTGGCTGCAGTTTCTACTTCGAACCCGTTACGGGTTAAAAATTTAGATAAAAGCAAGCCAACATTAACTTCGTCATCAATGATGAGGATTTTTTTCATATCAGCAATTAAGAGTTACAGGTAGTTTATTAAGATGCTTAAGGTACAAATATTTGATAATTTTTACGAATTATTGTTAAATGTGGGCAATTTAATCCACAACCTTAAACACTGTAGCTCTATTTGGTTCTGACACGCGCTTGTATAACGCAGGGCAAATTAAATGGGATATGCTTAAGTTTGCCTATTAACGTTAACAGATCATGAAAAAGATACTTTTAAGTTTTATATTGCTTGTAACCGTAGTAGTAGCTAAAGCACAAAATACTGCGATAGATAAAATCACTACTAATTACATTGCCTTAAAAAACGCATTGGCAGGCAGCAATGCTACATTAGCAAAAAGCAGGTCTGGAGAATTACTGGCGTCGTTATCCGTCCCGGCAAAGGGCCTGACCTCGGCACAGCAAAAGCTCATGGGCACTTACCTTGATAAATTAAAGTTTGATAGCCGTCATATCAGTGAAACTACCGTTATAGACCATCAGCGCGAACATTTCGAAAGCTTGTCAAAAAATATGTACGCCCTGGTATCGGGGTTGAAAATGAACAGCACTACCCTTTATCAGCAATATTGCCCCATGAAAAAAGCATCATGGCTAAGCGAAACGGCTGACATCAGGAATCCTTATTATGGCGACGATATGATGGAGTGCGGCAAAGTTACCGCCACACTTAAAGGAAAATAAAAAAAGACTATGTCAAACGTGCATTTAAGAGCATGGCTTTTAATTAATTTACAAAGTCAGTTATAAAAATAGCTTATCATAGTTTGTAATCAGGCAGTTAAACCGTATTTTTGTGTATGATCAAAAAGTCGGGCGTATTATTATTGACTGTACTGTATTTAATTACAGCAGCAGGCTTTGCGCTTAACTTACACTATTGCGGTAACGAAGTGGCTTCGGTAAAGATCAATGCGCCTGCTAAAAGCTGCGCTAAGCCGATGGCCAAAAGTAAAATGAATTGCTGTAAAGATGCCAGGCTTGACGTTAAAGTTAAAGATGATCATCAGGCAGAGCAAAATTCATTTATTGCTCAACTATTTGCCTTTGATATCCCCAGGCTACCGTTTGACGAGCTTTTGTTTTCGGCCCAAAAGGCGCTTATAGAGCACTTTGTTGATCGCGGGCCGCCTGACAGTCTCATCGGCAAGGTTTCTGTTTTCATAAAAAATTGTATTTTCCGGATCTGATAAGTTTAGCAATAAAAATTTAAGCTTATCAATTCACCAGTCAATTTAAAAAACATGAAAACTTTCAAAATATATATCCTTCTTTTTATAGCAACCATTGCCGTTGCAAAAGCACAATTTACCAAAGCAGAATTACAGGTTAGCGGGTTAACCTGCTCACTTTGCGCTAAAACCACCGAAAAATCATTAAAGGCATTGCCATTTGTGAGCGAGATAAAGCCCGATCTGATGCGCAATGTTTACATGATCACATTCCGGAATGACGTGCCGGTAAATTTTGAAGAGATCAGCAAAAAGGTTAAAAGCTCGGGCTTTTCTGTCAACTACTTAAAAACCACCGTCGATTTAACTACTACCAAACTGGCCGACAATACGTTTATCGTTAATGGCGATACTTATAAGATATTAAATGCCGATAAAGCCTTAACGGGGCCGGTATCGTTATCGCTTATCGATAAAGGTTTTGCACCTAACTCTGTAACCAAAAAATACCTGGGTAAAAATCCGGAGATCCCTGTAAGCACTACCGGCAGGGTGTATCACGTAGCAATTTAAGCAGCCTCCTAAAATTTATTTTTATGAGGAATATTTTATTGGCTGTTTGCCTTATGGCATCGGCGTGCACCGTATTTGGTCAGGAATTGTATGTTAATACCGAGCCTGCCAGTAATATGGCGGCCCGCTCATTAGGTATTCGGTTAGAAAACCAGGGCTTTTCTGATCCCTCTTTTAAGAACCGTACAACTTTAGAAGCCATGTATGGCGCAACGGGGAAACTGATGCTGCACGGCGCCGCTTATCTGTCTGATTTTTACCAGCCGGGGCAGCGCTTTGAAGGCGGCAGCTTTTACGGTAAGTACCGTTTTTACTCGCAGGATACCGTTCAAGCGCATTTCCGGGGGGCAGTATTTGGCAAAGCGGCTATCAGCAGCAACCCTTATACCCTTCAGGAAATTGCCCTGGAGGGCGATAATACAGGAATACAGGCCGGCATCATTTTTACAAAACTGATCCATAAAGTGGCTTTTTCGGGCTCGGCAAGCTACCTCCGTGCCTTTGATAATCCCGGCAATGTCCTCCCGATATTAGGTGCAAGAAATGGGATTGCCTACACAGCATCTGCAGGCTTATTGGTACTGCCAAAAAACTACACCAGCTACAACCAGGTAAATCTTAACATTTACGCAGAAGTGTTAGGCAAAACCAATCCCGGCTACGGGCAAAGCTACCTGGATGTGGCCCCTGCCGTGCAACTGATATTTAACAGTGTTTGCCGGTTAGATTTCTCGTACCGCACCCCTTTGTACAACCAAATGCAGCGTAACAGTGCTAACATGTATCTGGTGCGGTTCGAGTACAACTTCTTTAATCTATAAATCAATCATGAAAAAATATCTCCTGATAATAATGCTGATCTTATTCTCCTTTTCTGTCATCGCGCACCAGACGGGGAAAAAATCGGCGCGGTGGTAAGGTAGATAAAATGACTATGTAGTAACTCCGCGTTAGGGATTGCAGTGAAAACCCCGCAAGGTGTACTGCTTCTATCGGCGGTAGGCCTGAGGAGTTGTAACGGAAAGCCAGGGCCGCAGGCAACGCCCGTATCAACTTAGTTTAAGTAATAAATGCGTATTTAGTCCCTGGATCTGTAATCCGCAAATCAATAAAATGCTTTAATCAAGGTCTATTTTCCGTACTTTTGCACCCTGTTACATATATCATGAGCGAAGAAAGATCACTGAATTTTATAGAGGAAATTGTTGAAGCAGACATTGCTGCCGGCAAGAACGACGGCCGTGTTTTAACCCGTTTCCCGCCCGAGCCTAATGGTTACCTGCATATAGGGCATGCCAAGTCGATATGCCTTAACTTTGGTTTGGCGCAAAAATATAATGGCAAAACCAACCTGCGTTTTGATGATACCAACCCGGTAAAAGAAGACGTGGAATATGTAGACAGTATAAAAGAGGATGTAAAATGGCTGGGCTTTGATTGGGCCGAAGAGCTTTACGCGTCAGATTATTTTGATAAATTATATGACCTGGCTGTAGAACTGATCAAACAGGACCTGGCTTATGTGGATGACAGCACCGCAGAAGAAATAGCAGTACAAAAAGGTACACCCACAGAACCGGGCGTAGCTAACCAATACCGCAGCCGCAGCATTGAAGAAAACCTGCAGCTTTTTGCAGATATGAAGGACGGCAAATACCCGGACGGCGCTAAAGTGCTGCGTGCAAAGGTAGATTTGGCTGCTGCCAATATGCAGCTGCGCGACCCATTGATGTACCGCATTAAACATGCCCACCATCACCGTACCGGCGATGCCTGGTGCATTTACCCGATGTATGATTTTGCCCACGGCCAAAGCGATGCCATTGAGCAGATCACCCACTCGATATGCACGGTAGAGTTTATTCCCCACCGCCCGCTGTACGATTGGTTTATAGAGAAATTAAGCTTATTCCCGAGCAAGCAATACGAGTTTGCGCGCCTTAACTTAAACTACACGGTAATGAGCAAGCGCAAGCTGCTGCAGTTGGTAGAAGAAGGGCATGTTGACGGTTGGGATGACCCGCGTATGCCTACCATTAGCGGCCTGCGCCGCCGTGGTTATACGCCTGCCAGCATCCGCGAGTTTTGCGAGCGCATCGGTGTAGCCAAGCGCGAGAACATGATAGATGTAGGCCTGCTGGAATTTTGCATCCGCGAGGATTTGAACAAAACTGCCTGGCGCCGTATGGCTGTGCTTGACCCGGTGAAACTGATCATTGATAATTACCCGGACGGGCAGCAAGATATCTTCCACGGAGAAAATAACCCCGAAGCGGAGGATGGCGATGGCAGCAGGGAGTTTCCGTTTAGCAAGGAACTTTGGATAGAGCGTGACGACTTTATGGAAGAGCCTACCAAAAAATATTTTCGCCTGGGTATTGGCCTGATGGTAAGGCTGAAGAATGCCTACATTATTAAAGGCGAAAGCATTGTTAAGGATGCAGATGGCAATATTACCGAGATTCACTGCTCCTACATCCCCGAATCAAAAAGCGGTAACGATACCAGCGGCACTAATGTAAAGGGTACCATACACTGGGTGAGTGCGGCACATGCCAAAACCGCCGAAGTGCGCCTTTACGACCGCCTGTTTAAGGTGGAAGACCCGGGCAATGAAGATGGCGATTTTAAGGATTACATTAACCCAAACAGTTTGGAGATTTTAACCAACGTATTTATAGAGCCCGACCTGGCCAACGCAACACCCGGCACCCCGGTGCAGTTTATGCGTAAAGGTTATTTTACTTTAGATAAAAACTCAACCCCTGATCAATTGGTGTTTAACCGCACCGTGACGTTGAAAGATGGGTGGGTGAAGAAAGGTTAAGCTAAAAGGTGAAAGGTTAAAGCTGAAAGGCGAAAGGTTGTAAAACTTTTCGCCTTTTTTATTTAAAGAAACATGTCATTGCGAGCGATAGCGCGGCAATCTCATAGCGTGTAAAGCGGTAATGCATAGGCGAGGAGATTGCCACGTCGCTGCGCTCCTCGCAATGACACAATTTTTTTTTGACCTTTATAATCCCGGTGCGTCATTGCGAGGTACGAAGTAATCCCTAATAAGATTAGTTCTCCGTTAGGTAGGGCAGCAATTGATAAATCGTCAGTGGATGTTAATTTCTTTTTTGTCGTAAAAAAGAAACGGAACCAAAGAAAAAACACGCGGCTGTGTAACACCCTACAAACGGTTTGTGCTTTAGCACTGGCAGTAATACCCGTGTGTTACAAGGCCGCATTTAAAAGGTAGCGTTCGGTTCGTCAAGCGCAATTTCTTACTCCTGGACCACTCATCTTTCCCTAATACTTTCAATAAACATTATACAACACATCCAAATAGCAGGGAGTTAGGCGAGGCTTTCTCCTTCAACGGACAAGTCGCGATTAGCACCTTCCTACAAATCAGCAGGTAAGCTTCGGACAAAAACGGGCAGAACATGGTGGACTGTGGGCAGGAGGGGGAATAAGTAATATTGCTGCAGCGCCGGTATGTGCGACTTAGCGGGGCAAGTTTACGTACCCGTGGTTCTGCTCGTTTTGCAGGGAGGGGCCTTGTGCGGCAAAGAAGCCTCTCTGCTAAAAGCACTTTTTGTTACTTTTTGGTGCTTCAAAAAGTAATGGGCCTCTGCGGCCAGAAGCAGGCGGCCGTTCATACAAACCACTATGCTAACAAAACTTCTCCCTAATACTTCCTATATACATTATACAACACATCCAAATCGCATGGTGTTAGTACGGGCATTTCGTCTGTTTGTACAAAGTGGCGTTTAAAGGCGGTGATAGCGGCCGGCAGATCGCGGGTATCATAACCGATCAGTCGTAAGGCGGTGGTGCTGTCGAAACCTTCGGGGGCGGGCGACTGTACAACATCCGGCCAGTAGCCGAAACCTTTTTGAGCCAACAGCATCCACGGAAAGTACTTACCCGGATCTGGCTTGCGCGGCGGTGCTATATCGCCATGGCCCACAAAGTTAGCTGCCGGAATGTTATAGGCGCGTTTAAGCTGCGCAAGCAACAACAGTACACTATTCATCTGTTTTGGGTTGAACGGCTCGCGGCCGTTATTGTCAATCTCGATACCGATAGAACAGCTGTTCATATCCGTAACGTTTCCCCATTTACTTACACCTGCATGGTAGGCACGTAAATAATCATTCAGCATGTGCACCACTTTGCCATCTTTACCTACCACATAATGGGCGCTTACCTGCGTACGCACCAGTGTAAAGGTTTTAACCGTTTGCGCCAGCGAATCCTGCGCGGTGTAATGGATGATCACATAATTAGGCTTGCGCAGGTTAAAGTTAACCGTACCTATAAATTCGCTGCTAATGGCGGCGCCCAGGCTATCAGTAAGCGTAGCAGGCGTTTCCTGCTTAATCACCGCTATAAGGCTATCGGTTTGGTTAGCATAAACCTTATTAGTCACCTCGTGCGGGTTAACGATCTTTTTAGAACAGGACGCAAAAACAGCAGCGAATAAAAGGAATAGTAGTAAGTAACGGTTTTTCATGAAAACGAAAGTAGAGAAATATGTTGAGTAACTGTAAATTGGATGAAGGGTTTGGGGAGTTACTTAAGCAATTTTCTAAGCTACGCTTGGACGTTTTTGCGCTTCAACTTTAGAATAAAATGATGCTTCATCTAGATCTGATTGAGAGATGCCTGATCTTAACAAATACGAAGCATACTTTCTAATTACGTCATTTGTAAGTTCATCACTTAGAGATATTAAATATTCGTATTTTGAATCTTTGTTAATTAAATTAGAATCATTTATTAGGAAATAGTTCGTAAGGTTTATTTTACCTCCAGAATATGATGGAGTAGGAAGTAAATACCTATACTTAATACCAGTGTTCTGAGGATTGTCGTTTAAATAATTATGGACGGCTTTAGTATCCTTACTAAAGTCTTTAACCTTTTTTTCTTCTAGAGATTCGATTGAGCAGCATAGATAATTTCCATTACAATAACCATTATTTATATCACACCGCGGCGTAATTATCAAAATTTCAGATTTATCTTCTTTGTTTCTAAATATATCGCCTGTCCAAATTGGAAAGTCGCTGCTACGCCTATAATAATGTTCAATTGCATTAATTTTAATTTCTTCAATCTTTGTAGAATCTGAAGATTTTCTAGCTGCTAGCAAATTCTGAAATAATGACCGAACAGCCATTCTTTCGAAAACATCCTTTGTTCGCCTTTTAAAATTATCCTCGCCCGAATTTTTAATTGACTCGATTATTAAGCTAATTTCATCTCCTTTAAATTGCTCTATAAAAGCTTGGTGTATTTGAATATAAATTTCTTTTTCAATTGATCCACCCGGACAAAATATATCAAGAAATCCAGACTCATCAAATAATGCAATCTTATTTAATATAACTTCCAAAGATGTTGAACTTTTGTCAATTTTGAATAGCGTTCCTAGGTCGTCATAGCCTTCCACAGTATGGGCAAATGCACTGTGGATAAATATTGGAATAGGGTATTTTTTATAATTTTCTTTAATGTCGTCAAGAATGTCAAATTTTAATGCCTCCGCTTCTTCATTCGTTACTGACAAGTCAAATATCAGCACCTTTACGGTGTTCATTATCTGCTGGTTTTTTAAAACTGCGCGCACTTCTTGTTTAGTGCTACATTCAATAACTTGGATGTTTAAGCCCATTTTACGTAAAGTTTCTCCATAAGACTTTCGTATAACTGCATCATCGTCAAATACAACTATCATTTTTTTGATATTAAAGGTTTAAGTATAAATGCTGGACCGTAACTATAATTTTCACACCAAATTTCCCAATCGTTGGTGCCCAAAAGACTTCTTGTATAGGCTAGGCCAAGCCCAGACCTGAGATTACCCTTTTTATGAGAAACCCCATAGTTAAATATATTTTCCAACTCTCCAATATCTACTTTTGGGCCATTATTAGAGATTGATATCTCACCGTTTATGCCTTTCTTGAAGAAAATAGTTTTATCCTTTAGTTCCGTCTGTGTTAACCAATAAATAGAATTGTTTAATATATTTAAAAATGATATCCATAAATGATATTCATGATCATTTATAAAAAATTCATTGAAACTTTCATCTACAGTAACTGATATATTGTTGGCAATTAAGTCTTTTGTAAGCAGATAGCAAACCTTATTAAAAATATCTAGAGGCTTAAATCTTTTCTTCCTTGAAATTCCGATTGCGGGCTGTAATGACTCTTTTAAAAGATCCAATGTATTAACAGCCGTTTTAATTCCGCTCATTTCAGCTAGAATCTCATTTCGATCTTCTAGTTTTGCTACACGTCCGACGGGAAATTTCATGGCAAAAAGACATTTTCCAATTATCATCATAGGTTGAGCCATTTCGTGATACACTAACTCTAAACCGCTGCCAAGTGTAGCAAGCCTTTGTGAAAAACTTAAAGAATTCTCCAAATTGTCTAACGTTGTGGAAATCTCATTAAGATAGTTTTCAGCTTCATTTATAACTTTCTTGTCCTTAGTGATATTTTTTATAAAATCCAAAAATCTCGACGAGTCAGGCCTGTCATTTTTACTGTCCGCTTTCCGCCCAATTCCATGTTTTTGTCTATAATTATATCGCTGTTTACCTACGTCTAATAAAATAGATCTAAGAACTTTCTTAAACGTAATAAATGCTTCATTTTCAAAAAAACCTTCTCTATTTGTCTTTTCACTTAACGCATCATTTTCAGGAGAATAAAGAAATATATTCCCAATTAATTGATTGACGCCTATAACCGCAGATGGATTTTGTACTCGCATTTGAGATAGTCCCATCCAATCACTTTCTTCATCACCATACGGCTTGACACCAAATCCATTTTTTGAAATCCTTAACCCAACTATTTCGTCTAATAAACGACCCGTCTCTCGTCGACCTGGTGATTTTAAAAATTTGGATAATTTGTCCATTGCATCAGGATCCCTATCGAACACCCGAATGTCAAAATAAAATTCGCCTACCTTGTTAGTTGTTGCTTGGTTGATTTCTTCTATTTTTCTACCCCTTGAATAATCTGCTGAAAAAACATCTGCAGCAATTAAAGAAAAAGGTATATTGAAAGAATCTTCAATTAATCTATTGCAATAATAAATACCCGTCACATCTCCAGATCTATCAACCTTTCCTAAAACCCGATAGTCAAAATTCGATAGAATTGAATATTCTTCAATTTTTAGAAACTCATCATCAAAGTTGTTTTTTATCAAATTGCAACCAAAAAAAAGATCAAACGTGCTTTCTGGCGTGGCAATTTCATATTTTTTATCTAAAATCCTTTTTTGTATCAACTCATCTTGAATGGTTGAATTTAATATAAGCGGAGTTATTAGAATTTTAAGCGACCGAATTAAATCAATATCTTGGATTTCAATATCGCCATTCAAGAATTCGTCCTCGACAATAGTTGTAATTGAATCGTCCAAACTTTCGACAATAATCAAGCTACCTTCTTTAAAATCAACTAACTTTTTTGCTTTTAAATAATTCGTTAAGACTTGATTACTCGTGTAATTCTTTATTTCAATTACATCATTATTAGTTAATATCTCAGAAATCTTTTCGGTACGCCCTCCCGGAAACTTTATTTCGCTTAATAATAATTCGTCTTTAAATTTTTCCCTATCAATGACTAACCAATTATAATGCGTTTCTTCTGCTGTCTTTGTTATAACTGTTAGATACCTTCCTAAAGCCATTGCCGCTAAACGCCCAATACCTTTGCTTCCCAAAAAATTACGATGGAATATTTTACTTTTGCCTGATCCACCTCTTTTTTGGCTAACTGAAGGTTGTAGCCAATCTCCAAAAAGAGTGTCGGAATTCATACCTAATCCATTGTCAGATATGCAAATAAAACTTTGGGAGTTATCTTTACTATAATTTAGATAGACTTTACAAGTTGTAGCATCAGCGTCGTAACCATTTTTTATAAGTTCGTTTATTGCCGTTGACGGATGACCAATCAACTCTTCCCCCATTTGTATTATCGATCTAGCACCGGGTTCAAACCTGTAAACGTAATTTTCCATTCAGATAAATTTAATTAATTCTGCCGCAATATTTTGAGCCATTAAAGGTGGTACTGCATTACCAATTTGCTTAAAAGCTGCGGTTCTATTTTTACTCTCTTTTACACCTTCAAAATAAAAATCATCTGGGAAAGACTGTAATCTCGCTGCTTCTCGCACACTAATTGAACGATTTTGCTCAATATCAGGATGAATATAATAATGTCCATCTTTCGCGATGTGTGCAACAACTGTTTGAGAGCTGCCTAGATCTGCAGCAACTACTTTAAATCTATCAAAAAATGAGGTCTGATTTAAATGGGTTTTAAGTCTATCTGGCAAGTTAATGTAATTTAGTCTTTCTTTTTTTTCGGACCATAAATCAACAGCAATTCTATAAATCTCCTTATCTTGATCAGTGTGTGGCCTGCTAATGTGTTGAGTAAGAATACCTTCCTCGTTTCTTATTTTACTTATACTTAAGTACTCATTTACGTCTGTACGATAGTTTAAAAATTTGTCTACACCTCCATTAGCTTCAATTTGAGGCAAGTCTGAGAAAATATTTGCAACAGAAAATTTAGCTGATTGTATAGGCTCAAAATTTGGAAGGGTAAAGTTTAGTTCCTTTTTATAGCCAATTAAAATCACTCTTTTACGCTTCTGCAATACCCCAAAATCATCCGCATGCAAAACAAAATCTGCAACTTCATAACCCTGTTTAGCAAATAAATTAAGCATCGTCTTAAAATAATTGCCATCATTGGCTGATTTTAGACCTAACACATTTTCAAATACAAATATTTTAGGGTTATACCGTTCCAAAAATTTGATGTACTCAAAAAACAGGTAATTTCTAGGATCCTGTTTCATACCATTATTCCTAGACCGGCCAGCAAGTGAATACGCTTGGCAAGGCGGGCCGCCAACAATTAAGTCGATATCTTTCTTATCGTTTTCTCTTTCAATTGTATCAAAAATAGCTTGATTGTTTTCTTTTCCTATCGCTAAATTAATGACACTTTCTAAGCATTCATTTGGTACTAACGAGTAAAGTTCATCCCTATTAATTTCGCCTTTTAAATATGATCCATAAATATGGCTTTTATTATTTTCTTTTAAAAAATAATAAGCGGAACGCGTCTTTAGTGAAAAACAAGCTGCGTTATCCATTTCTACGTGGGCAACCGGATCAAATCCAGCTCTTTTAAATCCTTCAGACAATCCACCAGCACCTGCAAATAAATCTATATATTTTAATCCTCTACTCATGTCCTTTCAAATGAAGTAGAGTTAAAAAATTCCTTTAGGGAAGTATCAAGAGCAAAAATTATTTTTTCAAGATTGATTACGGAAACATTACGTTTTCCATTTTCAACTTCGTTAACGTAAGTCTTATCTATCTCAGCTTTAAAGGCTAAAGCTTCCTGGGTGAGTTTTAAATTTGTTCGGTATTCCTTTATGCGCAGGCCGATTTTCTTTCGAATATCCATAGCTGCAAGCTATCTTCAATTCGACTATAAGTCAATCGGATATAAGTGAACTTTGTGGATTTATCCACGGTTGAGAGTAGCCAATAAATGCAGGAATGTAGCCTCAATTGTTTGTTTTTTCAGCTCGCACTCCCAGAGTTTTATAATCTTCCATCCTGCAGCTTTTAGTAGTATCTCCGATTTATCATCATTAACGGAGTTGCCCTGAATTTTATTTAGCCACCATTCAGTACGGGTT
Organism: Mucilaginibacter sp.; assembly: GCF_964263795.1. GTDB lineage: Bacteria > Bacteroidota > Bacteroidia > Sphingobacteriales > Sphingobacteriaceae > Mucilaginibacter. The sequence goes on from NZ_CAXVWK010000088.1 coordinate 31,350, forward strand.
TTGGGGATCACGTAATATTTACATCCCTCATGTCCATGCCAAAAGCATCCATGTATAAAAATTACAGTTTTGTATTTAGGCAATACAATATCCGGCTTACCCGGCATGCCCTTTACATGCAGGCGGTAACGAAAACCATTTTTGTGCAAAAACTTTCGCACCAAAAGTTCGGGCTTGGTGTCCTTACTTTTAATGCGCGACATATTATAGCTTCTGGTTTCTTTGGAGTGTACATCTGCCATATCCTATCAACCTTTATCCGCTATTCTTTGTTTCAAGGCTACAGATCGTATCTCTTATAAAAAGCATGTAAAAAAGCTTGCATTTTAGGCAAATTCTACACTTTTTCTCCCAGTTAGGCATATATATTTCACCAGATTGGTGTCAAGGCAAGCAAATTTTCCATACGGTCAAAAACATAACCACCTGATTGTCAGTGTTTCTAAATGTCATAAAAATGCAATTAGTTGATAATCAAGCGTTCACGGGAATTTTCACGGTGTTCACGGCCGTGAACGTGAACACTTATGTTATGCTGTTTAATACTGCCCAACACTCAACAATACCAGCGTGCAGGCGTAATCGGTTTCTATACCGGCCTGCTGTGCCATGCGGCGAAGCTCCTCATTTTCGGTGCCGGGGTTAAAAATGATGCGTTTGGGTTTGGTGTTCAGGATATAGTCGTACAGGGGTGGCTGGTTCATGGGGCCGACGTACAGGGTAATGGTATCAATATCTGTGTGGATGGCTTCGGGCTTTTCTATGGGCACACCGGCCACCTCGCCGGTTTTAATACCTACATTGACAATGGTATGCCCGCGGCCGGCTAAACGGCTGGCGGCTAAGTAAGCGTAACGGCTTGGGTCGGGCGTGGCGCCCAGTATCAGTGTTTTTTTATCGGCCATAAGTATATAACGTGCAAGGTAGGGATTTGGTTTTTATCTGGTGCGGGGAGCGGGTGTAGGGTGCGGTGATTTTTGGAACGGGAGAGAAAAGGTTCGGGAAGCGGAGATTTCGGAAAGGAAGGTTTTATCTGCGTTGTCCCCCATACCCCGCTCCCCGCACCTGACTCCACACACCGTTTCCAAAAAATAAAAATAATTTAAAATGTTTTCCTGGCACGCTCGTCTTTATCTTTAAACACACCACAAGTTGACAACCGTAGTAATGCCCCAGGATAAAAACAGCCACATCATACAAACCATTGCGTCGTATGGTAAAAGCCTGCTGGGGTTTATTCGCAAACGGGTAAAGAATGATGCCGACGCCGAAGACATTCTGCAGGATGTTTGGTACCAGTTCAGTAACGTGCTGAATGCGGGCCCGGTAGAGCAAACCAGCTCGTGGTTGTACAAAGTGGCGCGTAACCGCATACTTGATAAGCATAAAAAACATACTGAAACATTGCTTGACGATATGCTGCCCGGCGATGAGGATGATGATGACGCACCGGACTTTAAAGCCATCCTGCTTACCGAGGGCACCACGCCCGAAACCGTATATCTGCGCAACCTGTTTTGGGAGCAGCTTTTTGAAGCACTTGATGAACTGCCCGAAACACAACGGCAGGTGTTTATCTGGCAGGAACTGGAGGACAAACCCTTTGAGGAAATTGCCCTGATGACAGGCGAGAACGTAAACACGCTGGTATCACGCAAGCGGTATGCGGTATTACATCTGCGTAAGCGGTTAAAACAACTTTATAAAGAAATCACAGAATATTAAAGAATTAAAGAAAATGAAAAAGATATTTTACGAAAAGCGGTTTTTCTTCATCCCCTTCGGGATAGCCGCAATATTGGCCCTGGTAAGTTTTGTAGTAATGCAGCTGTGGAACAACCTGCTGCCCGAGATACTCCACGTAGGCACTATTACTTTTTGGCAGGCTATGGGCATATTTATTTTGAGCAAGATATTGTTTGGTTTTGGCGGCAAGGGTGGTGGCCGTGGCGGGGCTCCCTGGATGCGCCGGAAGCAAATGATGGAAGAAAAGTTCGGTGCAATGTCTGAAGAGGACAAGGCCCGCTTTAAACAACAATGGAAAGACCGCTGCAACTGGGGCCGCCGGGGCCGTGACGACTGGCGCGACTCCTGGAAAGACGCGCCGATTGCGGAGAAAGAGACGAAGGATGGATAACCGTTGTTATCTTGAACGGAAAGAAGAAATCTTTTACAAGCGATATACAAATAATACCGGTGTAAAAGATTTCTCTTTGTCCAGTTTGGTCAAAATGATATTTTACAAATTACATCACCCTAAAACCATTGATCATGGATGTGTTGATATTTAAAACAAGTGTTGCCAACGTGCAGCAGGTTAACCGGGTAAACTACCTGCTATCGGGCATGGCAGATATCAAGCAATACAACTTCGATCTGGAAGATTGCGATAATATCCTACGCGTGGTTAGCAAAGGTATCGAGCCGCAAACCATTAACCACATGCTGGCTATTGCCGGGTTCACTTGCGAAGAATTACCGTATTGATATTGAATTGACTATCCTCCAACAATTCTGTTGAGCAGTGCAATTTGCCCGCTGTGATAAATATGGTGCTGTATCAGTCCTTCAATAAGCGCCTGATAGCTTACGTGTTTATTATCCTCACCAAAGCGTTGGTCGTTGGTGATGTCTTCCCACCTGTCACCAGGGAAATCATTGATGATCTTATCGAGGTTCACATTGGCTAGTTTAAAGTCGGCGATAAGCTGTTTCCATCTGGATTCATCGGGTGTGCCGGGATTGGGCCAATCGCCTGCTGGTGGTTCGCCCGCTAAGTTGCCACCCATACGTGCGCTTACTTCCTGTGTCCAGCCCAGCATGTGCAGCAATATACCGGCAATGTTGTGTACAGATCCGTCGGGAGTTTCGTAAGCCTGTTCAAATGCTATCTTATCTAAAATTTCATAGGTAGAAGGCCCGTACCATGGATTGTGCGCCAGCACCTGGTTAAGTGACGATTGAAGTTTTTCGGCAATGGTTGTCATGGTTGGATAACACACGATAGTGCGGGTTGGTTTTAGCGTCGACTGCTGCTAAATTGTTGTGCGTGTGTGCAGATGAAGCCAGTCGGTACCTAAACGGTCAGGTATCGTTTCACACCGTCAGCGCAATTTACGCCATCAATAGCGGCAGATATAATGCCACCTGCGTAACCGGCACCTTCGCCGCAGGGAAACAAACCCGCAACCTGCGGATGCTGAAAGTTTTCCCTATCTCTTGGTACTTTGATTGGCGATGAGGTACGAGACTCCACCCCCACTAAAATGGCCTCGTTAGTGTAATAACCCTTCATTTTCCGGCCGAAGGCAGGCAACGCTTTACGTAAGCGGTTGTGGATCCAACCGGGCAGTACTTCTTTCAAATCCGCACTTTTGCAGCCGGGCAGGTAAGAGTTTACGGGCAGATCTACCGACACCCTTCCCTCAACAAAATCAACCATGCGCTGGGCCGGGGCAACCAGGTTACCGCCGCCTGCCTTAAATGCTAAATGTTCAGCCTGCTGCTGAAAGTTCAGCATCCGGAAAGGGTCATCCATATCCCCTTTCACATCTTCCATATTGATCTGCACAACTGTGCCCGAGTTGGCAAAAGGGTTGTTGCGTTTAGACGGACTCCATCCGTTTACTACTATCTCGTCCTGCGCGGTGGCACAAGGGGCAATAATACCGCCCGGGCACATACAAAAAGAAAATACGCCGCGGTCGTCCACTTGTTCTACCAGGTTATAATAGCTTGGCGGTAAATCAGGGCCGCGGTATTCACAATGGTATTGGGCACGGTCAATAATTTCCTGCGGATGCTCAATTCGTACCCCCAAAGCGAAGGGTTTGGCTTCTATCAAAATGCCCTGGTTATGCAGCATCCGGAACACCTCATGCGCCGAGTGGCCTGTGGCTAAGATCACGGCACCGGCCGTTAGCTTTTCACCGTTACCTAATTGTACGCCTTTTATCTTACCAAACGCTACCAGCAGTGCGGTAACTTTGGTATCAAACAGCACCTCGCCACCGGCATTTAAAATGCTTTCGCGCATGGCTGTGATAATCTGCGGTAGTTTGTTAGTACCAATGTGCGGGCGGGCATCTACCAAAATATCTTCGGTAGCGCCGTGGGCTACAAAGGTTTTTAGCACACCATTCACATCGCCACGCTTGGTGCTGCGGGTGTATAGCTTTCCGTCGGAGTAGGTACCCGCTCCACCCTCGCCAAAGCAATAGTTAGATTCCGGGTTTACCAATCCTTGTTTGTTGATATTGGCCAAATCGCGGCGGCGTTGTTTTACATCCTTGCCCCGCTCCAGTATAACCGGTTTTAAACCTTGTTCAATGCATTGCAACGCTGCAAAGATCCCAGCCGGGCCGGCACCTACAATGATCACCCGCCTGGCGTCCCTTATGTTTTGATATTCGGGCGTATAGATGTCTGTCTGCACCGGCTCGTCTATAAACACACGCACCTGCATCCGGTAAAGCACCTTACGGCCACGGGCGTCGATAGACCTTTTTAGGATTTTAATCCCCGTAATTTTTTGTTGTGAAATTTTTGCTGCGGATGATGCCAGTGCTGTTAAAACCGCTTCATCCTCCTGTTGCCCGGGCGGGCAAACAATTTCAACTTCTTTTGTCATGGTTGCAATGCCGGGTTTTTATCCCGGATGCTGTAAAGATAAGGAATCGAAAGAAAATAATTGACGCCAACTGATGGAGGTGCACAAACGTACGGTAACTGTACGAATCCGAACATCTGTAAATGCAATTTTTAAGTTAATATATTGATATACAATGCCTTAATAAAATGGCAGCGGTTTGGCATACATGCTTTCAAATGGATACGATGACACCTACAACCGATACACGATTAAACACTCTTTGGGAAGGATGTTTAAAAAATGACCGGAAGCAACAAGAAATGTTTTACCGCTTACTTGCTCCCAAAATGCTTGCCGTTTGCATGCGTTATGCTAAAGATAAAGACGAAGCGCAGGATATTCTGCAGGAAGGGTTTATAAAAATGTTTAAGCACATGCACAACTACCGCGGCGAAGGCAGCCTGGAAGGCTGGATCCGCCGGATCATGGTGCACAGCGCCATATCACGTTACCGTAAGGCTAAAACAATGGTTTTGGTTGATGATTTTGACGAACAGGGTATCCCGGTTATTATCAGTTATAACAATAACACTTTGGAGGTGAACGATCTGTTGCGGCTGGTGCAAGCCTTACCCAAAATGTACCGCTCAGTATTCAATATGTATGCTATCGAAGGTTTCTCTCACCAGGAAATTGGCAGCAAATTAGGTATGACCGAATTGTTATCCCGCACTACCTTACACCGTGCCCGCACCATTCTTAAAGATAAGCTAAACAGTTTAGCCGTTAGGGAGCGACATTGTTTAGCGGGGTAACGTCTGAATCAGAATTTCCCGAATTGCAACTACGTTAAGTAAAAATGGCTGATCAGCCTAATGCCAAATAATCACTTTCTATTCTAATAACCACCCTTTACTTATGCTTGCTACTCATGTAAAATACCAGTTCTCCGCCGTTCATAATATCATCATGATTGATAGATAAACTTGTATAAGGCTTACCGTTAAGCGTCATCTTTTGCACATAAACATTCTTTTCGCTTTGGTTTTTAACAGTGATGTTAAAGGTTTTGCCATTGCCCACCTGCACAACCGCACTGTTAATAGCAGGGCTTCCAATAGCGTACTCGGGAGAGCCGGGTGCCATCGGGTAAAAACCTAACGAACTAAAGATGTACCAGGCGCTCATCTGTCCTGTATCGTCATTACCGCCTAAACCATCGGGTGTTGGTTTGTACATGCGCGGTAAAATCATACGGATGCGCTCCTGTGTTTTCCAGGGCTTATCCGTCCAGTTATATAAATAAGCTACGTGGTGCGATGGCTCATTACCATGCACATAGTTGCCGATAATGCCATCACGGGTAATATCTTCCGTCTCGGCAAAGTATTTATCAGGCAGGTTCATGGTGAAAAGCGAATCGAGGTAGCCAACAAAGCGTTTGTTGCCGCCCATCAACTTGATCAACCCTTCCGGATCTTGCGGGGCAAACAGGGTATAGTTCCAGGAGTTGCCTTCAATAAACCCTTCATTAATAGTGCTCAGCGGGTCAAACTTGGCTCGGAAAGTACCATCTGCCTTTTTAGGGCGCATGAAACCGGCTTTTGGGTCATATACGTTTTTATAGTTTTCGCTGCGTTTGATGAATTCATTGTAAATGGCGGTGTTACCTAATTTTTTGGCCATTTGCGCTATTGCCCAATCGTCATAGGCATACTCCAGCGTATTAGATACCGATACTCCTGTTTTTTCATCCGGCACGTAACCTTTGTCAATGTACTCGCCGATACCTTCATAGCTGCGGGTGCGGGCTGTAGTTACGGCAGCCATTAACGCCTTATTCGCATCAAAGGGTGCGTTGCCTTTTACCACCGCGTCGGCCAAAACAGATACGCTGTGGTAACCGCTCATACACCAGTTCTCGTTAGCCGAGTTACTCCACACCGGTAACATTTTTTCCGGGCTTTGGTCAAAATGCACCAGCATCGATTTCACCATGTCGGCATTGCGCTGCGGCTGGATGATGTTAAACAGCGGGTGCAGCGCACGGTAAGTATCCCATAACGAGAAGGTGGTATAGTTGGTAAAGCCTTCGGCTTTGTGTACGTTTTGATCCAGCCCTTTATACTGCCCATCCACATCCATGTAAATGGTTGGGTTGATCATGGTGTGGTACATGGCGGTATAAAAATCCTGCTTGCGTTCGGTGCTGCCGGTAACGGTAATTTTTTTCAACTCGGTTTCCCATTGCTGCTGGCCGTCTGCCTTTACCTTCTCAAAATCCCAGCCCGGCACTTCGGCCTGCATGTTGGCCATTGCGCCATCCATGCTCACGCCCGACAGTGCAAATTTGATCTTGATCTTCTCGCCTTCTTCAGTTTTGAAGTCAAAATAAGCACGGATCTGCTTGCCGGCGATTTCAGGAAAATCTTTCGACTGATTAAATTTGCCCCAAAAGCCGCCGTAAGTTTGGCGTTTATCGTATTTCTTGAACCCGTGGTGTACAAACTTTTTATTAAAAGCCATTGCAAAGTATAGGTTACGGGTACGCGCCCAGCCATTAGTTTGGCGGTAACCTACCAGGGTGCTATCGTTAAGGAACTTCACATACGTCCAAACAGTTTTATCCGGATAGTTATAAATTCCGGCCATCAGATCTAAAATAATGTGCGACTGATCTGATTTTGGGAAAGTATACTGATGAAAACCTACACGTGCGCTTGTGGTCATTTCGGCTGTAATGTTGCTTTCATCAAGCTTTACTTTGTAGTAATTGGCCTGGCTCACTTCGTTAGCGTGCGAAAATGCCGAGCGGTAACCGCTGCCGGGCTTATCGGCAGTGCCTGGGTTTAATTTTAAGTTGCCAACAGTTGGCATAATTAAAAAGTCGCCCAGATCTGAGTGGCCTGTACCGCTAAAATGCGTATGGCTAAATCCTACGATGGTTTTATCTTCATACTGGTAACCCGCGCAGTATTCGTAAACTTTCGGGTTATATTTACCATTCAACTCATAGCTTGCCGTATCTGTTTCGGGGCTAAGTTGCACCATACCAAACGGCACGGTAGCGCCCGGGTAGGTATGGCCCATACGCTGGGTACCAATTATTGGCTTAACGTATTGCACCAGTTTTTCGTGAGATGGTATTTGAGCAGTGGCGTACAGGCTTGTACAGGTTAAAGCTATTGCTAAAAGTTTTTTCATTTATATACAGCGGTAACAGATCAGTAAATCAAATTAACGGTAGCAAATATAAAATCATATACATGGTTAGTAGTATTTAATTACATTTACGTACGCCAATTGTAGCCATTATGGCGCAATTGTTACGTTTTGTAACATCGGTATGCCTTTTGTATCTAAATCAAAAATCACATCACTATAAACAACAACACACAATGAAAAAATTATTCTCGGCAATACTAGTTGTGGTGGCAGCAATGTCACTAAGCTCGTGCAGTTATAACAGCATGGTTAAAAGCGACGAAAATGTAAAAGGTAAATGGGGCGAGGTACAAACCCAATATCAGCGCCGCAGCGATTTGATCCCTAACCTGGTATCAACCGTTAAAGGAGAAGCTAATTTTGAAAAAGGAACATTAACAGAAGTTACCGAGGCACGCGCCAAGGCTACATCTATACAAGTCGATCCAACTAAGTTAACGCCTGAAACCATCCAGAAATACCAGGAAGCACAAGGCCAGTTGAGTACAGCGCTTGGCCGTTTATTGGTAGCATCAGAAAACTACCCAACCCTGCGTGCTAACGACGCCTTTAGAGGTTTACAGGTACAATTAGAAGGTACTGAAAACCGTATATCTGTTGCCCGCCGCGACTTTAACGTTGCCGTGCAGGATTACAACAGCAAGATCCGTACGTTCCCTGCCAATCTAACGGCAAAAATGTTTGGGTTTAGCGAAAAAGGCTACTTCCAGTCTG
>NZ_CAXVWK010000089.1:0-4731 GCF_964263795.1 Mucilaginibacter sp.
TAGTGGACAAGTTTTATCATCGTTCAAAAACTCTATTAAGTTATGGAGCTTAGCTTCGACTATGCCCTTGCCTCTTGGTGGTGTATAGGAAACCTTACCGGCATTTGGCCCGGTGCCACCTTCCTTGATTACAATCTGCGCGATGGGTGTTCTTATACCATCATTGAACTGGCTGACTATACGGTACATTTTTACGAAGTAATTTTCATCGAAAATCTGGTCTTTTTGCAAATAGGCATAACCATCCCATAAGGCCTGCCGATAATACAGGACTTCCTTAGATGGACCGGTAAGTTGCTGGATTTGTTCTTCGCTATAGGCCTGATATAATTCATCATCAGTTGTGAAAATATTTTCTATTGAACTTGACGCTTTCGCTTCCTGTAAACTTATAGAGTTTATCAGCAGCCCTTGGTTCGGAATGACGATACTCCGGCCTTGTAAGCGTCCGAGCGCTGCTTTGGCATTCCCCAATTGACTGTAAATTTCAATATCTTCATATAGGTGTTTGTCAACTGGCAGTTCCGGTAAGGTATTCCATGGAACGCTCCGGTCAGGATTTACTTTATAAGGCATTTACAAATATACAAAATTGACCTTAAAATATTGACATTTTAAGGTCAAATAGTTTTTTGGCCTTAAACGTGGTTGGTAAACACCTTATGACCTTAAAATAATGCGATTTTAAGATAGTGCGTGACTCTGGCATTAGCAAATGGATGTGTCGTCATGAAAAAATTAATATATATTCGGGAAATCGCGTAGGATTAGACTGTACAAAAATAGTAGTACCATATTAAGATTTGCTCAATGGATTAAGAACAAAAACTTGATTTAGTGATATATCTAATGCTTAACAGCGTTTTAACAACCGCCACTCATTCGGAATGAATTCGAACGTATCTGTATTTCTGGGCAATTTCCAAACTTGCAATTCATTTTCAAGAAACTCATTAAGTTTCCGTAATCCTACTTCGTGGTAATTAAATGTGGCTGTTATTTCATTTTCTTTTAACCAGTCCTCCCAATAACCTTGTGGAGATAGCGGGTGAATATAAACGTCATCATCCCAATCGTTATTAAAGCCAAAAACGAAGCCCGATACTTCGGTTTTAAGATCGTCATCGGCAGCATCATCCAGTATTGTAGTTAAGCGGAAATAAGCAGCTGGATAATGGCCGCCCTCAGTATAAAATATTTCAACTTTAGAAAGCTTCCTGCTATTTAAAGCTAAAACGTTGTCAGTTATCAGGTCTACAAATTTAATCCACCGCTCATCGCTTATTTGGGTTAGCGGATTGTGTTTTACGATTGTGGTTGTCATAACGTTAATTTTTTAAAAGAAACAGGTCAGTAACTGACCTGTTTCGGGATTTACATTAAACATGAACTTTTGCTTTACGCGACTGCTTTTTTGCAGGAGCATCCTCCTTTTGCTGCCCGCGTTGTTTTAAGTTCCTTACCGGCTTTTGTTCGGGATGTAGTAATTCTTCCCGTTTGATTTTCTTCATTTGATAATCGTAAAGGTCGACGGTTTTGAATTGCGGGTTAGCCGCGATAAAATATTTTTTATCGCCATCCTCGCCACCAATAGTGATCTGCTGGGCGTTACCTTTCTTTAAGGAATACATTAATTCTTCCTTTGCTTTAGGGTCTTCGAGTTCCTTAATACCTTTTCCGGCAATAACCTTAGCAATATCATATCCATAATTTTCATGATAGTGCTTGATCTTCTTATTACCGTTTTCGGTAAGGTTTTTATCATCAAGCGTTAACCAGGATTGATATTTTTGGCCTTCCAAATTGTAAAGCTGTTTGTGTACAGCACGGCCTTCCATGAGATTAAAAGCCTCTTTAGCGGTTATGCCGCTACCTTTATTGATGAAGAACGATTGATTAATATCCTTTGCAGGATCATCTTTGTGACTGATGGTTGCATCATACTTATTGAAAAAGTACATATCCTTATTATCACCTGCTTTAAAATGCAGGGTATAATCAACCGTTTTTTGGTTGAACTCATGTTGTAAGCCTAACTTAAATTCAGGCGTCTTAGCAGCCATTTCCTTATCCAGTTCAGCATTTAACTTATCGCCAAAACCCAGGTTAAGCAGGCTCTTTTTTAGAAATTCAGCATTTTGAGTATTCATAACTTAATGATTAAAAATGAAATAAATGGTTAATTAAAGTGTATTAGCAGCTACTAAAGTATTTCCCGGTTGCTGCCTTGCGGGGGCAATTGTCTTTAAATCGTCCAGATCCTTTTGTTTAATTTGCAGGTACAAATGGCGGTTTCCATTGCGCTCATACAATTCAACGTTTAACGCCTGGTCTTCAGAAAGGGAAAAACGGTGAAAGCCAAAAACTCTTGCGATCTCCTGTTTATGGCCAATGGAAGTTTTTTTATGGAGTGTTGTAATTAACGGCACGATCTCCTGTTCATGGGTTGCCATCCGCGCAACCGTTTTCAAATCCCTGATATAAAAGCGTACAAAATCAATTTCATAAGGCAGATTGGATTTGTTCCGAATATCCAACCTAAAGAAAACCCGGTTACCCGCAAGGGATAGCTTATCAACCCAAGCTTTTACTCCTCCGGTTTTTTCATGGTCTACCACGTCTTTGCGTTTACCTTCGGCTAATTGGGTAACAACTGCGCTGTAATTAAAATCCGCAGTTTTAATGACCCGAACTGTCATTGGTGCTCCTCCATCAAGTTCAATTCGTCGTCCGGCACGTCCGTAGGAATATTCTACCGGAATGTGATAGATTTTTGCAGTGCTAATTTCCTGGACATTAATACGGGTTGGTGAAAAATCTGTGGTAAGGGCTTTAATCGTAATCAAAGCATTCTCTTTTTGGTCAACATCGAAATCCGGCGTTGACTTGCTGATAATTTTAACAGCAGATTTAAAGAATAAAGCGGTGGTTTTATCACGGCTCACATAAGCGGTATCTTGTGCGTAGGAAACTGTCCCCCAGGCACCAAGAATGAAAATAATGAATGATTTTTTCATGGCATTTTGTTTAATTATCACGGTCGTTACTATCCTTTAAAAGAACTTCGTAACCGGCCTTTACTTTAACTTTAATTTGCTTTACCTTATGGTTGAATAAGCCTTTTGCGGCTTCAACTCCTGCACTGGCCGCCTGTGTACCAACGGACTGATCCATTGACATGATCTGCATGGACTGCACGGCATCGCCAACACCATTTTTTGCAGCATCCCTTCCAATGGAACCGGGAACGTATAAGCCCTCCATACCGTCAAGATCATAAACAGCGAGTGCTACCGGTAGTATGTTGTTGAGATAGCGAATGCTGGTTATTTTGACTTCTAATCGCTCGTTATTCAAAGCGCAGGTGCCGTAAACAAAGCTGCCTTTTGGTATCATTTTGCCGTTTACATAAATGCCATCCAATAACCTCAACTTGATAACCGCGCCGGTTACGAGCGTTTGATCTTCATGCACCACTGCCTGAATAGTATTACCTGCTGTTTCGGCAGCATTAGCGGAGCGGCGTTTTTTTGTTTTACCGCCACCATCATAAGAAGCGTAGCTAACCTGCATTTTATCAGTTGCGGGATTATCGTCGTCATCATCATTCGCCGCCATCACCGCATAAACACGTCCATGATTTTTCAGAGATTGAGTACGAAGCTTGCTATTAGCATTGCCAGGATTTTGTATATCGTTAATTTGTTGCAGCATTTGTGTTAGCTGCTTCATTTCAGGATCGTTGCCGCCTCCGTTACCATTCATCGCTTTCATCATCAATTCCAGCCGTTTTACATCGGCGGCAGATTGTGGCGATGAGGTGCTCCCGCCGCCGTAGTTAGGCTGCTCTGGCTGGTTGATCTGCTGATTGATAGCGGCAAGTTTGGCCTGAATTTTAGCTTCGTTCACATCTGCCACGGTAGGGCCACCTGTAAGGTTGGCGGTCGAACGCTGGGTAGCGGAATCAGTATGCCCGGCTTTAGCGGCATCCAGTCCCATTGATTTAACGAAACTTTCGCTAACCCCGCTGCTGGATGAACTTACAGAATCAGTTTTAACGGTTTGATAAACGCCCATTTTATCCTGGGCCTTTTGATCCTTAAACTGCGCCTGCGGCAGTGTTGCATTTAACCCTTGTGCATTGGAATTTTCAAAGGCGGATGCTGATTGCTTACCGCCGCCTAATGCCCAAAATGCCATCGTTAAAAATGGGATGATAAGCAGGGGCATAAAGATTAAAAATTTGCGATCTTTCAAAAATTCAGGTGTATGCTGCGGCAATTGGCCGCTGTTTAATACTGCATTCATGATTTACTTTTTTTTAGTTAATGAATCTGTTAATTGACGTTTAATGAATTGGGGATCGGGGAACTCTGATGCCTGCCCAATATGTGCAGACGTATAGTTTTGTGATAATTTGGGAATGGTATAAAAGCTGCAAAATGAACTGCTCATTAGTATAATGAACGTTAGCAGTCCGATTGCTATAGCAATCTGTTTTTTTTGACGAATAGAATAAGCGTTAAACCACCTGTTTAGCCAAGCCGAAAAACGTATTTGGAAATTGATAATCTGTTTTGCCAGCGAAGCCGCAACCTTGTCGCTCAATTGTGCTGACGTTTTACTGTTTGATAAAATCATAGCTTTTAATGTTGAATGGTGGTATCCCTGTTCGCTAAGGTTTCCCAATGCAGGATCAAAAAACCATGCGGATTATTGTCTGACCTGGCT
>NZ_CAXVWK010000090.1:0-16879 GCF_964263795.1 Mucilaginibacter sp.
GAACACATAAAAGAAAACGACGGCTTCCTGTCGCTCGACTTTATTTTTCAAAAGGATTTTAAAGAACTATTTAAAGACAAGGATCCTGAGCTGTATGCCCATATTGAAGATATGCGAATGGAAGAGTTTGTAGACGAGGTAATGGCAAAACGCGAAAAGCCCGACCCGTTCAAATTGATGGAAGACGAATACGCAGAAGCCGAACGATCGATCAAACAAAGAAAATCTGTTTACTGGAAAGAAATGCTGGGCGTACTTAGCTTTGCAATGAACTATCCGGCTAAACATTTTTCGGCAGAGGATATGCAACGGCTGCAAAAAACACTGCAGCCACTTATTTCGGTTGTTATTGCTTATATCCCTCAAAGTTCATGCGATGAAATGCTGGCCATGCACCACGCAGGTGTGCTGGAGTTAATATCTGTGGGTAATGACAGTGAAGTTGAACCCGGCCCCAACGGCGGTGCCACGTATCATTACACAGACGAAGCCGGTCAAAAGCAATCTTTATTTTTTGAAACTTTTGTAGATTCGGTAGGGCAGCCGCACCTGGCATTTGATGGCCTGCCTTATCAAAGTTTGATAGATAAAAAAACGGTGAGCTCTGCCCTGCTGCAATTTAAAGACGCAGCTGCAGGGTTAGCGGAAATGGAAAAGGGAAACAAAAAAGCTCAAACCGACGGTAAGGGCAATTATTGTTTGCAAGTTCCCGGTATTGCCATTAATGATAATTTCCAGGTGGTAGATGCCTATGGTGCCCTTAACGAACGCATTTATATGATGGCCGTACCTTACATTGGTGGCTTTAATCCCGACTATTCGGGACTTGATTTTTGCGAAGCTGCATCAGCTAACATTATTAAAAGTATGTTTAGCAGCGCAATCGTTAACGAATAATTTCCTGATCTCATGGACGAACAACTATTAGCTGCCCGCCCCTATTTATATATGTTACTGTTAGGTTCCAAAGCGCCAAACCGCAATGTTGAGCAACACGACTATTTTTTTGGCATAGCAAACAACCTTAAAGAACTGGTGCCACAGATAAAGGCATTTTGGCCCGAAGCAGGAGCAAGTATCCATATAGACGGCTTTAGGCGGGTTACCACTGTAGACGGTTACCAAATAGATGTGATATCAAAGGATGAACAGGCAGAACCGTCCGGCAAAAAGTTATTTTTTGTAAACCTGGGCGGCTACCAGGAAAACAAGCTGGAAGAGCAGCACTATATTGTACTGTCAGTACAGGACGACCGAGTTGGCGCCGTGCAAAATTCCAAAAAAACGGAGTTTTTCAAATCACAAACCATTGCATCCGTAAAGGGTGCCAATTCGCACATCGACGAAAAGTATGGTATCGATGTAGACGACATTTACCGGATAGAAGATATATTGAGTCCGTACCAAAAGGCGCAATACCATATTAGAATAACAGCGTCGCCGGGGCTTCCCGAAGATCATATCCATTTGGGATATTTTAAACTGGATAAATTGCCCGACTTATAACGAATTGACCTTAGCCCCCACAATGTCTAAACTTAGCGAACAAATACTAAAATTCGACAGCGGCTTGCTGCCCGATATGCTGCAGTTGAAATATGAGGCCATGACCGAAAATGCTTTTCGGTTTTACCGCGGCACCTGCGCACTTTTTTACCACGACCTTGCCCTTTACGGCAACCTGCCCCTATCTCCTGCGGCCTGGATTTGCGGCGATCTGCATTTGGAGAATTTTGGCAGTTATCGCGGTAATAATAAACTGGTGTATTTTGACCTGAATGATTTTGACGAAGCTTTGCTTGGCCCGGCTGCTTACGAGGTAGTACGGTTAGTAACCAGTATTTTCGTCGCTTTTGACACGCTGGATATCGAGCCGGAGCGCGCCGGCAAAATGGCCCGTTTATTTGTTAAAACTTACTCGGCAACTTTGGCCAGGGGAAAGGCTTACAGCATTGAGCCCCGCACGGCAAAAGGTATTGTGATGAAGTTTTTACGGGCGGCCGAACGCAGTAAATACCGCGATCTGCTGGAAAAGCGCACCGAAGAAAAAGGAAAAAAGCTGGTACTCACTATGCGCGATGAGCGCCATTATAAAATTGAGAAGAAATTACGCGCCGAACTGATGGCGCATATCACCACCTGGATAGAGCACAGCAGCGATAGCCCTTATAATTACAAACCTAAAGGCGTTGTTTTCCGGCTGGCCGGCACCGGCAGCGTTGGGGTAAAGCGTTACTTATTCTTACTAAAAAGCACTATTACCCGCAATAAGTACCTGCTTATTGATATGAAACAATCTAAACCGGCAGCACTCCTTCCGTTTATAGATAACAGCCAGCCGGTTTGGGAAAACGAGGCAGCCCGTATTACAACGGTGCAAAATCGGATGCAATACATTACGCCATTGTTGCTAAGCACTACCGTTTTTAGGGGAGATAGTTACGTAATGCAGGAATTGCAGCCCGTTAAGGATAGTATCAACTTTAAGATGATCCGCGATGATTACCGTGACCTGTACGAGGTAATAGACGAGATGGCCATGCTTACCGCATCATCACAATTGCGCAGCGCCGGTATGCAGGGATCGGCCAATAAAGATGAATTGATCGCCTTTGGGCTAAATCCCGATTGGCAAAAACCATTAATAGCATATGCCGACAAATATTGCGGTAAGGTAAAGGCAAATTATAAACAATTTAAAAAGGACTTTGAAAAAGGTGCTTTTGCTTGTATCAAATCAACCGAAAAAAACCCTTAGCCTTATGATCCGACCGGCCGTTACAAGCGATGCAAAACAAGTTGCCCCTTTAATTTTATTGGCATTGGGCAACCTTGCCGGTAAATTTGCCAACAGTGAAGATAAGGCAGTCCAGCTGGAATTATTTGAACGTTTTATAGCGTTGGATGGCAACCAGTACAGCTACAAAAATATTTTAGTTTGGGACGATGGCGGCGTTTGCGGCATGGTCATGGCGTACGATGGTGCTCTGCTGGATAACCTGCGCCAACCATTCCTGCAATATACCCGCACCAATCTGGGCTTTACCGGCCAGCCCGAAGATGAAACGCAAGCGGGTGAATTGTATATAGATTGCCTCGCCGTCGATCCCGGGCAGCAGGGAAAAGGTATCGCAAAAAAATTACTGAATGCGTTGATTGATAAAGCTAAAAAGTCCGACATGCCTGCGGTAGGGTTACTGGTAGATAAAGAGAACAATAAAGCAAAACAACTTTACGAAAGCATAGGCTTTAAAGTGCAGGGCGAAAAAACTTTACTGGGCGGCATACATTACCACCTGCAGTACAGTTTATAGTAAATGGCCGATAAACCATCATACCTCAATTTTGATAAAGCTGCATACCCGTGGCGGCCGGGTACCGACTATCGCAAGCACCCCGAAGCCTACCGTATTGGCAAAGGCGAGCAGGGGGTTTTAATTTGTGAGCCTTACAAAACCGAAATAGGCCGGCATTGGCGCTTCAAAACAGAGGCTATTGCTCAGGAAAGCAGCCAGCACATCTACGCAATGTTTTTAAATTACCTGCAAGACGAAGACTTTGTGGGTGCCGATATGGCCCGTAAATTTTTGCAGATGGGCTTTACCCGAGCCCGCCGTTACGCCAATTACAAAGGCGGCAAAAAGTACGACGCGGATAATAACTATGCGCAACTGCAACGCGGCACCGGCCAGGAAGAAAAAGCCCGTGCTGCACAAGTATTTTACAAACTCTATAAAGATGCGGAAGCTAATGACCAATACAAAGCAATGAAAACAGCGTGGAAAAAAGAGAAAGGATAAGCTGTTATTGAATATACCTGGCAAATATCAGTAGCAATAACGCGCGGTCGCCGGTGGCCTCGTCAAAATTTTCTTTTAAGAGCTGCTTGATTTGTTTATCCGGAAATTTCCCTGCAATTACTTGCAGTATCTTGAATGATGTCAATTCCAGGCTTTCGATGCTAATCATATAAAGCAGAATACTCAGATCCTTTAATTCGGTTGGTTGTTGGGCAATGCAGTCAAATGTCTCGTCAACAAAGTCAATTAATCAGCCACAATTATTGAAAGATTTTTCGGCATCCATTAATCTGTAAATGGCATCCATCCGTACGATTTGATTGTTAACGTCAGCCAGCGTTTCATCAATTGCATGCTTCAGGTCGGCAAAGTCAGCATCTTCTGAAATTTCAGGTAAACGGTTAACCAGATGCTCTTTGGCACAGTAAATTCTGTTAAGGTGATCTATGAAAAAATGACGGAGCTGATCCGGCCCTAAATTAATATCGGGACTCTTTTCTCTAATTAATTCCATCTTTTTACGTCTGAATATCGGGCTTACAGGTAAGGTACGTCATATTTCCTTTAAACACACAGGTTTTAAAGTTAAATATTTGTTATGGTTTAAAATAGTCGTTATATGATATTTAAATGCTTCAAATAACTGATTTTCAGCCAATAAAATAGCTACTGACGAAACGCTACAACCGCTCTTTTCAAAGTCGCCTAATTCACAATGTATTTTATCTTTCAGTATAATAGCCTGATAAGTATTGTGACAATTCGCGGTACAATAAAAGTGCGGTGGTAAACGTAATATTGCCATTAGTTGTACCACATCTGTTTATGAAACATAAGATCAAATTACCCGACGGCACTGCGCAATTGATAGAAATTACCAGTGCTTACTTCAAGAGCTGGCAGGTTTGGAAGGTTAAATTTGCCGACGGCAAAGCGGCCATGCTCTTTAAACTCGGCAGCGAATGGATGCAGCGAAACGAAGATTTTTTGGATGAAAAGGTAATTGCGGCCGTTGGTAACCGGATAGATAGTATCCTCTCGCGGAGAAAGTTATTATCGCTGTAGGCCTTACGGTTTCCGTCGTCTCATCTTAGGTGTTATTAATCTTTTTCCATAATTTTATGGACCATGAAAAACGTAACGCTAAACGAGCTGAAGGCCATCCCTGCGCTCGAAACCGTCCCCGATGATCAGCTGCAATGGTTTATTGATAACGGCGAAACCGTTGAGTTTAGCGAAGGTACCCGCGTTTTTGAAAAAGGAGATCCCTTAGATCGTACGTATGTTGTAATGGAGGGCCGCATGCGCATCTGCGCCGAGCAGAACGGCAAGCTCCGCGAGATATTTGTAGTAAAACCCCAGGCAATAACCGGTTACCTGCCATTCAGCAGGGCGGTAAACACTTTTGGCTACGGCGAGGTAATTGAAAATATAAGGGCGTTCCGCATCTACAAACCCAAAGTGCTGGAAGCCATAAAACTTCATTATGAATTAACGGAGGCCCTGGTACATACTATGACCAGCCGCGTGCGCGATTTTACCTCCCAGCAGCAGCAAAACGAAAAGATGTTTGCCCTGGGTAAACTATCTGCAGGGCTGGCGCATGAATTAAACAACCCGGCATCGGCAATCAGCCGCGGGGCATCATCACTTCAAAATCAGATCAAACTCCTGCCGAACATTTTTAAAGAAGTAGCCGGGCTGAACATTGCGCCCGAAAAGATAGATACCATCAATCAGATCCTGATCAGCAAAACCCACCAAACCGACCGGCCCGCGCTTACCATGATGCAGCGTGCCGACGAGGAAGACGCCCTGAACGACTGGCTGGCCGGGCACGGCATCAAAAACTTCGACATTGCCGAAAACTTTACCGAGTTCGGCTTTACGCCAGACGACCTGGAGCACATGAACACCTGTACGCCCATGCCGCAACTTAACGTGGTTTTAAACTGGATGAACAATTACCTGCTCGAAGAAAAAATGGTATCGGATATCAAAGAATCTTCGGGCCGCATATCTGAACTGGTGCAGTCGGTAAAAAACTTCACCCACATGGATAAAGATACCGGCAAGCAGCTGCTGGATATCCATGCCGGCATTCGCAACACGCTTACCATGCTTAATTACAAACTTAAAAAGGGCAATATCAGTGTGGTAGAGAATTTTGACACCAGCCTGCCTCAGGTTAAAGCTTTGGCCGGAGAGCTTAACCAGGTATGGACCAACCTGGTAGACAATGCTATCGATGCGCTGGAAACAACCGACGGCCAGCGCACGCTGGAAATAACTACAAAGCAGGACCGCCAGTTTGTGTGCGTATATATTAAAGATAACGGCCCCGGCATCCCGCAGGAAATTCAATCGCAAATTTTCGACCCGTTTTTTACCACTAAGGATATGGGCAAGGGTACCGGCCTGGGGCTGGATGTGGTAACCCGCATCATCCGCCAGCACAGCGGCACCGTAACCGTAAAATCTGTGCCGGGCAACACGGAGTTTACCGTGTGTTTCCCGATAATAGACAACTAAAAAAATCACAAGATCATGAGCCTACCTATCATATTTGTTATTGACGATGACCAACAGGTGCTGCGCGCCATCAGCCGCGACCTGAAAGACCATTACCGCGAAGAGTATCGCATACTAAGCACGGCATCTGCAAAAGAAGCCCTGGATAGCCTGCTCGACCTGAAGAACAAGGGCGAAGTTGTAGCGCTGTTTTTAAGCGACCAGCGCATGCCCGAAATGGAGGGTGTTGACTTTTTGTGCCGCACCACCAGCTTTTTCCCCAATGCCAAGCGTGTATTGTTAACGGCCTATGCCGATACCGACGCCGCCATCAAGGCTATTAACGAGGTAAAGCTGGATTACTATCTTACCAAACCCTGGGACCCGCCCGAAGAAAAACTATACCCTATCCTGACTGACTTACTGGAAGACTGGCAAGGCCATTACCGGCCAGATTTTAGGGGCATTAAGGTAATAGGTTACCAGTATTCGCCTAAATCGCACGATATAAAAGAGTTTTTGTCGGGATACCTGGTACCTTATTTATGGTTGGATGCCAATACCGACGAGGCGCATAAAGCCATCGCATTGAATAAGCTGGATGCTAAAGACTTGCCTGCCATAATCTTTGCAGACGGCACGCTTTTAAAAACGCCGGCAGTAAAAGATATTGCCGAAAAGATCGGGTTAACCCAGTCTGCCAAAAATGAGCTTTATGATGTAGTGATCATTGGCGCCGGCCCGGCGGGTCTTGCAGCTTCGGTTTACGGCTCATCCGAAGGGTTAAAAACCCTGCTGATAGAAAAACGCGCACCGGGCGGCCAGGCCGGCACCAGCTCCCGGATAGAAAATTACCTTGGTTTCCCGGCAGGCCTTAGCGGCGCCGACCTTACCCGCAGGGCTATAACGCAATCCAAGCGTTTCGGTACGGATTTTTTATCGCCGCAAGCGGTAAAGGAGATCAAGCTGAAAGACAATTATAAAACCCTTACCATGGATGATGGTACCGAGGTGATCGCTAAATCTATCGTGATCACAACCGGAGTCGACTACCGGCAGCTTACCACCAAAGGCATCGAAAAATTTACCGGCGCCGGTATTTACTATGGAGCCGCCATGACAGAGGCTGCATCCTGCAAGGATAAATATGTTTATGTGGTTGGCGGTGGCAACTCTGCCGGGCAGGGCGCAATGTACCTTTCTAAATTTGCAAAACATGTATACATTCTTATCCGGAAAGAAAGCCTGGCAGAAACCATGTCGTCTTACCTGATTGATCAAATTGGCGGCGTAGATAACATTACCCTGATGCCTTACAGTGAAATAACCGAGGCTATGGGAGATGAAAACCTGCAACAACTGTCTATACAAAACCTGCAAACCAAAGAAGTGACCACTGTTGAAGCGGATGCGCTTTACATTTTTATAGGTGCCAAACCTTATACCGATTGGTTATGTAAGGATATTATTACTAACGGCAAGGGCTTTATTGAAACCGGCCGCGACCTTAACCTGTGCAGCGATTTTGAAAAGGTTTGGAAAGCCGACCGCGACCCCTACCTGCTGGAAACCAGTTGCCCGGGCATATTCGCCGCCGGCGATGTGCGTGCAGGTGCCATGAACCGCGTAGCATCCGCAGTTGGCGAAGGCTCAATGGCCATAAGCTTTGTGCATAAATATTTAAATGAGGTTTAAGGGCATGGACTATGTATCCGAAAACGATTTCGTAACTAAATAGTGTAAAACGCTAACGCTCAACATCCAATAAAGGTACTTTTGGTTAATGCAGTAACCGGCTACAGCAGCTGGTCCAATTATAAACCCTGCATCATCAATCCGCATATTGGTATATTACATAGTTGATTAAAAATTGGTTTAAGTTAAATTACCAGATCTTGCGCAGGCAGGGCTGGTAATTTTTTTTAAGGGCCATGCAACATCTGCTTAAAAAATGAAAAGAGTTTTATTTTTCCTGTTCCTGATCTTACTTGCCCTTAATCAAAACGGAATAGCGCAGCAAAATATCCGTCTTAACAACAGCTGGGATTTTGTACGGCAGGACCTGGGCGGCATTTGGGAAGCAGTAAGACCGGTTACACCCGGCAATCCGGAAAGCCTGCCCCTATGGACTAAGGTGACACTGCCCCATTGTTTTAACTCGCGCGATGCGGTAGACCCGGATGTTAACTATTACCAGGGGCCGGGATGGTACAAAACCACTTTAGATATTGTAAACCCTTACCCAAATGGCCGCACCGTGCTGCATTTTGAAGGCGCCGGCCAAAAAACTGACGTTTACATTTACACCACCAAAGTTGCCAGCCATTTAGGTGGATACGATGAATGGACTGCAGACATTACCCAGGCGGTTGAAGATTTCAAAAAGACGGCGGCATTTAAAAAGCAATTTAAAGGAAAGATCCCTGTAGAGATCCGTTGCGATAATTCGCGCGACCTGGAAACCATCCCATCGCAACTATCAGATTTTAATGTTTACGGCGGTTTGTACCGGTACGTTAACCTGGTGTATCAGCCTGCATTAAGTATCGATAAGCTTTACGCAAATACAAGTGTAAGCACCGACCTTAAAACCGCTTACATTGACCCCAAATTGAGTTTTTATAACCCAGCTAAATTGAAAGGCGTAACGGGTGAGTTGAAATTAAAAGACGCTAAGGGAAAGGTGATATTGAAAAGCACTTACAAATTAAATGACGTTGACAACGATGGTACTTACCCAATTGGCAAACTAAAATTCAGCAAACCGCATGTGTGGAGCCCTGCCGACCCGTATTTGTATACAATTGAGGTTACCTGCAGCAGCAACGGGCAAACCTATAGGCAAACCGAAAAGGTGGGCTTTCGCAGTTTTTTATTTGCTGATAAGGGGCCGTTTTACCTGAACGGTAAACGCCTGTTTTTGCAGGGGACGCATCGCCATGAAGACCATGCCGGTGTTGCCGCCGCCATGACCGATACCATGATGCGGACAGAAATGCAATTGATTAAGGATATGGGCGTGAATTTTATTCGCCTGGGGCATTACCAACAATCGCGCATCATCCTAAACCTGTGCGATAGCCTGGGCATTATTGTTTGGGAAGAAGAGCCCTGGTGCCGTGGCGGCCTGGGTGGCGACGGTTATAAAAACCAGGCGCGCGCAATGCTCACCAATATGATACAGCAGCATTACAATCACCCATCCATCATTTTATGGGGGCTTGGTAATGAGAACGACTGGGAGGGCGATTTCGCGGAATTTGACAAGGCGAAGATCCGCGCCTTTATGACTGAACAAAACAACCTGGCGCACAAACTTGACCCATCACGCAAAACCACCATCCGCCGCTGCGATTTTTGCAAAGATATTGTAGATGTTTATTCGCCCTCTATATGGCCCGGCTGGTACAGGGGTGTATATACGGAATACAAAAAATCTGTTGAAGACGAAATACAAAAGGTGAACCACATGTTCCACGCTGAATGGGGCGGCGACAGCCACGCCGGACGACATGCCGAAAGCCCGGACAAAGTGCTGGAAAATATCAAAACCGGTGTTGGGGTTGATGAACGCCTGGGTGATGCATCGCTGGTGGGTGGCAATGCAAGGGCATCAAAAGATGGCGACTGGAGTGAAAGCTATATCATCACCCTGTTTGATTGGTATCTGAAAGAGCAGGAAACCATCCCTAACTTTACCGGCTCGGCGTTTTGGGTGTTCAAAGATTTCTCTACACCTATCCGCCCGGATAACCCTATACCTTACATGAACCAAAAGGGTGTAGTGGCAAGGGATTTTACTAAGAAGGAATCGTATTACGTTTTTCAATCTTACTGGAGCAAAAACTTGATGGCGCATATTTATCGCAATACCTGGCCGGTACGCAGGGGCAACGATGTCGAAGAGAAAATGGTTAAACTATTCTCTAATGCCGACGAAGCTGAACTGTTCCTGAACGGTAAAAGCCAGGGGATAAAAAAACGGAACAGTCAGGATTTTCCGGCAGCTGGCTTAAGATGGATGGTAAAATTCAACAACGGTAAAAACGACCTAAAGGTGATCGCCCGCAAAGGGAGGGCCACCGTTACGGACCAGATAAGCCAGCAATATCAAACCCAAAAGTGGGGCAAACCTGCTAAACTGGAATTAACACAGATGAGCAGTAAAGACGGCATAACAACCATACAGGCCGTGCTGCGCGACGCCAATGGCGTGCAGTGCCTGAATGCCGCAAACTGGATCAACTTCTCGTTATCAGGCGATGGTGAATTGCAGGATGACCTGGGTACGCCCGATGGTTCGCGCAAGGTTCAGGCTTATAATGGCCGGGCTGTTATCAGCATTAAAACCAATAATGGCAGCAGCGTTGCCGCTGTGCAATCGCCTGGCTTAGCCACTGCTTTTCTTAAACTTTAACGCGATAAAAGTGATGTAGATCAGAATAGCGTACAGTCAACTATTTGAGGATAGACCTGCTGATCCCTAATTCTAGTCCGCGTAATTCGGCAAGTCCGCGCAGGCGGCCAATAGCCGAATAGCCGGGGTTGGTTTTCTTATGCAGATCGTCCAGCATCTGGTGCCCATGATCGGGCCGCATGGAGATGTTTACGCCACGCCCCTGCATAGCCAGCACAAGCTGCTTTACCACGCCGTACATATCCACATCACCCTCCAGGTGATTGTCTTCATAAAAATCGCCGGCTGCGTTGCGGCGCGTACTGCGTAAGTGGATAAAGTTGATGCGCTCGGCAAATTGAGCCACCATTTCCGGCAGGTTATTATCCGGCCTTACACCAAACGAGCCGGTGCAAAAGCATAACCCATTGTTTACTGATGGTACCGCGTCTGCCAGTTCCTGTACATCGGCAGCTGTACTTACTACGCGCGGCAAGCCTAAAATATCGTAAGGCGGGTCGTCCGGGTGGATCGCCATATTAACACCCAGCTCATCTGCAACAGGTATTACCTCCCTTAAAAACGCGATGAGATTGGCCCGAAGCTTTGCAGCATCAATACCCTCATAGGTATCCAGCGCCTGCTGAAACTGTTCTATTGTAAAGCTTTCCTCGCTTCCCGGGAGCCCCGCAATAATATTACGCTGAAGCAACAGCTTATCAGCATCATTCATAGCGGCAAAACGTTCCTTTGCATCGGCAATTTGCTGTGCAGAGTAATCTGCCCCGGCGCCTTTACGTTTCAAAATATACAGGTCGAATGCTACAAAGGCCGCCATTTCAAATAACAGGGCTTTGGAGCCGTCCGGCATTTGATAGGAAAGATCGGTGCGGGTCCAGTCCAGCACGGGCATAAAATTGTAAGTCACTATTTTAATACCGCAGTGCGCCAGGTTGCGCAGGCTGATCTTGTAATTTTCCAGGTGTTGCTTAAAATCGCCTGTTTGCGTTTTTATCGATTCGTTTACGGGCAGGCTTTCTACCACGTTCCATATCATACCGGCTGCAGCAACCGCATCCTGCCGTTTTTTGATCTCGGCAATTTCCCAAACTTCTCCGTTAGCGATGTGGTGCAAGGCAGATACTACCCCGGTACACCCCGCCTGCCTGATATCTGCAAGGCTAACCGGATCATTGGGGCCATACCAGCGCATGGATTGGATCATACTATAAACAGCAGGTTGGGTATTCATAAGCGAAAATATGGGCAAAAATAGTAAAAGAATCAGGGCAATATGCGGGGACAGATCCCGGCCGGTTCCCCATCGAATTTATATGCTATCCGGGCAAGGCTCAACATGGTTTCAAACTCGCCGAAACCAGGCTTCTCTATTTGTTCAAAAGGCCATTTTTGTTGGCCATTTGCATAAGGTTTAAGAAATAATACGCAATTTTTTATCCCTTTTTTTGATTTGGTCTGGTAATTCCACAGATCGATGCCTTGTTTGTTTGCCAACACCGTAAGCCGGCACCAGGCCAGCAAGTTAAAGTTGCTGTAGCTCCATGATTTGGTACGGGCAAGTTCCAGCGGCTGTTTACCATCGGCTGTAAACTGCACATCAATGCGTGGAATGGTGCGCTCCTGCAGCACTTTTTTGGCTAGCGCCGCATTACCCACGTAAAGTGAAAAATCAATTACCTGCAAATCGTAAATAGTGCCGTGGTTATTCTTCTCTTTGCTTTCTGCAATTCCGTTATTGCTGGTTTGCAGC
Source organism: Mucilaginibacter sp. (assembly GCF_964263795.1). Taxonomy (GTDB): domain Bacteria; phylum Bacteroidota; class Bacteroidia; order Sphingobacteriales; family Sphingobacteriaceae; genus Mucilaginibacter. Next base: position 12,479 of record NZ_CAXVWK010000090.1, read on the forward strand.
CAGTTAAGATATTCCCGGAACCAGTTTTTGACTCCTGCGTTTACATCCGGTGTACACGCTTTACTGCCCTGTAAAAAAGCCATCGCATCGGGTATGTTGATAAGCCCGTAAGTTTCGATAATGCCTATGCCTCTGCCGTCGTTAACGCCGGTAACATATTGGGCATAATTTAAATTCGGGTTCATTTTAGTTGCCGCATCCAGGAAGAATACCCGAAGCATTTTTACTGCCTTTTGCGCGTAAAGCTCATTCCCCGTAAAATAATATGTCGCGGCCAGTTTGCGCACCTCATCTTCAATACGGCCTATCTGATCACGATCATGCAGCAGGAATTTCTCGGGGTTGGTACGCCCGTCCCGGCGGATGTAGGGCTTACCGTCGGCCTTTGTAGAATCGGGCCACCAGTACGGTGCCAGGCTCATGTAATCATGCTTATCCCCGCTGGGCGGCAATTTATCTTTTTTAAAGGTAACGGTGGGTTCGGGAGCTTTTAACAAAGTATCGGCAAGCCTGGTAAGCGCTTTTACCTGTTTGATGATACATGTATCGCCGGCCTGGTACTGCCGCCTGTAAAGGGCCAGTTCCTTGGCATCCAGCAACAGAAACTGGGCAGATGGTTTGGTTTGTGCACTTAATTTAATAACCGGCAACAATAGCAGGGCTAACAGCCAATAATGTTTCTTCCGCATCATTAAAGTTTTTTACGGGTTTGCTGCAGCAACCATGCTGTTAAATCATTAGCGGCCTTATCGTTATCAAAACCAGCAGGAAGGCGGCCGTTCACGTACTCGTTATACAACCAGGGGTCGCCAACGGCAAACACTGTACCTTTTCCATACTTTGTGTAAACGGCAATGGGTACTCCGCTCCCGGCCGTTAATACCGGTATAACCGATTTACCAGTAGAGCTTATCCCGCAAACATCCTTCAAAAAAAGCTTCTTTGCGGTTTTAAAAACCGGATTATTAACCGGAACAATAGCGCCATCCTCAAAATGGTTATCATCTGTAACATGGTTTTGCATATCGTTATTAAAGTGAAACCCAAACTGCTGCGCCAGATCGTTAAAATGCGGCAATTCTACATTAGCACTATCGTTGGCCATCAGCACCAGCACGCCGCCCTTTTTTACCCAGGCAGCAATTTGCTTAACGTGCTCTTTTGTAATATAGTTAGGATTTTGATTTTCCTTTTTGCTATCCGGATCCACTATGATATAGATATCCGACTTGGCCAGGTTTTGCATTGTGGGCGCCTGATCCAGGGTATCAAGCTTTGCCCCATGCTGCCTAAATATCTCACCCCAGATATAAAACCCCGGGTTGGCCCGCTCATTCCACAGGTAATGAAAACGTTCTGGTTTGCCGTTAACCTTGTGCACCTCGTGGTTAAAATAATAGTCGAGCGTTACGGTTTGCGCAGATACATTAATGCCGAAAAGCAACATCGGCAGGATATACATAAAATATTTACGTGGCATGTAGTTTAACGTTAAGTTGTGCCGGTTATAATTGGTTGCCGTTACGGGCATTGCACACTCAAAAATATCCAGTTTAATCGGGTTTTGAGATGCCTATCTACGAAATCGTTTTCGGGGAAAAGGCCGCAACAACAGTGACGTTAAAGAATATAAAGTATTTGACGACGGTATGTACAAGATAGGTTCTTCGGAATGACCAAAAGTCATCAATTGTTAGTCCCTTACCGACGATTTCCTTACGAACAATTCCGTTGGCATTACCACCGTTTCAAACTCGGTAACCGGATATCGGCTTTTAATAAGGCTCAGCAGCATTTCGGTTGCTTTTTTGCCCATGTCAAACGCGGGCTGGTGCACGGCGGTGAGGGCGGGGTTCAGCAGCTCGGCCAGGTTGGTGTTATTAAATCCTACGAGCCCTACTTCATTAGGTACGTTGATATTTCGCTTATGCAACAGGCCTAACACGGTTGTAGTGATCCTGTCCGATGCGGTAAAGATAGCATCCGGCCGGGTGGGCAGTGCAAGCAATTCGTCGAGCGCGTTTTCTGTTTCGGCCATGCTCTTACCGCCGTGGCTGCAATATTTGATATACCGCTCGTCTACCTTAAAGCCTTTATCAGTAAGCGCCTTTTTATATCCGGCCAATCGCTCACGCGTGATGGAAGTATGTGCCGGACTGGTGATATGGGCAATATGTTTAAAGCCCGAATCGATAAGGTGCAAAGTGGCCTCGTAGCCACCCTTAAAATTATCGGCTATTACTTTGTGGGTATTAATGGTATCACTAACCCGATCAAAGAAAACAATGGGCAAGCCCTGGTTCTGCAGCTTTTGCAGATGATCTACATTAAATGTTTCGGTAGATAAGGATAGCAGCAAACCGTCTATTGAGCGATAGGTTAACGCGTTTACGTTAAGCAGTTCAACATCGTACGACTCATGGGTTTGAGTGATGATAACGTTGTACCCCTGGTCATAAGCTACAGATTCGATCCCATTGATCACCTGCGAAAAAAACTGGTTATCTATAGTAGGCACTACAATGCCGATAGATTTGCTTTTGCCTTTTTTTAAGCTTTGGGCAATTGGATTTGGCCGGTAGTTATTTGCCCGCGCATATTCAACAACTATCTTTTTTGTCTTTTCGCTAATTTCGTAACTATCACTAAGCGCTTTCGATACAGTAGAAGCTGATAGATTTAGCGCCCTGGCAATATCGCTGATGGTAATAGCATTAAAATTCATATACGCTCACTTATCTTTAAATTACTGTTAAGCTATCTTTAACAGAATAAACATACAAAAAATTGGCGGATATCATGGCATACCTGTACAAGAGTAGCCCGGAGGCGGGATGCTACCGTTTTGCTATACCATTGAAGCCGGCGAATGCGCTTTTTATTCAGATAAATTAAACGCCCCCGAATATCGAAAACCCACCATCCACGCAGATCATAGATCCGGTTACAAACGCCGATGCATCGCTTAATAACCAAACAAGTGCACCTATTAATTCATCCGGGTTACCAAACCGTTTAAACGGGGTTTGTTTAATAACAGCCTCACCGCGTTGGGTGTAGCCGCCATCAGGGTTGGTAAGCAGGTTGCGGTTCTGTTCGGTCAGGAAAAATCCTGGTGCCAAAGCATTCATGCGGATTGCGTCTCCATATCGGTTAGCCAGTTCTACTGCAAACCACTGATTGTAGCAGTCAACAGCGGCTTTACCCATATTATAGCCGAGTACACGCGTAATAGCCCTTTTTGAGTTCATGGACGAAATATTAACAATACTACCCTTCCCTGTTTTGGCAATAGCTTCACCAAATACATGTGTAGGTATCAGGGTACCCCAGATATTAAGGTCCATGATCTGTTTCATGCCTTCCAGATTCATCTTAAATATATCCTGATCGGGCAGTAGAACGCCTTGCGGGCCATTGCCGCCTGCACCGTTCACCAGGCCGTCGACGCGGCCAAACTCAGCCATGATCTTTTCGCGGGCGGCGGTAAGCTGTTCAACATCCATTGCATCCGCAATCAAGGCGATAGCTTTGCCCCCGTTTTTGTTTATGGCTTCGGCGCGTTCTTCGGCTACCTGTCTGTTACGTCCCAAAATACCTACCGCACCACCTGCGGCCACAATGCCGTTAATGAAAGAGTTACCTAAAATACCGGTACCGCCGGTTACTACGATCACTTTGCCTGTTAGCGAGAACTGGTTTTCCACTTTATGCTGTTTTGGTATTATTTAATGTCTTTAATTGCAATCGCATCCATGTCAGAGTAGTCGAGGTTTTCGCCCGCCATGCCCCATATAAAGCTGTAGTTTGCTGTGCCACCACCGGAGTGAATGCTCCACGGCGGCGATACTACCGCCTCATAATTGTCAAGGGCGATATGCCTGGTACTACCTGCCTCGCCCATGTAATGGAAGATTTTTTGCCCGTCGGCCAGGTCAAAGTAAAAGTAAGCCTCCATACGGCGGTCATGCACATGTGGCGGCATGGTGTTCCAAACACTGCCGGGTGCCAGTATGGTTAAACCCACTACCAGCTGGCAGCTTTGAATACCCTCTGCATGAATATATTTGTTGATCACCCGTTCGTTAGCCGTTTCGCCCGATCCGGCATTTACTTTCACAGCCTCGGCATTGGTCATCAATGTAGTAGGGTACTCTTTATGCGCCGGGCACGATAGCAGGTAAAATACAGCCGGTGCGCTGCCATCTTTACTTTTAAAGCTCACGTTTTTTATACCTCTGCCTACATACAGGCAATCCAGCTTGTTCACAGGGTACGTTCGCCCATCTGCGGTAACCTCGCCATCGCCGGCTACGTTGATGATGCCCAGTTCGCGCCGCTGCAAAAAGAAATCGGCCCGCAGATTAGGGTAGTTTTCCAGCTCAATAGTACTATTTACCG
>NZ_CAXVWK010000091.1:0-16656 GCF_964263795.1 Mucilaginibacter sp.
ATATTAGGCCTTGCAGCCGCTATGGCCTGCGCAGCCACCAGCGGCTTTGCCCAGGCAAAAAAAACCGGTTGGGTAAAATTGTTCAACGGTAAGGACTTAAAGGGCTGGCACGGCTATAACAAAAAAACACCGGTGCAAAACTGGGAGATTGAGAACGGTGCACTGGTTTGCCTGGGTGCGGTAAAGGGTACCGATACCGGCGGCGATATTGTAACCGATAAACAATACAGCAATTTTGAACTAACCTGGAGCTGGAAAATAGATGCGGCCAGCAACAGCGGCGTGCTGTACCACGTGGTTGAAGATCACAGGTACGAATCGACCTACCTTACCGGCCCCGAATACCAGATCATAGACGATATTGGATGGGTACCCGATAAACTGGAAGACTGGCAAAAAACCGGTGCCGATTACGCAATGCATACGGCTAATGCTTTAAAAAAGGTAATGCCGGTTGGCCAATGGAACACCAGCAAAATTGTTTTTAACAAAGGGCATGTAGAGCATTGGCTTAACGGCAAAAAAATAATTGAGTTTACCGCCTGGGATGCTGACTGGAAAAAGAAAAAAGCCGAAGGCAAATGGAAAGATCATCCGGAGTACGGCATGGCTAAAACCGGCCATATTGCACTACAGGATCATGGACATAAGGCTTACTTTAAGGACATTAAGATAAGAGAATTGTAGATATCGCCAATGAATTAGTTACGAATCAAACGCCGGTTGAAAATACTGGCGTTTGTGCTTTGTTATGAATGGCAGTAAGATATGAATCGTTAGTGGATGTTACTTTCTTTTGGTAGCAAATGAAAGTAACCAAAGAAAACTGCCAGCTACGTTACGTTTTATGAAAATCTAGAGTGCAACACTAAACTTTTGTATCGCCTCCTTTTAAAGAATAGAATGACGTGGACAGGCCCTCATTTTTACAGATGATGTACCTTTGTGGGTGGGGTACAGAGAAGAATCAGGAACATGTTTTGGCAATCAAAATAACGCGTTCCAATTTGAATGGGCACTAAGGCACTCATATTTATCACATTTCGACAATTCCAAAAAAACGCCGTTTACCCGTTGCCTACCGACATTGCCAATAAAATCAGTGCTTCTTTATAACTTTTTCCAGTTGGAAGGTTGCGTTTTCTTTGATTATCCAATCATCCATACTTTGTAACTGTTCCAGCTTTTTAATTGCTTCCGGCGTTCCAATTGCACTTAACGCCCACATACATTTTTTTGCTAATCCTCGCATTTCATCCCAATCCGGAACATTAATTGCAACTTCATACAACTTGTTTACAGTCTTAGGATCTTTAATCTTTCCTAAAACTTCAACTATGTCCTCAATAAGAATATGCCATTTCTGATCTAAAAGATTCAACAAAATATCCGTATAATCTTGGTCGCCGCCGTCATAATAAATAACCGCGAGAGTGGCTGATAATCCATTTTGATCCCGTTCTCGTACGTTTTTCTTTAGTAAAGGAAGCGTTTTGCTTTTAAATTGAGATAAACGTCCTTTAGGAAAATCATCAAAATAGATTTTATCTTCTAGCAATTGGCTGTAAAATTCTTCGAAATCAAATGTCATGGTATTATCGTAAAGTTTTCTATCCAAGGATTAAATGCGGCACAATGCAATAAATAGCCCTACCAAAAAGCGCCTTTTACCCGTTGCCTACCGACATTGCCAATAAAATCAGCGCTTCTTTATAACTTTTTCCAGTTGGAAGGTTGCGTTTTCTTTGATTATCCAATCATCCATACTTTGTAATTGTTCCAATTTTTTAATTGCCTCCGGCGTTCCAATTGCATTTAATGCCCACATACATTTTTTTGCTAGTCCTCGCATTTCATCCCAATCCGGAATATCAATTGCAACTTCGTATAACTTGTTTACAGTCTCAGGATCTTTAATCTTTCCTAAAACTTCAACTATGTCCTCAATAAGTATATGCCATTTCTTATCTAAAAGATCCAACAAAATATCTGTATAGTCGCTGTCTCCTCCATCATGATAGATCACGGCGAGTGTGGCTGATAATCCATTCTGATCCTTTTCCATTACACTTCTTTTAAGTAACGGAAGCGTTTTGTTTTTATAACGTAACAATTGGCCTTTAGGAAATTTATCAAAATAGATTTTCCGCTTCAATAGTTTATCGTAGAAATCATCAAAATCAAACGTCATGGTATATTACTAAAGTTTTCTATCCACGGATTAAATGCGGCACAACGCAGATTACAACGCCTCCCGGTACCGGGAGGCGTTGTAAGTTTAATAGAATTTTGGAAGCGGATTCAGGTTGGTATCCTGTTGCTGGTGCCAATACGGATAGATAGGCGGCTTTTGGCTGACTGTATCTAACCGCTTAACCTGGTCGGTAGTAAGGTTCCATCCTACTGCTTCCAGGTTTTGCTTCAGCTGCTCCTCGTTACGGGCACCAATAACCAGGTTAGCCACAGTTGGGCGCTGCAGCAGCCAGTTAAGTGATACCTGTGCTACTGATTTGCCGGTTTCTTCGGCCACCTCATCCAGCACCTCTACTATATTATATAGGTGTTCAAAATCTGTTGCAGGGCCATGGCTGCCGCCCTGTGCCAGTCGGTTACCCTCGGGCAATGGTGTGCCCCTGCGGAATTTACCGCTTAACCTGCCTGATGATAGCGGGCTCCAAACTATTGTGCTTACCTTTTGATCGATACCTAAGGGCATTAATTCCAGCTCAAATTCACGGTCAAGCAATGAGTAATACGCCTGATGGGCGATATATTTTGCCCAGCCGTACCGCTCGGATACAGAGAGTGACTTCATCAGATGCCAACCCGAAAAGTTGGAGCAGGCTATGTAACGCACTTTGCCACTTGTAATCAGGTCATCCAAAGCGTGCAAGGTTTCCTCTACAGGTGTGTTACCGTCAAAACCGTGCATATGATAAATATCGATGTGGTCTGTCTGTAACCTGCGCAGGCTGTTATCAACAGAACGGATTAAATGATAACGTGACGAGCCGTAATTGGGATCATCGCCCATTTTAAAAGTTGCCTTAGTAGATATTAAAACCTCGTTACGTATGCCTTCCAGCGCTTTGCCCAGGATCTCCTCTGAGATGCCATTTGAGTATACATCCGCCGTATCGAACATATTTACACCGGCATCCATACAAAACTGCACCAGCTTTTTAGCATCGTCTAACTGTGTGTTACCCCAGGCCTTGAAAAACTGGCCCGATCCGCCAAACGTTGCTGTACCAAAACTCAGCACCGGAACCTTTAATCCCGAGCCCCCTAATTGTCTGTATTCCATATTTGATGTTTTTGTATTGTAGATAGCAACAAATTTCGCGCATGATGGTCACAAATAATATCATGGCAATACCATAAATATAAATACTACAAATTATGTTTAGGGTTTATAAATTTTGTCACGCACTATCGTTATAAAGCGTATCAACAACTTTCGTACACCAGTTTCATGATGTGCATTAATCTGCACTACCACCGTTAATAGCAGCACCATAATAATGGTGTAAACACCAAAATTCTGTAATGGCGTACCTACACTAAACTGGTTTACCAATCCAAACAATAAATTGTGAAACATGGATGGGATATTGTTAATTATAAATTAATTCAACAATCAATGGTTACAATCATTTACTATGACGCACAAATATAAATGAATTTACTCCTTTTAGGAATACATATAAATATTTTTATTCTACAGCTTTTAGCCGGTGTTTAAATGATTTTAAGTCGCAGCTGAAAGATGCAATTGCGTATTATACGTTTATTAAACGCTTCTCAAAACAAACAAACCTTAGTCCGGGCCTGAAGTTTAGGCTAATTTCGCCGGCGTAGATATAACCGAGTTTAGGAAACAGCTTTTGGGTTGCCTGATTGTTGGTATTGGTATCTATCCGTAAAATGGTAATTCCTTTTTCTGTAGCTACTTCTTCGGCTTTTACTAATAGTTTTTCGGCTATCCCTAATCCACGGTAATACGGACTAACCGCTAGTCTGTGCGTTACAATTGCCGGCTCGTTGATATCCCAGCCAACCTGGATGTATTCTTCACTTTGATCTTGTGTGATTGCGATAACCCCGGCAATAGCGTCCTCAGCTTGCGCAACCCAAAGTTGATCAAGGCTGATATCTCTTTCAAAAACGGCAGGGTTGGGATAATCATCGCTCCACTGAAAATTACCGGTGGCCTGCATAAGTGGCACTACATCTTTTATCAGCAACATAATAGCCGTGATATCGGTAAGGGCAGCGAGGCGGATGTTCATTAGTTCAGAATACACAGATTTATAATTGATTACACAGATTTTTACTTATCATAATGGCACTCACCACTCACCACTCACCACTCACCACTCACCACTCACCACTCACCACTCACCACTCACCACTCACCACTCACCACTCACCACTCACCACTCACCACTCACCACTCTAATGATTATGCTTTTTATGAATATCTTTAACAAGGCATAGCTTTTTGATCTCGTCTATCCGGATAGGGAACGGCGCATACTTTAACCGGTTGCCAATCATCTCTGTTGTATTATCCGAGTGGGCAATTACTTCTTCCGGGTTATCACTGGCCAGCAAACGTTTGTACATACGATAGTCGCCCCATTCTATATAATACACCTCTCCGGGTAAAATCTTCTTATCGGTTATGATCTTAAGCGCTACCCAGCAGCCGTTCTCCAGATAGGGATACATGGAATGGCCCCATACGGGTAAAGCAAAGTCGCACTCCTCTATACCGGGGAAGTTCATGCGGCCCACCGGCCTGGCGTCGTTGATATCATTATATACTTCTACACCAGATGCTGTGGCGATAATATCATACATCGGAATACCTGCCTCATCTGCGGCAACCAATAAATTCACAGGTTTATCTGTAGGTTTCTTTATACCTAATTGATCGCTGTATTTTTCTTTAAAGATATTTAGCTTTTCCGGGTCAATATTTTGTCGGCTCTTAATAATTTCGGTTATACTACTTGCCGAATTAAATCCAAGCGACTCGGCAAGCTCGGTATTGTTATTAAAAGCTTTTCCCCTTAATTGGTTATATAAGATGATAAACTCCAGTGTTTCAGGCCTTACGGTTTTAATTTTATTGGGCTTCGATTGATCTTCCATACTAAAAATAAATATTTACAGATTTTTCTTTATTTATTTAAAGAATATTCTTTATATTTGAATCGTCGTTAGCAACTAAGCTACGGCTTATTATTCACATCATCAAATCATGTATAAAGAATATAAAGAATTATTATCCGTAACAACAGCTAATTATTAGTGTGTGCACATAAGCTGAGACTATTTACCACAATCACCAATAACATGTATATCGCCTATAGCGCACTGCGCGAAACCAATACAAAGCAAGCAACAACTACTTTACAGCAGCGCTTAAAGGGCTACCAGGCCGCCTGCCAAAAGTATCAGCAGGAAATAGCCGACATCCAAAAATACCTACCGGGATGGACACCGGAATTTAAGTTAAAGGCTTAACCACAATGATTTAAAAATTGAAAGAGTAATGAACCAATCAAAAAGCAACCCAATCAAAATGAAATTAACACAAAAATTAAAGGACCAGCTATGGTGGATGATCATATCTGTAGATTACGATTACAGCCGGATTTGCATTGCCGAACACGAATTGAATGAAGACACATTTACACTGTGGCTGGAAGACAAGCAGGATTTTAAAAACTCAATTGACGAGTGCCTGCAACTGGACATCACCCTGAAACAGTTTGCACGCATCATTAAAGCCGAAAACCTGAACAGTTACGAGGGCACGAAAACCCACCCTACTAAACAGTTTGTTTATAAAACTCGTATCCAAATCAATGAAGCCCTGCATTGGTACCGTGAAGATGCATCACTTATAGAACAGCAGTGGGCACGGGAAGCCGTTTTGCGCAATATACTTACCTATTTGGTAGAAACAGAGGCGGCAGAACAAATGGAATGGATGTAAAAAGTGGAAAGTTAAAAGTGGAAGGTTTAAAGCGGTAATCCTGTTGAAACAACTATGCCACTTATTTTATATGCCATTAAACATATACTGCATATTCAAGTGTTATGCTGATATTACTTGGTTTTAATTAGATGCTCTTCCTCTACCTCAACCAATTCATCTACTTCGCTTAAAGCCTCGGCCGGGGTTGCATTATACTGAAGTTTGCGGAAACGCCAGATGGCGAAAGCCGGTTCCTGAAAGCGGTTAATGAGTTTAAAGAATTTTGGGAAATTGTGCACCTCTTCCAGCAGTACACCAGTAACGATGCCGTTATTGTCCAGAATTTCGCGGATGGTGTATTCTTTATCCTTGGTGATCCATATCTCAAAATCGCGACGGATCTCCTCGGTTTTGTCAGGATCTATTTTGTCGTTTATGCAAATTACTTTATCGCCGGGCCTCATATAAAGCAAAAGTAAAAATTCAAAAGTAAAAATGCATGAAAGTGACGTAATAAACCGGTTAACTTTCAGAGCATATTTTAACTTTTGGCTTAGCCTAAAGCTAGTTGCCGGCAGGCATGGATACGTAAAACACGGTACCTTCGCCCGCAGGGCTTTCCAGCCAGATGCGGCCACCCTGCAATTCGGTAAATTCTTTGCAAAGCAACAGGCCAAGGCCAACGCCTTTTTCGTGCTCCGTACCAAAGGTAGATTCGGCCCTAAGTGAAAATAGTTCAGTCTGTTTTTCGGGAGAGATCCCTATGCCGTTATCACGAATAATTAACCAGCATTCACGGCCTATTTGCCGGGCTTTAAAACTGATCTGTCCACCGTTAGGCGTAAATTTAATAGCGTTACTAATTAGGTTACGGATAACCAGTTGCAGCATATCGGAATCAGCGACAATTTTAACATCCCAATCTACCTCGCTGCTCATGGTAATATTTTTTTTAAGGGCAATAGAGCGTTCTAATTCGAAGGTATTATAAAGTGCATCGCGAAGGGATATGTGTCCTAACTTTACATTTACGCCATCCATTTGGGCTTTTGACCACACCAGCAACTTGCTTAACATATCAATGGTACGGTGGGTTACTTTTAGCAAGTCGCCCTCTACCATACGGCGTTCGTCGGTGTCCAGTTCATACTCGGTTACCAGCTCCAGGTAATTTTGAATGTTACTTAATGGCGACCGCAGATCATGCGCGATAATGGACATTAGCTTGTTACGCTCGGTATTAATGCGCTCCAGCTCATGATTCTGCCCGGTTATCTGCAGGTTTTTGTGTTCGATGGATGTCGCTTTATCAGACGCCGACCGTTTTTCATGGTCGTAATTGCGGCGCAGGTAAGTAACGGTATAATAAATAACCACTACCACCACAATATAGCCTGATGTAATATCGAAGTAACGGCTTTGCTTATCCTGGTAAGTATTAGGCACGGCCGCCGGGTACAAGTACTCGATAATGTGCAGTGCTACCACAATAAGCACATTGGTAAACACCCAGAATTTTTGCTGGTTTTTGGGTGCTACGCAAAGCAATAACAAAATACTTAGCCCCATCAGCATATCGGTTGGCCCGTTTGTACCTGAATTGAAAAAGAAATTGGCAATGAACAGCACGTGGCCGATAACCGCAAAGATGATAAAAGTTGACTGGGTGATACGCTGGTAACGTGACCGGTAGTACAAATACGAGAAAACAAGCAGGGCAATAAGGCTGAAAAGCGCTATAAGCGGCAGGCCGATAATGTAGTTAAAAGGCACATTATAGCCCAGTGCTATTATGGCAATTATACAAAGGGAGTGGAATATCCTGGTCTCCAGCGGAAACTCGGCGGTGGACCCTGTTATTCTGATCCAAAGCTTATTGATATTACCTAATAAATGCAAAATATCTTGTTATAAGGGCTATACAAGAATACTACTAATAAAAGCGAGTTCAAAAAAGATACTTCAAAAAGTGGTAAATTCAACTACAACGAAACACGATATAAACTGAGGCGCATAAAAAAAGCCGGACGATGCCGGCTTTTAAAAAGATAATATTATAAGGGGTATTAATTACGGCTAAAGCCTCTGTTATTGCCACCGCCACCAAAACCGGGGCCTTTATCTTCAGCAATATTAACAGTAATGCGTTTGCCGTAATAGCTTTGCCCGTTCATGCACCTGATAGCTTCTTTAGCTTCGTCTTCGTTCACCATTTCAACAAACCCAAAACCCCTGCTCTCTTTTGTTTCACGATCTTTTACGATTCTAAGGGACTTAACAGGCCCAAAATCTCCAAAAACCGCATTTAGTTCGGCCTCACTCACTTCAAGTGGAAGGCCTCCAATAAATACTTTCATTAATCTCCTTTTGTTTTTGTGTAAAGGTACGCAAAAAAGCCCTGTTTTTAAAGGGATTGAGGCAAATTACAAGGGTGGTATCGGGTTTTTTACAATATCCTGTCAATATCAAAATTGCACAAAATCGGAAGCGCAATTACAAGATCAGGAAGGCTATTTAAGCCAATCTTACTTTTTCAACCGAAGATCAAACTTGCCTTCAACACGGTAAAACGGCGCGTCAGCTTTATCGTCAGTTGCCAAAAAAGTAAAGAAGGTACCTTTGGCTAAAAGGCTGTCTTGCCTGTAGGCGGCCAGTTTTATTACACCGGCATCGCCCGGTTCCGTAAAGCGGGTAAGGGTATATTGTTTGTTGTGCAGCGCATCGGGCCGCAATATCAGCTGGCTGCCCTCTACACCACGGGCAACCGGGGCGGCAGGTAACCCTTTCGAACTAAGGCCAAAGCTCATGGTATGGGCTTTGTTTATTGCTGTTATCCCAAAATACTTTTCATCGCCCACGGTTAGGTTAACAAAGGCAACAGAATCGCGCCCGGCATCAAAAGTATAGGTAGAATCTTTAACGGTAATGGTGAGTGTTCCGGCTGCAGCCAGGTAATTACCCGGAGCAGATTTGGAAATAGCGCTATCCGCTTTCATCGTAGCTTGCTGCTGTGCAACCTCTTTGTCACTTGCTTCTTTCTGGCATGAAGATACCATTGCCGATAGCAGCGCAATTAAGCAAATACACAAGTGAGTAAACCGTTTTGATTGCATAGGCTTTACAGTTGTTATAAAATTACTAAAAAAATATCTGCATTTTATTTTCCGAACGCATCATCGTAAATATTTAACAATTTTTAACTTACTATATAAACGAGTTTGCAATTCAAAAAGTTTCGGTTAAACAACTGATATTTTACAAAATATTGCTGATTGTGTGCATTTTATAAACAAAAGATTAAATCTATTTAAAGTATGTTAAAAAATCTCACCTACTGTTACAAACACACCTTTAGAACCCTGGTTGCCAAATCCGTAATCAACGGCAATATTGGTTTTAGACACTTTGTTAAGCTTAATGCGCAAACCAGCCCCGTAGCCCGGCTGTACCCGCTGTAAACCGCTGCCTGGTGCACCCGAAAACGAATCGGCATTTATAAAGGCCACGCCACCAAGCAAACCGTTTCTGGTGATTCTGTAACGGTACTCACTTTCGGCATATACCATCTTTGATCCGCGAAAGCGGCCCTGTATATACCCTCTGCCCGTTCCGTTGTACTGGTCCCAGGTATTTGCGGGCAGGTCAAGGTAAGGCGGTTTACCGGTCAGCACCAGCCAATCATAACTCCATAAGGCCAGTACATTATCAGAACCTGCCGGAAACCTGATGTATTTACGAATATCAACGACTAGAGATTTCCATGATGACGTACTGCCCAGGAAATCTTTGTTATCACGATACACCAACGCTGTGTAAAAACCGCGCGTTGGGCTTATAGAATTATCGCGCATATCAATAAGCATATTAAGCGTTATCCCTGCCGATACTGTACTGCTTTGCGGGCCGTACCTGGCATAATCAGATAAGCTGCCATCGGGATTGCCGGTCTCGGATACGTTAAAGTGTTTATCGTATATAAAACCGGCACCGGCATATAGGTTACCAATAATATGCTTTAAGATCGTCTCGTAAAACCTGAACAGGGTGTAATCCATCGGGTTTTCATTACGTACAGATGAATTGCTGCCTAAACCAAAAGTGCTTTGCGGATATTTGTAATATTTGATGTCGCCTATAAAGTTGTAGTTATTATCATGGCTCCAGATATTGGATTGGATAGGGATAATGATCTGCTTGCGTTGTGTGTAAGCTGAGTTTGACGAAATGGTAGAGATACGCGAGCCCGGCGCAGTACGGAAAGCAACATTACCTGCCAGGGTAATGGCCAGTTTGGTTTGCAGCGTATATCCCACTGCCGGCAATATGGAAAATACCGGCCGGGTGCCTATAACCGTAGCCTTGTTTTGTGCCGGTTTATTTTTATTAAAGATAGAACTGATTACATCGTAAAGGTCTTTTTGCTGTAGGGTATCATTTTGCAAGGCTACCAGCGTATCATTAAATCGCCGCTGGGTTAAAGGGATATTGGCTTTCCTGTCCTGCGCCGATAACATAAGCGGGAATAAAATGGCATAAAACAATAACCAGAAAACCTTATTGATTGTCATTGTAGTTTAGGTGAAGGCGAGCAAATATAAAGGTTTGGATTTTGCCTTTACCGCGAAACCAAATTAGTGACAACCTAAAGACAAATTTATTTCTAATAATATTAGCAATTTCAAAATTAAAGTCGTACATTTGAATACAATATATGCCAATCGGCATTTTAATCATAAACTTCACTTTTCATGTATTCAACCGATCAACCCCACTTGCTGGCGGAACGTATCGATGCGTATTTTGCTTTTATTAAGGGAGAATACCATTTTGAAGAATCCGACCCGGGACCAATTAAAAAAACAACGCAGGCATTAAAAAAAATAGTTTGGGACCGCCTGCCCGAACCTGCTTTGTTGACAGGCCTTGCACACTTTTTAGGTTTTGCCAGCAGGCAGGATTTTGAAAAATACGAGCAGAAAGGCAAGTATCGCAGGATAGTTAAAAAAGCGCGTTTACGGGTAGAGGCTGAATACGAAAAGCGCCTGCACCAGCAATCGCCAACGGGTGCCATTTTCGCCTTAAAAAGTATGGGTTGGGTAGACAGGTTAGAAATACCGCAAGCAACTATGCCAAAAAACTTGCAAATAGTAATAATCGATGCCGGCCCGCAGATAGCCCGCACGGAAAGAGATGTGCTGCTTCAATAACCCTGCTGCCCTACAATTTACAAATGGAAACCACAGCTTTATTCAAACACAATTACAATTCGGCCGCCCAGGTGGTAATTAACCAGGGCGGTACCAGCTCCGGAAAAACTTACGCTATAGAGCAAGTACTTTTCACCCTTGCTGTAAGCCAAAAACTCATTATAACCGTTGTAGGACAGGATATACCGAATCTAAAGTCGGGTGCGATGCGAGATGCCGACGAGATTAGTAAGAGTTCCCCGGTATTTATACGGATGCTAAAAAAATTCAACATATCCGACAGGGTTTATGAATTCCATAACGGCAGCATTATTGAGTTTAAAAGCTATGCCAACGCGCAGGATGCCAAAGCCGGCAAAAGAGATTACCTTTTTGTGAACGAAGCCAATGGCATATCCTGGGATATTTATCTGGAACTTTCGCTTCGCACCCGCAAACGTATATTCATCGACTATAATCCCAACTCGGGCTTTTGGGCGCATGAGCGGCTCATCGGCCAGCCGGAAGTAGAACTGATCATCTCCGACCATCGCCATAACCCTTTTGCGGGTGATGGCATCCGCAAGAAAGTAGAGTCCCTTAAGGATGAAGATTATGAATTATGGAAAGTTTACGCCCGTGGCTTAACCGGCCGCATTACCGGCCTGGTGTTTACCAACTGGAGTATTTGCGAACAGATTCCCGAGGATGCCAAGCTGCTTGCCGCCGGGCTCGATTTTGGTTTCACTAATGATGAAACCGGCTGCCTGCTGGTATACAAGCAAAACGGTGAACTATGGGTAGACGAACTGATTTACCAAACAGAACTTACCAATGCCGATATCTCGAAAAAACTAAAGCGAGCGGGGTTAAACAAATCAACGACGATTATTGCTGATAGCGCCGAGCCGAAATCAATAGAAGAACTGAAACGACTGGGCTGGAATATCAGCGGCGCTAAAAAAGGTGCCGATAGTGTTAACCACTCTATCGACATACTTAAACGTTATCACATCAACATTACCCGCAGCAGTGTAAACCTGCGCAAGGAACTGGATAAATACAAGTGGAAAACCGACAAAAGCGGCAACACGCTTAACCAGCCCATAGATGCCTGCAACCACCTGATAGACCCACTGCGCTATGTGGCCCTTAACCTGCTTAAAACAACCAAACTAAAGGCAACCACAACCCGGCTCCCCTACCGTGAACAAAGGTTAAGCAGGAGCCTGATGGATGAAATGATCGGTTAAGTCGCCCCTGCACGTCTACTATTTAATCAAACTGAACACATGATAGAAAAAACACTTAGAACAACACATGGCAAACTAAAGGTGCGCATCCCATCGCGGCTTGATGAAGTTACGCTGGGGCAAATGATGGCACTGCAGGAGGCAAAAGACCTGGGCGATCTGGACGCGATCAGCATCCTATCCGATGTGAAGGTAAGCGATCTTAAATCGGTGACAAATGCAGCAGACTTTGTGCAGTTCGCCGATGCAGTATTGTCACTTTCGCACCAGATCAAATATTTGTATAACAGCGACGAGGTCCCTAAAACCATTACACTGTTGATAGATAATAAACCGGTTACCGTGAATGTGCTCCGCAATTTATCGGTAGAACCGGCCGGTGCTTTTATGGCAGCGCGTGATATCATTGCCGATGAGATTGCTGATCATATAAAAATTTACGGCGAGGAAAACTGGCAGGATTATTTTAACCCCTCATTGGGTGCCTGCAGCAAAGTTTTAGGCTACTATCTATATTGCCGGGTAACCGGTAATCCGTATGATGAATATGCAGCCGCCGCATTTGCCGACCACGTTAAACAGTTAAGGGTAACGGAGGCGCTGCCCATTGCTAAACATTTTTTTTTGAGTTATCCCGACTTATCGAGGCAGAGAACCGGCTGCTGGCATCGGCTGCAACAGCTATGGAAAAACGTGCAGGCATCCATGCGTTCGAAAAGTTTAAGTATATCAATACAATAAATTCCCTGGCCGGTGGCGATGTCACCAAATGGCATCTTATCCTGGCCTTGCCGTACGAACGGATCCTCACCAAACTGCTCCTGAACAAAACCGAAGCCGAGTACCAGAAAAGGTATCTGGAACTGAGCAGTTCGCAGTAAGCAATTGGCCGCTGAGCTTGTCCAAGACCTATTCGCTTCACTAATGGTTCGACAGGCTAACCATGACGGTTACACGAGTCAGTCTGAGCTTGTCGAAGACCTATTCGCTTTCCAAGGGTTCGACAGGCTCACAATAACAACATAATTACTTGATTACCCCATATGCGAAATCAAATCGAAGCCGTAACCCAATTACTTAGCGCGGCACCTAACTTTCTATATGGCACCGAGAAAGAGTTAAATACCCTGGCCGACGATACCCTGTTTCCCTGTATAATGCTGTATCCGATGCAGCCCATTGTTGTTTCGCCGCATGTAAACGGCTCTGTCGACAACGTTTTTACGATTTACCTGGAATTTCTGTATCAGACAGAATTTGGCCAATACACTGCCGAAAACGAAACCTACATTCAACAAGCGCTGCACATGGCCAATGAATTTATCGTAAAGGCTGCAAGATACCGTGATGGCAACGGACGCTATTTCCGTATCAAAGCCGGCGAAAAGGCCAAATGCATTCCGGTGTATAACAAATTCGATGTAAATACCACCGGCGTTGGCCTAACCATAACGCTGAACAGTATGTATTACGAGGCGTTTGGTTGAGATTAACTGCAAATCTTCCACCTACTCCTAACTCGACGCCCATAACCCACTATTAACTAACCATGTCTTTAATAGCTCAAATAGATTATACCAGCACTTACAACCTGGGCAACCAGGTAAATGGCCGGGTGTATATCAAAATCACAAACGCGGCCACAGGCCAGCCGGCCAACGGCAACAATGTAAGCGTAAGCTACCAAGTTAATGATAACGGCAGCATCAGCAATTACAGCGTAAATATCCCCGGACAAAGCATTGCCATTTTTACGGGAAAGATCAGCGATAGCGACCCTGCCCACCCCTACTTTACCGCATTTACTATAACCGGTATTAGCGCGGTGCCAGATGCAGACCCGCCTGTTTTAAGTTGCGACCTTAGCATCAACTATATCGCTGTAAACCAGCCCGAATCGGCCACAGGCGCAGGCGACGGGCAGATCACCGTGAACGCTACATCAAGCTATCTTCCTGTTGAATTTAGCCTGGATGCCGTAAATTATCAGTCGTCACCAGTATTCAGCAATCTTTCAGGAGGGTTCACCACCGTTTATGCCCGTGATGCCAATAATTGCAGCGCACAATTGTCGGTACAAGTGCCATCACTCAAAAACCTGCTCTTATCAGATCCTTCGGTAACGCTGCCCGGCGGCAATGTGTCGCGCTGGAGTGCGGCCTTCAACCCTGTGGTATTTACTTATCAACGTAAGGATTTTGCGGTAACCGGCGTACAATTGCATACCGCAAGCGGCCAGGCGATGGTTACCGTGAATGCAAATGTTGCCAAGATTGCAAAAGGCGATACGGTTTATCTGGAAGCCGGGGCTTACAACGGCATTTACAAAGTATCTGACAAAACAGAAACTGACCAGTTAATTATCGATGCGCCTTTTAACGGCGATGCTGTCGGTTTTGTTAACATCAACAAGTTGAAGGCCTATTACCGCATCATCACCCGTGTAACTTACTTTGATAAAATCAACGGGAAGCAAAGCACCATAACATCAACTAACCGGCCCGATCACAAGGGGGTGACCCGGGCAGATCTGGCTAATTTTCTGCAGAGTATCTTACATGCTAAGGACGAGAGTACCTTCACCCAATATAACTACCGGGATGATAACCTGAGCGCCAGCTACCAGGTGGCCTACGCCGAAGAATGGGAAGAGGACGGCGTAACCAATACGTCGGCCTATATATCCATTAACCCAACTTATTACGTCCTTTATGCCGCCAAACAACTGGGCGAGCAATATGGCGGCAACCTGGCGGCTTACGTACCATTTAGCAATTCGCCCGCAGGTTCCGAAAAAGCTAAATGGATCACCGATTTTGCCGAACCCGCCTTTAGCAACGGCTACCCTTTCGATATCGGCTTCATCTACAGCGAAGACCTGCTCGGCCGGCAAATCTATTGCGACATAACGCTGCTGGATATCAACCGCAAACCATTACCCGGCGGGCCGCAAACCGGCTATCTGCTTAACGAGGACGGCGGCTGGCTATTGAACCAGGACGGCAGCAAACTTGTTATTGCCCGGCAGACGCAGTTGGCCATACCGGTGCCGGCGCAACTGGGGCTTAACCGGTTACTTATTAACCAAAGCTTTGCACCTGATGTGTACTTCATTAACATCGCCCTGAAATTTACCGACGATGCCGGGCACGTTCAGAACGTTACCGAAACGCAAACGATCAGGATAGATGACGCGGTAGACGACCATAGCGTTTACCTTCGCTGGATAGGCCTTAAGGGCTCCTGGAACTATTATCGCTTTATTTACAACCAGGAAGTTAGTCTTGACGTGCAGAACGCCGTGATCATTAAAAGCTATGTGCATGATTGGGAACACCAGGACAGCATAGAAGAGGTGATCAGCAAAACGGCAGGTCAAAAAATAAAGGTAATGGCCGAGGACCTTCCTGTAGCAGATATTAAAGGGCTGCAATCTATTAAATACTCGCCTAAGGTGCAGATGCTGGTAAACAAAAACCCGGTAAAGTGGCAAACCGTAGTAATTAACACAGCCACCTATAGCGAGTACGAAACCCGCAACGGACAGGCACCATTTAGCATTACGTTTAATTTGCCGGCAGTAAATGTACAGGGGCAGTAGCAGTAAGTATCCAAAGCGGAATAAGCTATGTGAAGTGCGCAAGCGTCGTGTATCCGTTTGCTTACCCGCTCCCCGCACTTCTCGCCCGCTCCCGCACTAAAAAACCATTATGAACCAACATCAACTTTTTATAAACGATCAATTAGCCGACCTTGCGGACGATAGCCCCATTGCGCTTACCTTTCAGATCAACAACCTGGCCGAGGTAAAAAATCAGCAGGGCAATACCTCCAACCAGTTTAAACTGCCGCTTACCCAGCATAACCGTGCGTTACTGGGCTTCCCGGATGATATTGCGGTTACCAGCAATCTGCCTTATACCCAATACCCGGTAAAAGTGGTTCAGGACGGGATGGAAATTATTCCCTGCGGCACCGGCGAGCTCAGCAGCATTGAACAGGATGTAGCTAACTTCACTATACTCTCCGGCAATGTTGATTTTTTTGACAATATTGATGGTAAACTGTACGAGATGGGCGACCAGCTTACGCAATGGGGCAAGGCACAGCCCTGGCTGCCCTATCAGCACCAATGGACGCTGCAGAATGTAGTAGCCTCTCAAACCTATACCGATGGCTGGATATGGCCCATAGTAGATTATGGCAAGATACCGCCGGATGATAC
>NZ_CAXVWK010000092.1:0-19991 GCF_964263795.1 Mucilaginibacter sp.
GTTTTTTCGATATCTGAACCATATGCTACACCAATGATCAGTTCAATACGGCGGTTATTATTGCTTAGTGTCCAGTTGATTACGTGATGGGATATCAAGTCGCCGTTGGGGATGATCACTTCGGCGCCATCGCTGGTAGCGATCTTGCTGCTGCGGATCCCGATCTCCATAATAGTGCCCGACCGGCTATCTACCTCAATGATGTCGCCTATCTGTATCGGCTTTTCAAAGGCCAGTATCAAACCCGATACCAGGTTGTTCACAATGTTCTGCAAGCCGAAACCAATACCGATACCAAAAGCACTGATGATGATCGTTATCTTATCGAGCGGAAAGCCCGACGCCGTAACCGCAAGTAAAAAACCGATGGCAAACACGGCCATTTTTATCAAAAGCGTGCTGGTACGGTTCTTTTTTTTCAGCACATCCATATCGTTGGCGTGCTTGCCCGCCACTTCGTAAAGGTAAGTGATAATATGCGCTGCTACCGACGAAAACCATATAACCGCAATAAAAATGATAATACTTTGAAACGTGAATTGTGTGTTGGTGCCCCCTAAGCTGCGCGACTCGGTTAAAAAGTTTTTAATGTAGTTGAACACAGCATCTTCAATGCTCAAGTTTTGCGTAAGCATTATGATCCAAAGCACACTGGCAAGGATGGTTAAAATGCTCCTGAACTTGTTTTGAAGCAATTTAAAGTCAATGAACGAACTTATGCTGGTACTATTTTTATTTGCCTCGAGCTGTAAAAAAAGGCTCTGCATGATAATTTGCACCAGGTAGTACATTCCGAGCGCCAGCCACAAATTGTAAACCGCAGTTACAGCAATGATTTTGGAAAGCGTAACCCGTCCAAATACATTGCACAGAAATGAAATAAACAGCAAACCTATGAATGCTTTAAGTATAATAACGGTATAAGGCAGGTAATCCTCGGGTTTTTTCTTCACCTCGCGATAGTACCATATACTGGTGACGGCCGTAGCCAGTGACAGGATCAATACTATCACACGATCTGTATTTGATACTTCAACAAACAAATTGCTGAAACTATAAACGCATGTAAGCCAAAATAATATGTGCAGATACTTAAATTGTACAGGAGGGCAGGTACGCTTTACCAGATGCAGGATGCCTATAATTAATACCGTAAAAAAAATCTCCAGGACAACTACCGGTGGGTGGTCATAAAAATTCGGCACAATGGCAAACGCAACAATTATCGCGGATGTGATAGGATAAAGCGTTACATATTTAGCATAACTGAAAACGCTTTGTGGAGATTCTTTAATGCGTAGTACACGACGACGGTTGGTATAGATCCATACAAAGAACAGCACGAAGATCAGAGTGCCTGCAAGGTGAATAAGCGGATCACGCCCTATAAAAAAGTTTAGCAGCCGTTTATTCATGTTTACCGTTTTGCCCAGGGCGGTCTTGAACGTACTGGCCGTATCTGCATCAAATACCCATATCGGATTATTCTCGGTGCTTAAGGCCTGGATGCTAAATTGTCGGATCTTGATATCAATCTGATCCTTCAGGTCTAGCAGCGAAATGTATACTGCCGAAATGCGGTTTTGTAATAAGCCTATTTTAAGTAATAGCTTTTTATTAGTAGTGTCTAACCGTTTATGCTTGCTATCAATAGCTATTTTCTGAATTAGGAATGTTGTAAGGAGGCTGCTGTCTGCCGGTACGATCTTTAAAGCAGAATCCTTGTCCATAGACGACAACTCGTTTTGATTTTGTACCAGCTTGGAATTTATGGTAGCAAGGCGCTCCTGGTAAAGGTCCAGCTGATCATCGCTGCGGGTCAGGATATCGCGTATGGCATAAAGATAGCGCAGGGTGCTTGATCTGTCGTTGTCGATGAGCGTCTTTATAAGCCCTATGCGGCGTTCAAATGAAGGAAGCTGTGCACTTATATCTGCAGTATCGATATTACGGGAAAGGCTAGTTTTAATTTGATTGAAAGACGAGGTATAGTACTCTATCTTTTGCAGCAAATTGTTGATAGAGGTATCCGACTTTTTGAATGATCGCATCATCGAGTCGCGCCGCAGGATCGTCATTCTTAAAGAATCGCGAACAGATATTTTTCTCTTGTTAACCTGTGCAGATGCACCTGTCGAAAATAAAGTAAGGATAACCAGTAGGGGAAATGCTATTTTAAATACTTTATTCATTTTTTTAATTCGTATTAATACAAAATGTTCGCAGTACTATGGCACTTAAACTTGATCATTCAATAAAAGGCTTTCTATTCCTAAGCGGTAAGAGTGCATGCCAAAACCGGCTATCACACCTTTACAGCTTGATGCCAGCATACTATGGTGCCTAAACTCTTCGCGTTTATATACGTTAGAAATGTGAACTTCGATTACAGGAGTTTTAATTGCGGCAATTGCATCAGCAATAGCTATAGAGGTATGGGTGTAAGCCCCGGCATTTAATACAATGCCATCATAACTAAAGCCTACTTCATGTAACTTGTTTATAATTTCCCCTTCAACGTTACTCTGGTAATAATTTATGGTGATGTTTGTAAAATGGGTTTTCAATTCGGCGAGGTAACTTTCAAAATCGGTGTTACCGTAAATGGATTTTTCGCGTATGCCAAGCAGGTTTAAATTTGGCCCGTTGATAATTTGTATATTCATTTGTTCAAACTTAACTATAAAACATTAAAACAAAAATCAATTGAACTGGACAGCGGCTTTGAAGGGGTTTAAAACTTATTTAAAATTGGAGCGGTCGTTGGCGGTGAATTCTATCGATGCCTATACTAAAGATTTAGAAAAGTTATATCAATATTCTGAATTACAAGTTGATAAAAAATCACCTACAGAGTTTTCTTTAGCAGATTTGCGTAAGTTTATAACCTGGATCAACGAATTGGGGATGATCCCTTCGTCACAATCCCGTATCATATCGGGAGTGAAGGCTTTCTATAAAT
Source organism: Mucilaginibacter sp. (assembly GCF_964263795.1). Taxonomy (GTDB): domain Bacteria; phylum Bacteroidota; class Bacteroidia; order Sphingobacteriales; family Sphingobacteriaceae; genus Mucilaginibacter. The sequence continues at coordinate 2,963 of NZ_CAXVWK010000092.1, forward strand.
TCCTGCTGATGGAAGATTATATCACTTCGGATCCGTCAGAATTATTGGAGACACCAAAGATCACCCGCAAGCTTCCAGATACATTGAGCATCCACGAGATCAACAAAATGATCGCCGCGATTGACCTTTCAAAACCCGAGGGACCCCGTAATAAAGCAATGTTGGAAGTGCTGTATGGATGCGGCTTGCGCGTATCCGAATTAACCGAGCTGAAGATTTCTAGCTTGTATCTTAGTATTGAGTTTATAAAAGTAACCGGCAAAGGGAGTAAAGAACGCCTTGTACCTATCGGCGGCGAAGCAATTAAAGCGCTAAATATATGGATTGATTTAGTGCGGGTGCATATTCCCGTGAAAAAGGGTGAAGAGGATTTAGTATTTCTAAACCGCCGAGGCAGCAGGCTTAGTCGTGTTTATGTTTTCATGCTTATTAAACAACTTTCTGAAGCGACAGGCTTAAAAAAGAATATCAGCCCACACACTTTACGGCATTCCTTCGCCACGCATTTGGTAGAGGGCGGGGCCGATCTGCGCGCCGTACAAGAAATGCTTGGCCATGAAAGTATTACCACAACCGAAATTTATACGCACCTGGACAAAGAGTATTTAAAAAGCACAATCATTGATTTCCACCCGCGTAATTGATCATTTTATTGGGTTTCAGCCTGGTTAGGACGCTGCTAATGTGGCTTTTACCATCCTGTCCCTGCCACTCATGTCCTGCCTTAATCGAATGCCTGACAAGCCTTTAAGCGTTAATAGCTGAATGGTTTCTTTGCTTAAGTTCTCATTGATCTCTAAAAACAACAGCCCGCCCGGTAGCAATGTTTTAACAGTCAAATCGGCAATAGCTTCGTAAAATAACAAGGGATTTTCTTCTGGAACAAACAGTGCCAGGTGCGGCTCAAAGCCGGTAACGTTTTGGTGCATGTGCAGTTTATCCTGGAGCGTAACGTACGGTGGGTTAGATACGATTATATCATAGTTCGATCTTTCAATTCCAGATTTAGGGTCGAGGATACTATCTTCAATAAATTCAACTGTTACCTCATTAATTACCGCGTTTTGAGCAGCAGTTTTAAGTGCTGTGGCTGATACATCAATGGCGGTAACTAAAGCACCAGGCAAATTCTTTTTAAGGCTAATAGCGATGCATCCGCTTCCTGTACCAATGTCGAGTATGTTTAGCTGTTTATTATCTGTTAAGCGTTTACTTTCTTTTAATGCCCAGTCTACCAGTTCTTCCGTTTCGGGGCGGGGAATCAGGGTAGCAGGGTTCACCAAAAAATTCAGCCCGTAAAACTCTGTGTTGCCTAAAACATATTGCACCGGTTTGCCGGTTTGTAATTCTGTTGCTATGGCACTAAGTTTTTCGATAGCCCCGGCCGGCAACTCATCTTCAGGAAAAGCCTTGATCCGGGCGCGTGAAAAGCCGGTTATTTCCTCTAAAACTAATAGGGTTATTGCGCTGGATTCACGAGTGTCATATAACGATTGCAGCGCTTGTCCGTACTGTTGAATAACATCCTTAATAGTTTTCATGCAACAAAGTAACAGAAAAGCTACTTTTGCACAATGGCCACACATGAAATTTATATGCAGCGCTGCCTGGAACTCGCTGCTTTGGGTGCCGGTTGGGTTAGCCCGAACCCAATGGTTGGTGCCGTAATTGTTCATGAAGGCAAGGTGATTGGCGAAGGCTATCATCAGCGCTACGGTAAAGCGCACGCTGAACTAAATGCCGTTAACATGGTGATAAGTAAGTACGATAACCATATCGATCTGCTTAAAGATTCGACCATTTACGTGTCACTGGAGCCTTGTGCCCATTACGGCAAAACTCCGCCCTGTGCCGATCTGATCATCAAACACCGGATCAAAACTGTTGTGGTCGGCTGCCGCGATCCGTTCCCCGCTGTGGATGGTAAAGGCATCGAAAAATTAATGAATGCGAGCATAGAGGTTATTACCGGGGTGTTAGAACACGAATGCCAGTGGCTAAACCGCCGATTTTTTACACGCGTACAAAAACAGCGGCCTTACATTATTTTAAAATGGGCGCAAACAGCCGATGGGTATTTTGCCCCGGCTAATGGCAGCCAGTATTGGATTACCGGCCCTGCGGCTAAGAAAATGGTACACGCCTGGCGGGCTGAAGAGGATGCCATACTTTTAGGAAAGAATACAGCCCTTGCGGATAACCCACAACTTAATGTGCGTTTGGTAGATGGCAAATCGCCAAAGAGGGTCGTAATTGACAGGCGGCTTGAATTGAACGCTGGTTTAAATGTATTTGATCAAACAGTTGAAACATTGGTATTTAACGAAATTAAAACCGATATTGATGGCAGGATAAAATACATTGCCCTGGAAGACTTTGACCGTTATGTGCCTCAGTATATCCTGTTTCAACTTTACCTGCAAGACATTCAATCGGTAATTATTGAAGGCGGCGCGCATACCCTGCAGACTTTTATACAAGACGGGTTATGGGACGAAGCGCGTATTTTTACAGGTAAAACAGTATTAACTAATGGTATTAAATCTCCTTTCGTTAATGGCGGCAACGGAGGCGAATATATTGTAGGCGCCGATAAATTGCAGATTTTTTATAACCAGTAAGCTACTTACCTAATGTTATATGTTTTTTTAAGTGTCTGCTGCAGCGTTATTGTCTCGGTTTTATTAAAGCTGGCACGGCGTTATGGTATAGACATTTTCCAGGCTATTACTTGGAACTACAGCATGGCTATAGCGCTTACCTGGTTCTTTTTTAAACCGGCTATCGGCAGCTTTATTTTCAGGCATGCACCACTGGGCGTTTTTATAGCGGTTGGGGTTTTGTTGCCGCTGGTTTTTTGGGTGTTGGCATCATCGGTTAGGGTGGTAGGCATAGTGCGTACCGATGTGGCACAACGGCTTTCACTGTTTATCCCAATAGTGGCATCCTTCCTTTTGTTCAATGAAGTGCTTAGTCCACTCAAAATTGCCGGAATTATAGTTGGTTTTGCCGCTATACTGTGTTCCATCCCATGGCAAAAAAAGACGGCCAACCGCAAAGTGCTTAGTAACGCCTGGCTTTATTTGGTGATTGTATTTTTTGGCTTTGGCGCTATTGATATTCTTTTTAAAAAGGTTGCAACGTTTACTGCTGTACCTTACACAACATCGCTTTTTTTCATTTACGCCTTATCGTTCGTAATTGCATTTATTGGGTTGTTTGTTCGTGTAGTGGCCGGGCAAACCCGTATAGTTTGGCCCCATATCGTTTTTGGGTTGGTTTTGGGGGTTGCCAATTTTGGTAATATCCTGTTTTATCTAAAAGCACACAAAGCATTGGCAACCAGTCCGTCGGCCGTGTTTTCGGCCATGAATATCGGTGTAATCACCTTGGGTGCAATAGTGGGGCTGTTTGTTTTTAACGAGCGATTGAGTTTGTTAAATAAAATTGGTATCGGCTTGGCTATCATCGCCATTATCATTATTACTTACTCGCAATTTTGATGTTGTTCGACGATACTTACCGCACTATTTCTAAACCGACAGAAGGCATTTTTCGCGACAGGGGCAGTAAGTTCCTCGCATTTGCGTATCCCATCAGTTCAGATAGCGAAGTAAAAACCATTTTAAGCAAATTGAAAGCCGGGCACCCTAAAGCCAATCACCATTGCTGGGCTGTTCGCATTGGTGTCGACCGGTCTGTTTTTAGAGTCAACGATGATGGCGAGCCGTCAGGCACAGCAGGCAGGCCGATATTGAATACGCTGCTTTCTAAAGATCTAACCAACGTAATAGTAGTTGTGGTTCGTTATTTTGGTGGTACATTGCTTGGTGTCCCTGGATTGATAGGCGCTTATAAAGCGGCAACCGAAGAAGCGCTTGCGCAGGCCCAGGTAATTGCTAAAACCGTTAACGACGTATATACGATCACCTTTGGGTATGAGCAAATGAACGATGTGATGCGAATTATGAAAGACGAGCAGTTGCTGGTATTGGAAAATCGCCAGGAATTGCATTGTGAGTTAAAGTTTAGCGTGCGCAAAACACAAGTAGAACCGGTTATAACTAAGCTTAACAAAATATTATCGCTTAAAGCAGTTTATAATTACAGTGGTTAATCCATCGCCCTCGGATTGAATAATGAATCGGAGACCATTCCCGTCGATCTATTGCACCTTCGATTGTACCAAATTCCTTTATTTTTTGTCTATTTTAGTGGCATATGCAATCTTTTGATATTAACAAATCCGACCTGCTACGCATTAAGGCTGCCCTTGAAGCCGATGATGCTGAATTACAGTTGGTTTTAAAGGAATACCATTCTTCGGAGATTGCCCTGCTGTTCGAAAAATTGCCGCAGGAGGCTAAAGAGCGCATTATCAACATCCTTCCTGCCGACGTTGCATCTGAGGTAATCTCGGAAATGGCGGAGGAGGAGCACCCGGAAGAGCTTTTGGTTAGCCTTGATCCAGATAAGCGTACCGAGATTGTTGAGGAGTTGGATTATGATGTGGCTACTGATATTATCTCGCAACTGGATGAAGAAGATCAGAAGGAGATCTTAGAAGATATTGACCAGGAAGACGCTACCAGCATACGGGCACTTTTAAGTTACGATGAGGATACTGCCGGTGGTTTGATGAACTCCGAAATTATCAAAGTGCATATTAATCTTGATAAGAAAGAAGCGCTCGACGAGATCATCCGCCAATCGGAAGAGATGGAGGAGTTTTACACCATTTGTGTGGTAGATGATCATGATACGCTGAAGGGAATCCTTTCTATAAAAACGGTTATAAAGGCCCGTGGCGACGCCAAAATAAGCGATCTGGTAGATACCGACTTTGTTTATGTTAAAGCCGATCTTGACCAGGAAGAGGTTGCCCGGCTGATATCTCAATATAACCTTACCAGTATCCCGGTGGTTGACGACCACATGAAGCTGCTGGGCCGCGTTACAGTTGATGATATCATTGATGTAATGGAGGAAGAGAACACCGAGGACATTCTGAAGATCAGCGGTGTATCTGAAGACGAAGAACTTAGCGGTAACTGGAAGGATGCGGTAAAAAGCCGCCTGCCGTGGCTCATCATTAATTTAGGTACTGCATTTTTAGCAGCCTCTGTTATCAGGCAATTTACCTATGTAGAAGAGGATCTGCCAATAATTGTAGCTTATGTAACCATAATTGGCGGTATGGGTGGCAATGCGGCGACACAAGCACTTGCTGTTACTGTAAGGCGTATCTCGTTAACCGACCTATCAGACAGGCAGGCTTACAACACCGTTTTTAAAGAGTTTTTAGTAGGAATGATCAACGGTGCCGCCAACGGGCTGATTGTGCTGTTATTCGCTTTTTTTTACGATAAAAACCCAATGCTGGGCGTGGTGCTTTTTATAGCAATGACAGGTAATTTAATTGTAGCTGGTTTAACCGGCGCCGGTATCCCGTTGATCCTAAAAAGGGTGGGTATAGACCCCGCTGTTGCATCATCCATTATCATTACCACCTTTACCGATTGCATTGGCTTTTTATTGCCGCTTTGGTTAGCATCAAGCTTTTTATTATAAAATCAATACAAATTACTGAAATAGAAAATAATCTTTGAATCTTTGCAACTTAGCATCTTTGCGCAGGTTTATTACACAAATTAGTAGATATAAAATTTACATCAATGACAGAAGTAAGATACGATTGGACACAGGAACAAATCTCTGAAATATATCACTCACCACTGCTGGACCTTGTTTACAGGGCGGCAACCATCCACCGGGAAAATAAAGACTACGCTGAGGTACAGATTAGTTCGCTGATCTCTATTAAAACCGGTGGCTGCCCCGAAGATTGCGCTTATTGCCCGCAAGCCGCCAGATATAACACCGGAGTTGATGTACATGCCATAATGCCTAAAGAAGAAGTTATTGCTGTTGCGCAGAAGGCTAAGAATGGCGGTGCTTCACGTTTATGTATGGGCGCTGCATGGCGAGAAGTACGTGACAACCGCGATTTTGATAAGGTTATTGATATGGTGAAAGCCGTTAACGCCATGGATATGGAAGTATGCTGCACACTGGGTATGCTTACCGAGAGCCAGGCGCAACGCTTAGCCGATGCCGGCTTGTACGCCTACAACCATAACCTGGATACGTCTGAAGAGGACTATAAGCGTATTATAACCACACGTACTTACGATGACCGCCTGCAAACCCTGGAGCATGTGCGTAAAGCAAAGATCAGCGTATGTAGCGGAGGGATCATTGGGTTAGGTGAAACCGTTGCCGACAGGATCTCGATGCTAAAAACGCTGTCAAACCTGCCAAAACACCCGGAAAGCGTACCTATAAACGCTTTGGTACCGGTAAAAGGTACACCGCTTGCAGACCAGCCACGTGTATCTGTATGGGACATGGTAAGGATGATCGCTACCGCGCGTATCATTATGCCTAAAACGGTAGTGAGATTAAGTGCAGGCCGAACGGAAATGAACACCCTGGAGCAAGCGTTTTGCTTTATGGCCGGGGCCAATTCTATTTTCGCCGGAGAAAAGTTATTGACTACGCCCAATCCTTCATTTGATGAAGATATGGCCATGTTCGAATTGCTGGGCCTGTCGCCGCGAAAGGCATTCAAGAATGGCCGCCCTAATGAACCAAAGGAACTTCGAGAAATGAGTATCAACGAAGTGATCTAATAAATGGCAAGGAAAAAATATATTCTTGCTGTTCCGTCATTCGATGAACTTTTGGTTCCCGTTGTTAAAGCTTTAATCAAACTTGGTGGTTCTGGGTCGGTAGAAGAAATTAATAATCTTGTTTATGAAATTGCGAATATTTCCGAGGATGTGTTGCAAGTACCGCACGGTGAAAGTGACACTCGTAAAGAAGTAGATTATCGACTTGCTTGGAGCAGGACTTATCTAAAAAAATTTGGTCTGCTTGAAAATTCGTCTCGTGGAATCTGGGCTTTATTAAAAGCAGATATAAATGTTTCTAATCTTGATAATGCAGAAATTGTACGGTTCGTAAGAGAAAAATCAACGATTGAAAAACTTGGAAAGGGTATTGCGGAAAAATCTACAGAAGTCAATCAAGCAAAAAAAGAAGTAGAAGAAGAAGTTGAAGATACAGAAGAATGGAAAACTCGTTTGCTAAACATACTTTATCAGATTACCCCATCTGCCTTTGAAAGATTATCTCAACGAATACTACGTGAAAGTGGATTTTCACAAGTTGAAGTCACAGGTAAAGTTGGTGATGGCGGAATTGATGGAAAGGGAATTGTACGGGTAAGTGGACTTTTAAGTTTTCACGTAATATTTCAATGTAAGCGTTACAAAGGTTCTGTTTCACCAAGTCAAATTAGAGACTTTAGAGGAGCAATGCAGGGGAGAGCTGATAAAGGATTGGTAATTACTACTGGAACATTTACACGTGAAGCAATTAAAGAAGCAACTCGTGACGGTGCGCCGCCAATTGATTTAATAGATGGAGAACTTCTTTGTGATAAGTTAAAAGAACTTAAATTGGGTGTTTCAACTAAACTCACTGAAACGGTTGAAGTCAAAAGTGATTGGTTTGAGAGTCTTTAATATCTCCTAAAACAAAAATGCCATAGTGCTTCTTATAATCAAAAAAGAAATACTATGGCATTTGATCAATACCACGAGCCGGCCAATGAGCTGAGCGACGAAACCCGCACCTTTGCACGTATGATCGTATCCATGGGAGAAGAAGCCGAGGCCATCAACTGGTACGAGCAGCGCATCTCTGTAGAAAAGAACCCGCAGGCGAAAGCTATTATGCAAAATGCCCAGCATGAGGAATTCAAGCATTTCGGTATGGACTTGGAGTTTTTGCTTCGTCAAAAACCGGTATGGCGTAAAACACTGCAAGCCATCCTTTTTAAAGAAGGTGATATTGTTGAACTGGGCGAAAAAGGCGAAGAGGCATCAGAATAAATTATACCACTATTTCGGCATTACGATTATCGTTTACCTTTGATCGTAATGCCATATAAACAAGTGCTAATCCCGTAATACCTGCGGTAACGTACATTACTAGCGGGATGCGTGCTATCACGTCCTGATAATACCAGCCGGAGAGCAAAGCACCAAGTCCAATGCCGGCCTCCAATGAGATATACATAGTAGCCATTGCTTTGCCCCGGTATTCAGGATGGCTCATGTCTACCGTCCAGGCATTTAGGGCAGGTGAGAGGATGCCTGTGGCTACACCATAAACGGCAGCACCCGCCATCAGACCGGCAAAGCTATCGGCGTAGCCGACTATTGTCAAGGCGACGGTTAGCAGCACCAATCCTGTATTTATAACATACACGCGCCCATATTTATCAGATGCCTTACCCGCCACAAAACGGATCACTAAAGAGGCAATGGTGAACACCATAAAAAACAGACCTTTGTTGATAATGCCTAAGTGCTCCCCCCAATCAGGGATCAATGTAAGAATTGCGCCATAAGCGATGTAGGAGAGGAAGGTAACAATGGCGGCAGGCAGTACTTCTGGTGCGATGATATCCCGACGGGAGATTTTGAGTATTGAAAAACTGAACCGTTGTTTAGGTACCAGCGTTTCTTTCATGTTCATTAATATTACTATAGACATTAGCGCGAATACCGACGAGCTGTAAAACAGTGCATCTAATGAAAAATATAAGCGTATAGAACTGCCAATCGCCGGCCCTATAGCCAATCCTGTACTAAAACATAAGCCATGAAAACCAAGTGCTTCGCCCCAGCGCTCACGAGGAACAATGTCAGCCACATATGCAGCTGTTGCTGTGGGTTTAAATCCGGTAGAAAACCCATGAATAAGCCGAAGGAATAAAAACCCGGATACCGTTCCTAATACCGGATACAGAAAGCCGCATACAAAGCAAACAACAGACCCGACAGCCATGATGGGTACCCGCCCAATGGTATCTGTAAGCCTGCCGCTAAATGGACGGGATATACCTGCTGTGAGCGTAAAAAGGGCAATGATCAAACCTTTATATTCCGCTCCGCCAATACTGCTGAGATAGGCCGGCAATTCTGGTATAAGCATGTTGAAACTGGCCGAGAAAAGTAACGAGCTGAGGCAAACTAAGCCAAACTGTAAATTATAAATAGGATGTGCAGATTTGAGCATTAAAAGATATGTTAACAGCGCAAAGTTAAACTTCTTTGCAAGCAGGCAGGACTTACAAATCCTAATAGTTGTGGTTTTTGGGCAAGTTTTTCGGCGAGATGACCACCTTCAAGATAATTCTCTGGAATTAAGTAGGGCAGCAGTCGTTGTTATTTAATGCTATCCGTTTGAGAAACCGGTGACACCAAAAAAGGGGAAGATGGCAGATGCAGAAATCATTACCCAAATGCTACCATTTACAAACGGTAACATGTAATGTGATCAAAGCACTTACAGAAAGCAATTAATGCCAGCTAACGGTTATATGCCTGTTGCCTCCAACTACATATTGCAAGTGTCCGTCTTTTGTTAAGGTGCCTTTTAAAGGTTCATCCTGATTGGTCACGGCTACTATTACTTTGGGTAATTTTTTGTCACTCATTTTAACGATCATTAAGGTAGCATCAAATCGTTTATCGCCTAAAGTGTTAAAGCTTACACCTTTATCTTTTTGGTGCCTGATGCATGATGTGGGATAATCTACGTAAATCATAAACTCCTGGTCGGCAACGCGAATGTAATGCCTTGGCAATATTCCGAAGGCATTGCCTGCGCCGTAAACTTCCTGGCCTACCTGGCCGCTTTGTTCCCATCCGTCATACATATCTTCCAGCGCTATCCACAATTTGGCATCAACTTCTCCCATTTTGGGTTCTTTAGAAAGCATATCGGATGGAAGCATTGTTGGATAATAGTAAATGGCACGGTTAACCAGATACTTTACATATTCGGCCAGAAGCAATGATACCGAAGGTAAAATATCCACACCCTGCGCGTGTTTCAAATAATCATGTACGGCACAAAAAACTTCCTGTTCTTCGTATACAGCCGTGTAGGGCGCATCGTTTAACGGAAACAAGCAAAAAAACGATGGGAAATTTTTACCGTAGCCATAATTGCAATCCCAAAGCCTTACATTTTTGAATAAACCGGCCAGACACAAGTAACTCAGATCCAGATATAACTTTTTACCGGTTATTTTATGTAGTCGCAACAGCGCACCGGCCGAGAACGCCGTGTTATTGGCCTGATAAAAAACCTCAAAGCCCAAACCCTCCAGGCGTTTGGCTGCCGTTTCGGCTTCACGCAGGTAGCGCTTTTTACCGGTTAGCTCATAGGCCTGTAGCATAATATGGGCATATAATCCAGGCACGTCTTTTTCGCCACCTTTACCGGGAGCGGTTTCCGGCTTAATAACCTCCAGTGTATCCACTTTGTAAAATACCGGCCAGTCGTAATCAAACTTATGGGCAACCTTAATGGCAAACTCAAGTGAATTGAGAAACAGTGTAGTAGCGACCTTATCTCCCCGAAGCGCCAGCCGCGACAGGTTAAGCAGCGGATGGTGCAAATACCAGGAATCCATCACCAGTGGTTCTTTCTGCTCTTCTTCGCCCTCGAGTGTATCGGCGGCGGCAGGCAGCCAGCGCATAATTGTTTTAAACTTATCGTCGTAAAACGTAGGCAGTAGTTCCTTGATCTTTTTGGTGGTCTCTATTTTTTGGCCTATCCAGTCTTCATAATCAGTAAGGGGCAACAGAACAGCCAACTGCACCATTATCTCTGGCGGGGTTGCGTAATCGCTTACATAGGCGTTAAGGTACGAGTGTCCGTTCACGTGCGACCAGCAGCCGGGATTCTTAATAAGGTCTTCCAAGCCATTATCCAGCGCTTTTGGCCAGTCCTGGTAATTAGTATTGGGTTTAGGTAATTGAATGTATACACGGGCAAGCATATCAAAATATTGCTGTGTAATGCCGGCCTCTTTTGCAGGGATTTCGTTATCAAGCACCACAATCGCGTCGGACAGGATTACATCCTTACCAGCCTTTAAAGGCTTATCGGCCGATGGCGGTAGAGAGAAGCCCAACTCAGGCCACTCACCACTAACCGTATCGCCGGCTGATGTGTCCGTTTGTTGATTATAGTTGCCAAGGGCTGTAAGGTTTTGCAGATAAAGCAATGCGCCGGCTTTTGGTCTTGTTAAATGGCAATACAACATGCCCGACCGGGTACCTATCTGTCTTACTAAAATTTCACCGCCGCTTGCATTTCCCTTTTTGTCCTTGCCGGGAAAAATGATATCCCGCGGCCAGAAGGGGATCAGCGTATCATTTGCAGGCTTAAGCGATGTGGTATATCGCAAAATCCCTTCAGCGGGAAATGTGATATCGACTGAAAATTTGCCGATGGACGAAGTTAGTTGAAAATTAATAACGTTGTCCTGCTCATTCTGTCCCGTTATTTCCAAGTCATTGCCTGGTGAATAAGCCGTGCGGAATGCAATTTTACCACCATTATGCCACTCGGCTAATACCCAAAGTGAATCATCTGTACAATGAATATTGTAATTGTAAATTCCCCTTTCAACTTGGTAAATAGCAGGTGAGCCGGGGTTCGCAAAAAATTCAGCGGCAGCGATAGCCCATGGTGAAATTGGATTCATATAGCAAGGTTTGGTGGTTATTAATACTTAACCGTGCTTAATCCTTCTTGTTTGTTTATCCTACTAATTAATTTTTTATAAGATAGTTAAACGTTCATTGCCCCGAGGATTTCTTTCACCGATAAATGCGCGCCGCACACAAATTCATCTGCAGCACCATAATAAATGGTTATGGTATCACCGTCATCTTCTACGACATGCCCGTTAGTAAAAACTACGTGTCCAAAGAAACCGCTTACTTCATATGGTTCGGTTGGTTCCATTATCGGAAACTCTGTACGGGCTAGAACTATTGACGGGTCATCTAAATCTAACAGAAAGGCGCCAAGGCAGTAACGATGTTCGCGCGTTGCGCCGTGATAAATTTCCAGCCAACCTTTTTCCGTTTTAATAGGTGCAGCACCGGCGCCCACACGGCCGCTATCCCAGAGACCTTCGCGGGTTTTGATAATGCATTTGTGGTTGCCCCAGTGCACCCCATCAGGTGATTGGGCCAGCCAGATGTAATTTCCACCTATATCTACACTACTTGGACGATGCAGGGCATAATACAGGCCATTTATCTTTTCTTCAAAAATTGCCACATCCTTGTTATGCGGCGGCAGGATCATCCCGTGCGAATCGAAATTTTTCCAGTCGGTAGTAGTGCGCATGCCCACGCCTACGCCACTATCAGATACGGCGGTAAAGGTAAGGTAGAATTTATCCTCTAATTTGGTCACGCGGCAATCTTCAACGCCAAATGTTTGCAACCGGCCCTGCCCAAATAATTTATGGTATCCTTCTGGCTCGTAAAATTTAATCCCGTCTTCGCTGCATAGCAACCGCAGGTGCGACAGGGTAGTAAGATAATCAACACCTTTGTAACGTACCACCCGCGCGTCGGTGGCAATCAGGTCGGCATCATTTAAGGCTATATCCATGATCTGCGTTTCGCCATTCTCGGTCAGGATAGGGAAGGAGACGTGAATATCCGACTGCTGAGGTCGCTCGGCAACACGTACCAGCAGCCAGGTTTTACCCTCAAACCTGAATACGCCGGGGTTAAGCAAACATGCAATGTGCAATCCGTCGACAGTTGGCTGCAGGTCTTTAGGTGACAATAAAGGATTTTGTGGAAAGCGTTTGGCTATATCTGGCATAATAACACGTGTGGGTTAAGTTGTTTAACAACGCCCGTTAAAAATGGTTGCAGCAAACTAATTTTTGCTGATATGGTGCAGCACTTTGCGGTATAATTCATCCGGTAGAAAAGGCTTAACAACTATATCATTAATGCCGGTTTGCTTAACCTGCTGCTCAATTTCCTTTGGCAAGTTTGCTGTAAGGGCAATTATAGGTAACGTAATGCCTTTACTGCGGATGTTGCGGGAAGCTTCGTAACCATCCATTACAGGCATGTGCAAATCCATTAATATCAGTTGGTGTTTGTTGATATCCAACTTTTCTATCGCTTCCAGGCCGTTTACCGCTACATCAATGCTGGCACCCCAGCGCTGTAGAAAGGTTTGCGCTACCATTACGTTTATAGGGTTATCTTCAACCAAAAGGATGTTTACGCCGGTGAAAGGCTTTTCCGGGTGTATTGTATTTAATAGCTGATTTGCAGAGCCGGGAGCATTGCTGCTCTTATCAAAAGTTTGTTCGAAATAAAATGTTGAGCCCTTACCTTCTTCGCTGGTTAAATGCAACGATGAGTTTTGCAATTCAAGGATGCGTTTACTTATTGACAGGCCCAAACCGGTACCACCGAACCCCCGCGAGGTGGATGAATCGGCTTGTGTAAAGCGCTCGAATATCAATTGTTGTTTTGATTTGGAGATACCAATGCCGGTGTCCCTTACCTTAAAGCAAAGGGTAAGTTGTTTTTCGCTTTGTTGAAGCAATTGTAAGTCTACATCAACGGTACCCTGTTGTGTAAATTTAATAGCGTTATGTACTAGATTAGTCATTACCTGCGATACCCTAATTGGGTCGGTAAGTACCCGCTGGTTGATATCGGGATCAATACTTAGCTTAATAACTATCCCTTTATCTTCAGCAGAACTGCGCAGGCTGCTTACTACATTGCGGGCAATTGAAGTGATATCCGTATCAATGTGCTCAAAGGTGATCATCCCGGCCTCGATCTTATTATAGTCCAAAATATCATTCACAATGCCCAGCAAGTTATTAGCCGAAAATATCATTACATCCAGGTGCTCCAGTTGATCTTTACGGGGATTATTTTTTAGCAGAAGGTGGCTCATGCCGATAACCGAATTAAGCGGCGTGCGGATTTCATGGCTCATGGTACTCAGGAATTCGCTTTTAGCAATAAGGCCTTGTTCAGCCTGTTCGCGTGCCTTGGTAAGCACAAAGGATACGCGGTGCGACAACACCAGTGACTGCAGGAAAAAGAAGCTTACATACCCTAAAAAGCTCAAAAACTGCAATTGCGGAATAAAGCCCCAGTAATGAAATAAAGAAATGGCAAACACGCCCATTAAAGCAAGGGAACTTGCCAGCGCATATACCGAACCTGGTCGCTGTTTACGATAAGCAACCGTATAAACGTAGGGGATATATACCAAACAATAAACCGTAATGACAAGGAACGGATTGATCAGCTGACTAAAATAATAAGGGGGCACTACCATCGATACCAGCGCAAACAGCCCGCAAACAGAGCAAATGACACCAATAATCTTTAGGTTAACATCATCAGGGCATAGGTAACGGGTATATAACCCGAATAGACCAATACCTGAAAACAGCGTAATGTACTCCAGCCGCACCATGAGGTACCAGCTGGCATCAGGTAGGATGGTGTGTATTACGTAATTATCTGTACCGATGATGCGGTAACAGTATACAATGGAATAAAGCGAAAACAAAAGGATGGCCTTATCGCGGCTGCCAAAAAGGTATAGCCCTAAAAAGAAAAGCCCGCCCATAAACAGGCAGCCGGTAAGCAACAGGTCTACCGCTTCGCCGCGGCGGCGGCCTAATATCATGATGTCTTTTTGCTGAATCACCAATGCCCGGCTAATGCCACCCTTACTATGTGCAAAGTTGGCTATCTGCAATGTTAGGTGGATGGAATCTGCCCCGGCAGGAACATCAAACGCACGATAGCCCCAATAGGGTACAAAATCATTGGCATTTGTGGCAACGGTGCCATTTTCGGCGATCTTTTCTCCATCTAAGAAAAGCCGGTAGGCCGAATATACATCGGGTGTGCTGATGCGCAACTGTGGGCCCCCTTTTGGTAAAAGTAGTGTGAGTGTGTAAGTTGCGTAACCGTAGGCCGGTAACTTTTGGCCATTTATCTTTTGCTCAGTCCAGGGAACGGGAAAATTTACAGCAATACCTTTAACAGCCGGGCGGGCAGACGGATCAAGCAACTGATGCCAGTAAAAGAGCCATTGACCGTTTAATTCGGTGCGCTCTGTAAAATCGGTTTGGTTGCGCAGGTCGATGACACCATTTTTGGCAATAGGTATAACCTTGTTGTTAAAAGGAAAACCAAAGCAGGCTATACTGCAATAAAACAGCAAAAACACAATACCAAAAAATGATTTAACTTTCATCAAGAAAGAGGAAATTAATTAGCGCGTACGGTTTCCAAATATAGCTATATTTGATAAACCGCCGGGAACATATCAATTAGTAATTGGCTTTTTTCGATCTTGACGTTGTACAAAAATTAGTTTAACATATCCAGTAATTCCGCTTTAGACAGCGCATGTAAAAAGGAAGCATCTGTTTTGATCAGGTTACTTACCAGTTCTTTTTTGTTCTCCTGCATCAGCATTATCTTTTCTTCCACTGTATTGGGGCAAATCAGGCGTACCGCCACTACGTTGTTATTTTGGCCGATTCGGTGCGAACGGTCGATCGCCTGGTTTTCAACAGCCGGGTTCCACCAGGGGTCTACGAGGTAAACATAATCTGCCGCGGTTAGGTTTAAGCCGGTTCCACCCGCTTTAAGGCTGATCAGAAAAACCCGCATTGCCGGGTCGTTCTGAAAATTGTTTACTATTGCCTCGCGGTTGCGGCTACTGCCGGTAAGCATAGTAAGGCCGATACTGCGAGCGACTAATTGTCTTTTTACCAGATCAAGCATGGATACAAACTGCGAAAACACCAGGATCTTATGTGCAGGCGATTTGCTTTCTATCTGTTCCATCAAAATATCTATCTTGGCCGACTCCGTACCGGGTTGCTTTTCCCCGGGCAGCAGCTCCGGCGAATTACATATCTGTCTGAGTTTTGTAAGCCCTTTAAGTACGTTCATAGCTGATTTCTTTAGCTCGTCATCAGTAGTTGCCGATATATATTCTCTGAACTCCTTTTCATAAGCATTGTAGATGCCCCGTTGCTGCTCCTGCATGTCACAATAAAGCACCATTTCTGTTTTTTCAGGCAGTTCGGCGGCAACTTGTTGTTTGGTGCGCCGGAGTATAAACGGCTTTATTTTCTTGTGAAGTTCGGCAGCACGCTTGTTGTTTTTAAACTTGTCTATCGGGATAGCGTAAATGTCGCGAAAATACTGGCGCGTGCCCAGTAAACCGGGGCAGGCAAACGAAAGCTGGCCATACAAGTCGAAAGTGTTATTTTCAACAGGGGTACCTGTAATAACTACCTTGTTGCGCGAGTTAAGTAAGCGAACCGACTTGTACCGCTGCGAATCCGGATTTTTAATATTTTGCGATTCGTCTAGAAAAATGTAGTTGAAGTGGTAATTTTTTAAAAAGCCCACATCAGCCAAAAGTGTGCCGTAGGATGTAAGAACAACTTCAAATTCGTCGAATTTCTCCGTGTTCTTCGCCCTGTCCGATCCGTAAATGGTATAAATGCGAATAGACGGCGCGAACTTCTCAATTTCCTGCTGCCAGTTAAATATCAACGAAGTTGGAACTACCAATAAATTTGTGTTTTGCAAAACTTTATCGCGCTGCGATAATATAAACGCAATTATCTGCATGGTTTTGCCCAGGCCCATATCATCTGCCAGGCAGCTGCCAAAACTAAAATCGTCCAGAAAGCTTAACCAATTAAGTCCCTGCTGCTGATAAGGCCTTAGTGTAGCATTTAAGCCGGCAGGCACGGGCACATCCCGGATAGAATCAAATGAGGCAAATTTATTGCGATAGCCGGCAATTTCTGCTTTAACTTCTTCATCGATCATCTGCTCGTCGTAAAGTTCTGTAATGATATTAAAATTGCTTTTGGGGGTCCGCAGTGTATCTTCTAAAATATCCCCGGAGGCAAAATAGCCGGTAAATTTCGTGATCCATTCTTCAGGTAAAATACCTATGGTGCCGTCATCTAACTGTACATATTTACTTTTATTACGTACTGCCTTATAAATTTGCTTTAAGGATGCTTTTTTACGCCCATAACGTACGT
>NZ_CAXVWK010000093.1:0-65572 GCF_964263795.1 Mucilaginibacter sp.
ATATAAGTGATAAGGATAATCAGGAAAAAACTGGTCAAATCTACAACGGCAATGATCGGGAACCCATCTTTCAAAGCCATAAAAACGCCGGGTATCAAAGCGATGAGGCTCACCGGCAGGCAGTAAATCAGAAAATTACAGAATAACTGATCCTGCCAGTAACCCAGGTTGCGGTCGTCATAAGTTGACGAACCGGCGATAAATGTCGATTAGTCTGAATTATCTTTAGCGGAATCTACGGAGGGCCGCTATGCTAATCTAAGAAAATCTTTCCTTAAGTATCTGACCATTTAAAATGGCGGTCAACCAGCGTTAGCTGGTATAAAACCTATACTTTCAATTAATTTGTCGCTAATACACCTTGGATCTTTCCGCTCAAAAATTCGTCGATATTATCTTGTGACGCAATGCTGGCGAATTTTAGTATACCCTCCTTATCGACCACGAAATGTGACGGGTAACCGGATACATTGTAGCTGGCTGCTATTGCCTTTGCATCTGTAACAGTTTGGTATTTGAAAGTTTTGCGTTTAAAAAAGCTTTTTACGCTTGCTTTTGTAGAGTTAGCAAACGAAAGGAACACTACATCCGGGTTGCTTTTGTACTGATCGGTCAGTTTATTTAACAGGGGCATTTCTTCCTCGCAGGGAAGGCAGCCTACAAACCAAAAGTTTACTACGATCACCTTTCCTTTCAATGAAGCCAGGTCAACCTGTTTACCGGTAACCGTTTTGGCACTAAACGCAGGAGCTGGTTTACCCACCATGGCCTGCAGCAAGTCTAGCTTTTGCTGATACTCTGCCGGTGCGCTTTGCGCACGGGTTAACAAAGGGGCTAAAAAAAGTACGGACAATATAAGTAGGCCTTTTTGAATGTTTTTCATAATGCAAGATATGAAGGATATCCTTGTTTGGTATAAGTAATCGTTTTTATTCGCCGTTTGTAGGTAGGTCACGTTTATTTATTAATGTACTTCCGGCCAAAACTGCAGAGCAGCGTTTACGCGGCATCCTGATGGTAACCATGCTGTATTTTATAACTTTGCTGCATCACTTTCGCGGTTTGTGTGCGGCCGTCATGGCTCCATCCGGGGGGCATTAAAAAATATTTCACTTTGTTACGCCATCCGGGTGCCATCCGGGCATCGTATATCAGCGCCTTCCATTCGTGGAACAGGATGTTGACCGGGCCGGTATCTTTTGGCTGGTGAGTAAGGCCGTACTTCACAGGCTCGGCAGGGTGCTCTTCATAAAACGTTCCAAACATACGGTCCCATAGTATCAGCACCATCCCCATATTTTTATCAAGGTACGGGATATTGGATGCATGGTGCACACGGTGATGAGATGGTGTCACAAAAATGAACGAATACCATTTTGGCAATGGAATTTGGTATTGGGTGTGTACCAGATTGCCATAAAGCTGCGTAACCAGGTAAGCATACAAAATATCTATCGGGTTAAAGCCCATAAACGCCAGCGGCAGGTAAAAGAAAGTGCGGTAAAGCGGCTCGAACACCGTTGATCGGAAACCTGTAGTAAAATTAAAATGCTCTGACGAGTGATGGGTTACATGCATAGCCCAAAATATGCGGCAATAATGCCCGGTGTAATGCAATACCCAATATAAAAAGTCCTGAGTGACAACCAGCACTGCCCAGTAAGCAATCAGGTTACTGATATGAAACAGCCGGAACCGATAGGCAAAACTGAGGATAAAAAAAGTGCTGCTGTTTACAACAAGGTTAAGTACAAACGCCAGCGAGGTTAAATAAATATTAGTGAAAGTATCGCGTTTTTCGTAATAATGGCGGTTTTCGCGGTAGCTTAACCACATTTCTACAAGGGTAAGCACTACCAGCAAACCAACCAATACAATCACGGCTTGGTTACGGGCATCTAAATGGGGCATTTTTAAAGGGCGGCGTAATATTTTAAGCTGTCACAAAGTTCGTCTTCGGTACAGTTATTATCAACACTGTATTGTCCTATATGTGTCAGTAAGGTGCAATTTATTTTACCGCCATAGTTCTTTTTGTCTTTTTGCATCAGCGCATAAAGGTCCTTATGGCAATCGGCAGCTATTTTATATGGGGGGTAAAGTGTGGTCAGTACGGCGGTTATTTCGGCTAGGTCCTCATCAGGCAGGCCGGTTTTCTGATTAGCTAACCAGGCCTCACAGATCATCCCAACGGCTATTGCCTCGCCGTGGCTAAGATGGTCGGCATCGTTCAATAATGAATAAGTTTCGACGGCGTGACCTATGGTGTGGCCAAAGTTTAGTGATTTGCGGATGCCCTTTTCAGTAGGGTCTTCTATCACCACCTGGTTTTTAATTTGTACAGAGCGGTGCACCAGTTCGGCAGAGGGGACAGTAAGATCGCTTACTTTTAAGGTATTCCAGTAATCAGCATCGCAAATCAACCCGTGTTTAAGCATTTCGGCCAGGCCGGATAACACTTGCCGGGGAGGTAAGGTCTGCAAAAAATCTGCAACCATGAAAACTGCCTTTGGCTGGGTAAACGTGCCGACTATATTCTTGATCCCATCAACATCAACCCCGGTTTTACCGCCAACAGAAGCATCCACCTGCGATAAAAGGGTAGTAGGCACGTGCACAAAATCGATTCCCCTTTTGTAGGTTGATGCCACAAAGCCACCCATATCTGTTATAACACCACCGCCTAAATTAATGAGCAGGCTACCGCGGTCGGCACCAAAATCTATCAGCGTTTTCCAGATACCTATGCAAAAGTCGATGGTTTTGCTTTCTTCGCCTGCGTTTACCTCTATTAGGTCGAAATTATCGCCCAGACGCTCCTGCAACAACGGCAGGCAGTGCTGGCCGGTATTTTCATCTGTTAAAATAAAAACGTTAGTGTATTTGCCCCGGGCTACAAATCCGGCAAGTTCTGCAATGCTATTATCAAAGTATATGGGGTAATTGTCGCTTTGTATCGTATCCATTATTATATCACCTTGATCTGCTTTCCGCGAAATTCAACTAAATCTCCTTGCTTAACTTTAAGGCGTTTACGGTAATCAACCTCGCCGTTATACACCACTTCGCCATGCTCTACCACTATCTGGGCTTCGCCGCCTGTTTGTACTAAACCGGCTGCCTTAAGCAGTTGTATCATTGGGATATAGTCGCCCTCTACCTTAAATTCGATCATGTGCGGCAAAAATAAACTATTCATGGAATAATGAGTTATCATTTTATAATTTTGCCGCCAATTGGTAGTTAATAGATCAGGGTCCATGAGTAATGAAGCTCATATGTCATGGGCCATTACTAATGGTATCCGCAAGGCTAAACTTGTATGAACAATGCCATCTGTTAACTATGAGCCATGAACTACATTACATGAACAACAAACTGTCTTTCGAAAATACCGAGATTGCCTTTCGCCACTCCTCCAATACAGACCTTAACCGTGCGTATTGGCTGTTTAAAGTGATAAACGTTAACTTCCTGGTTAAAATAGGCCCTCCGATCACCAACTTTGCTGTAAATATAGGTCTGCCAATAAAAGGATTGATAAAGGCGACCATTTTTAAGCATTTTTGCGGAGGCGAAACTATTGCCGAATGCAGCCAGACTATTAAAAACCTTGCAGATGGCGGCGTAGGTACAATATTGGATTACTCGATAGAGGGAGAAGACGACGAAACTGTTTTTGACAATACCCGCGACGAGATTATCCGTACGATAGAGCGTGCGGCGCAGGATAAAGCCATACCGCTTACTGTTTTTAAGGTGACCGGTGTTGGCCGCTTTTCGTTACTGGAAAAGCTGGACGAGGGTTTGAAGCTGAGCGTTGACGAGCAGATTGAATGGCAAAAGGTACAGGACAGGGTGCTGGCCATTTGCGAAATGGCACACTCTGAAGGTGTACCGGTGATGATAGACGCGGAGGAGAGCTGGATCCAGAAAACAATAGATAGCCTGGCGCTGAATATGATGCGCTTTTTTAATAAAGAACAGGCCATTGTTTACAATACTTATCAATTATATCGCCATGATAAGTTGGCATCTATCATAGCTGATTTCAGCGTGGCAGAGCAGGAAGGCTTTTTGCTGGGTGCCAAAATAGTACGCGGCGCCTATATGGAGAAAGAACGTAAACGTGCCGCAGAACGGGGCTACTTATCACCAATACAACCGGACAAAGCCGCTACCGACCGTGATTATAACGACGCCCTTATTTTTTGCGCCGACCAGGTGGACCGCATTGCTTTTGTTGCAGGTACGCATAATGAAAACAGCTGCCGCCTGCTTGCTGACCTGCTGGATCAAAAAAACATCGACCATAAAAACCCTCACGTTTATTTTTCGCAGTTGTTGGGTATGAGCGATAATTTGAGCTTTAACCTGGCAAATGCTAAGTACAATGTGGCTAAGTACGTACCCTACGGGCCTATAAAAGCTGTACTGCCCTACCTGTTTCGCCGTGCGCAGGAAAATACTGCCATTGCCGGCCAGATGAGCCGTGAGCTAAGTTTGATTGTGAAAGAAAAGAAAAGAAGAAGCGCACTATAATTACCCGTAAATCGAAACCGAAATACTTATTTTGCATCAGCCCCTTATCACATCCGTGTCCGCCGGTATATAACCGAGCTGCCTGCTCATATTTAAAACCTGGCCTTTGTGATGAAACTCGTGCGTGGTGACGTGAGTGAAAACTTCTAAGGGTGTAGTAGTGAGTATATTATCGTGCCTTGGAAGCGTAACAGGAATATTTAATGCCTGCCCATATTTATGCAAAAACTCATTTAACAGCAGGTTAACCTGCTCGTAGGATTGCGTTACCACTGCGATATCTGTTTGATCACTCACCTTAAAAAACGGACGTTTTTCCTGCATGCCGTAATGTGCCAGCCAAAAAACGTAGCAGTTAGCCACATGCGTTAACATGCTGATTATACTTTCGTTATTAAAAGATGGCACAGGCTTCAACAGGTCATCGTTGCTGATAGTGCCACAATAGTCAAGCAAAGCTATGCGTGCGCCTATCACCAGCTGGTATTGATGTAAAAGTGTTGTTTGCATGTGGTTTTCTTTATACTGATCAACTTTTATTAAACCAAATGTTCGCGCTTGGCAAAGGCCTGCAACGTATCGGGCGCGGTCATCAAAAATGTTTGGATGCCCAGCGTTTTTGCTGCTTCCAGGTGTTGCGGACTATCGTCAATAAACAGCGTCTCTTCGGGCTTTAGATCGTTTTCGGCAAGTACCTGTTCAAAAAAGTCTATCTCGGGTTTGCGTTTACCCACCAGGTGCGAGTAATAGGTACGTTCAAACAAGTGCTCGTTGTCGTCAAAACCAAAATCACTTTTTAAGTAGTTCATGATATAACTAAAGTGAATTGCGTTGATGTTGCTTAGTAAAAACGTACGATATTTTGCCTTAAACTTTAATAACAAATCATGATTACCAGGGGCGATATCTAACAGCAAGCTGTTCCATGCATCGGTTATTTGCTGGTCTGTAACAGCAGGGTTGCCGGTTTTTTCCTTTACATAAGCACGAAACTCATGCTCGCTAACTTCGCCGCGGTCAAATTTATCAAAGATTGCATCTTGCTGCCGGTGGCCAAAAAATTGCTCGGTGTCGGTAATTCCTAATTGCTTAAAAGCCGCCTGCGCCTTCCGGAAATCAATACTAAAAATAACGTTGCCGTAATCGAATATAACGTTTTTGATATGCTGCATTGGTATAATTTTGGTAACCAAATTTAGTAAGAGTTTGTTAATGGACTAGCATAAATTGATTGCAGACTAAAATCGGGGAGCCGTATATACCCACTTTGAATAGAAATGGTAATGATAACAGCAGCTTTTAGGCCGATGAAAGTTATGAAACCGGTTTTTGCTTCTGAATGTAATTACAGCATGCAAAAAGCGTTTAGAACTAAGACCTGGGAAGATATAAACAGCAAGAGGGGTTATAAATAGGTGAAACTAGGTTTTAAGCCGCAGAAGCATTTTAAGCGTAGTTTTAGCCTGCTGTTTCGCCAAAAAATATTAACATTGTAATACAACTGCGCTAATTAACGAGGTTTTTGTTTTATTATGAAACACGTTGTGTATCAATATAGAACGATACCCCTTGAAAAGTACAGAGTTTAATTTATAACCACAAAGGTCACATAATGTGACCGACCGGGCGAAGCTGTAAATTTTTATTACCAATCAATCGCCGCATTCTGATTAAAAAAGTGCCAAATGGCTAAAGTAATCGAGGTAGAAAATCTTTCAAAAGTGTATCAGTTAGGGTCTTATGGCACGGGTACATTCTCCCGTGACCTGGAACGCTACTGGGCGCGTTTTAAAGGAAAAGGCGACCCCTTTTTGAAGATAGGTGATGAGAACGACCGCACTGTTGAAGGGCAAAGCGACATGGTACTGTCTTTAAAAGATATCAACTTCCAGATAGAGGCTGGCGATACCATGGGCATAATAGGCCGCAACGGGGCAGGGAAAAGCACGCTGTTGAAAATACTTAGCAGAATCACATCACCAACCACCGGATCGATCAAAGTGCGTGGCCGTGTGGCCAGTTTGCTGGAAGTAGGTACCGGTTTTCACCCGGAATTAAGCGGCCGGGAAAATATATTTTTAAACGGCGCTATTTTGGGCATGCGCAAATCCGAGATCAAGAGACGTTTCGCCGAGATCGTAGAATTTTCTGGAGTGGAACGATACATTGACACACCTGTAAAACGATACTCGTCAGGGAGTTACGTGAGTATGATGGTGATTCATAAGGTGATGGTTTACTACAAAATATTAAAAAAGGTATAGAAGCAATAGGCAAAGATCTGATCTTTGCGCGTAATTAATCTGATTATTTTATAAGCCGTTTCTTTAAGAGATACGGCTTTTCTGTTAAATTGCGTCAATGAATACTGTAAACGATTTTAAAGCAAGTTTAACAGCTGATCAACCTCCCGAAGGACTCAATGTTCAATTAAAAAGCCTTTGGTTTGATGGAAAAGATGATTGGCAGCGAGCGCATCAGCAGGTCGATCAACTCAATGATCAGCAATCGGCATGGGTTCATGCCTATTTACACCGGAAGGAGGGTGACATTTGGAACGCCGACTATTGGTACAGAAAGGCCAGGCAAAATCGCCCAGATATCACTTTACAGCAGGAGTGGGAGCAACTGGTAACCCATTTTCTTTAGAAGTTTACCTCCGGCATCTACATTGACAAAATTTTTGTTTGTGCTACAGTAAGGGTAGGCTAAAACAAAAAGTAGCGCCCTCACCTGGTTCGCTGTCTACCCACAATTTACCGTTTTGATGTTTGATAATCTCTGACGAAACATATAGCCCCAACCCCGTACCGGCCTCTATTAAACTGCTTGCAGTGTCCACCTTGTAAAAACGTTCAAATATCCTCTCCAGGCTTTCCCTCGGAATTCCTTGCCCATGGTCCTGGATACATATTACTGCCCAATTTTCCTGTTGCTTAAGCGTTACTTCTATTGCCGTTTCTTTAGCCGAAAATTTAAGCGCGTTAGTCAATAAATTATACAACGCCTGATATATTTTATCAGGATCGCCTTTCAAATTTAGCGTATGTTCAAAACCGACATGGATTTGTCTGGTTGGTGCCGTCAGCTGAACTTCTCCAATTACTTCGTTTATCAATTCATTGATCTGGTAATGTTTAAGTACCGGTTGAAGCTTACTGCTTTCAATCTTCGACACGGTTACCAGATTTTCAATAAATCTTGTGAGCCGGTTGATCTGTTTATCAATACCAGACATCATTTTATCTGCGTGCCCGTCTTCGTAAGCTTTAAGATGCCGGAGCATGAGTTGGCATTGTGCTTTAAGCGAGGTGATGGGAGTCTTAAGCTCGTGACTTATAACACTGATAAAGTCATCTTTATGATGCTCCAATTGCTTACGGCTAGTAATATCTTCTAACAGTGTGTATCCGTATTTTTCGCCCTGGTCAGCAAACAAAATAGTATGTACAATCACCCAGGCTTCAGAACCATCTTTACGAATCAGGCACCCCTCCAACTCGAATTGATTTACTTTTTCTTCCCATAAAGCTGTCTGTAATTCTTGCCAGTGATCGTTAAAATCTGGATGCGTATAATCAAGAATCTTAGTGCCAAGAATTTCGTCTTTCGAATAGCCTAACAAATCTACCAAAGCCTGATTTAACTCCAGGATCTCGAGTTTCCGGTTAATTATTTTATGAGCTACGTTAGACTTGTTAAATATAATCTCGAATCTCTCCTGGCTTTCCCTTAGTTGTTCTTCAACCTTCAAACGCTGGTTAAGTTGTGCTTCGGTTTTTTCACATCTTCTACGTAAGGTTTCATAGGCGTCTTTAAGGCCTTCATAATCTTCTGGTAACGGGATATCGGCTCTTTCCATTATATTTCATTAGCTACAGTTTGCCACAAGTCATAACAACTGTTTTCTGCAATCTTAATCACTTAATTGAGCTTAAACACAAATCGAACCATTAACTTTTACGCTTGATTATTTTGGATAAATGGACAATTAAAAGGGACTATTTTAATAAATCTACAGAGTAGACTTGTATTGTTATCATGTGAATACAGTTCTCAAAACAATAGTTGAATATAATTTAGGGCAAAAGGCGTATTGTCCAGTAAACGAAAAAACCCCTTTCGGGGTCTGTTAGGGTTTTTTAATGCCTGGGCTAGTTTGATATTTCTAAATTAATTTATTAAATGAATTCACAATATCTAAATTAACACAGCAACTAAATGTATTATCTGACAATCAGTTTTTCAATTTCAGCCAACGCGGCTTTAATACCATCACGTTGCTCTGTAAGTAGTTTAAGATGATCCGCGTGATCTGCATAATCGGCTATGCATTCGTTATATTTTTCAATTGCAGCAAGTTCGCCTGTAGTAATCGCGGTTAAAATAGTCTGATCTTCTTTGCTACTAAAAGCTTGTTTTACGTTTAGCCAGGCACGATGCAAACCGCCTTTAAGGTCGCCATTTTCGTTATCTGCCACTTCGCCATGAAGCTCTATATGCTCTTTCAGCTCGGCAGCGTAAACTATTCTTTCACCTGAAATACGTGAGAACAGGGCCTGGAGGTTGGGGTTTTCTGTCGCTTCAGCTGCCGAATGATATCCTTCTTTACCATCATTTACTAGTTCCAGTATTTCTGCAAGGTCATTTGTGACCTGTTCTTTGCTTTTTAATGATGATGCTTTGATCGTTTCCATATTATATTGCTTTTTGCGCTTAGATTGCAATAAGTCAGCCATAAACCACACTCAGTCGATTAATTAATGAGTCAACATTTATTCCTGATCAATCTCAATATCCATTTGCCTTAAAAGATCGTTTTGTAGTTCGTAAACATGTTTAACGTTCCCATCGAACAGTATCTTACCTTCATGATCTTTAACAAGTTGATAAACTAAAACCTCAACTTTATAATCCGGCCGTTTGGTAATTGACATGGGTTTTACTATTGGATTGATCTCACTCCATTGCCTCGTCCAGTATTCTCTGATCGCTTTACGGCCGCTAATATACCCTCCTTCGAAAGCTTTTGGCCAACGGATATCATCATGCATTAGTGCCAAGACACTTTCGATGTCCCTGCTGTTGAAACCTTTATAAACCGTGTCAATCAACCAGTTAGTTTTTTGATATTGTTGTTCGTTCATTATGATAGTTATGGGGTGTCCGCTATTGTATGTGCGATATTGTAGTTAAATATCACCTGTTAAAGCAACTTTTATTTATCTGTAAGGTGAATTCCCATAATTTGATTTCTTCAAATTAGATATTGGATTCAAAGTTTGGCAAAGTACTTAAAGAAAAGCTTCCGCTTAGGTTACAAATGATATACAGCACTTTTAAACCACTTGTGTTCAGTCTTCATCCTGATAAGAGCTTGTCTTATAATTGAATTGTATTTACGAGTGCTAAAAACCTACATTAGCGAAAAATAATCTCAGGTATTTATGAATAAAAAAATCTCGATGGACGATATCGCCCGCGATTTAAACATTTCAAAATCGACGATATCTTTTATTATTAATGGTAAGGCCAAAGAAATGCGCATTAGCGATAAGCTGGCGGCGCTGGTGTTAGACTATGTAAAAGAGAAAAATTACAACAGGAA
The DNA here is from genome assembly GCF_964263795.1 of Mucilaginibacter sp. Lineage (GTDB taxonomy): Bacteria > Bacteroidota > Bacteroidia > Sphingobacteriales > Sphingobacteriaceae > Mucilaginibacter. The sequence continues at coordinate 10,151 of NZ_CAXVWK010000093.1, forward strand.
CGCGCTAGCTCAAAGCCTCCGTACTGGAAAATCAAAGATAATTGGCCTTATCGTAGAAGATATTGCCGATGCCTTTTTTTCAAGTGTAGCCCGTTTAATTGAAGAAAGCGCTTATAAGAAAGGTTACAAGATCATTTACTGCAGTACGGAAGACAATCCCAAAAAAACCATAGAACTGATCAACATGTTTAAGGGGCGAAACGTGGATGGTTTTATCATTACCGCACCTAAAGGTATTGAAGGGGAGGTACAGCTCATGGTTGACCAAAATCACCCTTTTGTTTTGTTTGACCGGTATTTTCCTGAAATCGCGACAGACTATGTGATAATTGATAATTTGGCAGGAGCTAGGGTCGCTATAGAACACCTAGCATCCGAAGGGTTCCGGCAGATTGCATTTGTTACGCTGGCTTCAGATCAAACGCAAATGGCTGAACGTTTAAAAGGTTATAATCTTGCTGTAAGTGCGGCGCAACTAAAACCAAAAGTCCTGGAAATAAAGTTCACATCGAAACCGGAAAAAGTAGTGCAACAGATAAGTTCGTTTCTTCAAAAAAACAAAGAAATTGATGCTGTGCTATTCGCAACAAACTATCTTGCGTTACAGGGCTTTGAAGCGATAAATCGTTTAGGTTTGAAGATTCCCGTCGACCTGGCAGTTGTTGCCTTTGACGATCATGCCTTTTTCAAAGTTTTTAATCCGCCAATAACCGCTGTATCACAGCCTATGAAAAATCTTTCTGAAAATCTGATAGATGTTTTGTTTAAAAGGATGAGTGGGGGAGAGCTCTCGAATAGTAAAGTTCAAAAGGTTTTGTCGCCGGAATTAATTGTCCGTAAATCATCTCTTAAAAGCCAATAAATATTTTTTTAATAATTTGCTAAATCCGTTTAGTTTATCTACGTTTGGAAACCAATTTAAATTCAGGCAACTATTTTATTGTCTTAAGCCGGCATCATGTTCTCATTTTACAGCATATGGTACCGGTGTTTTTTAAAATCAATTCAAACCAATAATAATCGCTTATGATTAATTTTACTTTAAAAGAGAAATGGAAGGCTTGTATTTTTTGCCTTTTTATCTTCCTCAGCTTCGCTACCCAAAGCAGGGCGCAAAGCAGGTCTGTAACCGGGAAAGTTGTGGATGCTAATACTAATGAGACCGTTATAGGTGCAACTGTTCAGGTAAAGGGCACAACCACCGGTGTCGCGACAGACGTTAACGGAAACTTTACGCTTGCTGTAAATGAAGGCGCCCAACTTGAGGTGAAAAGCATTGGCTACACCTCGCAAACGGTAGCTGCCAGTTTCGGTTCTCCCATGCTGATCAAACTTGCATCATCCAGCAGCAGCCTTAACGAGGTTGTGGTAGTAGGTTACGCCACTCAAAAAAAGGTGGATCTTACCGGTGCTGTTTCAACGGTTAAAAGCAGCGATATTGCTAATTTACCTGTTGGCGGAGCGGATCAGATACTGCAGGGTAAGGCAGCAGGCGTTTCAGTAACCCAATCTACCGGTGCCCCGGGCGACGGTATTAACATTCGTATCCGCGGTGTGGGGACGATAAACGACAACAGTCCGCTGTATGTGATCGATGGTATCCCTACTAAGAACGGTATCAACGAGATATCGCCTAATGATATTGAATCGATCAGCGTTTTAAAGGATGCATCTTCTGCGGCTATTTATGGTGCGCGCGCCTCTAACGGTGTGGTTATCGTTACTACTAAAAAAGGTAAGAACGGTGCTGCAAGGGTAAATGTTAACGCGTATACGGGCGTGCAAACCTCGCAGCACTTGATTAAGATGGCCAACACTGCCCAATATGTGGCAGCTTATAACACGGCAGCAACCAATGACGGGCGTGGGTTAATTCCCGCCAGCGTTATTGCAGGCTTGCCTGATGTAAATTGGCAGAAAGAAGTTTTGCGCCCCTCGCCAATCACAAATGTGCAAGCATCTGTGAGCGGTGGTAGTGATAATTCAACTTACATTGTATCAGCCAATTATTTTAAACAAGACGGTCTGGTTCAAAATTCCTCTTTTGACCGTTTAAATTTGCGTACTGCTGTTACCAGTAACTTTTCTAAGTATCTGTCTTTTGGTACCAACGTTAACCTGGGCTATTCAAAAACCAGGCAAGTAGGTACATCAGGTGATGGTTTTGGTGCGGGTAACCCCGGTGCCAGCGTTTTACGTTATGCCCTTTTCCGTACGCCGGCCACACCTGTGCGCAACGCAAACGGTGATTTTGTTGACTTACCGGAACATCCGGAATTTTTTGGTGATGGTTTGAACCCGGTAGGATTTGCAGATAATTACAACCGTAACTTCATGGGTTATTCTGTATTAGGCAACGCTTACCTGGAACTTAAGCCGATCAAGAACCTAAGGATAAAAACCGATTTCGGAACCAATTTTTTGATCACAGATTACAAACAATTTTTTGCAACCTGGGGAATAGACCGCTTTTTGAATTCACCAAACAGTCTGGCACAGTCTAACACCAACTTATTTGACTATAACTGGACAAATACCGCAACTTACGACTGGACGCTGGCTAAGAAAAATGTGTTTAACTTTTTAGTAGGTACCGAAGTTATAAAAAGCAACAGCCGTGCCTTAGGTGCCTCACGTACCTTGTTCTCTGACCAAAGCTCAGCTTTTCAATACCTGGACAATGGATTGGGCATACAACAAAACGGCAGCAACCAAATTCACTCCGGCTTGTTCTCCATCTTCGGACGCATCAATTACGCTTACGATAATAAATATTTAGCAACTTTTAATGTTAGGCGCGACGGATCGTCACGTTTAGACCCAAGCAATCAGTACGGCCAGTTTTACGGCGGTTCGTTAGGCTGGAGACTTGATCAGGAAGATTTTCTGAAAGACATTAAGGCTATCAACCTGTTCAAACTAAGAGCAGGAATAGGGCAGTTAGGTAACCAGCAGATCCCTGAATACGCTTACGCAACACTTGTTCAAACTTCCGGTTATTATCCGTTTAACGGCGCAAGCAATGCGGGTAATTCCATCAGCGTGTTGGGTAACCCTAACGTACGTTGGGAAACCAGTACGCAAACAGATTTTGGTTTAGATCTGGGCTTATTCAATAGTGCTTTGACCGTTTCTGCAGATTATTATATCAAGAACACATCCGGAGTTCTGCTTCCACCGGCTAAGCCATCGAGCAGCGGCGGTGCGGGTAGCGCAACAGTAAACGCGGGCGGCGTGCGTAACCAGGGTTTTGAGTTAGAACTGGGATACCGCAACACTATAGCCAACAAATTTAAATATGAATTTATAGGCAATTTTGCCACTGTTAAGAACAATGTTACATCTTTAGCCGGAGGCTCGGCAATTGTTGGCGGCCGCATCGATAACAATTACTACGCTACACAAACAGAAGTGGGCCATCCGATTGGATCTTTTTACCTGTTACAACAAGATGGTATATTCCAGAACGCGCAGGAAGTATTTACCCATGCCTACCAGGGGCCAAATGTTAAGCCAGGGGATGTGAAATATAAAGACATCAGTGGACCAAACGGCGTACCGGATGGTGTTATAGACGACCAGTACGACCGTGCTTATGTAGGAAGCCCGATACCTAAATTTACTTACGGTTTAACATCCAACTTGTCTTACGCAGGCATAGATGTCAGCTTGTTCTTCCAGGGTGTTTACGGTAACAAACTTTACAATCAGGTAAATACCGATATTGAAGGTTTTTACCGGGCGTTCAATATTACAGAACGTGCAGCAACACAAGCCTGGACTGGCGAAGGTACAAGTAACCAGTTCCCGCGTTTATCATGGGATGGTGCTACAAATAACAAACGCCCGTCTACACGCTTTCTGGAAAGCGGCTCATACCTGCGTTTAAAAAACGTACAACTGGGCTACACCTTTAGCGACAGGTTAGTAAAAGCTGTTAAACTATCGTCTGTAAGGTTTTTTGTAAGTGCACAGAATGTGTTTACCGTAACCAAGTACACCGGTATCGATCCGGAAATGTACACCAACAGTAACTCGGCCGGAGACGGCGTTAGAGCTGTAGGTATCGACTTTGGTACTTACCCATCCGCACGCACCTTTACTATTGGTTTTAATGCTAATTTTTAATACTATGATCATGAAAAGATATTTATATATAACACTTGCAGCCGGGGCGTTACTATCGGCCGGTAGCTGCAAAAAAGCGCTTGATCAGCCACCTTTGGGTACTTATCAGGCAGCAACGTTTTTCAACTCTACAGCCAACGCAAAATCTGCGGTCAACGCAGCATACGTACCCTTAAACTATACGGATGCTTTTGCCAATGAAGGCTGGGTATTGGGTGATGTAGCATCTGACGACGCTGTAAAAGGCGGTTTAACAGGTGATCAGGCAGATATTGATAACATCAACAACTTTAATATTCTTAACACCAACTCCGCGGTTGAATCCGTATGGGGAAGGAATTACAACGGTATATCTAAGGCGAACTTTGTATTAGATGGTTTAGCGGATGGTAATAAAGCAGTACCTGATGCTGATAAAGCAACTATTATAGGCCAGGCGAAGTTCTTGAGGGCTTACTATTATTTTATATTAACAAACAATTACGGCAATATACCTTTGCGCCTGCAAACCGCCACTGCCGATAATTTAGATGCGCCAGCTGTACCGCAAGCACAGGTTTACGCACAAATAGAAAAAGATTGTACCGAAGCTGCAGCTGCATTACCAATCGCATGGACCGGCGCAGATCTGGGCCGTGCTACAAAAGGTGCTGCATTAGCATTGCTGGCAAAAACTTATTTGTTCGAGGCTAAATACACCCAGGCAGCGCAAACTGCACAGCAGGTAGAGGCTTTGGGTTACGCATTAACTAATAAGTTTACAGATAACTTCAGTGCATCAACCAAAAATAACACCGAGGCTATCTTTTCTATCCTGCACACAGCAGGCCTAAGCCCAAAGCAAGGCAATGCTTTAAACCAGGCCTTTGCGCCACGCGGTGCACTAAACGGTTACGGCTTTTTTCAACCTACGCAAAGCCTTGTGGATAATTTTGAAAAATCACCTACCGGTATAGTTGACCCCCGTTTAGATTATACGGTTGGCCGGGCAGGTCACCCTTATTTCGACAGCCCGTTTGATGCCAGCTGGAGCGCAACCGGTTATGTTACCAAAAAACATATTCAGCCGCTTTCAGAGATACCGCTGGCCACCAAAGGAGATGGTAACCTGAATATCGAAGTTTTAAGGCTGGCAGATGTGCTATTGATCGAAGCAGAGGCTTTAAATGAATCTAACAATCCTACTGCTGCATTAGTGCCGCTTAACAAGGTGCGGAAACGTGCGCGTGAAAGCTATCTATATGACAGCACATTAGGTGGCGGCGGTGCAGTCCCTGCAGGTTTGCTTCCGGATATTACCACCACTAATCAGGCTCAGCTGCGCGATATCATCCGCAGGGAAAGAAGATCGGAACTGGCACTGGAATTTGGGCGCTTTTATGACGTCATTCGTTATGGCAGCACTTATGCCACTAATGCTTTGAAAGATGTCCCAAATTTTAATTTTACGACTAACAAATTCTTTCCGATTCCTTTTAGCGAGGTATCTACAAACAAATTATTAGGAAAATAAGAATAACAAAATCATGAAGATATATCAAAAAATTGCGGGGATAGCCATATTAGTTATGGCACTGCTGTTTAACCTTGCTGCATGTAAAAAAGATTCAACGCAGCAAGTCAATAATCCGGATGTAACAAACATATCTGCTGCTATTACAGCGGCTACTACATTGTACACCAGCGCGACAGAAGGTAAGCGCCCCGGTAACTATTCTGTCGGATCGCGTCCGGCCCTTAAAACGGCTATTGATCTGGCAACTGCAACCAAGGCATCTACATCTTATAGCCAACAAGAAGTGGATAATGCTACCGCTAACTTGAACCGTGCAGTAGCCGCTTTTAAATCAAGGCTTATCCAGGATGTATCTGCCGATAACCTGATCGCGAAATGGGAATTCACCGGCAACGCAAATGACGCTACCGGCCATGGCCATGACGGTACACTGATGACCGGTTACATCAACGGGACAACAGATGGTGGCGTGCGCCCGGCTCTAGTTGCTGACAGGTACAACCAGGCTAACAGCGCTTATGATTTCCAGAACGGATCTAATATCGAGATCCCTTATACTTCCGATCTTAACCCTAAAGAATTTACAATTTCATTATGGGTTAAGCGCCATGAAACCAATCCGGAAAATTATATGTTCTCTTTAAACACCTACAACGGCTTTAAATTTCAATTACAGGGTAATAACTTCTTGTTTTTAACCTTTAAAGGTGATAACGGTTACCATGACGTGGACAGCAACCCGGGTGTTGTCCCTGCAGACGCCTGGACGTTCGTTTCGGTATCTTATGCTAACGGTACAATGAAGTTTTATGTGAACGATAAACTGGTAAAAACTGCTGCAGTTACCGGTACGCCTGTAACTTTAACTACGCCTGTGAATTTGGTGATAGGCCAAAGCCTTCCTAAAAGTTTAAAGGGAACCTCATACTTTAAGGGAACTATGGATGATATTCGATTTTATAACCGCGCATTGAGCGAAGCAGAAGTGCTTTCTATCTATACTATCGAACAACCGTAATTTATTACTTTTGACAAGCCGTCTGTTAACCAAACAGGCGGCTTTGCTTTAATACACTTTCTATGAAATTCGTTACATCATATTTAAGAACGTTAACATTATTGCTACTATTTCCGGTTAGCCTTTTGGCGCAGGAAAATAAACTACCCGGTTGGGCATTCGGAGGATTTGCAAGGCCGGATGGAATTAACCCGATTATATCCCCGGATAGCAGTACCCGGTTCTTAGACCCGATACTGCAACAGTCGGTAGGATGGGAGTCTAATGATACATTTAACCCTGCTGCCGCGTTGCTAAACGGAAAGATTGTGGTGTTGTACCGTTCAGAAGATAAATCCGGCGTGGGTATTGGTTTTCGTACTTCGCGTTTAGGCTTTGCGTCAAGTAAAGATGGATTGCACTTTGTCCGTTCCAAAACACCCGTTTTCTATCCTTCAAATGATGATCAAAAAAAGTACGAGTGGCCGGGTGGGTGCGAAGATCCGCGGGTAGCTGTAACGGCAAACGGCACTTATGTAGTGTTTTATACACAATGGAATCGTGAGACGCCAAGGTTAGGTGTGGCTACATCTAAAGACCTGAAGCATTGGGTAAAACATGGCCCTATCTTCGAGGATGCTTACGGGGGCAAGTTTTTAAACATCGCGCATAAATCTGCATCTATCCTTACAAAGATACAAAACGGGAAACAGGTGATCACCAAAATAAAAGGCAAGTATTGGCTTTACTGGGGCGAACTGCATGTTTATGGTGCAACATCTACTAATCTGGTTGATTGGGAGCCGGTTGTTAATGCTGATGGGAGTTTGAAAGAAATTATTTCGCCGAGAAAGGGCTATTTTGATAGTGAATTAACTGAGTGCGGTCCGCCGGCTTTGTTAACTGAAAAAGGAATTATTTTATTCTACAACGGTAAAAACAAAAAAGGCGACGATGGCGATAAGCGCTTCACAGCAAACTCTTATTGTGCCGGCCAGGCTTTGTTTAATAAACATGACCCATCTATACCAATAACCAGACTTGACGTTCCTTTTCTCAGACCAATGGCTTCTTTTGAAAAAAGTGGTCAATACCCTGCTGGTACCGTTTTTATTGAAGGTATGGTTTACTTCAAGCAAAAGTGGTTTTTATACTATGGTTGCGCGGATTCGAGGGTAGGCGTTGCCATTTTTGATCCAAAACATCCTGCTAAACCTGATCCTATTAATTGAGAACTTTGTTGATCGCTGTAAGCGGCTATTACTGGCGAAGCTTTTACTTACGCAAGATATAACTCAAGCCCATTACAAATTATGTGCGTAGAATGTCATTAGTGTTCTTTGCCTAAATTCTGGCAAACAATTGCACGGCAGGACTGCTAATAACAGTATGAGATATGCATTAGTAGTAGGAGCGAGTGGCATTACGGGCAGTAACCTTGCTGAGAAATTGATTAGTGAAGGATGGACGACCTACGGACTTGCCCGCAACCCCAATACCGAAATTAGTAACTTGCTGCCTGTTGCCGCCGACCTGCTGAATGCGGAGAGCTTACAAAAAGGATTGGCAGATGTTAACCCCACCCATGTTTACATCACCAGTTGGATGCGAAAGGAGACTGAAGCCGAAAACATCCGCGTTAACAGCTTGATGGTGCGTAACCTGCTCGCAGCCTTATCACCAAAAAAAGTTGTTCGGCATGTTGCTTTGGTAACTGGTTTGAAACATTACCTTGGTCCGTTTGAGGCTTATGCTAAAGCCGGTACACTACCCGAAACGCCGTTGCGTGAGGAACATCCGCGGCTGGATATTGAAAACTTTTATTACGCACAGGAAGATGAGGTATATAGTGCTGCGGAGCGCGATGGATTTACCTGGAGTATCCACCGGCCGCATACTGTTATAGGCAAAGCGATAGGCAATGCCATGAATATGGGTACCACATTAGCGGTATATGCCAGTATTTGCAAAGAAACCGGCAGGCCCTTCCAGTTCCCGGGCAGCAGTGCGCAATGGAATGGCTTGTCTGATGTTACCGATGCGCGTATACTGGCAGAGCAACTGATTTGGGCGTCGACAACCGAAGTAGCGCAAAACCAAGCATTTAATATTACCAACGGAGAGGTTTTCAGGTGGAAATGGTTATGGTTTAAACTGGCCGAATGGTTTCAAATAGATGCGGCAGGGTTCGATGGTACCATTCGCCCGTTGGAAGCTGAAATTGCTGGTGACGAACAATTGTGGAGAGGCATGGCTAAAAAATATCAATTGAAAGAGCCTGAGTTAAACCGGTTAGCATCTGCATGGCATACTGACTTAGACCTGGGCCGCCCTATTGAAGTAATGACAGATATGTCCAAAAGTCGCAAACTGGGTTTTACCGCCTACCAGGATACCCGCGATTCGTTCTTTGACCTTTTTCAAAAATTAAGAGCGGAACAACTTATACCCTAATATTTGGGGTATAAATTTTTCCGCTCTCAGTCTTTATAATAGCCGCAGAATTTGATATTCTATCGGCTTGGTGCAGCAGCAATTTTTAACAATGCCTCGTCTGGATGATTGCGGACTTGAGGTTTAACATCCAGTATCATGGTAGCACCATTTGCAGCTGTATAAGCCGGCCATAGGGGTAAAGCCGGCGTATTAGGATTACCGGTTTTTGCAAAGTTGATCCACGCGCTACTCATTTTTGAAGCAAGTACATAAGCATCTTTACCTCCGCCGGTCATTTCTTCACATCGTTTGATATTATCAAATTGAAACGCGATATCCATACAATGCATCGCTTTGTACATGCCATCATTCACTGGCGACTGCCATGTAAAAAGGTACATATAAACCGGTGCCGCGCCTTGCATCCCTGATTTTTGATCTGCTTGTTTAATAGCTAATGAACGAAATCCGAATTCAATATCGATATATTCTGATGGTTTGGTAGTATTAGGATATGCCTGCTTTACTGCAGCGATATACGCATCTGTGTTAGCGCCGTATCGTTTTTGAAGCGTAGTTTTTACCTTATCCATTGTAAGATCCTTTGGAGTAGGGGCAAAAGCGGCAAATTCATTTTTTGTGGTCCCTACTAACAGTGGTATATCTTTTGCCAGGTCCATTGCCTTTGCATCAGAAGGCTGATAAGGAAACATTTCTCCGTCCAATACAGCGTTCCAACCTACGTTAGCCGGTTTTCCTTCTTTTTTTAAGTCTGCACTTACTTTTCCAACAGCTTTTTTACTGGCTAAATTCAACGTTTCGTAAGGAATTTTTTGAAGCGAATCTACCTGCGATGGCTGAAGATGTAATTCATTAAGCAGTGCTGCCGCTACCCGTTGTGAAACAGATTTGTCTGTGAACGTATTAACATAACTTCCGCTTTCGACAATGGCTTTTTGAAACAGGCCTTTGGCCAATGGTGTATTCATCATGCAGGTAACTTTACCGCCACCTCCGGATTGTCCGAATATGGTGACATTATTGGGATCGCCACCAAACTGTGCAATGTTTTCTTTAACCCATTGCAAAGCTGAAACTAAATCCGCGAGTCCGGCATTGCCTGAATTTTTATACTTTTCGCCATAGGCGGATAAATCTAAAAACCCTAAGACGTTTAGGCGATGGTTTAAAGAAACCAATACTACGTCGCCTTTTTTAGCCAGGTTTTCGCCATCATATGATGGCAGTTCGATAGACGAGCCGGCTGTAAATCCACCGCCGTGAAGCCATACCATTACAGGTCGTTTCTTACCGTCATTTAATTTTTGTGTCCAGATGTTTAACGTCTGGCAATGCTCATTTGAGTACCCTAAATTATGATTAAAAGCAAATTCAAATGGGTCGTTAACGTTTGTGGTAGGATCTGTTGGGCACACCGGGCCATAAGTCATCGAACTACGAACATCGGCCCATGGCTTTGGCTTTTGCGGTGCGGTAAAACGTTCCGATTGTGCATACGGAATGCCTTTAAAAGTGAAAATATTATTATGGATGTAACCTTTCACTTTACCATATTCGGTAGAAGTCACTGCGATATTTTCACCAGCCTTTACTGCATCGGTATTTTGGCTAAACGCAGTAGGCCCATACAGGCATAAAACTGCTAATGTTAACAGGGCAAATTTTTTTCTCATTTGGTTTAGTATTAATTTAAAATTGGCTTTGTGTAAATATAACGCAATGATAATTAAATACCTATTAAGTAAATAATTACTCATGATATTTCACAAATAGCGACTTATCGTTCAAATGGCTGCAAAATTCAGTACCGGTGTACCTATTTTATAAATACTTAGCGAGGTAACGAGCCGTACGGCTCGGCTTGTTTTGCGCTATTTGTTTCGGATGACCCTGCGCTACAATCTGTCCGCCTGCTTCCCCGGCACCGGGTCCGATGTCGATTACCCAGTCGCTGGTGGCAATTACTTTCATGTCGTGCTCTACCAGTATTACGGTGTTACCTGCGTCAACCAAACGGTTCAATTGCAGCAGTAACCGCTCCACGTCAGACGGATGCAATCCGGTCGTCGGTTCATCAAGTATGTATAGCGTTTGGCCATGCTGGGCGCGTTGCAGTTCGGTTGCTAATTTTATGCGCTGGGCTTCCCCGCCGCTTAGTTCAGTGGCTGGCTGCCCAAGCCGCAAATAGCCCAAACCAACTTCCCGCACTACTTCTAACGCACGGCTGATAGCAGGCTCTTCGTCAAAAAAGTTTGCGGCTTCGTCCACGGTAAGCGCAAGTACTTCCGCTATATTCCTGTCTTTATACTCCACTTCCAGTGTTTTTGGATTATAGCGTGTACCGCCGCATGTAGGGCAGGGTGTGTAAACGCTCGGCAGAAATAGCAGCTCCACCATAACCATTCCTTCACCTTCGCAATGCGGACAGCGGCCCTTTACCACATTGAATGAAAAACGGCCAGCATCGAACTTACGAGCTTTAGCAGCCGGGGTAGACGCGAATAGTTTGCGTACGTGATCGAAAAGCCCGGTATAAGTTGCCAGGTTTGAGCGCGGCGTGCGGCCAATAGGCTTTTGGTCCACTACCACTAACCGTTTAATCCTCGTCATGCCGCTAACGATATGCCCGCCTGTTGTCTGCACATCGTTATGCTCTAACGGATCAGCTTCTGAATCTTCCGTAATGCTTACCTGAAGCCCCAGTTGCTCTGCAACCAATTCTACCAGCACCTGGCTTACCAGGCTGCTTTTGCCGGAGCCGGATACGCCGGTTACACTGGTTAACACCCCCAAAGGGAAATCAGCATTTAAGTTAGAAAGATTATTCCGGCTAATATCTTCCAACTTTAACCAATCTTTTGGCATACGGGGACTGCTGACACTTTTAACCGCGTCATCATAAATATAGTGGCGTGTTAGTGATTCTTTTACCTTTCGCAAGCCATCAGGTAGGCCGCTGTATAAAATATGCCCGCCTTTCTCACCGGCTGCGGGGCCGACATCTACAATCCAATCCGCATGGCGAATCACATCTATCTCATGCTCCACCACAAACAGTGAGTTCCCGGACGATTTCAATTTGTCCAGGGCCCGTAATAACGCTTCAGTATCCGCCGGGTGCAGGCCTGCCGAAGGCTCGTCTAAAACATATACGACCCCGAACAGGTTGGAACGAACCTGTGTAGCCAGCCTCAATCGCTGCAATTCGCCAGGAGATAAGGTTGGCGTGCTTCTTTCGATGGTCAGGTAACCTAAGCCTAAATCGAGCATTACCTGCAATCGAGCCAAAAAATCTTCAGCGATGCGTTTGGTAACCACTACCTTTTCCGGATTGGCGGCGGCCATTTTTTTTAAGGCAGCAGCCTGGCCGTTTGCATAAGGGGCAAAGACTTGCTCAAGCTTGTCCAACGATAGCCGCGATAGTTCGGCAATATCCAACCCTGCAAATTTAACTGATAACGATTCCTGCCTAAGCCTTTTCCCTTTGCAAAGTGGACATTCGTTGCTTAGCATATACTGGCTTACCCGCTTTTTCATCAGCGCGCTTTGAGAGTTAGCAAAGGTATGCCGCACATAGCGGCGGGCACCGGTAAAGGTGCCCATATAGTCGGGCTGACGTTTGTTTTTAATAAACCGCTGGATTTCCTCGTGGGTATAACCTGAATACACCGGTACAACAGGCTGTTCTTCGGTAAATAAGATCCAGTCACGGTCTTTTTTGGGCAAGTCTTTCCAGGGCACATCAATGTTGATACCCATTGTGGTCAGGATGTCCCGCTGGTTTTGACCCTGCCAGGCGGATGGCCAGGCGGCAATCGCTTTTTGCCGAATCGTAAGCGAATCATCAGGCACCATCGTTTTTTCAGTGATCTCGTATACGCGGCCCAGTCCATGGCATTCAGTACATGCTCCTTCCGGCGTATTAGGTGAAAAAGATTCTGCATAGATGATCCCCTGTCCGTCAGAATAATCGCCGGCACGCGAATAAAGCATACGCAGCAAATTAGATAAGGTTGTTACACTGCCTACGGACGAGCGTGTGCTGACTGCACCCCGTTGCTGCTGTAAGGCAACCGCGGGAGGGAGACCTTCGATCTCATCAACTTCAGGAATGGCCATTTGATTAAACAGACGGCGGGCATAGGGCGATACTGATTCCAGGTAGCGGCGCTGTGCCTCGGCATATAAAGTACCGAAAGCCAATGAGGATTTGCCGGAACCGGAGATGCCTGTAAACACAACCAGCGCGTTACGGGGAATATCGAGGTTTACATTTTTGAGGTTGTGCTCGCGTGCGCCTCGTACCCGTACAAAGCCGGAAAGATCAGGTTCAATTTTCGCCATGAATTGTAAACGGTTATCAGGGCGCTAAGTTTGCATGACGTCAACCCTTGTTTGTTGACAATAAGTTTTATTCGCTATTAATAACTCGATTGTAATTGTAGTTAGGTACTAATAATTTTTTTTACCGCTTAAAAACTATTTTCCTCTGCATTTTTCCGTCCCAATAGATAGCATTGATCTTATTAGGGTGATTTGTCGAGGGCGATCTGTTAAGTATTATCCAGGAACCCGTCATGTCTTTATACCGCCCTGTACCTTTCTCCGGATCGAATTTCAAGTCGCCTTTATCATTCGGTTCGTTTGCATTTGCGGCAAACACCTGATCGCCGTACTGCGAATGTATTGTAACCTTGCTGGCTATTAAGTAACCATCGGCGAGCTCCAATTTTGTCCGGTCGCCATATATGTTAGCTCTGTAAAAAATTATATCGTAAGCTTTTTGTGCGTGCGCTTGCATGGCGAAACATGATCCAAGCAAGATAAGCAAGCAATTAAAACAATGTCTAATACATCGAATGTGGTCATTCAGCATAATAATATTATGTACTTAGCAATGCATATGAAACAACGTATGCTCAACAATGTGTATTGAACAAAATCCAGGAATTATTTTGCCTGGCAATCATTTGAATAAAGAAGAAACATTTATTGATGATCTTAAAATTCCGGCCGAGACGCGGGTATGCTTTTCGGTGGTCAAAGGGATCCTGGCTCAACCATTCTACATCCTCATGATAGTTGCCGGTGCATTTGCAATTGTTCGCAAACAAGGCGTGTCTGTTAAAAATAGCGATATATTGCATCAAATATCTGGTGTGCTATTTTGCATTACCGGCATCATGTTAACGTGGCGAAACTCTAGACAATTACTCAACAGAGCGCCGCAGATCATTATCAGCGATGGAGGGTTATGGCTTGCCGGGCACCCGTTTCATTCCTGGGCTGTCATCAGCGATCTGCACATTGTACCCCGTGGCACAGGTGTTCGCATTAGATATTTTCTTCAGTATAATGCTAACGGCATGTTTGATATCGAGGATTCGTTTAACATCAGCCATCGCCGGCGTTTACAGCTTCACCGAAGCCGGTTTATGGCTTGCCAACTCGAACCAAGTAACAAAGTAGCCAGGAGATAATGGAAAGGCAGATCAAAAAGTTCGAGGTATGGCTAACAGTAATTTTTGTGACCTGGGCGGTGACTGCCTATTTGCTTGAGCTTTTATTGGTAAATATGTATACCCGTAATGATTCTGCAGTGTTATTTTGGTGTGCGGTGGCTGTGTTTTTACCCGCGGGTGTTTATTTTGCTATTCCTATGGCTGCAAAAGAAAATGCCAGGTGGTATAAATATATTGGCTACTCTGTTATGACATCATTGTTCCTGATTTTTGTAGGGTATTTTACTTTATTAAAGACCGACCTGCTATGGTCGCTACTTACCAAACCTACAACATCGGGCGTAGTTTATATAAAAAGCCTGAAGAAAGATTACCTGCCGAAACATGGCTGGGATCATACCAACGTTAACACAATTTATAATAATAAGCGGCTGCAATTTGAGGCGAGCCGAACTGCATTTTTTTTGCTGAAGGATAAAGATTCATTAAACGTAACTATCGGTTGTTCTAATACCGGCAACTACTTTATTACGGATATTCATCTACCGGGAGTTGAACGATGGGACGCCCGCAAAACGTATTGGGTTGATTGGGTACAACGAAACCTTTGGGTTGCGGTATTGTTAATTTTTGCATTTATGGTTGCAATTTTAAAAGAGCGTTACTGGCCAAATGCCACATTTGCACAAATAGGGTGGAAACGGTTTGTGCTTATCTGCGTTTCTATCGTAGTTATAATCTTTATAATTATTTACGTTGGGCTGATTGTTTATATAAAATTCATACATAAAAGATAAACCTATGGCAAAGATTGTAGCGAACATTATTTTCCTGATCATTTTTACCTTTTGCTATTATTGTTAAACAAAAGGCTATCAAATATATGGATATGTATAATGTTTCCCTTGTTGTTTGCAGCCGCGATAATGCCATTAAAGTATTGGTTTGACTATGCCCGGCCAACATATGGCGATGCGATAGCCAGCAGCTGGCTTAAAATTATATTAATGCTTTTTGCAAATCTAATTGTCTTCAATATCGCCTATGTTTTTGTAGAACGCATTGTTGGCACCCAGGTGAAGTTCCATGAAAAGTATGGCAAACCCAACGTCGGCTTCGTTAAGTCGTTTATAGATAATGCAACAAACATCAAATCAATAGCACACTTTTTTTTCTATTTAGGTGGTGTTGTTTTTTCTTACCTTATTACTACTATATATTGAAAACAGCTTTTTTTAAGTCGTTTAAACGATAATAAGTACCAAAAAAATCCCATTATAACACCGCCGTAAATTTTCCTGAAAGTATTGTCACCTCTTTTTATACCAGCTTTTACCAGTAAGGTGCTCTAACCGAAGGGTACCATGATCCTCAAGTACTTTATTGCCGATCATGACCTTCGACTGTATGATCACCATTTACTTAGTGATAGTTTGAGGATTGGTCTATATCGTTCATGTACATTTTTAAAACGTTTGCGGCGCTTAGACGTTTGATTGCTATGTAAACGGCATATCTAATTATACCTTACGGGTATCTTCACAAAACATGAGCTTAACTATTTTTAGGGTATTCTTTTTTTGCCTGGTGCCGATAGGCATTTATGTACTTGGTAAAACGATACGCATGTTGAAAGGGATGTTCAACGGAGAAGTAATAGCAGAAAAGTTATTTACTGATAAAGAGATACTTTTTGAGGTGAGAAAGGCGGGCGTATATGCTGTTTGGCAAAAAGGGCGGTTATTTCAACGTACAGCGGCTGATCGATTTACTTTAAAGCTTTTTCGTGAGCCGTCCGGCGAGCCGGTTTCTATCAGCATGTCCATTTTTCGTCCTCATATCAACAGTTTAGACACCGCTCGCATGGAATTGAGCAGGTTTTCAGCAGAGGCCGGAAATTATCGCCTGCAGGTTGTGGAAGGGTCGAGCGTTTCCTGGTTGGAACGCCTTGTTTTAAAAATATTTCCCGCAAAACCGATCGATTACAGTCAGTACTATTTGCAAGTACGGGAGAGCAGGCCCGCATATTATATCATCGCTGCTATACCTTTGTTCGTGCTGTGTGGCTTCTGTATTATAGGCGGGTTTGTAGCCGGTTTTATGGCACCATACATCTTATCAGATATGGGCATTTCATTTAGTCAGTAAGTGTTTAAATCAAGTTGTTATATGCCTTTACCAGACGAAGTTATCATCAAATTTTCTAATTGGAAAATAGTATGGTTTATTGCTATGGTCGGTGTTTTTATCAGTGGCATAGTATCACTTATTGAAGGTGGGAGTATGATTAAATACGTAATGGCGTTGGTTTGTATCGCAATTGGCAGCGTATCGGCATATGTAGAATATTGGGATATGCTCATTATTAATCAACCGCAGCTTATAATCAGCAGCCGGGGGATAACAGCGAACGACGGCGAGTTTTACGGATGGGACGATATAGTTAACGAGAAGATTATGCCGCTTGGGTCTATCAAGCCTGCGTGGTTTCTTTGGTTTGAAACGAGGGGCAGGAACCGCAAACTTCACCTTGGTGGCCTGGAAAAACGGCCAGAGGAAATCATGGAGCTTATTAGCCATTACAGGGCGGCTAACAAACAACCTCGATGATCAATTATGGTTCAATTAAATTACACATGACTAAAGAATATTTTTTGCCACGAACAAGGTCTATCGTAATTGGCGTAGTTTTAATGCTTATGGGGCTATCGCCCGTATATTTTATCGCCTTGATTGATCACTCGCTTGAAGCTGGCCTTTCCTTTTTTATAAGCATGTTTACGGGCTTTCCTCAAATTATTTTAGGATTGATTTTTTCAGTCGTTCTGATAAGTGGGTTTATTTACCTATATAATTCAGGACGTATCCCAAGACTAAAGTTGGACGAAAAAGGCGTGTATTACCTACCCTGGGGCGAAGAAGTACCATCGAAATACCGGCCCTTGTTCACCTTGTTTTATTTAAAAGCTAAGTTGATGTTTATTCCTTATCGCGACATCAGCTTTGCAGAAAACATTAGTGATAAACTTTGGGGTGATGCTGTTGTTATCCAATTAAAGGATGGCAGTAACCGGCAAATCCGTACGGCACCGTTCACTTCTGCCGACAGGCAGGAAGTTGTTGCCCTCATCAATAGCAAAACGAATGGCTGAATCGAAGTTTAACTTAAAAGATAAGATCGTTTTCTTATTCTTTCCCTTGTCGTTTCGCCGCATGTATGCTCAAAGTGCGGGTGCATTGCTTGCAATCATTATACTATTTGTTTGGAGTAATATGAGCATTCGCGGCCAATTGCAAAGAAAACCAATCAGTGGCAAAATTACAGATATTAAAACAGGTAGTAAGGGCGGTTACGCGAGTGGTAAATACAGCGGGGCAAGTAGCTACTATCATATTCAAATAGCAGGTTACCGACGCAACTTTTTACTGGAAGACGCAAGCGTGTTTGAGAACTGGCAATTTAATGCGAATGATTTCAAGATAGGTGATATAGCAGCATTCAGGATAATGGCGGCGGATAAACCGAATTTGCAAAAGCCAACGGAATACCGGATGCAGCGTAACATATCCTGGCCGCAAGAAGCTTCCAGCACAAAGATCTACGGATTAACGATTAATGGTAAGAAAGTGCTGTCCATCGGGTCAACCGTCAGAGGGCAAAGCTATAACAGATGGTTTTGGCTCATGGTGCCCCTGCTGATTTATGCGACCCTTAACGTTTTTATGAAGACCGGCTTCAGGAACTGGACGAAAAAAGAAGAAGATAAAGATTTAAATAAAATGATTTCAGACATGCAAAATAATGAACTTTATAAAAGTGTTGAAGCTAAGACCTTAAGTATCGAAAACGAATTGATCAAATTAGGCGAATGGCGGCCAGTACCGCCTGATCCGGCAGTGTTTGTGGATATGGGCGCTTTTGGCAGTAACACAATGCCCTTCACTACCTGGCTGCAATTTGTGTTTATCCCGAATGTCAAAAAGATCATCAGCACGAAAGGGGTATTCCCGGAATCGTCATCGGTGGCTACTTACGCTTACAGAAATTTGGAGGAAGAGCGGTACGACCGGCTTAATGCTTTATTAAGCGAATTCGATTCGCTATTTAATAAAAGTTAACCGGCTAAAAACGCTATAGCTGTAATAAGAACGAATAGCAAAAAAGAGAAGATTACATCCTTAGTAAAAAACCAAAATCTTTTTTCTGTGGCCCCGGACGCCTCCAGCTCGGCCTTTAGTAAACCTACCTGAATTTCATTCAAGGCCATATCCTTTTTCATCATATCAATATTTGGAAATTTCCGGCCATCTTGTGAAGTTGCCGGGTATATGACGTACTGCCTTCCAACACATTGCAGGTACATAAGCGGAACATTATTTAACATCCTCTTGAATTGAAAATGCAGCACCTCAACGGGCTCATCGTCGATCCTCAAGCCGTTGAACCAGGTAAGTGTTTTGCGGCCCCAAACAAAATACATTAATGTAGCTAAAAGAATTACCGGGGCAGCCATGAAAGCTGCAGAATTGTTGCCAAAGTAATCGTTAATAGCGCGTGCACGTTCTGCAAGCTTTGGGTAACCGTTATGAGCTGCGATCTGGCAGAGAAAGACAAGGCTGAACATCCAGAAGATCATACAAAAAACTAAAAAAGCAGTACGTATGTTGCCGCATTTTAGGTGGACACTCGGCTCACTCTCACCTGCTATATAAGTTGATCGGTTATAAGGCATAAACAATAAACGTAATTGTTTAACCAAGGTTTCAGAAGTAATAGCTTTATATAGTAGGTGAGGTAATACCAGGATAGATCTACTTAATACTATTCAGCGGACAAACAAATGCCTATTTAATGTGGTTACAAGAGTCGATGTCTAAAACAGATAACAAACATCTTTTGTGCGCCAGGCGTCCACAGGTGGTATTCAATCTTTCAATATTGATTACTTTACTTTCTTTACTGATTTCATCTTCGTGTAAAAAGGAACGCCCGGGTAACATAAGCAATCCCGGAACCGAACCTCAGCCTGCAGCAGATGCCACATTTTTGCAAGTTTCTACCTCCGAGTTGAATACGATGGCAATCGATAATAAGAACGTGCTTTGGGTTACGGGCGACAATAGGGGCGCAGTTTCAGGGCTCGGTAATAAAAATAAGAATACCAGTTTTGTCCGCGTGGTCGATCAGGTGAAAGCCGTGTCAGTAAGCGACTCACGCTCCATGATCATTAAAAGCGATAATTCTGTATGGACAGCCGGCAGTAATGGCTTCGGAGAATTGGGTATCGGCAATGCCGTATCAAATGGAACCTTTGTAAAAGTTGCTGATGGGGCGGAACAAATTGAATCAGGCTCAGAAAATGGGTTTATTATTAAATCAGATCATTCGTTATGGGCAAGCGGCTTTAACCATTATCAAATTTTCCAATCTCTCTCCCTGGCAGATGTAAGCGATACTTATCAAAAGATCGCCGATAATGTTAAGGCGATATCTGCCGGACAAGCGCATTTGCTGATGCTAAAAACAGATGGAAGCTTATGGGCTTGCGGACAGAATGTAGATGGGCAACTCGGTATAGGTAGTAACACGGATCAAAGAGGATTTATGAAGGTAATGGATGGTGTTAAAGCCATCAAGGCCTGCAGTTACCATTCCCTGGTTATAAAAACCGATAACAGCTTGTGGTCAACGGGGCACAATGAGTTTGGTGAGTTGGGTATTGGTAATAGTGTTAATCAAAATCGTTTTGTAAGGGTCATGGACGGTGTTTCGGCAATAGCGGGCGGTCGGTTCTTTTCGATGGCTGTTAAAGCAGACGGCACCTTATGGGCATCGGGATATAATAACCAAACCTTTGGAATTACCGGACCTGACCAGAAAAACTTTATTAAAGTAGCGGATAATGTAACAGCTATCGCAGCGGCAGACTACCATTCATTAATGATAAAGAATGATAAAACGATGTGGGCTACCGGCAGTAATACTTACGGAGAGATAGGTGCCGGTTCAGAACGATCTTTAGATGTATTTGCGAAAGTAAAATTGCCCTAGCCGATCATTAAAGCGATTAAAGATTATGTCAAGGCAAACTTAAAAAACGGTGAACTTAAGCGTTAGCGCTCTTACAGTTCTGCCAGCACTGTCCTTTACGGCGATGCAGATAGTTTTATTTTCGACGCTTGTAAGCCATTATAAGGCATATACGTAGGTGGAATAAAATATTTTTCTGATAATTATTAACTACCATTGTTCCTTTACAAATCTTTCTAAAGATTCGGCATCCACTAACCTGTATTTTAAAGTGTATGCCAGTTTTTCGAGCGTAATGCTGTAATGATCGCTGTTGAAACGTTTAGATTTAGTCAACACCCGACCTTCCAAGTCACGAAAAACAAGTTTTTTACCGGAAGCATGGTAGGTTACCTCAATAGTATTCTTATCCGTAGATATCAATTCATAACCATGAGCAATGGGGCGTATTTCAATATACTCCGGGCTACGGTTATCAAACAGTGTCAGTATAAAACCAGTTGTCCGGAAATTGTTTACGTTTCTCGCAATGTCAACAATCCCTTTTTTTACCCGCACAGGCGTAACTTCGATACCGCTTTTTAGGCGGTCATTTACAAAAATATTTTTGTTGCTAATGGCCGTGAAGCTGGTCTCGGTATCTTCAACCATGCTGGCGGTAAGCAAGTCATTATAAACCTGAAATAGTCTTTTTCCGTTCAGGTAAAAATCAAAGATCAGCCAGATATTAGTGCGGGGATAAATAAAAAATCCGTTAAAAGGCTTACCGTTTTTCATGTCACCAATCAGGTAGGTATCTGTTGTGCTGTTGGGCATATTTTTAAAATACCGCTTAGTTATAGCAGAATAGGTTTCTCCATATAAGCGTGGCTTCCTGTTAAGTTGTTTGATCAGTTGATTCTGTTTATTATAACAGTGATAAGTGCGTACATAGCTTTTTGATAATTTAGGATCGAATACACACGTTATTTCACTCGGATGTGTGGTAAGTTGATTGCTAAAAGATAAATAAAGCTGGGTGGTATCTGGCTCCTGGGTCTGGACATAAAAGGGAAACAGGAAGAGCAGGACCAGATACTTCATGAACCTATAAGTTTCCGCACGGCTATTTGTTTGAAGCACTTATCAAAACCAATAGGTGTAAAGATGGTTATTATTGGCAACCATGGTAAGAACCTGCTTCAGCTTGTTACTTTTAATCTGCCTGATCAGCGAAAGCCTGGCCCAAACTACCGATAATTATTATGGCATCGTAATAACCAAAGTTACTACCGACGGATTATCGCCCGATACAACAAAGTTGCTGTATTGCAGAACTATTAGCGGAAATTTGCTCTCTGTTTATATTGTAAAGGACGGTAGAGTCTCTGCAGGTATTACTTACCGCATTAATGCCGTAAAAAATGGGCTTTACTTATATGCGCGTATCACGCGTTCGGGCGAGTTAACCGCGGACAGTTTGCGAATTGATTTCAGAGATAAGGAGTACGTTGTGTTAGTTAATCAGCATGACAAGTATATCCTAGTTCCAGACTACTACAAAACTTTTAAACAAGAGATCGAATCTAAACATACCATTATGGCCTTACTTGGCTTACTGAGTGATGCAATTGGTGATTACCCTATAGCAGATGCCCTGCCCTTATTGGAATTTACCCCGGAAGTTAAGAAACACATTAAATACGCAACTATAGTAACCCGGCGCAGCCAGGCCGAGATCTCGGACAACTGGACGTGCACTTACCTTTACAATAAAAAAAACAAGTTGATTGCTGTGAGTGCCGCCGACGGTAAGCTTGTACGATTTAGTAAAAAGATCAATTATGGAGGAGCATCGGTTCCGGCTTCCATAAATTGTTATCTAAATATTGAAGACAGGCAAGTAACCGAACGAAGCATCAAGTACCGTAACAATAGCGCTTTAATAGAATGGAAGGAGCATGTATTAGAAACCGGCAAAAACCGAGAGTCGGATATATCAACCACGTTTACCCGGCATGATCTGGGTATGCTCCGAAAAATTGACCTTTCCGATCAAAACATCTTAAACTTATTTAAACCCACTCATAATGGTTACATTAAAAAACATATTGATTAGCTTAAGCTTGTTAATGATTACGGCCTGCGGGCAAAGCTCCAAGGGGAATGCGCAAAAAAAAGATTCGACTAAAGTAGTTTACACTTTTACAGGTCCATTTGATCTTGCGAAACTATTGCTAAAAGAAAATTTACCGGAAATGATTCATTCCCAGGGAATAAGGCGCGAACTCAAAGACTCTATGGACGTTACCATGTTGAAATATGAGGTTTTCAAAACCAGCGACCCGAAAGCGCTCCGGTTTGCTGGCACAGATCTTTCGGGCACTTATGGTCAGCGCAAAAATTATGCTTTGTTTCATTATGCAGAAGATCAAAAAAATCTGATCTGTTACGAGTTGACGCTTTATGACCAAAAGCAGACTGATCAATTAATTGGACTGCTGGGTAAAGTGGGTACTTTGGTTTTTAAAATGACTCATTTGCCAAAAGGTACTATCGAAATTGATGTAGACGGCAACGAAGTGAAGCCGGAAAAAAGCGTAAGGCAAACCTATCGGGTCTGGGACAACAAGAAAACCGGTATTACTTATTACCTCAGCGAAGACGGAACAGGAAAAAAAATCACGACCAAACTTACAGCTTTGAAAAAGGCAACAAAATTCGGCAAAGACTGGATCTCCACCGGCCAATTAGATTGGTATAAGTATTCTGATTCTGAGCCGCTATAAGTTAATTGATAATACCTTTTGAAGTGAAAGGATTCTGTAGCTTATGATCGGTCGAACTCAATATAACCATCTTTAAACACAAGAGCGGCAACGCGGAAGTCAATGGCGACTTTTATCGAGCCTGGTGTAGGTAAAACAAGCCGGCTATTATATCGACCAAAATAAACCCATAAATAGAGGGGGCGTAATAACATGCTTACCGGAGCTGCCTTTTGTAATACTCAGATGCGCGCTGGCAATAAGCTGGGGCTATAAAGCCAAATGCCACCGATCGTCGTGGTTAAATAAGACGTAATTGCTGTATTGTAATTACTTTCAAGGTTCAATGTAACGAATGAAAGGACTATAACCGAGATTGCCAGAACTGTGCATGTCAGTTTTAGAGCGTTAAAGCTAATACTTATTGACGTGATCATGAGCTTCGACAAACCCCAAAAAATGAGTGCTGCAGGCACGGATAATATTCCGCCATATAAAAACATCCAACCATAAAATTTCATGATCTGAAAGTCTCCCTGACCTGTTATATAATACATTAGTAGCATGACTAACGGTGTCGTAACTACCGAAGTAAGCCAAATTTTTAAAGTATAGCTAAACATTATTCGATAGTTTAAAATAAAAATAAAAGTTCACAATCAATTTACCTTACATCTTAATCCCTCAATATATCATTACCTTGCCGCAAGATAAAACCAATCATACATCTTCGATTGTCATAAACAATATAGACTAAAACAACCGTAGTCAGTACGAACGCCCAAAGTCCGTTCATCAATGAATTTGATTTGCGCCGTTTTAACACAGTGATAAAGCGAAAACTCGTAGAGAAATGTTTTGGTAATAAAATCGAACACAAATGCATATGTGCGTTGTGTACAAACCAGTAGGCAATTGTTAGCATTAAGGCAGCAATCTGTTATATCTTGCGAATAATGCGGTAAAACAAGGCCCTCATATAAAATTTGGTTACCGGTTGCTATTTCATAAAAGTACAGCCGCGACGATCCATATATTTTATGAAGAATTATCTGGCTACTGTCTTTCGTCCATATCAGTTGTTCTACCCTACCAAAATCACCCTCCAATTGCTTCACCACCCTGTTATCAGCTGTACTCAATAGCGTTACTTTGCCTTCCTCATTATGCAGTGCCAACAACTGTCCATCTGGAGAAAGACTGGCACATAGGGGTATAGACCCTTTAATAATGGTTGCTTCTAAAGAAAATTCCGAGCGTTGACTATATGGTGCAGGGCTGATATAATAAAAGGGGTGGCTGGCGTAAGCCCATGTACCGGGGGCTAATGTTGCAAAGCTTGCGGGCATCTTTAATTAATGCGTAAGCTTATTAAATGTAGCTGTAGCAAAATTATACGAAAAGATATAGTGATCGAGATCAAGCAGCAATTGGTCGCTTTGCGTGTCGTATCCAATTTTCCAGGGCAAAAGCCCCGGTAAAGTAAGTACCTGGGCAGTGCCGCCATCTTGATCCACGCATACCAACTCGTCCTGTAAGCCCATTACTTTGCCATTGCCTCCGGGGCGGTATACAAAGATACCATGCGGCGTTGATACGAACGAGAGGCAACCGGTATAGCCTGCGCCAATATATACATGTAGGAGCGGATCGCCCGGTTGTGCGGTATCAGCTTTCATCACCGCGCCTTTTTTAAGAAGGTCCCACTCTTTTTTTACCAACTGCTGCACAGCTGTGGTGTCGTCTACAAATGTTTTACTGACTGACCGGGTTTTACCGCCGGTATTTGTTTCAATGATCAATACATTTCCATCACTATTTATCTTTGTAGTATTACCGGTTTGCCGGTCAATTAGCGAATGCTTTATAATAGCTTTCATTGTTTAATTATTCAGTTATCAGATAATTTATAATAAGACTTACCTGGAAAGCGGTTTCAAATCTCATTAGTGATACCTAAATGTTTTTTTAAAGCAACTGCTATAGCTAGCGCAAATTTATAATATTCGGGTCCTGGGTTTCGCCATGCAAAATCACCATTCGCTTCAAGCATCACCACTGCTCCATAGGTTTGTTGCAAATATATATCCTCTGGCTGGACTGTATAAATATTGCCCGCCTGATCTACTTTTGCTAAATAGATGCTATCGCCGATTGTGAAGGATATTTCAAAGTTTGCCATCAGAATTATTGAGCAAGCAATTTATGTCAAAAATTGTGAAACGGGCGACTTTGTGTTGAGCCATTGTTATAATTATGGTTTCATGAAAGGCAAGAGTTTTATCTGGCTCAATTTTCAGCATCTTTTCAGCATCCGTTTTATTGACCTTGTGTAAGTTACATGATAATGAATTGCCTCATAAAATCTTGTTTACATTTTATGCTGTAGCTATTTAAAAACATTTATGATTTGATTTGTTTGACAATACGTCGTTTGATACTACTAGTTTAGATAACGGGCAATAAAGCTTTTAAATCACAACCATGATCACATTACCTGAATTTTCATTTTGAAAATGTTGCTTATTATTTTGCTTAGGATTCGTCTCTTTGACTTCATGCGATCATTCGAAGCAGGGTACAAAGCAACACACACCAGCCGTAACTGCTCAGTCACCAACTGTGAAGCCTGAGGATGAAGTTATAAATCTAATCATGAATCTGGAAGAGGTAAAGCGCAAGACAGCCCAGGTAAAAAGATTGAGTAACGGAAAAAGAACACTGATGACCTATGTTGAAACTCCTCCTACCGGTAAGGATCCTAACTATTGGGTAAAGGTATCTGAAGACAACGGAGAAAGTTTGGTTGCTTACTACACCTTCGCTGTTGACGCAAAGACCCACCGCATTGCCTATTACGATGATATACACGATGCAACTATACCATTAGGGGAATGGCGCAAAACTGTAGCATTATCTGACCGATAGTGATATTGCAAAGAAAATAAATAGAATCGTGAATAAAATATTAACTATAGTGTTGTGCTTAAT
Organism: Mucilaginibacter sp.; assembly: GCF_964263795.1. Taxonomy (GTDB): domain Bacteria; phylum Bacteroidota; class Bacteroidia; order Sphingobacteriales; family Sphingobacteriaceae; genus Mucilaginibacter. Next base: position 36,480 of record NZ_CAXVWK010000093.1, read on the forward strand.
TACATTAGTCATAAAAGCACAACCACCTTCTCCAGGTAAAGGAGAGACTATGCTAAGGGGTTTTTACAGAGTTTATATTACTGCGTCGTCACAAGATGCTGACCTGGAAAAAATTGAACAAAAGCTGGCGACACTCAGAAAGAAGTATTGTACTACAGCTTGTTTAAAACAGTTTAAGATGCTGGTTAAACAAACCGATGCCGATCCCATCATCAAAGCGCAGGATATGGATTTGGGAGTGTTACAAACATTGTCCGTTAAACCTGATCGACAAAAGGCAAATCGTTATACGGTTAAATATTCTGACACCACAGACAGTCGTGAGACAACCACCATCTATGTTACCTTGAAACAAGAAAGTGGCTTATTGAAAATAGCTTATCTGGAATAATGTGTATTCGTAAGCACTTAAAAGGATCAGAATAAAACAAAATACCCTCTAAATCAGCGATTTAGAGGGTATTAATATCCGGGTAAACCGGCTTTTGTGCGCCCACCTGGGCTCGAACCAGGGACCAAAAGATTATGAGTCTTCTACTCTAACCAACTGAGCTATAGGCGCTGAAAATAGTAGTTATTTTCGAGGTTGCAAATATGGAAAATCGAAGCGGGATTTACAAAAAACATTTCAAATTTTCGCAACTCGGCATAAGCTGCTGTGCTACAGTAACTGACCTTTATGATAAAGCTTGGTTCTTTTTTAATAGTGGCAACACTACAAACTTTACAAGCAAGTGCGCTACTAATGATAACGAAATGGTAAACACCAATATCATTGCCTTTTTAAAGGGCGTATTAAAATAATCTAAGAACGACGAACTACCTGTACCGCTGTAAAGTAAGGCCATCAAAAAGATCATTCCGCCGGTAAGCCAAAGTGTTAAATGCGAATAAAAATAACGTCTTTGTGCAAGCTGTGCGTTGGGGAACGCCGTAAATAATAAGATGACGTGTGCTAAAAATAAAATTATAGCTGCTGCTATCAGTAAATATAACATATTTCAAACGTTAGTTAAAAAGTGCAATATCCAGAATTTTATAAAAATGACCGAAATTTATTTGAAAAATTTTGCACTTAAGGGCTGCTTTATCGCTTAAATAACAACGCCCGGGAAATCAAAGATCTGCCGGGCGTTGTTATTTTAATTGTTAATTATTTGGCACGTTCCAGGTATTCGCCGGTGCGCGTATCAACTTTTATTTTATCGCCTTGATTGATAAATAAAGGTACTTTTATTTCTACGCCATTTTCTGTAGTGGCGTTTTTAAGTGCACCAGATGAAGTATCTCCTTTTACAGCTGGCTCGGTATAAGTTACTTCAAGCTCTACGTTGTTTGGGGCTTGTGCCATTATTGGTTCTTCACTTTCAAACGATACAATAACATTCATGCCTTCTTTCAAAAATCTTACCGCAGGGCCGAATAGTGCTTTGGGGATGTTATGCTGCTCGTAGCTGGTGTTATCCATGATCACCATTGTATCGCCTTCTTCATACAGGTACTGATAGTCGCTGGTTTCCACACGGCAAATCTCTACCTGTTCGTCTGTAGCTAAACGTGCTTCAACAATTTTACCTGTTTTTATATTGCGGAATTTGTCCAGATAAAAAGCGCCGCCTTTGCCCGGCGTGCGGTGCAATACTTCGGTTACGGTAACCAGTTCGCCGTTGTATCGTAAAATATTTCCTACTTTAATTTCAGATGCCTTTGCCATAATTAAGTTTAATAATTGCTGCGAATATAAATTAAGTTGTTGTAAGGCCAATCAATCCATCACAATAAATTAACCGACTTTTTAGTATCTCAATTGCCAAATTAACGTGCACAAGTTGTAATTAAGATATTATTAATTGAACACGTTATTTAGCGCCGATGTGACCACTAAAATGGAATTTTCTTATTGAAATGATAATTTGTGTTTTGGGTTGCGTTAACAGGGCGGTTCTACTTTCGTGCAGAACTAAAAAATTTCATCCATGCTAAAAAATCTACGCAATTTAATGTCGATAGCATTGCTTTTAACGCTTTGCTTTGGCCGAACGGCAACCTTTGCCCAAACATCGCAAGCTGGTATCAGTGGTACCGTTACCGACAACAAAAAGGAAACTATCCCCGGCGCTACCGTACAGGTACGCAACGAATCTACAGGTTTTACAACCAACACGGTCACCAACCCTAAAGGTGAATACGTATTTAAGCAGCTGCCTTTAGGTGGGCCGTATACCATTACCATCTCATTTATTGGTTATGGTACACAAAAACGAAGCGGTTACACGCTTAACTTAAGTGATATTCTTAGGCTTGATGTACAGATGGCTGCCGCCACTAATGATTTAAAGGTGGTAGAGATCAACGCATCCAGCATGCAGAACAACATTCCAAACCTCGGTGCATCAACATCGGTAAACTCCCGTAACATCAGCAAGCTGCCGGTAAACGGCCGTAACTTTACATCGCTGGTCGATCTGTCTCCGTTGAGCAGGGGCGGGAGTATATCCGGACAGCTTGCAACCTCAACCAATTTTACTATTGATGGTATGACGGCAAAGAACGCAACGTTCGGCGGTACCGCCGGTACAGGCGCACCGTACTCTATTTCGATAGAGGCAGTACGCGAATTTAAGGTAGTAACCAACCAGTATGATGTTACATACGGACGCAGCGGCGGAGGTACCATCAACACGGCTACCAAGTCGGGCACAAACACGCTGTCGGGTAGTGCGTTTACATTTGTAAGGGCTGATGAACTGTCGTCACCTTACGATACGCGCGGTAACAAGCGTAATGTACCTTTCTCTACCTACCAATACGGTTTCTCATTAGGCGGGCCAATCATTAAGGATAAGGCACATTTTTTTGTAGCTTATGATCATCAGCGCGATGCAAGGCCGTTGCAGATTGCCGATATACAGGGGCCAACTGATGAGGCACGTTACAGCATTACCCAAACCACTTTGAACAGCTTTTTAGATATCGCCCGCGCTAAATATGGCTTGGCGAGCAGCCCGCAAACCGGATCATTTGATAAAAAAGAAAGCACAACGGCTATATATGCCCGTTTAGATTTCCAGCTGAACAAGAAGAATTTGTTAACCGTTAGTAACAACTACATTTATGATTTAAATAACCAGAACATAGGTGATAACACGGCTATTACCCTGTACGAAACCTATGGTACCAGCCGTAACAAAAGCAATAGTACCCTGGCAACTTTGCGGTCCACTATATCTCCACGTTTAACCAACGAGTTAAAAGTGCAGCAGTTATCTGCTTCGGTAGAGAGTATACAGGGCAGCCAGTTGCCTGCAGGCAATGCTACCATCCCGCGTGCCATTGTAGATAGGGTACAATCTACCATTGATGGTAAGAATGTTTTTACATCGTTGCAATTAGGCGGCCAGCGCTATGCGCCTGAATATTTCTTCAGCAATGTATCGCAATTAACCAATAACGTTTATTATAATACCGATAAGATCAACTTTACCTTCGGTACCGATTTGATGTATACGCATATGAATTCGCGTTACGGCAGCGAGGTAAACGGCAGGTTCTTTTACACCGGCATAGATGCCTTTAACAACCTGGCGCCTTATCGTTACGCCCGCGAGATCCCACTGGTGGAAGACCCAAGCGTTAGGCAAAACTTTATCAACACAGGCCTTTACGCCCAGATGCAAACCAAACTGGCGCCGGGTCTGGATATGATGGCCGGTATTCGTGCCGATTATACCAATTACCTGGATAAGCCAAACTTTAACCAGGTGGTATTTAATGATTTGGGTTTAAAAACAGATCATTCCCTAAATACTTTCCAAATTCAGCCAAGGGTACAATTTACCTGGGATATCGGCGAGCGCCAGAAGGATATCATCCGTTTAGGCGGCGGTATCTTTGGGTCGGATATACTTAACTATACCATGATCAACAACATGGTGTTTGATGGTACTAAACTGGCAGCAGTAGATATTACACGCGCGGCAACCGGCCCTAATTTGGTGCCAACGCCAAATTTCCCCGGCTATCGTGCAAATCCGTCAACATCTCCGGGTGCCGAGTTATTTAATGTTGCGGGTGTATCACGTTTATCAACTATCAACTTAAACCGCGAAAACGTGCGTATTCCGGTTGTTTATAAAGGTAATTTCTCTTACAACCGCTTCATAACCGATAAGTTAAGGTTGGGCTTAAGTGCTTACCTAAGCTTAGCGCGTAATAACTATATGTACACCGATGCCAACATGGTAGATCAGCCATACTTTAGGTTAGCTAATGAGGATAACAGGGGTGTATATGTGCCTGCAAGCAGCATCCCGACAACCAACGGTGCAGCCGACTGGACAAAAGGCCGCAAAACGCAAAATGTAGGCCGCGTATTAGCCTTAAATAGCGATGGTAAAGTAAACCAGTACGCATTCGTGTTCGACGGTACTTACCGCTATTTCCGCGACGGCGAGATCTCGTTTAGCTATACTTATAACGATACTAAAGACAACACCTCTTACAATGGTAACGTAGCCAATACTGCAACATTATCCTTACCGGTAAAAGATAACCCGCGTGATCTGAGCCAGGTAACGGCTTCTGATAACCAGTTCAGGAACAAGGTGGTATTTTATGGTACTCTGCCAACTTTTTACGGTTTTAGCTTAGGTTTCCGTTATTCAGGCATCGGCGGCTCACGCTATTCGCTGATTGTAGCAGGTAACGTTAACGGCGACTTTGTAGCCTCGAATGACCTGGCTTACATATTTAACCCGGCAGACCCAAGTGTGCCTGCGGCTATCCGCAACGGCATCCAGGCAATTTTAGACAATCCTGCCGCCAGCCAGAGCCTTAAAGACTATGTACGTAAGAGTATTGGCAAAGTTGCCGAGCGTAACGGTGGTGTCAATGGCTTTTACGGCCAGGTGGATATCCGCTTAGCTAAACGCATCAGAACGTTTACCAAAAAACAGTACATCGAGTTTTCCGGCGATCTGTTCAACGTAGTCAACTTACTTAACAAGAATAAAGGTGTAACCAAAAACCTGGGTACACAGAGTATTTATTCAATCGCGAGCTTTAACCCAACTACTAACACTTACAATTATAATGTTAACCCTACCGCGGGTGTTGTAGTACCTGGTGGCAACCCTTACCAGTTTCAGTTAGGTTTACGTTACGGATTTTAATTATTAAAAACGATATGATCAGATCAATCATAACGATCATGCTGTGCCTTGCCCTTACCGGGGTTAAGGCACAGTCTGTTCAGGCACCTGTGCCAAAAAACATTCATTCGCCGCAGGTTGATAAGGATGGTGGAGTTACCTTTCGGTTTCTGGCACCAAATGCCCAAAAAGTAATGCTGATAATGGACGATGGCAAACCCCGCCCAATGGCTAAGGATACTGCCGGCGTGTGGAGCTTTAAGGCAAACTTTGCACCCGATATTTATCGCTATACTTTTTCGGTAGATGGCAACGTATTGCCCGATCCTAACAACGCTGATATAAAACCCCTTTTTAAGCGCGCTTTGGCCCAAAGCCTTGTTCAGGTGCATGGCTCCGCCAATTTAAGCTGGGAACTGAAAGATGTGCCACACGGCGTGTTGAGTCAGCATTTTTTTAAATCGAAAATTGTAGGCGATGACAGGGATATGCGCGTTTATACACCACCCGGTTACGACCCCAAACGCAAGGAACCGTATCCGGTGCTGTATCTTTTCCATGGTTTAACAGACGAAACCAGCGCCTGGACAACTGCCGGCCGCGAGAATATTATATTGGATAACCTTATTGCCGAAGGCAAAGCTAAACCGATGATCATTATTAATACCCTGGGTTACGGCGCGCCTGAAATGTTTGATCCGGGTACGGGCCAGCGCACGCCTGCAGCCTATCGTAAAAATGAGGAATTATTTATGGCCTATTTATTCAAAGAGGCTATCCCAATGGTTGAAAGGCTTTACAACGTAGGCAAAACGAAAAAATACCGTGCTGTTTGCGGCCTTTCGATGGGCGGTGGGCAATCACTGGATGCCGGCCTCAATCATCCCGATGTGTTTGACTATGTAGGCTCTTTTAGCCCGGCAGTTATATTGCTTGATCCGGATTATACTAAGGCTTTCCCACAGCTTGATGAATCGGTAAATAAAAAACTGAAGCTGGTTTGGATCGGGATTGGGAAAGATGATTACCTGACACCGTCTGTACGGAAGTACGTAGACTGGCTGCACACCAAAAACGTTAAATTTGATTACAAAGAAACTGAAGGCGTACACAGTTACCAGGTTTGGCGCCGGTACCTTACTGAATTTGCACCTTTACTTTTTAAAAACTAAAACAAAAGAAATGAAAAAAATATTGATCGCGGCCCTTTGCCTTACTGCTCTGTCGGCATCTGCGCAGCAAAAATTAGATGTGCAGGGCCATCGCGGCGGCAGGGCGTTAATGCCCGAGAATACCATCCCGGCGATGCTGCATGCCATTGACCTGGGCGTGAAAACACTTGAACTGGATTGCGGGATCAGTAAAGATGGCAAGGTGGTCGTATCGCACGATAGCTATATGGCTGCTGACTTCATGCTGAAACCGGACGGCAGCGAAATAACAAAAGCCGAAGAAAAAGCTTTACTGTTGTACACAATGCCGTACGACAGCATCCGTAAGTATGACGCGGGCACTAAACCGCATCCACAGTTTGCAGCACAAAAGAAGATAAAAACCTACAAGCCGCTGCTAACCGAACTGATCGATAGCGTAGAGCGCTATATCAAACTGAAACATTTAAAACCGGTTTACTATAATATCGAGATCAAAAGCTCGCCTGCAGGGGATAATATAGCCCACCCGACCCCGGAGGCATTTGTAAAACTGGTGATGGATGTGTTGAATAATAAAAAGGTTGACAAACGTGTCACCATCCAATCGTTTGATTTGAGGCCGTTACAGGTGCTGCATACAGCTTATCCAAAACAGGTGCTGTCGTACCTTATTGGCAACAAAGAGAGCTTTGCCGATAATATAAAAAAGCTGGGCTTTACGCCACAGGTTATCAGCCCTTACTATACTATGATAGATGGCAACTTTGTTGAGCAGGCGCATGCGGCCAAACTAAAGGTTTTACCATGGACGGTTAACGACGAAGTATCTATGCAAAAAATGAGCGACCTGAAGGTAGACGGCATGATATCCGATTATCCGGACAAATTGGTAAGCCTGTTTGGCAGTTACCAAAAGCAATAAGATAGCTATTAATTTTTAATAGCAAGCCGCTTTAGTTATTCATTAAAGCGGCTTTTTGATTTTATGTAAACCATTTAAACACGTAATCATTGTACACCACCGCGGGCAGCTAACCGTTTAAATGATATAGATGTACCTTCAATTTACGGCCCGTCTACAGATGATAAAAGTTTTGGAGGCGCTAAGTAAACTTAGTTATCGTTACCCGGGAAAATGCGAATCGTTTTCACATAACGGCCGCGGTAATAAGGTTCTAACGCTGTTTCGGTAACGCCGTTTGCACGGCCGGAGGTGGAGTGTATGAATTTTACCTGGCCGCCCGCATTCGAGGTTATAATACCCATGTGGCCTACAACACGTATGGTACTGTCCGTCCCGGTAAAAAGAACTAGGTCGCCGGGTTTAGAATCATTTACGTTTACCTCGCGCTGCACATACGTAAAATCCATCGAGGTGCGCGGTACGGCTATTTTAAAGTGATTGAAAACGTACGTAATAAAGCCCGAACAATCGAACCCAGCCTGAGGGTCTGTAGACCCGTATTTATAAGGCGTACCGGTTAGGGTTGTAGCATAAGCGATAAGTTGCTGTGGCGTTGTAGCGCCGGTTACAATGGTGCTAACGTGCCCTGTAACATCCGGTGCGGGTGGTGGGATGTTGTTTGTTTTGGCAATAGTATCTGCGGTGCCCGTAATTACATAAGTTGGTTTATCAGGCGGACTGCAGGATAGCATAGTGGCTAAAACAATAAAGCATGGGGCTAATAATCGCATAGGTAATGATACGAAGAATAAACAGGCAATTCAAAGACCTTTGTTCAATGTCGCCTACAAGATCACTAATCTAAACCATTTTGGCCTTAAACATAATTTTGGCCTAACAATTCCCTTACATTGATTGTATACATTTATAACAACTCATTACCTGCAAAAATGGAATACAATACACTGGATATCGCGATGCTGCTTTTAGTGCTGTTCATTATCTGGGTAGCCATGCGCGTTCCGGTTATCAGCAATAAAATCTAACTTACCAGCTTATTTTCTAAATCCTGTTAAGATAAAGCCTGCAGCTAAACCGGCTGCCAGCCCGGCGGCTATGAATTTCCGGTGCGCTTTAGGTTTCCCTGGAATCCCCCAGCCACCGTTAGTGCTCATCCCATAATCTACAGTATTGAATAAATTGCCGCTGGTAGGGGCAATGTCTTTCGCTATCTTAAAATACTTGCGCATCACCATCCCTGTTATTTTCGTTGTCAGCTCGGGGAACAAGGCATGCGAAAATTTGAGCAGCAACGATGCGCTACCCACGTAAGTATTTGATTGCGGATCGTTAGCTACCTTGACCATCGCCTCTGCAACACGTTTAGGATCATAAACGGGTGGGGCAGGCTTTAACGATTTGCCGGTATAATTGCCCGCATGCTGTATGCCCGGGGTATCTAAAAAAGCAGGAAACAGGTCGCATACAAAAATTTGCGGCCACACTGCAAGTTCAGCTTTAAGCGCTTCAGAAAATCCCCTCAAACCAAATTTACTCGCTGTGTACCCTGCGCCATAAGGCACCGGTAAAAAGCCTCCGATCGATATATTGTTGATGATTATTCCCGCCTGTTGCGCTTTAAAGATAGGCAGCACCGCGTGTGCGCCGTTCATGTAGCCTAACAGGTTGGTTTGAATCACTTGTTCATGAATTTCCATTGGTGTATGATCAAAGTCGCCGGCTGCTAAAACGCCCGCATTATTCACCCATACATCGATCTTATTTTGCCAGATCTGCGCCTCGTTGGCCAAGTTGATCATCGCCTTTGTATCGGTAACATCCGTAACTACTGTAAGTACCTGCGCACCTAAGTCGCGGCATTCTTCAGCTACTTCTTCAAGGGCGTTTTTATTTCTTGCGGCCAATACCAGGTTGGTACCATGCTGCGCAAATTCAAACGCTGCCGCCCGCCCCGCGCCACTTGATGCGCCGGTAATTACTATGGTTTTATCTTGTAGTTTGATCTGTTTCGTTGCCATATCTAAACAACGACAACAAGAGATAAGTGTTTTTGAAAATGAATATGTGTACGGGAGCTACCAAATTGGGTCAAGCGACAATGCTTTTTATTAATACAAAAAAGCGCTCCGGATCTCATCCCGGAGCGCATCAACTAAACCAGGTCAATCTCATGCGCTGATCCTTTCTCAAGGGACCGGCTAATGACCTGTTATCTTCTGTCCTGCTTATTTATAAAAGCCAGGATCTTCTTTGTCTCTGTAGGATATACCGCAATGTGGTGCGTACGCACCAGGTAAGGTACCTGTACTTTGTTGCCGCTACCTTCTACCTGGATCAGGTTTGATGGTTTAGCGGGCATGTGGCAATCAATACAATTCTTTTTTAAAGCCATACCCAGTTTGGGCATCAGCTTGCATTCGTTATGATTGGCCGTTTTGTGGCAGCTCATACAGCGCTGTGAATACAGCGCCAGGTTGCCTGTTTCTTTTTGATGTACATTATGGCAGCTATTGCAATCCATATTGCTGCTGATAAAGCATTTGCTTGATGCCAGCAGGTCATTTTGGTTGCCATGCACATCCAGTGTGGCCGGGTTGGTATTTTGCGGTGCAAAATTATGTTCTTTCCATTTAGCCAGCGTATCTCCCATTTTAAAGGTAAAGGCCGACCGGTTAAAAACATCCTTATTACCCGAGTGGCAGGTAGCGCAAGCATCCAGCTTTTGCTGCCGGGTTAACCCTTTAATGGTGGTCATATACTTTGCCTGTTTAATCTCCGGGTATTCTGTATGAAAGTTAACGTGGTTAGCACCGGGCCCATGACAGCGTTCGCAATCAATCCCCATAATCAATGACGCTTTATCAAACTCAACCGTACGGTTGGTAAGGCTGATGTTCGGGTTCGGCAGCTCGTTAATGTAAGAGCTGTGGCATTCCATACAGCGGGTTACAATGGGGCGGGTAAAGTTGATCCTGCCGGTATCATAACCGGGGCTGTTGGTCCAGCTTTTTAGCGCGCTGAAGTACGACATCGGTAATTCAAATAACTTGTTGCCTTGCCAGTATAAATAGGTTTCGGCTTTGCCACCACCAATAGTGATGTCAAATCTTTTTGCTTCTGTCAGCTTGCCGTTAACAAAACCGGCCTGGTATAATCCACCAGTTTTTTTTTGCATCTCTACCGTTGATCCGTTACCGAAGCTGAACACATTATGGCCTTTTTCAAAGCTGCCGTGTATGGTTTCAATGCTTGCCGGGCGCGATGTTTCAAAGTGTGCGGTATGGATGTAAGAATTATAAACATTCTTGTGGCAGCTAACGCATGTGGCCGATCCCGCAAATATCTGACCGCGGGCATCCGGTTTTTTATCCTCGCCTGTATAACACTCCGTCAGGATAACCGTTAGCGGCACCATTAACACCAGCATAAAAAGAAACGCCCTTTTTGAGATCATTATCTTTTGTTAAGTGTTACGGTCAAATACATCATTTAGCTACAGCAGGTCATAAAAAAAGCTGCCGGTTGACCCGGCAGCTTTTTAATAATATAAAATTAATAACCCGGGTTTTGTTTAACCTGAGTACCATTTAAGGTTTCTGTTAACGGGATCGGTAGGATCTCATTTGTACCGGCTTTAAAGCCTTTAAATGCTAAGGCGGTAGGGGCCTGGCCGGTGCGCACCAAATCAAACCAACGGTGGCCTTCGGTAGCAAGCTCTAAACGGCGCTCGTTGTAAATGTTAGCTAATGTTGCAGTAGTTGCAGGTAGCTTAACACGGGCACGCACAGCGTTTAATAATGCAGCAGCACGGTTACCATCACCGCCGCTTTGTACTAAAGCTTCTGCTTCCATCAGGTAAGTATCAGCCAGGCGGATCTCAATGTAATCGTTAGGCCAGTTCAGGTCTGTTAAACCGGTAGTTACGATATTTGCGGTTTTAGGCGCGTATTTTTCAATGTAGTAACCGGTACCCTGGTAGCTTTCGTTGTAGCTGGTTTTGTTAGCCTTAGTTAAGCTGTCAATGTTAGCGATAGTGTAAGGATAACGCGGGTCGCCTTTCATAGCAGCAACCAATTGTGGGGTGATAGGGTTAAAACCGTAACCACCACCATAATAAGTAGGGCCACTATAGCTACGCGGGCCAACCATTTGTACGTAAACGTTACTTTTAAATTGGTTCCAATTGCTCCAGGTATAGTTTTGCAAACCCGAGTGTACCAGCTCAAATATCGATTCGCTGTTAAACTTGTTCTTCGGGCTGAAAATATCCGGGAACTTGGCTTGCAATTTATAACCATAAGTGCTTGTGCCACCCGGTGTACCGTTCACCTGCGCTAAAGTTGATGCGGCAAGCGCCCATTTCTTTTCGTATAAGTAAACTTTACCCAGTAGTGCTTTAGCAGCACCTTGTGTAACACGGCCATTTTCTGAAGCCGGCACAGTAGTAGGCAGATCATTGATAGACGCTGTCAAATCAGCTTCAACCTGTGCGTAAACTGCCTCTGGCGTAGCCTGCGGCTGTTTGTACACGTCTGCGATTTGCAAAGTGGTTAATATCAACGGAACGTTCTTAAAAATTCTAACCAGGTCAAAGTAATAGTGGGCACGCAAAAACTTTGCTTCGGCAGTGTAGCGTTTTAACGTAGCAGCATCCAGGCCCGGTACGTTAGGCAATTTCTCTAACAATACGTCGGCACGGTTAACACCCTGGAAATTGATAGCCCAAAAACCACCCTGCGGACCTGTAGAGGCACTCATGGTATAGTTATTAAACGACTGCCAGGCTGGAATGTCCGATGAACCACCACCACCTGCAAAACAATCGTCAGAACCTGAGTTTAACGGGCCAAGTGGGTCTGTGTAAGTACCGTCCAAACCGCCCGTTTCAGTAACCAACGGGTCGTAAGCGGCAACCAGGGCGGTAAGCGCCTGCGCAGGGTTTGCGTAATAATTGCTTTCCAGAAACTGACCGTTAGGGGTCAGCTCCAGGAATGATTTCTTACAAGATGCCATTACGCCTATAGCTAAGGCAAGGGCTCCTGTGTATGCTATATATCTTCTTTTCATGATATTTTGTGTTTGAGTTATAATGTAATATCTAAACCAACCATAAATGTGCGGGCTTGCGGGTAAACACCCATGTCAATACCACCTACACCAACTGCACCGTTAGCGTTACCGCCAATTTCCGGATCGTAACCTTTGTAACCGGTAATGGTAGCCAGGTTATTAGCACTTAAGAAAATACGGGCGCGCTGTACATCAGCTTTTTTAAGCCACATATTAGGCAGGCTGTAACCTAATTGCAAAGTTTTGATGCGGAAATATGCGCCGTTTTGAAGGTAAAAGTTTGACGGGTTACGGAAGTTGTTGTTAGGATCTGCATCGGTTAAACGCGGGTAATTGCTGCCCGCGTTTGTCGGCGTCCATGCATTCAATGCTTCGATTGGGTAGTTGGCTGATGCAATATCTAACCTGCGGTAAGCCTGGTAAATTTTGTTACCCCAAACTCCCTGGCCAAATACGCGCAGATCGAAGTTTTTGTAGTTGGCACCAAAGTTAACACCATAGGTAAATGTTGGCAGCGGGCTGCCTAAGTATTTACGGTCGTTAGCATCAATTTTGCCGTCGCCGTTAACATCCTGCCATTTAAAATCACCCGGTTTTGCGTTTGGCTGTATTAAGCTGCCGGTTGAGTTGGTATAAGAGTTAACCTCGGCCTGTGATTTAAAAGTGCCCATTTCCTGGAAACCATAGAAAGCACCAACCGGCTGGCCAACTGCTGTACGGCCAATTTCATAGTTAGAGCTTTGTACACTACCAACAGTAAAGAAGTTGATCTGGCTGCCCAGGTAAGTAACCTCGTTGTGGTTGTAAGATATGTTACCACCGATGTTGTAGCTAAAATCGCCTATTTTGTTGTTATAGCCTAAATTTAACTCAACACCTTTGTTTTCCATATCGCCAATGTTGGCAGATGGCTGACCAGCGAAACCTGCGTAAGCCGGTAACTGTACGGTTTGCAACATACCTTTGGTAAGCTTGCGGTAAATATCAAACGTAACGGTTAAGTTGTTAAATAATGTTGCATCAAAACCGATGTTCGCACTACGTGTTTCTTCCCATTTCAAGTCCGGGTTAGATGGGGCGTTAGGGCTGTAACCTACCACTAAACCATCGGCACCGAAAATGTAGTTACGTCCACTACCAATAGTCGCGGTATATTGGAATGGATTTAACGACATTTCGTTACCTACAACACCGTAGCTTCCACGTAATTTAAAGTAGTCTACAAAAGTATTTTGCGGGAACCAGCTTTCTTTAGATACAACATAACCCACCTGCCCTGAAGGGAAGATACCGTATACGTTGTTGCTACCAAATTTGGATGAACCATCACGACGGATAATGCCGGTGAATAACCATTTGCCATCGTAATCGTAAGTTAACCTTGCGAAGGTAGATGCCAGGGTGTATGGCTGATTATCAAAACCGTTTGCAATCTTATTAGCGTTAGCTAAAGCGTAGTTAGCAGATGCCTCTGCAAAAGTATTTACAGGTAATCCTACAAACGTACCGGCAATGCCCGATCCGCTTTGTTTTTGTGCACTTGTACCAATTAAAGCGGTAAAGTTGTGTTTACCAAAAGCACGGGTATAAGTAGCTGTATTATCAATGTTCCATGACAGGTTCCTGTCGTTTTCACGGTAGAACGAGGTGTTTGACAAATTGCTTGTGCTTGAGTTTAAATAGAACAACGGGTTAAACGACTCGCTGCCGTAGTATGATTGCTTTGCGCTGATCTGTGAACGCAGCTTTAAACCGGCGATAGGCTCAACTTCAACAAAGGCGTTACCCAACAGGTTGGTTGCATAGCCATAATTGCCGTTTTGCGTTTGTACATAGGCAAGCGGGTTAGTAATTTCCTGCGATACATAGTTAGATATACCGTAAGGTAAACCTTGTGCATTGCGGATGATGTTGGCCGAATTCGCGTTGTAAACTGATGCATTAGGCTGGCCATTGATGTCTGAGACTGTAACCGGCGTAATAGGGTCAAGGTTAAGTGCAGAACTTAGCGGGCCACCAAACAGGTTATTTGTATTTAAGCTGTTTTTGTTTTTGGTGTAAGCATAAGTAAAGTTTTCGCCGATGGTTAACCATTTTTTTGCTTTGTAGCTGGTGTTAACGGTAAACGTAAACTTTTTGTAATTGGAGATGTCTGAAGCAACGATACCATCCTGATCTAAGTAACCAAATGAGGTGTAGTAGGTGGTTTTATCGCTTGCGCCGCTAATGGCCAGGTTGTGGTTCTGGATCTTAGCACTGTTACTGAAGATTTGATCCTGCCAGTTAGTGCCGGTACCAAATTGTGATGGGTTGGCAAATGGAGCGTTACCGCCATCGTTGGTGATTGCCTGGTTGCGCAGGGTAGCATATTGGGTTGCGTTAGCCAGTTTTACTTTGCTAACAGGTGCCTGCCAGCCTACGTAGCCATTGTAGGCAACCCTGGCCGGGCCTTGTTTACCTTTTTTAGTAGTGATGAATACCACACCGTTAGATCCGCGCGAACCGTAGATAGAAGCCGCAGCATCTTTCAACACATCGATAGATTCTACATCGTTAGGGTTAACCAGGTCTAAACCACCGTCAACAATAACACCGTCAATTACATAAAGCGGGTTGCTGTTGTTGATAGATGTGGTACCCCTGATACGTACGCTTGGTGCAGCACCCGGCGCGCCAGAGCTTTGCAAAACGCTAACACCTGCGGTACGGCCTTTCAGGGCATCATCTACACGGGTTAGCTGCTGATCTTGCAGGTCGCTTGCTTTAACACTGCTGATGGCGCCGGTTACACTGCCGCGTTTTTGCGTGCCGTAACCAACCACTACAACTTCGTTTAAATTTTTAACGTTCTCAACCAGGGTAACGCTAAAAGCTGTTTGGCTGCCAACTGTTATTTCCTGGCTGTTAAAACCAATGTAGGCAATAACCAATACAGAGTTAGGGCCAGCAACGTTAAGTTTGAAATTACCATTGATATCGGTAGTGGTTCCGTTGCTGGTGCCTTTTTCCAATACGCTGGCGCCGATAACGGTTTGGCCGGTTTGGTCAACCACCTTACCGGTGATAGGAGTAGCTACTGCAGCTTGTTTAGTAGTAGCGGTAACGGGCGCTGGTGTACCTGCCATTCTGCCTAAGATAATACGGTCTTTTAGTACCTCATAGCTAATGCCGTTGGTTTTCAAAACCTGGTCAAGCACGGTTTTTAAAGAAAGGTTATCAGCGTTAACAGATACTTGCTGGTTTACGTTGATAGCGCTATTGCTGTAGATAAACCTAACGTTATCGTTTTTTTGCAGGTAGTTTAACACATTCTGTAAAGATGTGTTGTTTAAAGACATGCTTACTTTCTTATCCAACACGCTTTGAGCGTTGGTTGTGCTTGAGTAGGCCATGCTGCTCAATACTGCCGAAAGGAAGAGCTGTATAAATGTTATCCTCATGATCTGATACCAGGGAATAGGGTTTCGTAAATGAAATTTCATTATATTTGATTTGTTTCTTTTGAAAAAATGGAACAATTAACGCCCCCTCACCACTAAATTGGTGTTGTTTGCAAATGGGCTACTTTAGGCTTAGGAGTGCTCGTAACACTTCTAAGCTTTTTTATTTCGGGCTGTTGGGCCTCACCCGGGCGGCTATGTCTGTTTTTTACTCTTCATACTTAGGATTTGGTTAATTAACTGGTTTATTTAATTCGATTATATTATTTCTGATGGCGTAATCAATATTGAGGGCTTTGCTCAAGGCTTCTAATACGTCGGGCAGGTTTAGCCCGCTGAAATCTGCATTCAGCATGTAGTGGTTAAGCTTTTCGTTGCTTACCCTGATATTTACATTATAGGTAGCGTTCAGCGTTGGTACAATATCTTTTAAAGGCTTATTGTCAAAATATAAGTCAACATGCTTCCATTTTTTCAGCTCAGTATTTTTGGCAATGCTTTCGGGTTTCAAAACCTTTGCATCAGTTAAATAGGTAACTTTTTGCTGAGGGTATAATATCACCTCATCTTTATTAATGGCCAGCAAGTTTCCGTTAGCCGCTTTTTTAACACTTACTGATACTTTGCCGCTAACTACCGATACATCAGCCGTATGGCTTGCTTCATTATCCCGCACTAAAAAGCTGGTACCCCAAACTTTGGTAATAATAGTACGGCCGGTAATAATGAACGGCCGCTGGGGGTTTTTAGTCACTTCGAAAAACGCCTCACCGGTAAGGCCCACCATACGGGATGCCTTTGCAAATGCAGCAGGGTACTTCAGCGTAGCCCGCGGACTCAGCCATACCACGCTGCTATCAGGCAGAATGGTTTTTGTAATATGGTTGGAGCCGTTGGCAACTGTGATAATTTGAGCGGCTACAATCTGTGCTGTCTCCTTCGGCGCTTCTGCCGGCCTATTAAAGATGTACAAACCTGTGGCGATTAAAGCTACCGCTGCGGCACCTGCAATTTTATACCAAAGGCTATTTTTACTACGGGTAATGTTATAAACCGGGGCTTCTTCGGATTTGCCGATGTTCTCCAGGATGCGGTTATACAGATTAGCCTCCAACGTCTGTTGCTCATCTTCAGTTAAGGCATCAATGTAATTAGGGTGTTGCCCAAAAGATGCATACCATTCCTGTACCTGTGCAGATTCTGCTGGAGAACAATTCCCACTCAAATACTTTTCCAGTAACTCAACGGGTATAGGTTTCTTCATGAAATGAGTAAAGTATAGTTCGGTTTATAAATACAATGACGTGCTGCCGGGCCGTAACCCTTACTATGAAATGAAAAAAGTTTCCATATTTCCGCTTGTTTTTTTAAACCATTGATATTCAATCAATAAAATTTATGACTAGGGTGTGGTATTAATTGTCATTGAGCATATAGTTTGGCAAGTAATGTTTTTTGGTAATTTTGCCGTAATGCAAAAGGTCATCAATTGCTTTACACCGCATTGAAATGATAAGCACTGCACATGACCTATTATGAAGGCTTACTTTAACTTGTTCGACTTTTCGCAAAAGATCAATTATAAGAACGAGATACTGGCCGGGTTAACGGTTGCCATGACCATGATGCCCGAATCCCTTTCGTTCGCAATTTTAGCCGGCTTCCCGCCTCTTGTAGGGTTATACGCTGCGTTTATGATGGGGCTTGTTACGTCCATTTTTGGCGGCCGGCCCGGGCTGGTATCCGGTGGTGCAGGTGCAACCGTTATAGTGCTCATTGCGCTCATGAAATCCAACGGATTGGATTATGTATTTGCAGCCGTGGCCCTGGCCGGGGTAATTCAAATATTGGTTGGCTTGTTTAAATTAGGCAAGTTTGTGCGCCTGGTGCCACAACCGGTAATGTATGGCTTTGTTAACGGACTGGCGGTAGTAATATTTATGGCGCAACTTTTGCAATTTAAAACTGTTGTTGGCGGGCACGAGGCCTGGCTATCCGGCCAGGCACTATATACTATGGCCGGCCTGGTTGCCCTTACAATCGCGATAGTAGTATTGGTTCCGCGCTTTACAAAAGCGGTCCCGCCATCGTTGGTGGCCATTATTGTTGTGTTTTTTATCGTGATGGGTTTTGGCATCCACACTAAAACTGTTGGCGATATTGCAGCTGTTAGCGGTGGATTCCCACCTTTCCATATCCCGGCGGTGCCGTTTAACCTGGATACGTTTAAGATCATATTTCCATATGCGCTTATCATGGCGGGTGTCGGGTTAACTGAAGGGCTGCTAACCTTAAACCTTGTGGACGAAATTACGGCTACACGCGGCAACGGCAACCGCGAGGCCATAGCGCAGGGCGGTGCAAATATCCTCAACGGTTTTTTCTTTGGCATGGGTGGCTGCCCAATGATCGCGCAAACGTTGGTCAACCTTTCTGCAGGCGCAAGGGCCCGGCTCTCGGGAATCATAGCATCGCTCACTATCCTGCTTATTATCCTCATTGGGGCGCCTGTTATTGAGCGGGTGCCCATGGCTGCCTTAACCGGGGTAATGTTTATGGTTGCGATAGGTACTTTTGAGTGGATAAGCTTCCGCATTATTAATAAGATGCCCCGACAGGATGTTTTTGTAGGGATAATTGTCGCCCTCATCACTATTTGGCTGCATAACCTTGCCCTGGCTGTTTTAGTGGGCGTTATTATATCGGCATTGGTTTTTGCCTGGGAAAGTGCCAAACGCATCCGTGCGCGCAAATACTTAGATGATGATGGCGTGAAGCATTACGAGATCTTCGGCCCGTTGTTCTTTGGGTCGGTAGCGGCGTTTAACGAAAAGTTTGATGTGACAAATGATCCTGAAACAGTGGTGATCGATTTTAGGGACAGCCGCGTTTCAGACATGTCCGGCATCGACGCTTTAAACAAATTAACCGAACGTTACCACCAGGCGGGTAAGAAACTCCATTTGAAATATCTGAGCAATGATTGCCGAACACTGCTTAAAAATGCGGAGGGATTAATAGTGGTAAATATTATCGACGACCCGGCATACCGCGTTGCTACGGAAAGACGGCGGTAGAATCACAAGTTTTTATTTATTATAGTGCAGGGCTTCGCATTGAACCAAATACCCGCGCGCTTTACTTCAGAAAGTCAACTTTAATTTATTGTAACCTAAACTACATGGCTGATATAACCCGCTCATTTGTCGTAATCAGCCCTCCATTTATTGGAGCGATAACGTATTTTTGATCAATCCGAAATATAATAACAGACAAAATGAGAAATACCATTTGCGCCATGAACATCAGCATAGACGGGTGCTATGATCATACGAGATTTAACGGCGATGACGAATTGCTGGATTACTTTACAGATCTGATGAAGGATGTTGACCAAACGGTTACAGGCCGCAAAATGTACGAACTGATGGTGCCGCATTGGCCCGATATTGCCAAAAATCAATCAGGTACAAAGGCGGCGAATGAGTATGCTGATACCGTTTCTGTTATTGATACTATTGTGTTTTCTACAACGATGGAAGAATTTGATGGTGGTCCACGCATTCTCCGCGGAAACTTGGAGGCGGAGGTGCGTAAATTAAAAGAGCAACCGGGCAAGAAAATATCAATCGGCGGCGTTAGCCTGCGGTCGCAACTAATTAAACTCGGCTTGATAGATGAATTTTATTTTGTGATACACCCCGTACTCGCCGGTTCCGGCCCAAGGCTGCTTGAAGGCTTTGATATGGATGAGATAGAAAGATTGGAACTTGTAGATACAAAGATCCTTAAATCCGGATGCGTTGCGCTGCACTATATTAAACAATAATTACTTCAACAACAGAACCGCAATGAGCGACAAATAATGGCCCAGGCCAAGGCGGATGTGTTTCAGCGCTTTGGTAATATGGTGCTCAACTGTTTTTTCGGATATGCCCAATTCGTAAGCAATCTCTTTGTTGGTTTTGTGTTCAACACGGCTTAGTTCAAAAACCGAACGGCATTTATCGGGCAGTGTGTTTACCTCCTGCTCTATAGTTTGCTCCAGTTCTTTAACCAACAGGGCGTTTTCCGTAGAATTATCAGTTTCCGAGTAAACCAGCTTAAACGATTCCTTGTAACGCTCGCGCACCATGTTTTTCCTAAACTGATCAATAACCAGGTTGGCTACACTGGTAAAAAGGTAGCCGCTTAAAGTGCTGCGGATAGTAAGGCTAGCCCGCTTGTGCCAAAGGGCGGTGAACAATTCCTGAACAATCTCTTCGGCCATTTCTTTGTTTTTGAGACGTTTATAAGCCTCAGCGAATAGCGGTTTCCAGTAACGGGTGTAGATTTCCCTGAACGCACCTAACTTATCCTGCTGAAGCAAACCGATAAGTTCGTCATCATTTAACGGAGTAAAATTAGTAGTTCCCTTCAAGGCCTGCCCGGTGTATTTTTTGATAAAGTAATAACGTACAAAATTCTAAAAAAACATCTGATTAAAAATTTAGATATGTCATGTTTCAGTTAAAATAAATGTTAGCACACGTAATAATTACGATACAAAACAAAATCCCACAGAAATTCCAAACCGAGCCCAAACATTTTAATTATGACGATGTTTATTAACTATAATTAATATTATGAAACGGTTTAATGAAAATGAAACGGTGATTTACACCGACGAGGCAGGCAGATTAATTGACACGTTTGTTGTGTTTGATACAGACCTGGAAACAGGCATTACACATATTAACCACATGGACCTTAAGGTGAATGCTGAGAAATTGCAGTTGCATCCCACTTCTATAGAAAAATATAATTTGCCTATGGGCGATGCATTTAGCTTTGAAATATTCAAAAAGCTGAAAGAGAAATACGGTTCCAAAAATGTTCCGTCTGTAAGCCGCGAGCTTAAGAAAGAAACAGGCCACCTGCACGTTTTAAAACGCGCCTCATAAACGGGAGTATTAGTTTAAATACTCCCACGCACTCTGATAGCCGCCGGCTTGCTCGGCGTAGGCAACCATATCCGCGTAAAATGCCAGGCGGGTAATGGTTGAACTATCACCAATTATGACCAATTTTTTTCTTGCCCTTGTCATCGCTACGTTCATCCGGCGGATATCTGCCAGGAAGCCAATCTCACCTTCCGGATTACTGCGCGTCATACTAATATACACCACATCCCTTTCCTGCCCCTGAAAGCTGTCGACAGTATTTACTGTGATCATGGCAGCATGCTGTGACAATTCAGATGCTTCAAAAAATTCTTTTAATATCCTGATCTGCCCTTTGTATGGCGATATGATCGCTATCGAAGGGAATGCTATTCCCGAAGTAGTAATGCTTTCTACCAGTTGGTTAAGGTGTTTGAACAGGAAGGCAGCCTCTTCTGGATTGGTTGAGCTGGTGCCCTCTAACTTCTCATCGAAGCCGCAACCGGCCGTGTCTATAAAGCTCATAGGGGTATCATCAGCAAACAGCAGCTGCCTGGCCACTGAAGCATGCGCCTTTAACTTACTGCCATAAAATTCTTTAGAAGAAAAGCCCATGATCGCTTCGTTCATGCGGTATTGCTCGTCCAGCAGGGTTACCGCCTGCGGGTGCTTTGCAGCACATTTTTCAAGCAGGGTAGTGGCCAGCCCCGCTTTTGCGGCCTTGTCAGATTTTATTGTTGGCGGCAGTTGCAGGTGGTCGCCTGCCATAATAAGCTTTTGCGCTTTCAGAATGGGGATCCAGCAGGCAGGTTCAAGTGCCTGGCCTGCTTCGTCAATAACCACCGTATCAAACTTTACATCGCGGATAGTATAATGGTTGCTGCCTACCAGTGTTGCCGTAACTATCTGTGCTTTAGCTACCAGGTCGTCTATAATGAACTGCTCGGTTTTGGCAACATCTTTCATGATGCGGTGCGCCTCGTCGAATAGGGCCTTGCGCTGGTCTCGTTCCGCTTTACCGAAACTTCGTTTATACTGGTGCGCCATGTTTTTGTACCCCGCGGCTTGTTTCTTCATTTCTTTAATGTCGCGGGTGTATTTATGCTGGCCCATCTGGCTGTCCAGCGTTAAGGACGACAGCTTTTCTGATACGCGAGCCGGGTTGCCTATGCGCAGTACGTTGAGCCCCTCGGCAGCAAGTTTTTCGCTTAGCAGGTCAACCGCGGTGTTGCTGGGTGCGACCACCAAGATCTGTTTGCCGTTTTTTTTAATAAGCCCTTTAATAGCTTGTACTAGGGTAGTAGTTTTACCCGTTCCGGGCGGCCCGTGCACAATCGCCAGTTCATTTGCCGACAAGATCTGCAGCGCCGCCGCAGTTTGCGATGGGTTCAATGTAGGGAACGGCCGGCTATAGTCGGCATCAGCAAAGCCCGGCTCGGCCTCGCCGGTTAATATCCGGATAAGCTTACCATCCGGTTTATCTTTTAACGCTGCAGCCGTTTTAAGGGCGGCCTGCATCTCGTCATAGCTATTATTATCAAAAAGTAGTTCCACGCCCAATTTGCCGTCCCGGCTCCAATCAGGGAGTTCATCTGTAAAAAGGGTAAGTTTCAAACGGTCGCCGCCCAGGTAGGCAATGGTTCCTTCTACACGGTCGGTGCCTGCGTCGTGGTTAGAGAACAATACGGCAGGCACCCCAAACCTAAACTGGTGCGCAAGGTCCTTGTGAGTGGTTCGTTCCATCTCTACTGTTAGGTAATCGCCCCGGCTTGGCTCGCTGCCGCGAATGGCTATAGGATACCAGGTGATCCCGGCGGCGCGGCGGTCGGCAACCGAGGTGCTTTGGGTCAGTTTCAGGTAGGCGTTACGGTCCTCATCACGTTCAATCCGGAGCAGGTCAAGCAGGTCCTTAAAATAATCCATTGCGGCAAAGGTAAGAAAAGCGGGTAACTCAGAACTGTTGCCGTCAACTCACCCAGACTCAGGCTACCCGCGTTCGATCCTTTCTATATAATCGGCCAAACGGTAAATGTAAAGTGAACGCCTTTCTTTGCGGAGTAAAAGAAGCCAATCTACCGGTCGGGATGGCCTTTAAAAAAGTGTACAACTATTAACAAAGGTTTACACTTTTTCGCTAATTTTTTCTTAAATAATTGTTAATCAAATGTTTATGAAAAACGTGGGTTAACATGATTTGCCCGTTATCGAAAGGGGCAAATGTTTAAAATCTTAAGCATATGCATAAGAAAAAATGCGTTATAACAGGCGCTTTTACCGTGCGATTAACCATATTTGAAATTACAATCCACAACGCTATGAAAAACCTGTTCGTTATCCTGCTTATTTGCCTCGGCATGGCTGCATCGGCCCAAACAAAAAAGCCTGCTTATAGGGTACTGGCACTTTATGAGAATGGCGGGCACCATATGGCGTATTCCAAACGCGCAAAAGTATGGTTGAACCAGTTAGCTGCAAAAAAGGGCTTTACTATTGATTACATACAAAATACCGATCAGATCAATGAGGCCTTCCTAAACCGTTATCGGTTATTCATCCAGTTGGATTACCCGCCTTACGGCTGGAAGCCTGCCGCATCCGCCGCGTTCGAAAAGTATATTGAAGAAGGCAAAGGCGGATGGATTGGTTTTCACCATGCTACCCTGTTGGGGGAATTTGACGGATACCCGATGTGGCAGTGGTTCTCCGGCTTTATGGGCGGCATTACCTATAAAAACTATATAGCTACTTTTGTGCAGGGCAGCGTAAACGTGGAGGATAAACAGCACCCGGTAATGCGCGGTGTACCCACACCGTTTATGGTGAAGCAGGAGGAGTGGTATACTTATGACAAAAGCTCCCGCCCAAATGTACATGTGCTGGCAAGCGTGGATGAAAACAGCTATGAACCTAAAACAGATATCAAAATGGGCGATCACCCGGTAGTGTGGACTAACGAACACGTTAAAGCACGCAACGTTTACATCTTTATGGGCCATTCACCTAAATTGTTTGACAATCCAGCATATACACGGCTGGTAAGCAACGCTATTGTGTGGGCGTCGGGTAGGTAATTATGTTGTTGGTGGTCATGGTTCGACAAGCTCATCATGACAAAGTAATAGGCGCATCAGTGACATAAAACGGCTTAAAAAAAAGCCGCCCCTTTTACAAGAGACGGCTTTGGCAGGAGTGGTCGTAATTAAATTACAAACTCACCAAAATTAATTCCAACCCCCGCCTAACGAGCGGTAAAGATCGCTTACGGCGCTTAGCTGCGCACGTTTAATCGCTACCAGTTCCAGTTCGCTTTGCAGCACATTACCCTGGGCAGTAATTACTTCCAGATAATTAGCCATGCCATTTTTGAATAACAGGTTGGCATTACCCGTTGCTTTTTGCAGCGTGTTTACCCTGTTGGCAGCAATAGCTTGCTCGTCCTTCAGTTTATCTATCCGCACCAGCGCATCAGATACCTCGCCAACAGCGTTCAATACCGACTGCCTGAACTGCAGCACATTTTTTTCGCGTTCTACCTGGGCTACTTTGTATGTTGTGCTCAGGCGTTTACGGTCAAGCAAAGGCTGAATGATACTACCCGATACAACACCGAACAACGATGCCGGGATGTTGAACCAGTTGCTTGCCCGGAATGAGTTTACACCGCCCTGCGCCGAAATGCGCAACGCAGGATACATATCCGCCTTGGCAATGCCTACACGGCTGTTAGCGATGATGAGCTCCAGCTCGGCCGAACGTACATCCGGGCGGCGGCTTACCACTGCCGATGGTAAACCAGCAGAAAGGTTTGTCGGCACGGTCAGCTCGTCAAGCGTGCCGCTGCGCTCAATCCTGTCTGGCAGCGATCCTGCCAGGATGCGCAGGGCGTTTTCCTGCACGGCAATATTCTGTTCAAATTGCGGCACCAGTTGTGCTGCGGCTAAGCGTTGTGCATCAGCTTGCTGTACAGCCAACAGGGTAACCTGCCCGGCATCATATTGCAGGCGGATGATGCGCAAGGTACTGTCGTTTAATTTTACATTGCGTTGGGCTATCTTTAGCTGTGCATCCAGCATCAGCAAATTATAATAACCTTGTGATACGCCGGCTACGATATTTGTTTGGATCAGTTTTTTAGCCTCATTGGTTTGCAGATAGGTAGCCAGTGCGCTTTTGCTCTGGTTACGTATCTTGCCCCAGATATCCGCCTCCCATGATAGGGAAAGATTGGCGTTATAATCCTCAATGTGCTTGCTGCCGATAAACTGGTTAAGGCTTAAGCCATTCAGGCTATTGTCTGACGGGCGGTTGATGTTGGCTGTTACCCCGGCGCTTACTGTTGGTACATAATTCCATTTAACCTGTTTAAACAGCAGTTGCGATTGCTCAATATTCTTTACGGCAATTTGCATGTCGTAATTTTTTTGGATAGCGCTGTCTATGAGTTTTTGCAAAGTAGCTTCCGTAAAAAAGCTTCTCCATTTCATATCGGCAATGCTGGTGGTATCTCCGGTTGTTGCCGCGTTCCTAAAGGCCACCGGTAACTCTGGTTTGGGGGCCTTTATATCTTTAGAAACTTTACACGCGCTTAATGCTAATAGCAGCATAAAAGCGAATGTGTTAATATATCTTTTCATTGTATTTTTTGTTGAGCCTTATTTAAGTCTCATCCCAAAGGATGGACTTAATAAGGTATGTATATTATTAATCGCCGGGTTAGCCTTAGCTCAGCTCCGGCTCCATTTCATTGATATGTTTTTCATCCTGATGGCCGTCCAGTTGGCGTTTGATAGGCGCGCCGCTTATTTTTTCCTGCAAATGCTGGAAGATCACAAACAACACGGGGATCATAAACAAACCGATAAGCACACCAGACACCATACCACCCGCAGCACCGATACTAATGGAGTGGTTACCCTGTGCAGACGGGCCGGTTGCAATACTCATTGGGAATAACCCGAACACGAATGCAAGTGACGTCATGATAATAGGGCGCAGCCTTAAGCGCGATGCCTCTAATGCCGATTCGACCAAACCCATCCCGGCTTTGCGTTTTTGTACCGCAAATTCGATGATCAGGATAGCATTCTTGGCCAGCAAACCGATAAGCATGATCAAAGCCACCTGTACATAAATGTTATTTTCGATACCGGTTAAGCCCAATACCACAAATACACCAAAGATACCGGTAGGGATCGACAGGATAACGGCCAGCGGCAGGATGTAGCTCTCGTACTGTGCAGATAGCAGGAAGTAAACGAAAACCAAACACAGCATAAACACAATAGCCGATTGCCCGCCCGATGAGATCTCCTCACGCGTTTGGCCCGAGAATTCATAAGCAAAGCCTGAAGGCAGCTGCTCCTGCGCCGTTTCCTGGATAGCCTTGATGGCATCGCCCGAGCTGTAGCCCGGTTTTGGAATAGCGTTTATCTGGATAGAGTTAAACAAGTTATAGCGCGATGCGGTTTCTGAACCATATACACGGGTTAGTTTAACCAATGTATTGATCGGAACCATCTCGCCGGTTTTATTCTTCACAAATACACGGTCGATAGATGCAGGGTCGGTACGGTCGGCAATATCAGCCTGTACCACCACGCGGTAGTATTTACCAAAGCGGTTAAAATCTGATGCCTGGGCGCTCCCGAAATAGGCCTGCATAGTTTGCAGGATGTCTTTAACATTTACACCCAGCTGGTTGGCTTTCTCATCGTCAACCTCTAACTGTAACTGCGGATAATCTGCTTTAAAAGAGGTAAAGGCATAGGCAATAGCCGGTTTAGCCATCAGCTTGCCAATAAAATTGTTGGCTACGCCGCTAAATTTGTCCAGCGTACCGCCGGTTTTATCCTGCAACACCATATCAAGCGCCTCTACATTACTAAAGCCAGGTACGGTAGGGAAACTGAATACAAAGAAAGTTCCGCCGGTTATAGCACCTAACTGCCCGCGGATGGCATCCTGTATGGCATTAATGTCCTTTACTTCGCCGCGATCTTCATTCGGTTTAAGCAGTACAAATACTACGGCCGATGATGGGCTGCTGGAGTTAGTTAACAAGTTGAAGCCCGATATAGCGGTAACAAACCTTGCCGATGGCAGGGCCCGCAGTTTAGCTTCGGCGTCGTTCAGGATCTTTGTTGTACCATCAAGCGATGTACCTGATGGGGTAGATACCGATATGGCCACAAAGCCCTGATCTTCGGTTGGGATAAATCCCGATTTAGTTGTGGTAACCAGGTAAACGGTAGCACCGGTTATCAGTGCCAAACCACCCATGCTTATCCATTTATTTTTTACCAGGAATTTTACGCCGCCAATATACCTTTCAGTTAAGGTGTTAAAGCTGCTGTTAAAGCCAGCATTGAATTTTTGAACGAATGTTTTCTTAGGGGCTATTTCACCGTCTTTGGTAACATGGTTACTTTTCAGGAACAATGCTGCCAGGGCCGGGCTAAGCGTTAACGCGTTTACTGCCGATATCACAATGGCTATCGACATAGTGAACGCGAATTGCCGGTAAAAAATCCCGGTAGAGCCGCTCATGAAACCAACCGGTAAAAACACTGCCGCCATTACCAGGGTAATAGAGATGATAGCGCCGGTAATTTCATGCATGGCCTTGGTGGTTGCAACCTTTGGTCCCAGGTGTTCGTGCTCCATCTTGGCGTGCACGGCCTCCACCACAACAATGGCATCATCCACCACAATACCGATGGCCAGCACCAGTGCAAACATGGTAAGCAGGTTAATGCTAAAGCCAAACAGATTCATGAAAAAGAAAGTACCCAAAATAGCTACCGGCACGGCAATGGCCGGGATAAGTGTTGATCGGAAATCCTGAAGGAAGATAAACACTACGATAAACACCAGTATGAACGCTTCTATCAGCGTATGCTGTACCTGCGATATCGATTCATCCAACGCGGTTTTTGTGCGGTAAAATTGGTTCCACTTAACACCTGCCGGGAAATCCTTAGCGGCTTTTTCCATTACCTTATCTACGGCTAACTGAATTTCGTTAGCGTTAGATCCTGCCAGTTGTATTAAACCAATGGCTATACCATCTTTACCGTTCAAGTGGGTTACACTACTATATGAGTAAGCGCCCAGCTCTACACGGGCTACATCTTTAAGGTGCAGTACGGATCCATCTGAATTGGCGCGAATAGCTATGTTGCCATATTCTTCGGGCTTGGTAAGTTTACCTTTGTATTTTATAACGTACTCAAACACTTCCTTGCTGCGCTCGCCTAATTTACCGGGGGCAGCTTCCAGGTTTTTATCCTGTATGGCACCCATAACTTCGGCAGGGGTAATTTTGTAGGCGGCCATTTGGGTAGGGTTTAACCAAATACGCATGCTGTAATCCTTAACACCACCAAATATCACGGCCGACCCAATACCGGGGATACGTTTAATTTCGGGGATGATATTGATCTGCGCGTAATTAGCCACAAAAGTCTGGTCGTATTTTTTAGGGTCTTCGGTGTACATACCAACGGCACCGATAAGGCTGTTTTGCTGTTTAGTAGTCGTAACACCTTGCTGAACTACCTCGGCAGGTAATTGACTAGTGGCCTGTGTAACACGGTTTTGTACGTTAACGGCAGCCTGATCGGGGTTGGTGCCCTGTTTAAAGTAAACGGTAATGGCTAAAGATCCGTCGTTGCTGGCGGTCGAGCTCATGTAGCTCATATTCTCTACACCGTTTATTGATTCTTCTAACGATGGTGCTACGGAGCGCAGCACGGTCTCGGCATTAGCACCGGGGTACACAGCCGTTACTAAAACGGCAGGCGGGGCAATATCCGGAAATTGCTGTAAAGGCAACCTGGTTAAGCCAAGCACACCTACGATCACCAGTAGTATGGAGATAACGGTGGATAGTACCGGCCTTTCAATGAATTTTTGAAACATGATTTTTGTTTTTTGATATGAGTTTCCCCGTTTCCGCCTTTTTTAAGGCAAATCAGGGTTGCGATCTTGTCTTTTAAGCCCCCTCTCGTTTGAGAGGGGGGTAGGGGATGATTCCCTTAGTTTTTTGCTACGGCGCCTGCTTTATCAACAGATTTTTGCGGTGCAATAACGGTACCTTCCTGCAAGTGGTCGATGCCGCTCAATACAATCTGGTCGCCGGCTTTAACACCATCGCTTACCAGGTAGTTGGTGCCACTTTTACCTACAATGCTGATAGGAACTTTTTTCACCTTGTTGCTATCCGCAAGGGCAAACACAAAGGTTTTGTCCTGCATTTCGATAGTGGCAGATTCCGGGATGATCAATGCGTTAACATGTTGCAGGCTCAGGCGCACCTTACCGGTGTTTCCTGATCTTAGTAAGCCCTGGGGATTAGAGAAGCTTGCCCTAACCGTGATGGCGCCGGTAGTTTTATCAAACTGTCCGTCTATCACGTCTATCTTACCCTGGCG
>NZ_CAXVWK010000094.1:0-19159 GCF_964263795.1 Mucilaginibacter sp.
ATTTCCAGGTTTGTATGCGCGCAGGCGTTTCTTCTTCAGGAAATGGATTATTGGTTACCACATAAGCCACCAGGTGCACATTGCCGGCCTCATCTGTATAAGGTACAACCAACACATTATTTATTTCGGTAAGATCTTTTAATTGCGTTTCAACCTCTTCGGCTTCTATACGGTAACCTCTTATTTTTATCTGATGATCTACCCTGCCCAGGCAAAGCACATCGCCATTTGTAAGTAGCTGCCCAAGGTCGCCGGTTTTATAAATTTTTTGACCGGCTATTCCTGAAAATTTATCGGCAATGAAACGCTCGTCAGTTAAATCGGGTCGGTTTAAATAACCTTGTGCAACACCATCACCACCAATATAAATCTCACCAACTTCACCGTTTGGCACCTGATTCAAATCTTCGTCGAGCAGATAAACTTGCGTATTCCGCAAGGGCTTCCCAACGGTTATTACCTTATCAACCGCACCTATTTTTTTAATGATAGAATAAACGGTGGTTTCAGTTGGGCCGTACATGTTCCAAACCTCGTTGCTGCGCTGCAAAAGGTCATGAGCAAGCTGTTTCGTCATAGCTTCGCCGCCACAAAAAACCTTTATCGGTAGCTTTTCCTCCCAGCCGGCCTCCAGCATCGTACGCCACATAAATGGTGTACCCTGCATTATCGTTACCTGCTCGCGGCGTGCCATATCAACCAGGGCACGGCCGTCCTTTACGGTTTCTGCATCTGCAATTAGTACGGTGGCGCCATTAACTATGGGTAAAAATATTTCCAGCTCGGCTATGTCAAATGATATTGTGGTTGTAAAAAGCATGGTATCGGCAGCGGTGATGCCGGGGCTTTTCGTAATGCTTTGTAAAAGATTGAATAAACCGGCCCTTTTCACTAAAACGCCTTTAGGCCTTCCTGTAGACCCGGAGGTGTATAAAATATAGGCGATACCTTCCGGATCGGGGGTTAAATCTAAATCAGTATCATCATATCCTTTTGCTTCTTCTAATGCGTCTTCAATAAAGATGATATTTTGGTGCGAAGCATACTTTTCTGCATGTCGGCGTGATGTTATCAGCATTTTTACCGCTGCATCATCAAGCATGTAGTTGATCCGGTCTATAGGCAGGTTGTTATCAATGGGCAGGTAGGTAACCCCGGCTTTAGCGCAGGCCAGTAGAAATATTATTAACTCGGCCGACCTGTCACCCGCAAGCGCAATTACATCATTTTCGATGATGTTTTTTTTAGCGAGGTACCTAACCAATTGCGACGATGTGTTATTTAGCTGGGTATAAGTTACCCCGTTTTTGCCATGCCTGATGGCAACCTTGTTGGGTTGCTGAGAAGTTTGAGTGTTTACTAAATTATTAATCGTCATTGCGTTATATATGACCGCCCGCATCGGGGCAATTCAAACTAAAGCTATATGGGGCTTATATAGCAAACGGTAAGCCAAAGCTACTTTAGAGACTTACAGCTTAACAATTCAAAAATAAAATTCGTTAATCTTTTTTGTAATGCCGGGCATGTACAACTGATAAAATTAAATTAACAACATTCCGTTACCAGCCATGCTGGGGACTTGTGAGCTTGTAACGGTTGTTAAGTAATATACCTAGAACTATTTCATGCGTACCATTGCTTACAGTACGCAAAGCTGATGTGGTAATATCATAAGAATATCCCACATTGATAAATGAACTCAAATTAAACCCAGCCAGTACTGCAAACGAATCATCCTTACGGTACGATCCGCCTAACCAGAAACGATCACGAAACGACATCTTCAAATTTACATCGAAAGTCGCAGGCACCGGTTCAATAAACTTTATTAAAGCCGACGGCATGAGCGAGATATCGTCAGAAACATAGAATTTGTATCCACCGGTAAAGAAAAAATGAGGAACCGTTTTACTTTGGTTAGCACTGTTACCTGTGGTGATATATAAGTTTTGTGGTAATATTTGCTGAGCGGATACCCCAACATAATAATTGCCCGAGTAAGCCCAGATGCCTACCCCAAGATCCGGCTTCCACTGGCTGGCCTGCAGGTTATTGATCGTTGGGTCGTTCGCATTTTCAAGCGTTATAAGAGCGGTATTGATGTTTAAATGACTAAAGCCTGCAGCAACGCCCAAAGCCAGGTTTAGCTTGCTGGTAATACCCAGGTGATATGCGTAGGTGGCGTTTAAATTCGTTTGTGTTATGGGGCCGGTTTTATCTGAAACGACATTGAACCCTATACCATGATGCGGTTCTGACGCACGATACTCCTGCGTGTATAAACGGCTTTGCGGGTATTCGCCACCCGATGATGGGAATGCCGATGCATCGCCCTGTACAAAATTAGTACCTATGGGCGCATTGATACTAAAATAGCTGGTTACAGGTGCGCCTTCAAGGCCTGTCCACTGGCTGCGGTAACCCAGTTTTACATCTGTATAATTTTCTATGCCGGAAACGGCCGGGTTCAGCAGGTAATTATTAAAAACATACTGGGTGTATTGTGGCCGCTGCTGTGCTTTGGCCAACATCAC
Source organism: Mucilaginibacter sp. (assembly GCF_964263795.1). Taxonomy (GTDB): domain Bacteria; phylum Bacteroidota; class Bacteroidia; order Sphingobacteriales; family Sphingobacteriaceae; genus Mucilaginibacter. Next base: position 2,538 of record NZ_CAXVWK010000094.1, read on the forward strand.
CAATGCTTGCAGCACAAGCAATAAATATAACTTTTTACTAAACATTATCTAATGATGGTAACGTTGCCAGAAATAACCTTGCGGCCGTTCTTTGGGTTTATAATATAGTAGTATGTTCCTGCCGGCAGATCAGTTCCCCGGAAGCGGCCGTCCCAGGGAATTGCGTAACCAACTGACGAATATACCTTTTCTCCCTGTCTGTTGTATATGTCAACTGTATTTCCGGGGTAAGTTTCCAAATATTTTATATTCCAGATATCGTTAACGCCGTCGCCATTAGGTGTAAATGTATTATTTACTACCGGCTTTTTAAGCACATGTACAAATATCTCATCTTCATCGGTACAGCCGTCGGCATTAGTAACCACTAATTTATATGTTATATCTTCCATTGGCGAGGCGGTCGGACTGGCTATATCGTCGTGATCTAATCCGGTAGACGGGTACCACTTGTAACGTACACCGGATTGATTTGCAGAAGCTGTTAACGTAGCACTTGTGCCTTCCAATATGGTAACGTCTTCAGCCGCATCTGCAACCAGTTCGGGCAGAACGGTTATGTCCTGCGTAGTGGTATAGCTGCAACCATTAGTCGCAGTAAAAGTGTAGCTGATAGTAGTTAACCCCGCACCTGCCCTGTTCGCAGTGAACGTACCCGTTGCAGATACCCCTCGGCCAGAAAAACTGCCGGTGCCGGTAAAACCATTCTGATCTGCAAGGATTTGGAAAGGCGCCGCACCGAAACAAACCGTACCAATGGGCGACATCCGTACCAGCGGGTTGGCGTTTACTGTAATTTCCTGTTGCGTCACATCAACACAGGTTTCGCCCGAGTAGGCTTCCATCCGTACCGTAAAGCGTCTGGTAAGGGGTGCATTAAAAACGTCATAATTATGAATATATGTCCTATCTGACGGAATATCTGCACGGATATATGTCTCCTTTACACCCGGCTTACTCAGATAATCATAATACCAAACCACTTTAGTTACATTACCAAAATTAACAGTTGATTTGTCCCGGAACACTACCGGGCTGGCACTGCAAAGGTTATCCTTGTTGTCGACAGAAAAGATAGCGGCCGGAATATCGCCGTTAACCGTGAGGGTTTGCGATTTGGTAATGGCGCAGCCGCTGGCCGATGTAATAGTTAGGGTAACAGTATAGTTATCTGTCCGGGTATATTTATGCCCTGGGTTTTTAAAGGTTGAAAAATTGGGATTGGCTGCATTTGCATTATTGTCGCCGAAATTCCACAGATACGTAAAGCTACCCTCACTGTTATCAGATATAGTGCTTTTGTCGGTAAAGAGGGCAACCGCATCGCTCAGGCAAACATCCGGCAGTGTAAAATCTACCACCGGGGCAGTTTTAATATCAATTACCTGTTTTGAAATATCACTGCAGCCATTGTCTGTTACTACTTTAAGCTGTACAGTTACGGGCCCAACTTTATTAAAGGCATGCTTAAATGGGGTTTTATCTGTACGGGTCTCAACAGGTGTTCCGTCACCAAAATCCCATATCCATTGGGTAATGGCACCTTCAGTAGAGGTTGATTGATCTGTAAGTGTGATATCCTTGCCAAAACAATACGGAGCGGGCAGCATAAAGGCCGCTTTAGGTTTTTGTTTGATAACAACAGCCAGCTGCGCCGAAGACGAGCACCCCCCCTCGTTGGTAACGGTCAATTTTACTGAGTAGCTGCCGCCTGTCGCGTAAATGTGGGCGGGCCGCTTATCGGCAGATGTTTGCCCGTCGCCAAAATCCCATAACCAGGTTTTAACGTTTTCTCCGGGTGTAGTTTCATCGGTAAAAATCACCCCATCACCTGCACAATTGCCCGCGTTAGAAAATTTGGCCACCGGAAAATCGGATATACTGAAATCAAGATCTATAGGCACGTCGCTACCGCAATCATCAGACGTAGGGTTACGCACCGTACCTGTTATCGAATAATCACCAGATGTAAATGTAACCGGTTTGTAGTACTCATATAAAAATAGGGCTTTACCATCGCGCTGGGTGGTAGCAACCACAAGGGGGTTGCTGTCAATATAAGGTGTGGTGCCGTCTTTAAAATCCCACTTAATGTTTGTTGTTTGGTAAGGGATAGTCAATTGCAGTTTATAAGCTACCCCTGCGCAGCCGGTAGTACTAATCTTATTACTCACTCTATCGGCAATCACAATATTCTGGTCCAGGTTTTTGATACTGGCACCCGCTGCATAACCGTACGATTCGTGCTGGCCGAAACCGTATGCAATGGCATTAAATCCATCTGCCGCATTAATGTAATGTGTACCCGCCCCTACCGGGATCTGCGCATAAGAATAATCTGCATTGCCGGGGATGGGTTTAAAAGGGCTATGCGAGGGATCGTTCGTAAGCGTGTTATAAAGCCTTCCATCCAATTCAAAGCTTGGCGCCATGCTGGTTTTTATGACAACATTTATAAAGTTGTTGGTGATCGCAAAAGCATCGGTAGAATAAAGGGTTACATGATCCAGCGTTTGCTCCAGCGGGCTCAGGTATATCATCTCCGGGTCGCCAATATCGGCAGGGTCAACAATGCAATCGTCACCAAGACTGTTTCCCTGGCTTACGGCATACTGCACCACCTGGATGGGCTTATCTGCCGTAATGGTGTTGGGTATGTCTGATTGAAATTCGTAAATCGAGTTTGAGGCTGCCCCCGAAACTACAACATTCCCGTTTAAAGTTACCGTAGTGTTAGGATCACTCATTACGATGCGAAAAATATCACGTATACGACTTTTAAGCGGAGCAGTCAGATAATTTTTGCCCCATGACGATGTTGGGTACACCTGCTGGAACAAATTGTCTGATGATATGGATCCGGGGTTACAGTATATGGCGATTTTTGAACTCCCTGAAAAAACGGCGATCTTTTTACACTCACCCGCCGCGGTGCTCACTGAACGGACTTGGGTATTGGTAAGATCGGCCGTAGCGAGTGCCTGGTACACTTCACCTTTTTGTAAAGTGATCTGAAATTTTTCGCCTGCGGGCCTGCCATTATTTAAAACGACCGATGGTGTAATTTCGACCGTTGTGTTATCCTCAACACCAATTACAGCAAGCGTGGAAAAACTGTTGCGTGAATTGGAAAACTGGGTGTAATTGATAGATGTATAATTTTTGCCTAAAACGGCAACAGGTAACAGCAAAGTGGCGCCCGAGACATTTTGTGCATAGATATGAGCATAAACCGCAATATTTTTTTGCGCTGTGATATGTATCCCCCGCATAAACGCTCCTGCGCTTTTAATAAATGCGCTATGTGGTATATTAACGATGGTAACCTTTTTAGCTTCTACCGTAAAAGGTTGAGAAAAGCTCCCGTCAGATATCTCAACATTACCGTTAGTGCTAACGTCAGATGTGATATACAAACTCATCTGGCTGGCACCGTTATCCTCCACGTGCGACATGTACGCAGTCCAGAATTCCTTACCCTGGTTAGATGCGTTTCCCTGGGCACATACATAACAAAAACTGATAAAACACAGTAAAAGCGTTATCAGAAAACGTAAAGTCACTATCCTGCCCAAACTATCAATCAGTTTAAATTATCCTGCTTATTACAAAGCAGATAGGGTATAAAAATACGGATTGATTTTGTATTAATAGGGCAACAAGCTTATGGAATTTACAAATTTCATAAGCTTTTGTATGGATATTAATCTAATAATAAAATTATGTTAAAAGAACTTGTCCGGGTTGGGTACCAGGTTAAGGAATGAGCCAAACTTTTGCTCGTAATTAGATTGGTCAAGCCGGTAATAGAACGCTCCCTTTTTTGACGATAGCTTATCCTTTTCGGCCAGTTTAACTAAAAGGCCGGTAGAAAGCAGCTTACGACTAAAATTCCGGTCGTCGAACTTGGTTTGATAAACACCTTCATACAAGGCCTGCAGCTGGGGTATAGTAAACTTGTCTGGCAGTAACTGGAATAATATTGGATGGAGCGCGGCTTTATAACGCAATTGCCTTAAGGCCTCCCTCACCATATCAGCATGGTCGAAAACCATTTGGGGCATATCATTGAGCATAAACCATTCCGGGTTGTTCTCCTCGCTTATTTGCTGTTCATATTGTTGAATATCGATCAGCGCGAAATAGGCGATGGAAATAGTGCGCTCTACAGGGTCACGGTCTGGACGGCCAAATACCCTGAATTGTTCAATGTAAACATCTCTTAATCCCGTGCGCTCTTCCAACACCCGGCTTGCCGCATCTTCCGGCGTTTCATTTGGGTTTACAAACCCGCCCATCAGTGTCCACTTACCGTTTTCGGGTTTTAAACTACGCTCAACCAGTAACAATTTGATATGATGGCCATCAAATCCAAATATGATACTATCTACCGCTACTAAGATTCTTTTTTGCCCGGGATATTCATGCATAAAGTAATTCAGGTTTATTTACAAGTGTAAAAAATAATAGTCATTTATAATCACAGATTGTAATGCTTTTGTAACGAAACATTTTAGGGCGGTGGTTTATTAATAATACTTTGATATTTACTCAATTGACAGCAATACCTTAAATAAAGCTTTTGGAAACGATCTTAAACATACAAGACCTGAATAAAACCTATAAGAGTGCAGGCCGCACCTTAACCGTTTTAGATGATATTAATTTTGCCATTGCCACCGGCTCTACCAATGCCATTGTAGGCCCATCAGGCAGTGGTAAAACAACGTTGCTTGGGCTTTGCGCCGGGCTCGACAGCGCATCATCAGGTATAGTGGAATTAAACGGAATCGGGCTGGGCAACCTTGGCGAAGACAAGCGGGCACAGGTACGCAACCAGTACGTTGGCTTTATCTTTCAAAACTTCCAACTGCTGCCAACTTTAACTGCCCTGGAAAATGTGATGGTACCCCTTGAACTGCGTGGAGAGAAAAACATTAAAGCGCGATCACAGGATTTGCTGGATAAGGTTGGCCTGGCAGACCGGGGGCACCACTATCCCGCCCAGTTATCGGGCGGAGAGCAGCAACGGGTATCTTTGGCCAGGGCATTCTCAAATTCTCCCAAGATCCTTTTTGCCGATGAACCAACCGGTAACCTGGATGCCGAAACCAGTGAAAAGGTAGTGAAGCTGATCTTTGACCTGAACCGCGAAGCAGGAACCACCCTGGTGCTGGTAACCCACGACCTTGAACTGGCAGCTAAAACGCATCGGATTATCAAGATCAAAGGCGGTAAACTGGTATCTGACGAAAGAACAGGCAATGAATAATCAGCAAACGGATACGGTAAGTTACGACCGCAAAATTAACTTTGCATGGCTGTTTAAAATGGCACTGCGCGATAGCCGGCGAAACCGCAGCAGGTTGCTGCTTTTCATCTCTTCGATAGTATTTGGCATCGGTGCGCTGGTAGCCATCTACTCGTTCAGATACAACATCCAGAACGATGTAGACAACCAGGCGGCCACCTTGATAGGTGCGGACCTTACCATCAGTGGCAACAAAATCCCTGATGCGAAACTACAGGCGCTCACCGACTCGTTAGGCGATGACCGGTCACAGGAACGAAGTTTCGCATCGATGGTGTTATTTACAAAAAACAAAGGCACCAGGCTGGTGCAGGTAAGGGCGCTGCAAGGGAATTTTCCCTACTATGGTACGTTAGAAACTGTTCCCCAATCCGCCGGTAATACTTTTAAGAAAGGCCGTTACGCGCTGGTTGATAAAACGCTGATGATGCAGTTTAACGCCAAAGTTAACGATTCGGTTAAGGTTGGGAACACCACGTTTGTGATTGCCGGTTTACTGAACAAGGCACCGGGTCAAACGGGCATTTCATCCGGTATTGCGCCGGTGGTGTATATCCCGCTGCAATACCTGCAGCAAACGGGGTTGGCCAAAATGGGCAGCCGAATTACTTACAGCTACTTTTTTAAATTCAATAATACCAAAGCCGTCGCCCCGCTTGTAAAGCAGTTGGACCCTAAACTGGAGAAGGCAGGCTTTAATTATGACACCATTGAAACCCGTAAAGAAAACACGGGCCGTTCATTTGCAGATCTGTCGAGGTTTCTATCCCTGGTTGGTTTTATCGCTTTGCTGCTGGGTTGTGTAGGCGTAGCAAGTGCCATTAATATTTACATCCGCGAAAAGATCCGCTCAATCGCTATTATGCGCTGCATGGGTGTTAAAGCGTCAGAAGCATTTTTGATCTACCTGATCCAGATAACCGGCATCGGGCTGATAGGCTCCGTTGCCGGCGCGCTCTTAGGAACCGGCATTCAGCACCTGCTGCCTATGGTTCTAAAAGACTTTTTGCCTATTACCATTTCGGTCAGCATATCATGGATGGCCATCTGGCAAGGCATTATTTTAGGGCTCATCATATCGGTGCTGTTTGCGTTGCTGCCACTCATCTCTATTCGTAACATATCGCCGCTTAACACCCTAAGGCTATCTTTTGATGACGTAACAACCATTAAAGATCCTTTACGATGGCTGGTCTATTTACTTGTAATACTGTTCATTATATCGTTTAGTTATTTGCAGCTGCAAGACTGGACGGGTGCTGTGATCTTTACCATCGGCATTGGCGTAGCGTTTTTGATCCTCACAGCTATAGCGTGGTTACTGATCAGGTTTACCCGCCTGCTTATCATGAGTTCGTGGAGCTACATCTGGCGGCAGGGATTCGCAAACCTATATCGCCCCAATAACCAAACCATTATTTTAACCGTTTCTATAGGCTTAAGCACTGCTTTTATCTGTACGCTATTTCTGATCCAGCAACTGCTCATTAGCCAGGTTACGTTATCTACCGGCGACAACCAGTCGAACATGATCCTATTCGATATCCAGTCGAGTCAGAAATCCGCTGTAGCAAACCTAACCCGCCAACAGGGCTTAAAAGTCCTGTCGCAGGTACCCATCATTACTATGCGGGTAGAAAAAGTGAACGGTAAAACAGCTGCCGATGTTAAGAAGGATACAACCCTGCGGATATCGCCTAATGTATTCACTTATGAATACCGTGTTACTTACCGCGACTCGCTAACCTCATCAGAGAAAATAACCGGTGGCGAATGGATTGGTAAAGCGGTGCCCGGCAAAGATATCCCGATATCGGCCGAAGAGCGTTTCGCCCAGCGGGCAAAGGTAAAAGTTGGTGATAAGCTAATATTTAATGTGCAGGGTGTACCAATGAATGCCTATGTAGCCAGCACCCGCAAGGTTAACTGGAACAAGATCTCTACTAATTTTCAAATTGTTTTTCCAACCGGGGTGCTGGAAGATGCGCCGCAGTTTAACGTGCTGCTTACCCATGTGCCGTCGAATACGGTATCCGCTAAATTCCAGCAATTGGTGGTACAGCAGTTCCCCAATGTATCAATAATCGACCTGGGCCTGGTGCTATCTGTGCTGGATGAACTGCTGGACAAAATAGGTTACGTTATTAAATTCATGAGCGGGTTTAGTATTATCACCGGCATTATCGTGCTCATTTCATCGGTTAGGATCAGTAAATACCAGCGCATCCAGGAAAGCGTTTTGCTGCGTACACTTGGCGCCAGCCGTAAACAGATCTTTGCCATAACGGCGCTGGAGTATCTTTTCCTGGGCACTCTATCGGCATTAACCGGCATCGTTATAGCTATTGGCTCCAGCTGGTTGCTGGCCAAATACCAGTTTGATATGCCGTACCATGTGAATTTAATACCGGTAGCCGGCATCTTTTTAGCCATTACCTTGTTAACAGTAATTATTGGCTTACTTAACAGCCGTGGGATACTAAACAAACCACCGCTTGAAGTATTGCGATCAAACTCATAAATATTAGCATGTTAAATAAGATCAAATCGTTACTGCTTGTCCCTGTCATACTTATTGCCGCATGTAGCGGCGGAACAAAGGCTCCTGATGCCGATACGGCCAGGGCAACCGCAGCAACTGTCCCGTCCACAAAAAAAACTATCCTCTTTTTTGGTGACAGCCTCAGCGCCGGTTATGGCTTAGACGACCCTGCCGATGCATTCCCCAACCAGGTGCAGCTAAAGGTAGATTCGGCTAAATTGCCTTACAAGGTAGTAAACGCCGGGTTAAGCGGCGAAACCTCTGCAGGTGGAAAAGGACGTATCGATTGGTTGTTGAAGCAGCCGGTTGATGTTTTTGTACTGGAGTTAGGCGCAAATGACGGCCTCCGTGGTATCCCTGTAAAGGCTACAACGCAAAACCTGCAGGACATCATCGACAAGGTTAAAGCCAAATATCCAAAGGCTAAACTGGTGCTGCTGGGCATGCAGGTTCCACCTAACATGGGCACCGATTACGTAAATGGCTTTAAAGGCATCTTTCCGCAACTGGCTGCTAAAAACAATATGGCGCTGGTGCCATTCCTGCTGCAAGGTGTTGGCGGTGTGCGTAAGCTCAATCAGGGCGATGGCATCCATCCCACCGCTGCTGGTGCTAAAATTTTAGCGAACAATGTTTGGGAGGTGTTACAAGGGGTGCTGTAAAGCGGGTTTCTAAATATCATCCCCGTAGGACGACGCGCTGTAAGAAGCGACTTAACAATAAGCCGAGTGACGATTGTGCTTTATTAGGAATGGGTGTGCTTCATGAATCGTCAGTGGACGTAACTTTCTTTTTTCTCTCAAAAAAGAAAGTCACCAAAGAAAAAAGTCGCGGCTTGGTTCCGCCCTGTTTACGTCAGTACTTTTTCAGTGCCTGCTCCACCCGTGCGTTACCTATGCCGCAGAGGAGCTGTCATCGTTCCGTTCGTCATTTGAGTGTCCGGCCAATATCGCGACGCTACAGCTTCCTTATCGCCCTATCTAAATGCACATAACCACCATCAACACATACTAACTGGCCGGTAGTATGGCTGGACCGTTCTGACAGCAGGAAGACGACGGTGTTAGCGATCTCTTCTGTAGTGGTCATCCGGTTACCGAGTGGAATCCTGGCTTCTATTTCTTTTCGCTTATCTTCGGGATTGGGGAGGGTGCCTATCCATGATTCGTACAGTGGTGTCCAGCATTCGGCAACCACTACAGCATTTACACGAATGCCATAAGGTAAAAGCTCAACTGCCCATTCCCTTGTCAGCGCATTACGGGCACCGTTGGCTGCGGCGTAACCCGAAGTATTGCCTTGCCCGGTATCTGCAGTTTTCGAGGTAATGTTAACTATTACTCCCTTAGACGCTTTTAGCGCAGGTAAAGCGTAATGTGCCAAAAGATAATAATGTACCACGCTTTTATGCAGCGAAGCCATAAAACTTTCATAATCCCCGCTTTCCAAACCAACACTATCATTTACTCCGGCGTTGTTTACCAGGCCGTCAATCCTTCCAAACTTTTCATAAACCCGTTTAACCGCCTGTTCGCACTCAGCGGGGTCAGTCAACTCGGCAACAAAATGATAAGCTTGCCATCCCTTGCCCACGATAGTCTTAACCACCTTTTCGTTGTCAGCTTCTTTCCTGCCGATTATCACCGGTAAGGCGCCTTCTGCAGCAAGTGCCATCACAATACCTTCGCCTATGCCCTTTGCACCGCCGGTAACAATGATCACTTTATTGGTTAAATACAAATCCATCTGTAAACATTAATGGCCTGCTACTATAGCAACCTTTTTAACCCGCAGGTTGTTAATGGCAAACAAAAGTATCATGATAAAGCTGATGCCCGGTACCAGGTAAGCCAGTTGAATATTGGCCATATCTGATATCCGGCCCATGACCGGTGGCATTATTGCGCCGCCCACAATACCCATGATCACCAGTGATGATCCTAATTTTGTTTTAGCACCCAGATCGCGGATGCTTAACGAGAATATCGTTGGGAACATGATGGACATAAAGAACCAAACCGCCATCAGTGTATAAACTGCGGCCATCCCGCTCAGGTTTACGGCTGATATAATGAGGATGATGTTGATGATGCTATAAGTGACCAGCAATTTTACCGGGCTAAAGTACCGCATTAAAAACGTACCGATGAACCGCCCTGCCATAAAGCCCGCGAAGGCAAGCGGCAGGTAGATTTGCGAAGCATCCTTTTCACTTATTTGCGCAACCTTTTCGCTAAAGCGGATAAAGAAGCTGCTTAAACATGCCTGCCCGCCTACGTAAAAGAACTCGGCCACCACGCCAGACATCAGTTGCTTATTTTTTACTAATTCGGCAATACGGGCGCCAAGCGGTCTTTTCTCATTCAGCACCTCATCGCTGCTTTCTTCATTAATCACCGGGAATTTGGTACGCCATACCATGAGGGTTACTAAAAACACCACGATGCTGATCACCACAAACGGAATTTGCACGGATGATGCCTCTTTATTAAGGTACTCATTCAACTGCGCTGCCGACATGCCCTTCTCTTCGGCCGCGGTAAGCGTTTTGCCCGACAGGATGAACGTGCCACCCATCAGCGGCGCTACGGTTGCAGCAAGGCCGTTGAATGATTGCGAAAAGTTAATCCGCTGCGTGGCGCCTTTTGGGTCGCCAATTAAGGTGATCAAAGGATTGGCAGCAGTTTCTAAAAATGCCATTCCGGAAAATACCACAAACAATGCTGAAAGGAAAAACGCATAGTTACGTACAGCAGCGGCCGGGTAAAACAACAGCGCCCCTACCGAGAATAGCAGCAAGCCGATAATGATACCGCCCTTGTAACCGTACTTTTTCATGAACTGCGCCGCCGGTATAGGTAACAGGAAATAAGCCACATAAGAAGCCGAATCTATAAGTGATGATTGGAAATCAGTTAGCTGACAGGCTTTTTTTAAATGAGGGATAAGTATAGGGTTAAGGTTGAGTGCAAAGCCCCATATAAAAAATAACGAGGTAATAAGTGCAACCGCGGCGAGCGTATTATTTTTAGACATCAGAATGAGCGTAAATTGGTGCGTTCAATATAGCGTTTTAATTTATTTCCAGATCATCTTTCAGCGGCAGCTTTAATAATGAAAATATGGACACCGTCCTGGGGATAATATATGGCCAAAGCAATATCATCAAGCAATTTTATTCAAATACCAATCGATAATATTTGGTACAACTATTAACAAAGGTTTACACTTTTTCGAAGAAATTTTATTAATATGTTGAAAATCAGACATTTGTAAAAAACGTGGGTTAACATAAAATTGCCCAAATTTTTAAGATCACAATGCTTAGCAAATTGGTTATGTTGAAGCATTAGGCGCCTGCCTGCCGCATTCCGTAAAGCGGTATGCTTTTGGTATCTTTGCGCTCTTTATATTTTTTACATGGCGTGGGCAGAAAAATTTAAGCTGAAGAAGCAATTAATAAAATCGGTGATCGAAGCCGGGTTTGAAACTCCTAAAGAGATCCAGTTAAAATCCCTTGGGCGGATCACCGGCGGACAGGATGTTATCGGCATCGGGCCCGAGGGTTGCGGCAAAACCGCAACTTATGTTATCAGTACTATTAACCGCTTTAATCATGATGCCGAAGGTGTACCGCGTGTACTGATCCTTGCGCCGGACCAGGAAAAGATCTTTGAGATAGTTGCCCTGTTCGACCTGCTCAACCGTAATAAATCTTTAACCATAGTAACCCTGCATGCAGGTACCGGAACTGAGCAGCAGATGGACGAGCTGGCAGATGGTGCCGATATTGTGATTGCAACACCAGACCGCGCGCGGGCCATTTATCTTAAACTCGGACTTAACCTGAACAAGGTAGAGCTACTGATCATCGATGATGCCCAGCAGATAGTGAAGAAAGGTTTGCAGCTTCCGGTTGTTGAACTGGCTAACAGCATAGGCAAGGCGCAGCACCTGGTATTTAGCGAAGTAATGCATGACAAACTGGAAAAAATGATCGCCCCGTTCATGCATCTGCCCACTACAATTGAAGTGGAGGAATTGCCTGACCAACAACTATCTATGCATCCGCAGATGCTTTATCACCTGCCTAACTTCGGCACAAAAGTTAACCTGCTTAACCTGTTCATGCAGGATGAGGAATTGTTTACCAAAACAGTAGTTTTTGCCAATACCCGCCAAACTGCCGAGACTGTTTACAAGAGCCTGCATAACCGTATGCGCAACGCTGTTGCCATACTTAACCCCACCGACTACGAGTTTAACCTGGTGAAGGATATCAGTGAATTTAAAGCTAACCAGGCATTAAGGACACTTGTTGTTGCTAATGAAAATACAGAGCTTATAGACCTGCAAGGCATCCCGTTCATTATTCACCTTGACCTGCCTGCCGACAGGGATGTTTACATTAACCATGTTAGTAATCACCATGGAGATGAGGATGATGAAACGCTTGCCTTAACCTTTGCTACAGATTTGGAACTGGACCAGGTGAGCAAAATTGAGCATACTACCGGCCAAAAAATGCAACGGGCAGAACTGCCGGAAAACCTGGTGATAGAGAAAGAACGCAAGCAAAAAGAAGCAGAGAAAGAATTAGCCAAAAAACCTGTAAAGGCCGACCCCAATAAATATGAACCGGGAGCAGCCTTCCACGAAAAGAAGCCCGAAAATTCAAAGACCTACAATTTTAGCTCGGGGTACAAAGCAAAGCTGAACAATAAGAAGAAGCATTAAGATTTACCTGAAGCACAGCGATAGCGATAGCGGCTTAATTATGCGGGGAGATCTTTGCTGCACTCGATATAGAGGTCCTCAACCTTTTTGCGCGCCCAGGGCGTTTTGCGTAAAAACTTAAGGCTAGAGTTGATGCTAGGGTTGTCCAAAAAACAATTGATACGGATGCGGTAACCCATTTCGCCCCAGCCCAAATGCGCCACAAGGGCGTTCAGGATAGCCTCTAACGTCTTACCATGCAACGGATCTTTTGATTTTTGCGGTTCCATAGCTGCAAAAATACGATTTTATCGGAGCCCGTTACAACCTAACAGGTTTCATCTTAGGAGTGATAAAATGCATAATGACCCAGGCTAAAAGGTACGCACAGGCGCACATGGTGAAGATGATGTTATATCCGCCGGTTAAATTTCCCGCTTCCTTATAAGTTTCCAGGATAAAGCCGATCAGCAAGGGGAAAAATATTCCGCCTACCGAACCCGCCATACCACCTATCCCAACTACAGAGCTTACCGCCTGCTTGGGGAACATATCTGATGCGGTGGTAAAGATATTGGCGCTCCACGCCTGATGGGCCGCAGCGGCAAGGCTGATGAGCCCTACAGCCTGCCAAATGTTGGTAGCGTACCTTGCCCCAAATATGGGCAGCACACATAAGGCAAACAAAAGCATAGCCGTTTTACGAGCCTTAAATACCGGCATCCCCCGTTTAATGAACCATGATGACAGGAACCCGCCGCCAATGCTGCCCACCGTTGTTGCAGTATAAACCAGCACTAAGGGCAAACTGGGTTTTTTAAGGTCGAGGTGAAAGGTGGTCGAAAAGTATGAAGGGAGCCAGAACAAAAAGAAATACCAGATAGGATCGGTAAGCAGCTTACCTACCACAAACGCCCAGGTTTGCCTGATGCCAAACAATTGCACCCACTTTATCCTCAACGGTGCAGCTTCGGCATCTGCCGGCGTTTCCACGTTATCGCTGTGAATAAAATCAAATTCTTCCTGAGTGATCTTTTTATGGCGTGCCGGCACCTCATAGACAAACCACCAAAAAATCAGCCACACAAAGCCAATAGCGCCTGTAATTAAAAAAGCCATTTGCCAGCCGTAAACACCCAGTATCCACGGAACCATAACCGGTGCAACTACGGCACCTATATTAGCGCCCGAATTAAATATACCGGTTGCCAGCGCCCGCTCCTTTTTGGGAAACCACTCGGCTACTACTTTGATTGCCGCCGGGAAGTTACCAGATTCGCCTAAACCCAATGCCGCCCTTACCACGCCGAAGCCGAAAGTAGTTTTAACCAGGGCGTGCAGCATAGCCGCCAGGCTCCATACAATTAATGAAATAGTGTACCCCAGCTTTGTACCTATTTTATCAATAAACCCGCCAAAAGCCAGTAAACCAACAGCATATGCTGCTGAAAAGGCCATCACGATATGGCTGTAATCGGTCTCTGTCCATTTAAACTGGGTTTCGAGCGTTGGCTTTAAAAGGCCGATCACCTGCCTGTCTAAGTAATTTATAGTTGTCGCAAAAAACAGCAATGCTACAACCGTCCAGCGGTAAGTTTTTGATTTAGGTTCGGTCATTCGTTGGTTGCTATACTATTTACTTAATTGTACCAGTTCGAGCGCTTTGATGGTGTTGGCGTACAATTCATCGTACAGCTTATTATCCAACACATTTTTGCTGATGAGCTTGCTGCCCATCCCTACGGCGCATACCCCGGCGCGGAACCATTCGGATATATTGCCCACTTCAATTTCCACGCCTCCCGTCGGCATAAACAACTGCCCCTGGAACAGGTCGCGAATAGACGAGATGTAAGCGGGGCCTAAAATGTTTGCCGGGAAGATCTTGATCAGGGCGGCCTTATGGCGCTGTGCCAGGCTGATCTCGGTAGGGCTCATACAGCCAGGTATGTATAACATCTTATGCCTTTCGGCGGCGCGGGCAACGCCTTCGTCAATAGTTGGCGATACAATAAAGTCGGCCCCGGCGCTAACAAACCTTTCCGCTTCGCCTTCCGTTTTTATAGTCCCGATGCCCAGGTGCAAATCCGGCATTTCTTGTTTTACAGCTTTACTAATGATCTGGAAATTATCCAAAGCTTCTTTGCCCCTGTTGGTATATTCCAACACCCGCACACCTGCGCGGTATAGCGTCCGGATCACATCCAGGCTTACACCGGCATCTTCGTAAAAAAACAAGGGTAACATCCCCTGGGCTAAAATGCTGTCTAAAATGATTTCTTTGTTTTTCATACTTGTATGCTGTTGGCAATTTCGCCGGCCGTATCCGTTGTGGCGTCGCTGGCTATAAAAAGTTTTTTGAATGCGGCTGCCGTAGCAAACTCCAGCGTTTGGCGTGGTTTCCATTCGTTGTAAAAACCATAGATCAATCCCGCCATGAAACAATCCCCGGTACCTACTTTCGCCACAAATTCAGTGGTGTGATATTCTGTCGAATTGTGAAATTCGCCATTGTAATAAAGCGCGGTGTAATAGTCGATATCTCCCGTAGCATCAAAACGGAACGTATTAGCTACCGCCTTACATTTTGGATACTGCGCCATAATCCGTTCTGATGACGACAAAGCTTCTTTTAAATAAATACTCTTCTGTCCGCTCTCATGAATGTTGCCCAGCACCTCTATCCCGAGCATTTGTTCTGCCGCCCAGATGTTCCCCATGATCACATCACAGTACTTTACCAGATCTGGCATAACATCCTTAGGATGTTGGCCATACTGCCATAGTTTGGAGCGATAGTTCAAGTCAACTGAGATAGTGATTCCCCGTTCGGCAGCTGCCTGTAAAGCCTCAGAACAAACATCTGCTACCTGCTGACTGATGGCCGGGCAAATGGCACTGAAGTGGAACCAGCTCACATTTTTAAGCACGGTGTCCCAGTCGATCATCCCGGCTTTTAATTCGGCAAACGCGGAGTTCGCACGGTCATAGATCAGGGCATCATGCTTAAGGTCTTTACCTTTCGTAAGGTAATATAACCCTACCCTGTGGCCATGGTAATGCACGGCTGATGTATCAATTTTGCGCTGGTTAAGATAACTAATGATCTGCGCCGACATCCCGTTATCCGGCAGGGCGGTAAAATATTTAGATGGCACATCCCACAAGGCAAGCGCGCTTGCAACGTTAAGTTCGGCACCACCCAGGTAAAAGGGCAGCTGATTATCGTTAAGCCATTCGCCGGCAGCATCAGGAACTATCCGCAGCAACAATTCTCCGAATGATAGCACGGCTCCTTTTTTATGGTCACTATAAAGCTGGTTATCCATCTATTTTTTATCGAAATCGAAATAATTTTTGGCGTTATAGTAGCAGATGTCCTGTACTATCTTGCCCGTCCATTGCAGGTCGTTCGGCAATTCGCCATTTTCAATATCATCGCCCAGCAGGTTGCACAAGATCCTCCGGAAATATTCGTGCCTGGGGAACGATAGGAAACTCCGGGAATCGGTGAGCATGCCCACCATCCGGCTTAAAAGGCCCATGTTAGATAGCGTGTTTAACTGCTTGATCATCCCATCCTTTTGATCAAGGAACCACCATGCCGAACCGAACTGTACCTTACCGGCTATGGAGCCGTCATTGAAGTTACCTGCCATGGTAGCCATCATCTCGTTATCTGCCGGGTTAAGGTTGTAAATTATTGTTTTGGCAAGCCGGTCTTCGCTGTCCATCTTGTCCAAAAATCGCGACAAGTTGCGGCTTTGCAAAAAGTCGCCTATCGAATCGCGGCCCGTATCCGGTCCTGACTGCTTTAAACCACGCGTACTGTTATTGCGAATGGCACCGATATGGTATTGCTGCACCCAGCCTTTTTCATGATCCCAGGCGGCAAAATTGTATAACATGGCCGATTTGAATTTACCCCTTTCTACCGGCGTAAGCACCTGCTCCTGCCTTATTTTAGTAAAAATGCCTGCAATTTCCTGATCGGTATATTCATCGGCATACATACGCTCCAACCCGTGATCAGATACGCAGCAGCCATTAGCA
>NZ_CAXVWK010000095.1:0-30699 GCF_964263795.1 Mucilaginibacter sp.
AAGTTTTTTTAAAACCCATCCATTTAGAGCGAAATCAAGTTACAGAGGGGCTGGAATGTTAAAGTTTAGGGTCAACAATGTTCCCTATAAACTATTTGATTATGAATTGAGCGGAAACCGCTATCTTATTGTTGATGCAGAAAGCAAGCTTTTAAAAAAGGAATTTTACCGCGTAATTTCAAATTTGATCATTGCCTATGCTTTTATTACAGGCTTTTATATCCGTGGCAGGGCTTTTACTTTTTATTCTCTTAAATCGGATTTTACGAATATCAACTGCTTTGACTATGTAAAGCCGGACGCAGGAACTAAAGTGGGCATCACCGTTTTGGCACCACGACATATCAAAGATTATCAACCTGATTTTGCTGATAACCCATATTTAGAGCCTGAAATATTGAGTAACATGGTGGAACGTTCCTTGACCAATGTCGGTATATCCAGGGCTTTAGAAATATTAGCAGAAAGCCTTGATTATCCGGAATCGGTCAGAGGGGCTGTCTACTCCGTTGTTTTAGAAACTTTGAAAGATCAGATCCTAACTAAGGAGAGTGAAAAATTTAACCCTATAAAGGACAAAGCGACAACACAATTAATCAGGGATGCTTTCAATAAAATAATTAATGAATTACCGGATGCTGCCTTTAACGATAAAGCATCGATTCTGAAGAAAATCACGCAAATCAACCAGGTAGGCAATCTTGATGGTTTCTACAAGATATTCGAAGACAGGGGCATCATCTTAAACGAACATGACCGGGAGACGATCAAGCACCGGAATAATTTCCTGCATGGCCGGCTTCCGGAGGATAGCTTAAAAACTCAGCGAAAGGAATACCTGCCCGGCGTGATTTTAAAAATGCATTTCCTTTTATCTGTGTTGATCCTGACCGATGCTGGTTATGATGGCTATTATTTTAACTATTACAGGTTCAGGCTAAAGGACGATTCTTCTGAACCATTATACCGTAAAATGAATGAATAAACCAGTCGGTTTTACGTTCGCGCATTATTTATATTTTCCATATGCAACCTATTCAATTTTCACATTATGAAATACTTTACCGAACCGAACGGGCTTTTTATCATACAAATCCCAACTGATTGGCAATACATGAACATAGCTGCAGGCTATAAAGAAGAATCGCCATTTAGTTTTGAGCTTTACCACGGAAGAGTTGGGGCTTTTCAGATTAGCTGTTATTCCAATAAGGATAAACCGGTTAAACCCCATCATAAAATACAAAAGGCCGATACCAGGAACCTGGAATTTATGGAATTTCGCATGGACGATGAAAAATTCAATGTACATATCTGGGGGGCTTCGGTTGAAGATCACATGCTCCTGGCAAAGTATATTTATGATGCGAATAAGGCTGAAACGCCGAAAATAAAACGGGAGTTAAACAAGGTTAAAGAGGCCCTCAGCAAACTGGAGTTTATTAGTGAACCCAAACGCCCGCTTGCATTGGAAATGGATAAATACGATAAGTTTATGGCTTCCTTAATGGCCTCCTTTGATTTAAAAAACGAGGCCATTAAATCAAAATCTCTGATCGAGTTATTGATTATTTCCGCAAACCAGATCGACGCGTATTTACGGATGGCTTTGGTATTATCCAGACAACTGGAAGGAAAATCAGAGCGTATCGATGTTAAATTGCTTTTTCAGGGGGAAAATGATGCACCCGTAATGGAGAGAAAAATATACCAGCAGGCTAAAGATCGGGCCATAATTGATACTGACACCTTTGATAAACTTGAATTGTTGTACAAGGAAAGGAATAAAGTTGTGCACCGTTACATTATTACGGATTTTAAAACAAGAGATTTGTATCAAATCGTATATGACTACGAACAGGTTAGCGAAATCGTCAGGCTGGCATTAAGGGATATCGAAACCAAACAATTCAATGATGGTATAGGTGTTTATGGAAATTGCGACCCTCATCAACATCCCTCAACCCGTGATCTTCAGGTAATGTATTCCCGAATAAATGATAAACATTTAATAAAGAAACGAAACAGGGCCATTAAGGAATAACAAATTAATGGCGGCCCGTAGATGTTATTAACTACCATGAAAAGCCGGGCTTCTCTCTATAATGTCTTTCAGCAGTTCTGCCAGGTTATGCTCGGCAACATTTCGTAGTTCTTTCTTTTCACCATTGTGTTTACAGAGTTCATCAAATAAAGCACTGATGAATATGTATTCCAGACGTTCCCTGATAGGGTTCTCGTACCTTTTTTTCAGGAAACGGGTAAACCTTGGTATCTCAGATGCGGGCATTGTTTTGAAATGCGCGTAAAAGGCCTTGAAGTCCCAATGGGAAAATATCGGCACTTCAGGTAACTCAGACGCCTTAAAGTAAAATTGGTCCGGCGTATCCCTGAATTCAATAAACAGGTCAGCTCTATTCTTTTCTACTTCGATCAGCCGGTTGCTGTTATTGACCTCGTTAACCACTTTGAACAATTCAAGAAAAAGATTTTTGTTCTTACGTTGTTCGTTGGGCTCAAATTTATTCTTTAGGTCATCATCATAAACGAATTTCTTCGCATTATTCCTGATTCCCTCGATCAGTTCGGTGGCCACTGTCTGCATATCATAAACCTTGACATCGGGAAACCTTTGCAGGTAAAACAATATGGGGATGTACCGTTCTAAAGGATATTTTCCTTCAACGCCATACGCAAGCAGCTTATCGGAAAGGTTAATATATTCTTCGGCCGTCAGGTTATAAACTTGGGGATCGGAAAGCATCTGGTACACTTCATCCTGCGAGGATGGGATAAAAATCCGGTCATCAAAGTTTCTTTTTAAATCCGCTAATAACGGTTTAAGTTCAAATGCATCACCGCCAGTGATGTAGTTAAAAACTGGTCGGTAAAACTCATAGTCATTGTTAAAGTAAACCGTAATAAATTCCTCCATGAACGATTCCCTAAGCTTTCTGTCGGAATTGTTATTGGTTACTTCACTAGGATCACGCAGGTCTTTTTTGATCGACCTTTTGGACATGATCAGGTTCAGCGCCTTCATATCGTCAATCCCTTTGGGATTTTGATAGCTCAGCTTGCCTCTTTTAAATTCAATCGTGATAGCGACCGAAAAGGTTAATACGGCATCAAGCTTTCGGAACCCGAGTTTTTGGTGCTCACTTTTTTCCAGTTTGAGGCCATTGTACAGCTCTCCAAAAATGGTGTAGAAATGCTCCAGGAAATAGATCAGGGTACGCAGGCTTTTGGTTTCGCTAAGGTTAAACCAATGCAGGATATCCTCCTTTGATGCTAAAAGATATTTATAATAGGCATTGGCGTTATCTTTATACCGGGCAGCAATGATCAGATCATAATTGTCGGTCATTTCTGTCGCATATTCTATAACCGTACCTATGGTTTTTTCCTTAACGGCGGTGTAATTGTTATTATCCTTAAACTGGTCATCATCACCGATAATGATAATTTTGTTGTTATCGTGTTCGACCAGGGAATTTACAAACCCGATAATTTCGCCCACTTCCAGCGTTGAGGATATCCGGTCAAGGTCATCAAAGATCAATACGAAATCCTTAGTTTCAAGCGTGTTTTTCGCGATCAGCGAGAAGTCTTTTTTATATAGGTCTATATCTCCGGCGCGGTTGTAATTCAACATACCGCGCGAGATCAGCTTGGCGACTGAAAGGCCGATCCTTACTCTTTTGTTTTTCAACAAGGGCATCAGCTCCAAAGCAAGGGAAGTGTATACCTCGTCTATGCTTTTAAAACCGTAAAGGGATATATAAACCGGGATATATTTTTTACTCTGGTCATATTTTACAAGGATCTTTTTGATCAGCGGCAGCACATTGGCTTTTACAAAGAATGTTTTGCCGATACCTCTCGGCCCGTTCATCAGTAAAGCATAACTGGTATCCATTTCAAGATAGTTCCTGAATACCTTTTCCATACGCTGGTTTTGTCCTAACTGATCTTGGGTTTGTGTTTCTTCCATAAATAAGTTTAAAGATAGCAATTCCTCTTTCGTAAATGATTAGGGATGATTTATAACGTTGATAGCTCCCGATTACGTAACTTTTATCAGTTTTCCTTTAATTAAATTTGCAGCCTTATTCAAATTTTATGTTTCAGGTTACCCTTCAGGAAATAGATGCCCTTTGTACTAAGTTTAGTGCGCCCACGTTAAGCCAATACATAAAAGATAGTGGCAATTTATACGCTATCGCCTCATTTGATCAGGATTATAACCTAAACCTGATGGATGGTGAAAGTGATCCTAAGCTGTTAAATTTCATGGCTAAAAATTACTGCCCGGTACCACTGCGGGTTACGCCCAGCAGCCCAAAATCTTAAAAAAACCGGTGGAGGTTTTTGTGTTCCATGAGAAATTATTGAAATCGAAGGATGCTTTGCTGCGGGAGATCTTGATCCTACACGAATTTTGCCACTTGCTCGACCAGCGGGGTTATTTTAAAAAACTAAAATTGAAGCTAAATGATAAAGAGCAGGCTGTTGGGCAGGCTTTGAGTGAGCGGGCCAACTACATCAACGAAACGTCCGGTGGATGGGGCGATGATACCGCCCATAACGCGAATTTCGGCGGCATCCTTGCGCACTACCTGATACAATATGATCCTGATAAATGGCACCGCCTGTTGGATAAAGCGATGTATTATAACTTCCTGATGAGGCGTTCAGGGGTTTACCTGAAAGCCTACAAATCAGTGAAGTAAAAATCTGGATATTTTATTTATCAATCAGCGCCGAGCCGATGATATTATTGGGGTCGAAATTAGGCAGCTTATCTTTGATCGCCACCTTTAGTGCGGATTCAAACCAGGGCATGGCAAAAGGCGATACGTAAATTTTATCGATCAGTTCTTCTGTATTGATCTTGAATTCTGCGCCAACTTTGTAATTGGGGACACGCTCCTGAACGCCATCAGCATTGGGTTTTACCGTTACCTCATGCAGGATCAGTGCCCGGTACTCTTTCTCATAAGCATAGGGTTTACGCTTATTGGTAGCCACCGTATATTGATTGATATTATTCCAGGGAATTGGTTCATAGGATACCACACCGGAATAAACATGTTCAAAATCCGGATTGGCATCTAATTGTTCTCTTAACTTACCCACTGTCGTTTGGATAGCTACACCTTCATTGTATCCGCGCAGGTAGATCTTCCACATCGCATAGTTTTCTATCGTGTCCATATTCCAGGAGTTCGATAAAATTGATGGTTTAAAGGATTCGATATTGGCCATCTCTTTTTTTATCCACTGGTCTGCTTCCACTTTGGTGGTGTACGGGAAGCTTAAACGATGCGAGTGATAGTCAATGACGGTTTCCGGTGGAAGCTGGCCCTCCAGCTGGTCTGTATATTGATCCAACCTTTTAAAGAAAAGTTTTTGGTTTACTAAAAGGGCGTAGAAGGAGGAAAAATCCATGTAGCGCCAAATGGTGGTATGATCATCAGCAGTGATCATGTCTTTGTTGTATTTTAACATAAGTGTTAAATTGAGATATTGAATGGGTTATTGTTTATTTTTGAGTGCCTGAGCGGCATTAATGCATTATTTTATGGATGATAAAAAGATACACCTGATCGGCCGGATCGACCAGATCGTTCGTGATTTCTTTAGCGCTAACCCTGGTGTGGATAGTGTCCTGGCTAAAAACCTGATGCCGCTTTTCATCGAAAAAGACATCTTTAAAAAGGATAACCGCGCAGGAAAACCCATCCGGGATATCCTCCGCGAGTTGGATGCCGAAAAGGCGCTGCCGCTTTTACGCCATTGTACGGTGATTAGGAAAGCCAAAAACAGGAACTGGTATTTTGAGCGCATAGCCATGAATTAAATGGACATCGTTAAATATTGCTCCAGCAGATCGATCATTTCCCGTCGGTGCGCGATACACATGTCGTCGTTCCATCTCCCGCTCCGGTACATGATATCCAGCTTCAGCGATTCCAGTTTGCCTTCCTGTTTTTTGTTTAGGAATTGCTTGCGTTTCACGTTAAATTCCTTGTTGCCAAATTCCGAATTGATGCTGCGCGTGACCAGGGCCAGGTTACCGAAAGTATCAAGGTATTCCTCTGTGACAAACTGAAAATCCTGCGAAAGGCGTGTTTGCGGAGAAACGTGCTCTACCGAATTTTTGGCTGTCAGGCGGAAATTGCTCCAGTCCGAATGTTCCTGGCGTTTCAGGAACCACAATACGTATTCCAGCTTGTAAAACCAGTAATGGGCAAACCCGGTACCATTCGTACCCATCAGCAGATCTCGGTGAAAACCGATGACCGGCAAATCAATTGGCCTGTCCATCAGCTTCCAGGTCCTTATACCGGAATCTTCATCCTTTCGCCCGGTGCTGTACAAATAGTTATCCAGCTTGCGCAGGTATTGGTAATGTGTGCCCTGGTTATTGGTTTTGAGCATTTCCATCAGTAACGGCGTGAGCCAGTAATGCGTGGTAATTTGCTGGGTGTGGTACAGCATGCTTTGCAGCAGCGCAAACCCTTCGTTGGAAGCAGTTTTCTCGCGTAGCAGAAAATGGGTTTTGCTGTTATAATCTCGATTTTTGCGTTTTAAATGCTTGATCAGGTGAACTTCTTCATTGGGTTTTAAGGTTACCCATTTGATGATGTGGTTATCAAAGCACATCCTGACTTCAAAAAGCAGCCATAGAAATGCCTTTACATCCCGTTCGTTCATCTCTTTCAGTACCTGTTCAAAACTTAGCAGCAGCTCTTTTTCATTAATCCTTTTGATGTCTTCCTTGTTTCGCTGTTTGAGATATATCCGCAGGGTGTGTTGCAGTAATTGCGGAAAAGATAAAATGCTCCGTACCGGTTCATACTGGTCATCGGCTGATTCCGGGTGTTCTTCAAATTCATCTGATCGTCCCGTATCGGCATCTTTCACTTTGTAGTTATCCATGATATCCGACAACCGCTGCGGTTTTACCGAAATAACCTGTCCGCCCAGCATTTCTAAGATGGTATCCAGGTCAAATTTGCCGCTCCATTCGGTGTAATGTTTGGCAACGGATTGTCCGGCTTCCGCCCGCAGCGTCCGCTCCAGGTATTCATTCATATCGGAACAAGCATCCCATAGTTTGCCATAGCTGATGCGCAGTTTTTTGTTAGAACGGATCTTTTCCAGCAGGTAAGCTTTTAATATCTCATGGTGCTGCAACTGCATGCCCCGGTTATTGATCACCTCGAAAAGTTTATTCAAATGCGGAGTATCCGGTACAGTCGTTACTAGCATCTTAACATTTTTGATAATGAAGTTCCTGAATTTGGATTTGCGGCGGTCGTCTTTAGCAAAATATTTCCCAACAAAGGTTTTAATCAGTGTTTGGGCCTCAACGATCCTGGCCAGGCTGCCATCGTCATTAGGTTCATCCATTTCATGAGCAAGAACTTCGCCGTTCAGGCAGGCATCAAAATAGGCTTTTACTTTCTTGCGGATGGCAAAGGTCAGCCGGGATTGATGACGATGCGTGGCGAAATCCCGCAGATCGCCGCCAAGGATGAGGCTGATTAGCCACAAGGTGGTAAACCGTTGCTGCCCGTCGATCAGGTCGTATTTATGTTCCGGCACAGACTTTTGGACAATCAGTACACCACCCAGGTAAAACAGGTTCTTGTCATCATTGCAGGCCTGCAAAATATCGGTCAGCAGGATGTTTACCTGCTCATGGTTCCAAACGTATAGGCGCTGGTAACGCGGTATATTATAAATGGCCGGGGACTTCATAATATCTCCCACAGCCAGTAAACAGGAATCGACACTATTTTTCATTCAGCCATTGTTTGCGGTTTGTAAAATCAGATTTGTTCTTTTCAAAATAGGTGTAAACCCGTTTGCGGTATTTCCCCTGTACATTATCATCCTTCAGCTTTTTACTGTTCTTATAGATGGTGTCTTTCTCGGGAATGGATTTAATAAAATCAAACACCTCTTTCGGCGAATAGGCATAGGCGATCATATCCAACAGGTTATGCTCCGGTTTTTTTAGGATCAGCTGTGCCGATTCTTTCTTGACTAGCTTTTGGCCGATACGGATGCTGCCCAGTAAATAATCCAGATGATAGGCAAACTTGATAATTTCTTGATGCTCAAACACATCAAAATAAATCATCACCGCCAGCCGGAACAGGTCGCGCAGGTAAACCGACATATCGGCATTGTAAACGTCGTTGTAGAATTTATTCAATTCCCGGAGTTCATGCCGGCGTGGTATGTTGCTTTCAAATAACAGCGCGTGCAGGCTCGTGTACTTTTGGGTATAATGAAAAAATTGTATGCCTTTATAGATAGGCTGACGGAGGTTGAACGGAAAGAACTGGGGATCAGCGGTGGATTCCATATTGGGGATATCTTTGAAATCCCCAGCATCGGCATAACGCCGCTTCACCGCCTGCCGGTTGTAAATGTTCGAGTATAGCGGGTAGGCGTTCTTTTCTTCGGGTTCCTCTGTTTGTGCCTGGAACACCGAAAGAATCAGTTCTTTGTTTTCAGGGACGATGTTTTTACTGCGCCAGGCCCTTGCACGGTACAGGTAGCGGTAAAATAAATTGTTTAAAAAATCTCCGTCCTTCCATTTGGTGCCGGCTTTCTCCCAAAGTACCGCACAGCTATCCTGCAACTGCTCCGAGGTGATCTCCCTTAAATGGTAAGCTTTTAAAAAGTCCGTGGCCTCCAGTGTTACGCCACGGTTGTTCTGCGTATCGAAGAACTGGAAGGAATCATCTTGTGCAAAAGTGATCACCTGGGTAAATTCCAGCTTGCTTAAAAAGTTTCGAAGCGTTAGCTCAGTCAGCAGCGCCTTTTCTTTTCGCGCGTAATCCGTAGTTTCCTTAATGGCCCTGAAAGAAAGGTGCGACCGGAAATCGATGTTCATCGCCTCGGGAAGTTCTTTCTCCATGACCCGTTTCATAATGAGCAGTGTGGTGATCCTTTGCTGACCGTCGATGATCTCGTAGGCGTTCCGTTCCGCATCGTAATAAAACAATACGGTGCCTAAATAATAAGGCGAGTCAGAACGTTTGGTAATAAAAAATTCCTTCAGGTCGTTGAGCAGCTCGGCGGTTTTCGTTTTGCCCCATTCATAGGGGCGCTGATATTCCGGAATGATGACTTTTTCCTTGTTTTTAAAAATGCCGTCAAGTCCGGTGACGTTTACTTTAATTTCTTTGGCCGAAGCACTCATGTATATTACAGTTTAGGAATAATAAATTGTGATATGTTGAAAATACAATTTAAAAGCCATCCAAACCAAGTTTAATAGCAGCAAAGAATGGAGTGGATTCTGATGATTCGGATTTGCGCGAAGCTGACCGTGATAATCAATACCTAACGTTATTGTTTGTATTTTTATTCTAGACTTGAAAGTTCACCTGTTGAAAAAGTAATGACACAACCTATTTAATAACTAATCATCGTTATGCTTGAACCAGATATTTCGGCAATAAATCTTATTAAACTCCTCGAAAAAGGAGACCATTTGTATAAGCTGATTACCACTCAAAAGGATTTTGCTGTTGATTGTAATTTTAAAATTGCACCTGATGATAATTTTAATCTGACATTTACGCTTGAACCGACTGATCAAAAAAAGGGTGTAGACCTCGAATACTTTTTTACAAGGCCTTTTGTCTTAGCTACGAACGGAATGGCGATTCAAGTAACTAATAGCAAAGTTATCGGTGGAAAGCGTGGACTTAATGAAGTTACTCCTTGTAAATATGAGATAGAAGTAAAGTCATTTAGGGGCGATGCTGACGACTCTTTATGGAAGCAATCCTCCCAAAAAGCATATATCAAGTATAAAAAGGGACAATTCAACCCTTATTCATCGGGAGTAATATTTGATTATACTACTCGCGGCAGAGACGACGGATTTTATAACGCAATTGCTTTCGCAATTGACAAAAACGAATTTTTGTTTTATCACGAGGACATTGATAATGACTACGGCTATATCATCATTAATCCTAAAAAGGAAATTGATTTCGACAAATTGCGGTCGGTAGTTAATACTGTTATTACGGCTTATGGGTTTTTAAATGGTAATTATATTATGGATGCCGTTTATTATATTGGTGTTAAAGAAGTTAAGGGTAAAAGAATACCAATCTATTATTATGAAAATTTCAATGCGTCAATCCTTTCAAATAAGGCAATCTTAGATTCTGGCAATTATCCTGATATTCCGAGAGAGCAAAGATTGCTCACAAGCAAGCAATTCGACAAGCTGATAAACTTATTATTCCATAACGAGGATTATTTACGTTCTGCATACTTACTGATAGAAGCGGCTACCTTAACAGGTTGTTCGCAAGCATCATTAGGTGCGGTCGCGTTAGAGACGATCACCAGAAACATCCAAGAATCAAATAAACCCGGTGGTATGATTGAGGATAAAGAGATCAAACGAGGATTGATTTATAAATTACAAAAAGTTATCAAAGGCTATTCCGACACGTTGGATAAGGATCAAATTAGAATATTTTCCAATAAAATTGATTCGATAAACAACAAACCGAATGCTGACAAATTAAGTTCAGCCTTCGATCAGTTATCAATAAAATTAAAAAAGGAAGAGCAAGATTGCATAAATAGTCGAAACCGTTTTCTGCATGGAAACCTCCCTCAAAATAAGGACACAAATCTAAGTGACACGGAATTACTTAATATTTTAGCAAATCGACTTGGTATGCTGAGCTCAATGCTGTTACTCAAATTAGCCGGTTATAATGGTTATGTTATAGACCGAGGGATGACTGAAGTAATTAAATGGAGAATGATTATGAACGGGGAAAAAGTTAATGGCGGTAATTACCTGAGAGCCATCAACGAACCGAAATAATATTAACTTTAGGAATTATTCCCCCAATATTAATTTCTATTTAATGCACGAAATTTTAGCTGAGCTTAAGCACCTAAGTAATGATCTCGAAAACGTTCCTTATGAAAAGATTTATGATCTTATTAGAGCAATACCAGATAAGTGTGTGCCGACAGCAATTATACATAAGGGATGGTATATTGATCGGGTGAGAATTAATGATCCTGCTGAGGTTTACTTCAATAAGTATGATGATGTTTCACACCATAGGAATCCGGATCTTTTTCATTTAATTGGTCGTGGAAGATGCAACGATATTGGCCAGTCTATTTTTTATGGATCGGTGGTGTCGCCGGAGATTAAGATTCCAAGACTTGTCGCGTATTTAGAAACCTCAAGAATCCAAAGAGATTTAGAAAAGTTTCCAAACGAACAAAGGAATCTAAATCTTCAGGAGACCTTTACAATGAGTCGGTGGCGTATTCAGGAAGATATTGAAGTTGTTGAAATGATTTTAAGTGAGGAGGCCCTAAAGGTCAGCCAGTATGCAAAAGATGCGTTGAAAAATCAATTAAAAAACTTTGGGGAAAATAAACTTAAGGACTATTTCATAGAGCAGCTAAAATTCTTTAGTGACGAGTTTGCAAGAAATGATATTGAGAAAGATGAGAATGGAAGCTATCAAACCTATAAATACAAAATAAGTGCAGCTTATTTAAATTACATATTAGAAAAAACACCGTTTCAGGGGGTTACCTATCCGAGTGTCTCAACTCGTTATTCGGGTCAGAATGTAGCACTAATCCCATCAGCTGTAGAGAAATATTTAAAGCTTGAATCTGCTGGAATGTTCAGATTTGACAGAATCAATGGTGAAAATATTCCAATTGACTGCTTTAAAATCGCGACTGATTTAGGGCCTGATCAAAAGGCGTTTGTTTGGGAAGACTATAAATCCTAAATTTTTAAATTATTAAAATTAAATCTTCAAGTACGCAAATAGGTTGCGTAGTGTAGATTGTCCTTTGTATAAATAAACATTAAGTTTATGATTAATATGAAGGATATCAAGGATTTTATAATTTTTCGGAAACTTTGCCTACTTAATGCAGAAGCTGCGTTAACGGCGGCTGAAACACTTCGGAACAAAAAAGCAAACCATATATCTTACCATTTATGCACACTCGCACTGGAAGAGATCGGAAAAGTTTTTATCGCGTGGTTTAATTATAACAGATCTCAGGATGATGAAAATGAAGACGGGCCTTTGGCTTTAGATGATCATACAAAAAAAATCTTTTGGGCATTCTGGTGGGAAACTTTTGGAAAGGAAAT
This sequence comes from Mucilaginibacter sp., assembly GCF_964263795.1. Classification (GTDB taxonomy): domain Bacteria; phylum Bacteroidota; class Bacteroidia; order Sphingobacteriales; family Sphingobacteriaceae; genus Mucilaginibacter. The sequence goes on from NZ_CAXVWK010000095.1 coordinate 12,200, forward strand.
TCCTACTCAACAGCAGATTGATAGCAATAGAAAACTGGCATCAAACATCCATTTAAGAAGACTGCAATCGCTTTACACAGAAACAACTGATACGATTCCTGCCTCAGATAAAATTTCAGATGAAGAATTAGATAATATTGTTGAGCTGGTAAAGGCGCGTCTTGAGTTGGCAAAAGCTGATGACTTTGAAGAACGTGAAGAATCTGAGGAAATGAAAAAATTTATGGTTCTTACCAATGATCCGGATAAGCGGCGTTTCATTTTTGGTGAGGAAGCTCAAAACAAACTGATAGATTCAGGTGATGTAAAAACCTGGGTAAATTGGCTGATTGCAAAATTTGATGCCGAACAAATTGAGCTGGATACCCTGCTAAAAAGCGAACTTGAACGCCCTATTGAATTTCTTGAAAAAGATGAAGTACCTAAATGGCGTATTAAAATTAAAATTGGTTGTCCACTTCATGCGATTAGACCCAACATCTTGAATGAGCACAACAAAACATCTCCTATGTTCCAGCTCTTTAAAGGTGGCGACAAGCATACACTAATTGTTGATGTTATATTAAGTAAAAACACTTCTGCGCCAATGCTGTGGCATTACGGTTACATCGTTAGTAGAATGTATGTTGGTGCATTAAACATCGCTGCTGGCGGAGTTTTTTGGTGGCATGCAAGCGTTGACCTCGATAAATATTATGAATCTATTAGAGATTTGGAATCCAAAAAAAATGTTGGTGCGACTTTAATAACCAAACTACATTGGCCAGAAAGCAATTTCGCACTCACTATGGAGCATTTACAGTTGACTAAAATTGTAAATAGCTACATGGTGAAATGTTACAATAAGCCGGCATTTGAGCCTTTTTTACCATATCTGCATGTTTTAGCATTAATGTCTAAAAATGATGTCCATTTAAGGTTTGAAAAAGACATGTTCATGATTCTGTTCAGCACTTTTAAAACAGTAATCACTACAAATGAAACTATATCTAAAGATTCTAACTATCGGGAACATGGCTATTTTCAGATAAGCGGGATGTATAAAAACAGAGATTACTACTTTCAAATATTAGAGGGAAACAATAATGACTTCACCTAACTCCTTAAAAGGGCCAATTACTCTTACTGAGGTTCTTGCTATGAAACAATACCTCAGCATTTATTTATTAACTCTTGCCGTAAGAGATTTTAACGCTGATTCAAGTTTGCGTTTAACCAATTTGGCTGATGATGAAACAATTGACTAAAGAAGACCAAATATAAGATTCATAGGTTGGTTTTTTAATGGCTATGATCACTGTTGAGGCAATTGTTAATCCCTTGTGGCAAATCAGTTCATTTGCAACAATAGATAACTATTTATTATCAGTGCATACAGGAGACGAAAAAAACTCTCATCAATGATGAGAGTTTTAAAAATATTACGAAAAAAAGTAACAATAATCGGTTAAGCCTTTAAATAGTTTTTAAGATCACAAATCATCTGACTTAAATCCGATTCTTTTTCGTGGTTTAGGGTTGTTTTTGACCTCAATAAGCTCATCAAGATAGCGAAACACAATTTCCATGTTTTTATCTTGGTTGTCTAATTTTCCCTTTATTTTTTCTACTTCTAGCCGAAGTTCAGTATTATCAATAAACATTTGGCGTATTCTTATGAAAATCCTCATGATTTGAATATTTACAGCTATTGCTCGGTCGCTATTCAAAATTCCTGAAAGCATTGCTACCCCTTGTTCAGTAAATGCATAAGGCAAACTTCTGCGACCACCCCAACTTGAAGTCACAATTTGTGATTTCAAGTTTAACCATTCCTGTTCGGTAAGTTGGAACATAAAGTCAGATGGAAACCGTTTTATATTCCTCGCTACGGCTTGATTTAAAACTCCAGTGGCCACCTGATATAGCTCAGCAAGTTCTTTATCTAACATTACTTTTTGATCTCTTATGTAATAGATTTGATTCATTACAATCTCATCAGGGATTACAAGTGTTTTTTCCATGATATTAATTTTATAATTTATAAATATCTTGATATCACAAATTGTGATATCAAGACGAATACTATGATACTTTTAATAACCCTTGTTCACAAAAAATCTTACTTTCTAACGCTTTCATGTTGTTGCTGATTTTACGCTTAGTTATCTTAGCATAAATTTGGGTTGAGCGTAAGTCTTTGTGGCCTAATAATTTTCCTACAGTTTCTATAGGCACATCATTTTCAAGAAGTACCGTCGTTGCAAAAGTGTGCCTTGCGGTGTGGGTTGTGAGTTCTTTTTTAATTTCGCAAATTATTGCTACTTCTTTGATATAGGCATTATATCGAACGTTGCTATTAACGGGAAGTAATTTATTTTCATTTACGCAATAAGAATGATTTTTATACTTTTCAATAATTGCCAGGGCAATAGGTAATAATGGAACTGTTTCTTCGACGCCAGTTTTCTGTCGATCTTTCGTAATCCACAATTTACCATCCAGCCCTTTGAAAATATTTGCCGGTTCAAGGTTGTAAACAGTTTCATAAGCATAGCCTGTAAAGCAACAAAAGACATACACATCCCGCACCTCTGCTAAACGTTCTACTGAGATTTCCTTTTCATACATTCCAACTAACTCGTGCATTTCAAGCGTTTCTCTATCAGGATCTTTATAGGTGCATTTGAAGCCCGATATAGTATTATGCTTAATCCAGCCCTCATCAATTGCACGATCTATTATCTGCTTTAAAGTTTTGACATATTTCATAGCGGTATTATCTCCAACATTTTCCATTGTTAGGTAATGAAAGAAATTAACCGCAAAAGCCATTTCAATATCTTCTAAAGCTATATCACCGAGTTTAAGTTTTTTCTTCAGGAAATCCTGTGCTTTATCTTTTAATCGCTCATAGCGCGCCAATGTGCCCTTACTGCCTTTATTTTTATTTACCCGCTCGGCAAATTCTTCGTTGTGAAGTTTGAATGCCTGCATTAGGGTTTTTTGTAAAATTTGCTTTGGCATATAGGCTTCCTTTATCATTGCGGCCTTTATCTTTTTGTTAACACCCGCCAATTGGTTGTAGTGTCGTTCAAGGTCGGCCTTTGTTTTAGTGATGTAGCTATTTATCATTTTTCCATCAGGACATCCACTTAATGCTGTTCCCGTTTCCTCATCCCAAAAATCAGGATGAATTTTTTTTCCTGAAGAAAAATTATCTCGATCTCCTTTCACCGTGACGCGGACGTAGATAGGGACTAATCCTTCTTTTGTTGCCTTTTCTCTTTTAAGCCAAAATAAAATAGACAGATCTTCATTTACTTTCATGTGTTTTTAGTTTTAATGTGTACCCATGTTTTTTAAACTGAAAATCAAACTGATACAAGCGTACAGTGCAATTCGGTACTCCTAAATTCGGTATAAGCAATGGAGTACCGAATAGGGTACCGATTACTTTGAATTAGATTGAACTAACTTGTACTGAAATTTTTAAGAAAAGCGGAGTAAAGTAATTGTGAAAAGTTGGTTTAGGGTTCAAAAACCGCCTTTAAACAAAAAAAGAGCCTCTTTTTCAAGAGACTCTTACTTCAAAAACGGATGCGAACCCTGGTATTCTGTTCGCTTCTGTGATCCCGCTGGGATTCGAACCCAGGACCCCAACATTAAAAGTGTTATGCTCTACCAGCTGAGCTACGGAATCAACTTTTTACTTTTTCGATACTGCTATCGTTTCCGTTTAAAGTGGTGCAAATATAGGATTATTAGGCATTCCCTGCAAACCTAATTAAAATTAATTTACAGGCGTAAAATAACGGCTTCATTGTCAACTACTAAAGTTTACAAATCCCAATTTTACCATCATCCCCAGCCAATAAAACAAGATTTCCATGCCTGGCTTTTCGACAAACGTTAAAGCTAGTGATATTTATTAGCCTCCAGGTTTTACCGCCATCGGTAGTAAGGTTGCTACCCGGCGTACCGGTAGAAAGAAACGTATCGTTGTTTATGTATTCTACACATGACTGATAACCCGCCGGGCTGCTGGCCGGTAAACCGGCGTTTCGCGGGCGACTGCTGAGAACGGAGTAGCAGGCGTTCGAATCGCGCTTAGCATTTATTGAATAGTCGCCACCAACCATGATCATAGTTTTTTTGCCAACAGCGATAGAAAACATTCCCTGGCTATCTTTACCATGAGTAATGGGCATCGATGTTCTTTGCCATTGAAAGTTGGTATTATTGCTTACAATCAGACTGGCCTCACTGCCGCCCGTTACGATATAAAATTTATTACCGGCTGCCCTTAGGCAGGTGCCGCTTGCTGCAAATGCTGCCTGGCCGGGTGTAGCCTTAGGTTGGTTTTGTAGCTTCTGCCAGCTGTTTCCACCATTGTTCGTTTCCAACAATAAATATTTACCATCGATAGGATCGCCTAAAGCCAAGCCATGATTGCTGCTGTCAAAATCCAGCGCATCTAAAAAGTAGGCCTTGTCATCACTGCGAAATTTAATTTCCCAGTTGGCGCCCCCATCGGTTGTTTTTAAGATCAGTGCCGGTGTACCAGAACTCATCACTATTGCTTCTTTGTCAGAAAAAGCTTCGATATCTCTAAAGTCAGAATTTTCAAATCCTTTAACGGCTGGCCACGACCAGTTTTTACCCCCGTCATGTGTAATGCCAATTAACCCCTTACTACCACTTATCCAGGCGACTTTGTTATTGAGTACTGATAGGCCACGTATACTGGTTGCCTTACCTGTATTAATCACATCAATTGTTTGTGCTTTTAAACAAACGGACAATGTTGTAAAGCAAATCAATATTAAAAACCGTAAATATTTAATCATTACTTTATCCTGGTAAAGTTTTCTGTTCGGCCCAATATCGAAACGCCTATATACCCTCTGACTTTTAACACATCGCCTTTAAGGGTCATCTTACAGCTATAAGTTTTGCCGTTTTTAGGATCATAAATGGTCCCGTTTTCATAAACGTTATCGCCATCATAAACAAAATCTTTTAATACTTCCAGGTTAAGTTTTGGCCGGGTCTTTAATGCAGGGTCGGGGTTAAATTTATCTAATTTGGGTTTGCCATCTTCGTCTGGAACTTTCAACCAAATTAATTTTCCAAAATACTTACTTCCTTTTTTAAAGATCTGTATTTGGCCTTCCCCGCTGGGATTTAACCATTTGCCTAAAATTGCATCAGCGCTTTGTGCTGATGCCGAAAACGAACACGCGGCTATGATAAGGAAAGCCAACAAAGATTTTTTCATCATGTTTATAAAATTGGTATCTCTAAGTTACCCTTTACAGTGGGTTTTACAAAACAGCATCTAATTTTCATTTATTTTAATTTGCGTGCGATAAAAAATTATATTTGCAGCCTCATAAAGCCCGGATGGCGAAATTGGTAAACGTTGCGGTCTCAGAAGCCGTTGAGAATTGTCTCTTGAGAGTTCGAGTCTCTCTTCGGGCACATCCATCAATGAGAGTCTTAAGTTAAAGCAGATGCTTACGGCACACTTTACACTTAAGACTTTCCATTTATATGAGGGCCCAGGTGGCGAAATTGGTAGACGCACCATCTTGAGGGGGTGGCATTCGTAAGGATGTGGCGGTTCGAATCCGCTCCTGGGCACAATCTTTCAAACTTATTTTTTAGCTTTAAATTGCTGTTGGTAGTACCACTCCACAAGATAGATCCCATCGCTCCAGGATAATTTTCCATCGCTTGCTATTTCACTTACCATTACTGCAATAGTATGAAGAAAAGCGTTCTTAATATTATTATCCAGCGTTTGCAAGTTTAAAACAGCTATTTTTAAAGCTTGTTGAGGGGTTGTCGCTACAATGCTATTATCAATCAGTTTCAGGCTCGTAACTATTTTTGGCAGAGCAGTTCTTAACAAATCTTTAAGCCTGTCATCTGTTTGGCCGGGAATTATGGCTGTACAAATATCCGCCATAGGAGAATCGACAAACAATTTGATATTCTCTGTTATTACTACGCCTAAATATACAGCCGATTTTACAGAGGCCGGGAAGTTGCCAAACAACAACTTAATGTTAGTCCATAATTTAACAACGAAGTTTTTAATGCTCATTTTTTTTATTTTTAATTTGATCTACCTCTCGCTGTAACAGCGCAACTTGTCCTTCGATTATTTTTAGCCTAATTTCATTTACGCGGTTTTGTGCATCCTGAGTAAGCTTTACATCCCTTATATCACCCTTTAATTCGAAATACGTGGTCATAACCGACATTACAATACTTGCTGTACTGATAATGGTCACCATAATATTCTTGATTGTAATACCTTTAAGTTCTTTATGTTCAAACGTTGTCATAGTGAATCGATTTTAAAAAAAGTGAACGCTCTTGCAGCCTTCGGTTGGATAGCGTTTTGCTAACCACTTTCTGCTCAGACCGTGGGTCGGTGACTTTATTCCAGGCCAATAACTGATCCGCTGCACCTTGATAATCGGATTGGTTTAGCTTATGCAACAAAGTTGATTTTTGCAACGCACCTGTGCCAACATTATAAGCAAACGATACCAGCGCGTTAAATTGATTTTGATTCAGGGGTACTTTCACTTGTTGATTTACCGCATCAACATACCAATTTAATGTAGCATCAAGTAAGCGGTCGGCCTCCTTTATTGATATTAGGCGGTCGCCGCTTTTAATGGGTTGGCCATCAGAATGACGGGTAGATCCGTATCCAATAGTCCAGATACCGGCAATATCCTGATAAGCTTTTAAGCGTAATCCTTCAAAGTTTTTGATAAAGGTTAAGCCGGATTCAGTGAGTTTCATGATCAACTTGGTCATTTGTTTCATATTGTTTAACCGCAAATTGAGCAACTGCGGCCATTGTGGCGCCGATAGAAGCTATGATGCCAGTCAGGTAGGTTGGCAGCAATTTAATTTCTGCGAGTGACAATGATAATATCACAAGGCTGCTACCAAATAATTGCGCCTTTTTAAAAAAAGTGGGCGTATCGTTTATGATACGTTCCCACAAAGTATATTGTTTCTCCATCTATTTTTTGATCGGCTGGATGGATTTTAAACTATCGGTGACGTATTGCCTGCGATATTGATTTGAAATATTCCCGGTCAGGGCAGCGAAGTATGCCTGTGTATCATCAAGTTTATCCATAGGCAACTTGATCGCCTTTAGCAAAGGTATTACACCCGCCTGTGACGATTGAAGCAATGTGCTGATTTGATTCGAAGTGAGCGCTATGTTATAAAGCTTGTTTGGGTCTGGCTGATAACCGGCTGCTTTCGAAGAGTCTTTTTTCGATTGAGGGGTTTGCGAAAATGAATTTACGCCAAGTAGTGCACATAAAATTAATAATGCTGTTTTTTTCATGATGATAATTAAATTGAACTTATTGTTGTATAGTAGCTGCAGAGGTTAGCCATACAGCAGAAGAGTACTTTGTATAGATTGCGGCGCCTGTGCTTATGTTTCCGCAGATTACTTGGTAACCCAATGGGGCCGCTGGATAAGTGCTGTTTAGCGTTGAAGCGTTGAGACTGGTAGCTGTGTTATTGAATGCGATCATATCTGGCATAGTTTCCAATCGGCCAGTTGTAGTATTTCGCCCTAAATGCATAATACCGCCTGTACTGTAAGCCGGCGGGGCACTATAAATGCCGCCCCCGAAGTATGTATTTCCGGAGTTGACGAACATCGACCAAGCAGCGCCAAGGTTCATGTTAGCACCGGCAGTCGGCGCTCCGCTTATGTAAACCGTAGCCCCGTTTGTTATATACTGTGTATTCGTGGCAGCCATTGTCGGTATATTGAATGCATGAACCGCTCCTATGCTAACAGGGGTACCGGATGTAGTAGCTGCCGCTGTGGTGTTGTAGGTGTTAACGCCTGTGCGAATGCCAAATCCGGTAGTGCCGAAATTATTAGAAGTGTTAAAAGCAATGGGGTCGATATCCAACACTGCACCCGGTACAGTTGATTTACCTAAAGCTAACCTGTTAGTGATATAGCCACTACCATTTACCTCAAAATCACCACTCATACCAACTGCGATACTTTGGCCTAAAGTAACATTGGCGTTGCCAACAGGTCCGGTAAACCAATTGCCGTAACCCTTTGTAATTGTTGTTGCGGTTGTAGAGTTAAGTGTTGCAGTTGCGTAAGCATTTATATAAGTATTGGCAACGGTACCAGATGAAGTAGTCGAAGTATAGGTTATGTTACCCTGACTTATACCCATACCCGGAGTTCCAAAATTACCACTTGTGGTAAATGTACCTGGTGATATTTGAAGCAGTGCGCCAACGTTTGAAGCGATACCTATCCCTATACGACCGGAGTAAGCGTTTGCAGCAATAACATCACCGGCAAACGTTCCTTTACCATTAAGATCGACAACAAATTTATTAACACTGTTTTGTTGAGCCCTAAGTATATCACCTGTACCCAAAAGGTTATTAATGACGGCTGCTGGATTAGCATCAGCGATATTCCTGGATATAGTCGTACCACTTGTAGCTACGGTTATCGCGGCGTTGTTGCTTGCTGCGTTATTATTTATGCCTACACCATAAAATGTACCTGACTGGGAGATCCTACCAACCGTTGAAGAATTAAACTGCCAGGCTTGAATATCACCCGTTGCGGTTGCATTATTATTATTGACTACTAACGTAGTAATATTATCAGCGATGGCCCGGGTTATACCGTTACCGGCAGTTGCGGTACCTACGCCAAAAAATCCGTTTTGAGAACCGCCAATATCTATAATACCTTTTCCGTACAAATACCCGTTAGTTTGGATACGGGCCACGTCACTACCCGCCGACTGAAACGAGGCGATGACACCGGTGCTCGTTTGGTTGACCGCGAAAGCACTGCCGGTACTGGCCGCTGTTATAGTTGAAGCTGATGAGCTTGCAAACCCCTTGGGCAAGGCTACGCCAGTGCTGCCGGCGTCCAAATAGGAAACCCATGCACCTGACACATACTGCCCAATAGTATAGGTTGCACCACCAGGTGCTCGACCTGCGCGAAATTCAGGAGAACCGTTGACATAAGTATAAGCGCCGGCAAATGGCCCGTTGTTGATTGTACCAAACTTTATAGCATCACCTGCAGCAATCTGACCTGGTATTAGAGCGTCAACATAAGGCGATAAAGCTAAAGTTTGCGCACCCACCTGCCCACTGAAATAAGCCGCCGCACCATTGAGGGTACCGGTGAGCGTACCGCCAGTAAGCCGAAGGTAGCGGATATCACCCGTAGTTGTGATATCGGTAGTTTTCGCAAATAAGATGCCATCGCTATCGCTTATGTTTTTATTATTGATAATTACACCTTGACTGTTCGAGGTATGAGTTATTGTCAAATTATTGTTCAGGTTGCCAATACTATAGTTTATAGCGGGATTTGAGCTCGCATCCTGGAAAGACAAACGCCGTCCTTGTCCGAATACGTTTGATACACCACCGAAATTTGTATTGCCGTCAAAGCTCGCACTTTGAGCAACCACTAAATTAGCTTCCAAATAAACACCCGCGCCACCTGCGAAATGCAAGTAATTATCAGTTTGTTCAGTTATAGATGAATTTAATATATCGCTACTATCGAAAAAAGTGATTGAATTACCACTCTTTATAAATTGTTGAGCAGTGAATCGATTATTAGCCGTCATTATTGCATACCTACCGTCACTTGTTGTTTTATCGTAGTAATTTGCCGGATTAGCGGGCGTGTAGTTAAAGTCTTGAGTAGTTAAGAATCGTGCCCCTCCTATGGTTTTTAAAACGCTATCCCGAAGAATTATACCTCCAGTACTGGAAGCATAGTTCCCATGAAAAATGCCCAAACCGTTACCTACCCCATTATCCATGTTAATTATGGAATACTGAGAAGTCCCATTAAGACCGACGATATTTAAGGAGTTGCCTCCATCATAATTATATTGATTTAAATTCCCATAAGTTTGAACGGAACCATAAAATCTTTGTGTACCAGTGACATGTAGATTTCCTCCGGTTGATTTAAAATATCTTTCATCAAACGCATTTAAATTTGCATCAAAAACATTGCCGGTAAGATTTAGGTAAGGACCGCTTGTATAAGTACCGGCGCCGCTAATCTGCCCAAAGACAATATCATCTGTACCTATCACCGGCGCATACAATCCGATATATGTCCATTGCGTATTCTTGTTAACTGTACCCGCAGTAACGGCTACTGTTGATGTGCTAATCTCATCGCTGCTGTCCACATCTTCAGCTCGTGTCCAGGCACCGGTGGTTACAATGTAAATCCCATTCTTGGTTTGATCCGTTTGATTGTTGACAAGTACCCGGTTACCCACTGCCACGGTAACACCGTCGATGGTTTGTAAGCCTGAAAGCGTGGTATTAGCAGTTGTTTTAACACGGACAGCGTTCTTCCAGGTTATACCGGTGATTAGATTGTCGATATAAGCTTTTGGCGCAGCCGATAAAGCGTTTGTAGGTATAGAAGATGGCAGAATCAGATCACCCGACAATGTACCACCACTCTGCTTCAAATATGGTATAGTGTCCTTGATCAAATTACCATTCGGATCAATTCCCACCCTGCCGGCAACTGTACCATTGTTTAATAGTAGGCTTACGGCATTGTTAAATTGTGTTTTTCCATTAAAAATGTTATCCGTTTTAAGGTTAGCCCGGGTTACTAGGCTGTCCTTGATCACTTTAGTCACCCAATTTCTTCTGGCGAAATTTACCCAGTTATTGTTGCTGTAACCGTAAAATGAAGTGTCACCGGCTGCGATTTTTCTATACCAAGTGAAATTCGGGCTAATAACTGTTGCGCCGTAAGGCGGGGCATCCTGGCCATAAGCTATTGTGCCTATAAGCCATAACATTATTGTATATAAAAGTCTATTTGTCATAAAGTTAGATTTGAGTATCTGATAATTATCCTGCCAGATGGATAGTTCGGCGTATCCAAACGAACTGCTGTTTGAATGGCAAATCCACCAGTACGATCTATAATTCTTTTAAGGGATAGATCAGGCCTATCCTGCAGGTTGCCATCTTCATCAGTGATTTGCACTAAAAATTCGCCGTTTCCATAATTAGGGAAGTACTCGTCCTGCCAACTGGTAATAATGATGGGATTTGGCCCGCCGGCTGCAAATTCGTGCACGTACGGTTCTTCGGGAGTAAAAAACATACTAGTACCACTGCCCCAAAGACCAGATGTTTTTGGCCCATAAAACCGGTAGATAGCCCTGTTGATATAAAAATCTCCCTCCGTTCCAATACTATTAGCCGGTGGTGATGTGCCGCTTAGTATTGTTTTACCATTCAATCCCGGCAGGCCTTCCGCCCCTTTGAGCCCCCTCGGGCCTTGCGGACCGGTTTGCATCGAAAAAACCTGCGTCCATGAACTGTTACTCCTTAGATAAAATATACCGCTAAGTGTATCAATGTAGCTGTCAGCGTTTTTCCCTGTTCCCGCGGCGGGTTCTCCCTGGCCATAAAGCAAGGTGCCATCTGCTGCATTCGCTTCGGGCAGTGTGTATACTATTGCCCAATTGCCAGCTATCTTTTGTGCAAACTGGCCGGTACTCGTTTTTAAAAATACATCACCGTTTTTCCCGATATTATTTTGTGGTAGTACGGTCCCAAATGCAATGGATGACCCGGAAGACAGGTTGCTGGTAAGGTACTGGAGTAACAGGCTAATGGAAAACTGATAGTCGACACCGTTGTTTACCAGCACTGAGACATCACTTGCAGTTATGACGCTTGATACAGGCAACTCACTTATTTTCTTGTCTGTTGCCATTAGTTTAAAAATTCAGTTAAAAATTGATTATAAGCAAGGTTATCTGCAGGGTAATTAAAATCTGTAATGTCCACACTACGTATGCGGGGACCAGCCTGCCTTGCCGACCGGTTTTGACGATTGTAATGCCATACCGGGAAATATTGAGGATGATCAACTATGAAACGTTCGGCGTCGTTACCGTAAGCATTTGCAGTGCTGCGCTGTTGCTGCACCAGCTTCACAATGTCTTTGGCAGGTAAGGCGTCGGCATTTTCATACCTTTTAGTTACGGGACCGGTGGCTGTGTAGTGGACAGCATCAGCTTCAATAAATCTTGCAAATGCAAAGTAAGATAGCACAGGCTGCAGTCCCTGATGTAAGACTATATGCCCCTGTTCATCCAGGTATTCGCTTCCGTTTAGCAGGTCTTTGTAATGTTGAGGCGCATCATCTTTAAGTATTCCGTCGGCTTCCAAATTTTTCACTAAGTCGTTATAAAGGACATAGCCGAGAAAAGATTTCAGATCCAGTTCCTGTGCCTTATGAATGAACACTTTAATACGTTCCGGCTTTACATTGGCTGCAATATCTTCGTAACGTTGTAATGTTGTAGGGATGATCAGGTTAAACATGGCAAGCCCTCCAACCTCCGCCAGCCGGCGGAGAAGTTTTTAATTTCTTCATGGATTGTGTTATTAAATATTGAAAATTTGCCGGCTGGCGTGCGTTATAGGCACATGGCTTCGGCCTCAGTTTGTTTTAAACCGTATGCATGGATAAGGGTAGCGATTTTCGATTTGGCAGGTAATGAGGATTGAAGCAATTGATTGATAGCCGCACCGGCTTTAACGCCTATCACGTCATCGGCAACGGTTGCCGGTATTGACGCGATACTCCAATTAGTTGCTAGATTGATATCGACCTGAAAATGCTGAAATATATTTTGTAATGTTTCGCTTAATTCAAGCCTGTCAGGAGCCGTATTATTGTTAAATTCAATAATAGCTTGTTTCTTTTCACCGCCATTGCTCAAGCCTGATGCTTTTTCAGCATTGATCAGTTCCTTAGGTACAGAAAACCCCTTGATAATACGGGCTTCTACAGATCGTTCGGTACTTTCAAAAAGCTTATCGTTGTTTTGTATAGCATAAGGCTGAAACTCCGGTTTGGCGCTTTCATCCTCATATTCAATTACAATTATTTTCTGTGCGCTTTTTGTGCCTTGAAAAATGCCGAGATCCCTTTCCAGTTGCGAGGGTGCCGTGCGGCCGTCACCATAATCTACGCTGTTATCCGCCTCTTCGCGGCGCAATTGCATAAAAAGCATTGTAGATGGTAAAAAACCTGTTGTTACTTCGCGGTTGTTAAAGATCTTGATGCCGGCTTCAGTTTCAAAATCTTCCCACACAGAATCGGCTTCAATTAATGGATAGTCATCTACCTGCGGGTTAAAGTAAAACAGCTGCCCCTTATACTTATCCCATCCTCCGGCAGCTTTAACCTGCTCTTTGATCACCTGCGCATCCGGATCATACCGGTCAATAAAAGCGATCTTGCTGCGCATGATATTTTTCCATGTCCTGCGGCCCCAGTCGTTGTAGATAGCATATTTGCCTGCCGTTTCGGGATTATCGGTATCGCCCATGCGGATGTCCTCAAACTTTACGTAATGGGCTGATACTATCTTAAAGTTGGCATTGTAATTAACATGGATGCCAAACCCGCAGAAAAGTGCTTTATCCGCAGCAATGGCCTTTAAAAGCCTGGCCATCGTTAAACCATTTTCGTTGACTACCAGCTTTGCTAATGCGGCATCTTCAAAGCCGTTGCCCCCGATAAATTTAGCACGCTTGTTCCAACAATCTTTAGCAGTGGGCGATTGGGCAACCAGCTCCAGCATGCGTTGCGGATAAGCATTGTCCGCATCAAAATTCAATATCCCAAAGGTTTGATTAGGCCTTACCAGGATGCGGCGTTCAATTTGTGGTAAATAGGTCTTCATCTGATTGGATTATATTGATTTGGGTATTTTTACCAGTTCAACTGGTTTAGAAATTCGTTTACGTTTTATTTTTTGTTTAATGCTATCAACGTCGTTCGCATTGTCAGGCTTTGCGCCTTGCAGGCCATCAATAAACAGCTTGGCTATATGCGGATAACGCTGCAGGTACCACTCGGCCTCTTCATCCGTAAGGTTATCATTTGTGTGTACCGCCGGCGAATTAGGAATAAACTGATGCCTGCCAGCCGTTAAAATATATTTTTTCATAATAGTTTTGAGTTTTGGGTGATGAGTGTTGAGTAGGTAATGAATTTAAAACTCATTACTCACTACTCTTAACTCAAAACTGATTTAGGCCACCAACGCTTCAAGTGCGGCAATGGTGCTTGCATATGTGGCGGTGCCACTTTGCGGCGCAATAGATACAGCACGTGGCGGGTAAGGTTCTTTCAGCTTATCCGGATTGGTCAATTTAATCTTATAACCGCCATCTAATGTTTCGTCGGCAGCATTACGTTCTGCTTCGGTAACAATCAATCCGTTTACTGCTCCAAATAATTCGATGGCCGAATTACTGTCTTTATAATTATTTACGGCAATGGCGCGAACTCGGCCATAGCCCATAGCCATCAACTGTGCTTTTACCTCTACTGATAAACCGGCGATATTAAAGTCGATCTCTTCTGTATAGCGTGGGCCAACCTGGGTTTTCGCCAGTTTGCTCATTGTGTTGAAGCTGTTGTTTGTACCTTCAAACTTGTAAATTTTAGCTGCGCTTACCGCGGTTAAGCCGGTTATGATGAGCGGATTGGCTACATCGTAAGTCAAGGTGATATCATCCTGGTTGAAAATGTAGACAACATCTTCTATACCGGATGTGATAGGACTGTCTGTTGCCAGGCTAAAGCCTGCATTTATTTTATTGTAAATTGACATGTGTTGGTGATTAGTTAAGTAGTTGATTGGGTGAATAGTTAATTGACGCTATTGGTTGATCTGGTTGCGGCAAAGCCACTCACTTAATCAACCATGTATCATTCACCGCTATCAGGCTGACAGGTAAAACAGCTCGTTGGCAAATTTATAGTTTATGGCGGCTTTCATGCGGGCCTTCATACGCACCACATTGTCGTTAGTGTAGGGCTTCATGTAAACGGTCGAAAGTTCAGATGCATCGCCTAACAAATCTACCCCAAGGAACAGGTTTGATGACCGGGCGCCTAATATGGTATTTGCCTGCCAGTGGTTCATCAGTTGCAGCGGCACACCCAGGTAATCCATCTTTTTAGGATCGGTAAAGGCATTAAGCACGTTTACCGCTTTATCTGCCTGTGCCTGCGCGTATGCATAGCCCACATGTAATGGTATTTGCAGATTAAAATCTTCCTGGCTACGGTCTGCCGGATCTAACTGGGCGTAAATGCCGGTTAACACATCCAGTACATTGCTGCTGTTAATGTAGCTAACCGTTGCCGCGGTTGATGACCCGCTAAAGGTAGCCGGTTTGCGGGTATTTACTTCGTTGTAATTACGTACCAACTTGAAAGTAGTAGCGCTGACTATTTGAATAAAGTACGATTGGCCCTGCACATCAATACCTGTACCGCCGTTAGTTGTGTCTTTACTGGTGCCGGTTACATTGGTAATGGTTACCACATCGCCGTCTTTTAAAGTAGTGGTAGAGCCAACTGTTACCACACCAAGGCCACTGATGGCAGATGCTGCCATTGAGGTGTTTGATTTGCCCAGGCCTACTTTGTAAACGCCGCTTGCTGCGGATATAGTTGGCAACAAACCTGTAAATGGTGCTGTAAATGCCGCCTCTTTAGTTGCACCCTTGCCCAGCCAGTATAATCGCTCGTTAGCAATCTGTATTTTGGTTAAGTAGCGCTGTACCATAAAGTCGCTTAGGTCAACCACACCTTCGTAATCCTGAAAAGCGCCTGGTTTAAGCTGCTGGGTTTCCCATGATTGCACCAGCTTGTCCCACTGTTCTTGTTTCATAAATTCATATACTACCGGGTCAAGGTAGCTTTCATGCTGGGCTGCGGTAGTGCCCTGGTCTGTAAACATGCCGCTTGGATCTTGCAGAACCACGTCATCATCAACATCAAGGATCACCTTGCGCGATTTAACGTCGTTAATTACGGTGAGCAGGCCACGCTTTACGGAGTCGGCCTCCAGCAGCGTGCTTGCCATGAAACCCGCCAGCGCTTCGCCGGCATAGGTGTTGTTTGTAAATGTAAATTGAGCCATTATTTGATTTAGTATTTTATTAAGTTAGATGGAGGAGCAAAGGGCAGGGGTGTTTTCGTAAGCGTGAAGCGGAGGTAATAATGATAGCTGGGGTAAGAAAATGCGCACCCGCTACAACACTCCCCGCAATTATTTTCCTACCGCTTTTTTTACTGCATTTTGCGCCAGGGGACTTTGGGGGGCAAAAAAAGGTTGTGTTTCGGCTTTAGCTTTGTTACTGCGTTTACTGCCTTCAGGCATAAAGGTGCTCTTTATCTCATTTTTGACTTCGTCGCGGGTTTGCTGAAGGCGGGTGTTGGCTTTATCGAGCGCGTTCTTTGCTTCCATAAGCAATGCGTTTTGCGCATGCAGCCGGGCTTTTACTTCCTTTACTTTGTTTTGCACATCGGCAGGTTTAAGCGATTTTTTAAATTGGTCGGCAGGCAGCATATCGTCGTCACCCTCATCTGCGGCTACAGGAGATAGTTTTTTAACCTTGCCGGTTTCTACTGTTAGCTGTTCGCCATCGGCCGTAGTGTAAGTGTCGGTAATGGCCGGCGTGGTCAGGTCTTCATCGTTGTAAACGTCGGTGCCTTCGCATAATTCGCCACTGTGATGCAGGGTACCTTTGTCGGTAATAGTTTGTTTGTTTACCACCTTTTTAAAAAAGTTCATGATCTTGTCTAAAACGGAGGTGGTCCGCTCAATTAATTCTCGGTTGTCCATGTTCATACTTGTTTTTTGGGTTAAGATCTTGTTGATGCAGCGCTGATAAACAGCGGGTGCGGTATCGGTATATTTTTTAATGAGTGCACTGTTGATGACGGTTTCGGCGTAATCTTCAATGTCATCTATAAAGCCCAGGTTAAGGGCCTGATCGGCAGTCATCCAGGTAACGGAGTTGATCAAACTGTTAACCGTAACGCCGTCTAACCCGGATTTGTCCATGTAGATCTGCGCCAGGCGCGATTGCACTACGTTGAGCATCTGCACATCTTTTAATAATTCATCGGCATTGCCGCCGCTGCCAACCATCGGTTTGTGAATCATGAGCAGGGCGTACTTGCTCATTACTATGCGGTTGCCGGCCATGGCTACTATGGATGCCGCCGACGCCGCCAGTGCGTCGATATGGGTTGTTACGTTGCCGGGGTACTTTTTAAGCAGATCATATATGGCGATGGCATCAAAAGCGCTGCCACCAACCGAACTGATATGCACCTCGACATCGGCACCGGCGGCTGCATGCAATTGTGTTTGAATATAGGCGGAGGAAAGGCTGCCAGAGCCAATGCAATCTGTTTCGGTATCGTATAAGTAGATTTTCATAGTAATGTTTTTTAGTCGGTATGTCCGAAAGTCGGTAAGAAGTATGGCGTGACTTTGCAGATAAAAAGATCATTCAATTCCTCTTTTAGTCCACTTGATTTGAATGCCGATTGGCATAATCAAAGGTCGGGATAATTAATTTTGATAGTGGTGACACAAGTGTGTCAGTTGTCTGAATCAGAATTTCGGAATTTTAAAATTTACAGAATTTGAATTTTGAAAATTTCCAAATCTTGTGAATTCTGATTCAGACGATTGAACAGTACAAATATCGGCACTATTATTTTTACTGGTGGTGACAGTAGTTTGTCAGTACCGTGATTTATTGGATTTTTCCCGATTACAAAGATGAAATTCTTTAATCAATTAAATCTGCTTAATCATGATTTACAAATATCGGTACTATTATTTTTACTGGTGGTGACAGTAGTTTGTCAGTAAGATTATTCGCACTTCGCACACAATCCCCGCACCTTAAACAGTGAAGCAGTTCAGCGCGCGCCAGATGGTGCGTTCATCTTTGCCGAACTTTGCTTCGGCTTCCAGCACGGCCTGGTTTTTGGTTATACCGCGCACCTGCACCTGAGCATGTACCCACAGATAAATTTCGCGGTAAGTAAATACTTTGGCGCTGAGGAGACCGGCCTTATACATGGCTGTAAGAATCCCATTATCAAACAACGTGTTGGCAAGTTGGATATTCATTGGATAAGTAAAAAAGTAAAATGTGAGAAGTCAAAAGGCAACGCAGGGGTGTCCCTGTTTTAATTTTGACCTTTTAATTTTGAATTATAAATTCACCCTGTTAACCGTTTGGGCCAAGATGTTTTGCTGATTGTTTACGTCCTTCACGTCTACATAAATAGGGGGGAAGTTGTTGATCATCTGGTAGGCCAGGGTGTTAGCCATATCCTTTATATCATTAACCGGCTGGTTGTAGTAACGGTTGGCGTTGCCACCATCGGTGTAGATGCCGCCTATGGCATAGCCGCGGCCCGTGTTTGGCATCGAGAAATCCCGGCCGCCATGGGCTACATTAATAGCGCTGACCAGATTACGCGCCCAGGGATTGCGCATCGCTTCAGACACTACCACCGCCTCGCCGCTGCGCAGGTAGGCATTGGTATTATCGGTACGGCT
>NZ_CAXVWK010000096.1:0-5504 GCF_964263795.1 Mucilaginibacter sp.
TAGCCCGGCAGCAGGGCGCCACGACCATCAGATACGAAATGCCCGCCTTTGGCAAACTGCGGTGGCTTTTGAGAGGCAATAATTGCTATTTGCGCAGCAGTTTGCGCTACCGCCGGTACCATAAAGGGGAGGGCAAACGGCATACCCCATTCGGCAATGGTTTTTTGTATACCAATAGCACCATTTATAAGTGCCTCAGAAATTTGTACTTTTTGGGTTGCTTTAAACGCCTTTAGTTTTTCCTGGTTCTCTTTTTTCTGGTATTTGTCTTCAATCGCTTTACGTTGGGCGGAGGTAAGGCTTTTGTTGTTTAACTCGTTAACTTTATCCTTTTCAAGCGATCTTATCCTTGCATCGCTTTGAGCTTTTATGTTGGTGCTTACAATAGATATTGCCGCGCTTGCTACGGTTTGTGCGGTTTGCAATGTAATATCTGCACGCTGCTTTTCGCCTTGTTTTATTAATTGCGTGGTTTCCTGGTCACGTTTGGAGGTTAACTGTGCAATTTTTTCATCGTTACCCTTGGCCAGGTCTATTTCATACTGGTATTTATCAAAAATAAGTTTTTTTTGCGCGTCTAATTTTGCTGATGCTCCTTTAGCAGTGTCAACCGTGTTTTGGTTGGCATCTATCAATTTGCTGTGTGCTTCTTCCGCTTTTATTTTTTCGATTTCCTGCTGGGTTTGTTTAGCAAGTTCTATTTTTTTGTCGCCGTTTATTTTATATAATTCATTAACCGATTCTAATTGCTTTTGCAACATGGAAATGTCTGCCCCCGGATTTGCAGCAAGTGTTAAAATGATTTGGCCTTCTAACTTTGCTTTACGGTCGGTTAATTCGTTTTCATGTCTAGTTATTTGCTGTAAACTTTCCTGGTGTTGTTCGTTAAGCTGCGCTATCTTTTTGTCGGCACCCTCCTTCATGCCCTTTATTTGCAGGTTTACAAGTTCATTCTGCGCCTGTGTGGTTTTTTCGGCGTCGGCAGCATTGTATTTATCGACCAACTTTTTAATGTTAGCATGGTGCTCGTTTTGCAACTGAGCGCTTACGCGGTTATATTGTTGTTGCGTTATATGTTTGTTTTTAAGCAAGTCTTGCAACCCGGCCAATTCTTTACCATACCTGTCGGTCTCGGCCTTTGCTTCCGCGCCGTAACCTTCATAAACCAATTGTAACTGCCTCGCGACCGAATCTCTTCGAAGTTTTTCTATCTGGCTAAGGTAATCGGTATGCTGTTTAATTGCTTTGGATGTGCCGGGGGTGTCTTTAAAGCTTCCTTCATAAAAGTCCATCTTTGAGTCTTTTGATAAGGCTGCCGCCAACTTTTGATAACGTTCAGCAATTTTTTCAAAGTCGTTCTGATCTTTAATTGCCAGTTTCGTTGCTTCGTTCTTTCTTTTCTTTACTTTTTCCGCTTTATCTTTATCTGCTTGTGCGCCAATGTTTTGGATGCCTGGTGATCCTGTACCGGCAGCACCCGCATTCCTATTTAAAAGATCTACAGTTTTATCCCAAAAGGTCATCACTTCATCATCAGGCTTTAATTGAATTTGCTCGGCTTCAAACGCTTTTTTTGCAGCTTCTTGCAATGCTAGTTGTGCAGCAGCTTTATACGTAACCATCTTTATATAAGCAGGGCCATCCTTAACCATTTTAGCATCCGCCTCATTTAAGCTATTGGCGTGGCCCATAGTTTTGCCAAGAGTATCGTTATACTGTTTTAAAACCTCTTTCTTGCTTAGCGTACCCTCTTTAGCTAAACCGATATTTATTTTTAGTTCGTTAAACTGTTTGGCTGCATTTGTAACTTCGCTGCTGCCTAAAGCTTTATTTAATGTATTAATGCTTAACGCGGCCTGGCTAATTGTTTCCTTACCCTTTATCCATGAGTTAACAATATTCAAGATCTCCGGGCCATATGCTATAATTAAGGATAAGCCAGCCGTTAGTGTTGCTTCAAAAGTGGTGAAGGCTTTTTTTGCGATCTTAATTGCACTTGTTAAAGTTTCGTGGGTTTTTGTCAGTTTTTCCAGGCCGCCAGTTAGTTTATTACTTGCACCATCTGCTGCCTGGCTGTCTTTAGCCATTTGGTTAACTGCGCCAGATAGATTGTTAAGATCTGAATTTAGACCTTTAATGTTTTTAGAAATATCTGTAACAGGTTTATTCAACCCGATAATAGTAACCCGGAGGGTTTCAAAAGCTTTTAAGTAGGTATTTACCTGTTTTGTTGCGTCATCATCGAAAGGCGATTGGTTGGAATTATTTGCCATAAATTAGTGTATTGTGTTGTAAAAAAGATGGATAGATAGGCTGTGTAATTTTATATTATTGTGCTACAAACTTTATTTGAAATATATGAGGAAGCTAAAATATGAACGTTTCGCTGGTTGGGCTCCAGAGTCAAATTTATGTGATTTTATAAATGAAAATAACATTAAGCAAAGCGACGTTTTAAAAATTGTTTACGAGGGAGATACAGGTATGGTGCTTTACTATTATGTAATAGAATAAGCCTTAGTTAGCAGTTAAAATGCTGAGATTATTACTATAGTATTTTAAGTATGATTTGAAAGCTAAGGAGGCTATAAAACATTTAAGATAATGAAGTAAATGCCATTGGGCATATTTAAAGTAAAAGATTAGACCGCACTGCAGCTTAATCTTTATTTTAAATTAGTGTATCCTTTTAATATCGGTTAAATGAAAGTCTAATGCCAAATTGCTAAATATTGAGTCTTCTCTCTCACCTTCGGTATAATCAATAATAGTTATGCCTCCTGATAAATTTTTAATGATTTTACCGGAGATATAAACTTCATCCCCTACTTCAAGCGCTTTAATTTGGTTTTTAAGTTTGCTGTTTTTATCCGCCAGCAATGTGGTTAAAATCGGAAAACTATATTCCGGAACTTTTACCTCTCTCCAGTCGCCAATAGGTACAAACATAGTTACTTTAATATAAGCTATTGCTGCGCTATCAACAGTTATCTCATGTACTTTAACAACCCAATCTTTTATTTCAAGATTTTTTAAGATGTAGTCTTCCATCTTTTTTTTTCCTGTCTTAAGATATTCGTTCTTTGTAATATCATTTTTTTGAGACTGAAAAATTGAATCGGTTGATGTTACTTTTTTTATAAAAGCGATTTCGCTGGCCGGCATCGGCTTTTTAGTATATATCGCTTGCGGCGTAGGGGTACAGCCGAACAAAAAAATTAGGATCAGAAAGAAATAAAAATGTTTCATAAATGTGTAAGGTTTGCTAATTTTATTGGTAAAGATATTAAATGAAATTATCAAATCAAAAGTTTTTAAATGAACAATCTATGCGGCTTGCTGCCTTAATGTAACAAATCTTTACGATTTTAATCTTATCTAAAATTTTAACATTATGATCGTTTTAAAATCCGACTACTTTAGCACCCATGAGCGGCTTGCCCGCTTTATCAACGAAAACCATATTAAGCGAGAGGATATTTTGATAATCACACAGATTCCCGGGTCGTTCACCATTTTATTCTATGCGGACGATTCGATACAGGAAATTACGCACGGGATGTTCTCTTAACCCAATTTTACCAACTCTACCTTTACGGGCTGGCCCTTTCGCCAGCTGTCTATTTTGTTAATGTAA
The DNA here is from genome assembly GCF_964263795.1 of Mucilaginibacter sp. Taxonomy (GTDB): domain Bacteria; phylum Bacteroidota; class Bacteroidia; order Sphingobacteriales; family Sphingobacteriaceae; genus Mucilaginibacter. The sequence continues at coordinate 3,638 of NZ_CAXVWK010000096.1, forward strand.
TAATAGGCGCTGTCCTGCTCCAGGTATACAGGGATCAGCAGGTCAAGCTCCAATATATCCCGCGGACTCAGCATAAGGTAACGTATCACCTTTTTGGTACGCTGCAGTATCTTTTCCAGTTCGGGATAATAGGTACGGCGCAGGTCGTCCCAGTGCAGGCTGGGCTGCTCGCCCGGCTTGTAAAAGTACGGTACCGATACTACATCGTTCACTACACGATCGTTAACGGGGTTGCCATCGGTAAACTTAATGGTTTTACCGCCCAGGGTACGGAGGTCTATTTTGCGGTCAATCAATATCCTTGGCGATACGCCGATGCTAAAGTCGGTGCCCTCATCCTCGGCGTCGATCATTTTTATTTGCGCAATGCTGCCGCCAATGTAAGGGCGGTTAATGGTGGGGGCAAACTGGCTCTCAAAAAGGTCGGCAGTGGGGGGTAGTGTTTTATCATCTACCTTTACCTGCGCATCGGCAAAGCCTTTGGGTAATACCGCCTCGTCTTCCTTATACTTCAGATGATTTACCTGCGCATAGTTACCTAACTGAAAAGCGATGGTTTTACCCTGGTCCAGACATTTATGCGTCCAGTTATAAGCTACGTGAATATTGTTCATAATATCGCGGAAGGATGCAAAGTTGATGGTGCGCGTAACGCTGTCGGTTTGGCAAACTATGCCGAAGCGCTGCAACACATCTTTTAACAGGTCCTTTTGGGCAATGTCAGGAAATATGCGCTCGCATTGAATATCCTGCCCGTACAGCACGTTTTTGCCGGTAGGGGTAATCTCCAGTGTGGCCCCATCGTAAATCGTAAAGTAAGCGGGCCGGTCGCCAAAAAACTCATAGGTGATGCTGATCTGGTTGCCTGCTGCCAGATTTGCCGAGGCTGACAGTACTGTATTTTCGGTAATATGGTAGCCGCGGATACTGCCTCCGCTGCCACTCAATCGTACAAAGCCGCTGTTAAAATCAAAGTTCGATTCGGCCAACGATATGGTGTTACCGGCATCGGTATAGTTGATGGTGATTTTTAATGATGAGGGATGGTTACCCGTAACCCGCCCCTCAAACCGCAGTTTAGGGATGGTTACCTTAATATCTACATTGTTGATCTGGCTGGCAGTAAACATGTTACGGTTACTGAATTGCCCTGATGGGTCGTTAATATCTGCCGGGAAGGCGATGATGCCTTTGTTATCATTGATAGGGATGTGGCTGACGTTAAGCTGCTGCCTTATGGATGCCTGCAAGCCATGCGGGTTGTATTTGTTCTGATAATCAGTACCGTGTTCAAACGCGCTGTTGCTGAACTGGGCGATGAGCAAAGGGTAAAGCGGATCGTTTAGTAACGAGCCGGTAGCCTTAAAACCTGCCTGCGCCACCATCATATCAATAGCGGTTTTAATGAAGAAGCCGGGCCGCAAGTTGCGTACGTTCACATCACACTGGCCGGCAAAGTTATATACTAAGTTGCCGTAATCGATAACCGGCCATATCCAGCCTTCAGTATGCGTTTGTGATTTAATAACATTGTCTGAATTCCAGTTATGCTGCCATTTTTGAAACGGCGTATCTGCCCCGTATGGGCTGGCACTATCGCCCATCTCATAGATCTTTCCGCTAATGGCGTCAAAGAAATCCACGTTTCCGCTTAGTACGGTTATGCTGGCGGTATCGTCGTCTACGCTGTTGAGCACCGCCAGGCCATAGGGTACAATCTCCAGCCCGTCCTGCACTATTTTGGCTTCGTAATTATCATAAGGCTTGCCATCGGTAAAGGCCACATCATCCGGAAAGCCCAGGATCTGCCTGTTGCGCTGCGTTAAAGGTAGCTTAAATTGATTGCTGGTATTGCCCTGCTGATTTT
>NZ_CAXVWK010000097.1:0-59652 GCF_964263795.1 Mucilaginibacter sp.
CCGTCCATAAAATTAATGGCATTAATGGTTCCTATAACGAATACAAAACCAATGAGAATCAAATATATTGGCAAATTGTATAATCCAAGCTGATTAAAAAGTAAAGCCACTGCAGCAAGATGAAAAACCAATCTAATGCTGCTGCTAATGGTTTTGATATCATCTATGAAACTTATCAATCCTATGATAAACAACCCAACAAGAAAATATGGGTAATTTGTTGAGGTAAAGGGAGCGCTAATTAATAATGACAAACAAAATATGATACCTCCACCTCTAATATTTACATAGGAATGCGAACTACGGTGATTAGGGCTATCTATAATGTTAAAAATATCAGCGACTTTAAAATACAAAAGTTCAATCACTATTAGTATTAAAAAAATTGATAAATAAAACATTATTTGTAGCTATTTTATTTTGAAACCGGTCAATACTGTTGTTGGATGCCAGTTTAATATTTGCCGGGCTTTGGAATCATCAAAGGTTAGATCCGAAGTGATTTTTAATAATTTGCTGGAATTTATGGGAGCTTTTGCTCCTAATAAGTCGCCGACATTTGCAAATAGCCTTGCCAGCCATTTGGGTATATTTGGCGGATTTTTTTTATTTGTTTGTACTGCAATCAAATCAGATAGCATCTTAAAACTGGGATGATCACCGTCTGTAAGATTATAAATACCGCCAATATTGGCAACGACAGGTATCAGGACTGAAACATCCTCCGCAAGTACAATACTTTTTTTTGCCTTGCCTCCATCAATATTAAAATAAAAACCTTTTTTAATCCCGTTTATCATTGATCGCAAATTACCCGGAGGGTTAGGCCCTGCAATTAATGGCAACCTTAATATTGTACATATTACCTTGTTATGTTTGCACCAGTCTTTCACAATTAATTCGGCCTCAATTTTACTGCGGCCGTAAGGATCGGCTGCGTTCAACGGAGCTGTCTCAGGAATAAGAGTTCCAGTATCAGCCCCATATACTGCAACGGTACTTATAAAAATAAAAGACTTTGGTAATACAGCACTCTCTAAACCTTTTAGCAAGTTTAATGTACCGGTAACATTGACATCAAAAAAAGCTTGCTTTTCAACATTAGTTTTAGGCACAGAATGCGCTTTACCAGCCGCATGCACTACAATTTCTACCTCCGGCAAAAATTCGGGTATCATTTTACTTAAGTCAATTGCAAAATCGGCTTCGCTCCTGCTCAGGGTTACGATATGTTGATTGTTCAAATACTTACTTATTTCTCTACCAAGAAAACCATTTGCTCCAGTTAAAAGAATCGACATATCATTTTTTTCTTAAAAACTTTTTGTAAACAAGGCTGAGAAAACTTACAGGTAATAATCTTAAACAAAATTTCAAGCTCAAAAAGACTTTGTATTCAAAATAGTTTATAAACTTGTCTTTATAAAACTTACTCATTAATTCGTTTTCAAATTGGTAATAGGCATATCCGCTTCTGCGGCCAACCATATTGTTCCCTATTCGCGCTTTAACTAAAATATTCTGAATGTTATAAAAACGGGCGCCTACCTTGAACATTTCATACCACAGATTATAATCTTCAAAATACCTTTTTTCCCAATAACCACCGGCTTCTATAGCTTTATTTTTTCTGAAAGCTACAGTCATATGATTTATAGGGTTTCTTAGTTTCATAAATTTAATAATGTCTTCATGATGTTCTGGCATCACCCTAAGCTGTTTTAAATCTCCAACAACCTCCTTAAATTCTTCTGTAGCAGTCCCTATTACATCATACTTATTTCGCTTTATCACTTCAATCTGACGCTCAAACCGGTCATTTTCAGCAATATCATCAGAATCCATTCTGAAAATCCAATCGTACCGGCACTGATTTAAGCCAAAATTCATAGCCTTACCCATACCCTGATTTTTATCCAGTTTAATTAACCTGATTATTTGGGGATACAATTTAAAATACTTAACTAATACCTCTGTTAATGGCACTGTAAGCGGTCCATCTTCAACAATTACAATTTCTGTAGGGTTTATAGATTGGCTTCGCAAAATACTGTTTAAGGCTAAATCTATATAAGCCGGGTTTTCTTTGGCATATACCGGCATTAAAACAGAAAATTCGAAAACATCTTTAGTACTCATTCTTTAAAATTTTATGTAGATCAGCGATGCCAATTTGCAGATCTATATTTTTTTGGAAACCAAACCGTTCATTCAATAGCCGCACATCTAACACGTTAGTAGGAACATCAAAACTTCTTGATTTTAAATAGGTAACTTTTAATTGTGGCTCAAGGTTCGATTTTATCATGTCCAATATTTTATTGAGTGATGTACCTGTCCCGCTGCCCAAATTGTAAATACGTTCAGGAGTATCAATCTCAATTGCTTTAACAAGTACTTTTGTAACATCCGTTATATGTATATAATCTCTTACCACATCTCCGTCGCCCCAAACTTCAATTGTCTCGTTATGTATAGCTTTATATAAAAAAACTGGTATAACACCCTGCTTAGCTTTAGGATTCTGTTTTTTCCCATAAGGATTGGACAGCCTGAAGATGCAGGTATTAACACCCCACAATTGATTGTATAAAGTAAAATAACTTTCAATAGTCCTTTTAGTAATACCGTAAGAATTTATAGGGTTGGATGCATGATTTTCCTTAATAGGTATACTTTCCGGAATACCGTAAACGGTTCCACCCGAAGAAATAAATACAACTTTTTTAATATTGCTTTCAACACAAAATTGTAGTAATTTAATTGTGGGTATTAAATTACTTTCAACATCATAACTTGGATTCAGTACTGAATTTGCTGGTAGTGTAGTACTTATCAGATGGTAAACGTAATCAATTCCAACAAGCGCCTCTTTAATATCTATCGGGTTATTAAAATCACCTTCAACAATTTCAATATTTTGTGCATATTCATCTATATTGCGACGCGAAAAATTTTTGACATCAAAAATCTTTACATCATACCCGCCATTTAACAGGCCTTCTACCAAATGCGATCCGATAAAACCGCCGCCACCAAGAATTAAGCATTTTTGCTTCATAACTATTTTATCGTGAATATAACAGCTGATAATTTTCAGCCATTTTTGTTGAATTTATATGATCATCAATAACCTCCCTACATTTTGAACTTAAAATTGCATAATTATCTGCTTGGATTTTGTTGATCCTATCGGTAAGAACTGTGTTTTGATTTACCGGAAATAAATATTGCCAACTGTCAATTTTATCAACTAACTCTTTATGAGGATCAATTGCAGATAATATTACCGGTAAACCACAGCCCATTGCTTCCATAACCGAGGTTGGCAACCCTTCAGAATAAGCAGTGGCAATATAAAAGTCAGAAGCGCTAAGAAATTTGAGCGTTTCAGGTTGGTTTCCAAAAAAAGTAACCTTTTCTACATGCTCTGCACAAACATCTTTACAATCTTGCATCAACGGGCCATCTCCAAGTACTATTAGGTGCGAATTCTCTAAATTAGTGTTGTTGAGAAATCCTTTAATAGCGGTGACCGGATCTTTTCGAAAAATCAAACTCCCAATAAAAACAAAAACCTTTTTGCCGGCTGGTAAATCAAGATTTTTTTTAGCCGTCCTTTTATCTTCCGTCGAGCTTACCTTGTAAAGATTTTTTGGTATGCCGTTGTAAATTACTCTTGTACGTATTTTATACCTCTCATATAATTTATCAGAAACAAATTGTGAACAGGCAATCGGAGTTTTTCCTCTTAAAGATCTGATATGCAGCCAAGCCATTAACGTTCCTCTTCGCTTACCATATAACATCGAGTAATCATCAAATATATTACTGTTTAATGTACTGATTATTTCTACTCCCTTAAAATCCTTGGGAAGAATAAGTAGATCTCCCCTAAAACCCATCAGATGTATAGCATGGACACCTTGGCTTTTAACAAATCGTTTAATTTGCCGCCTGCCTGATAAAATTCCTTCCAAACGGGATAGATGAAGTGAATGAACGTCGACATTGATATCAACAAAGCTCCCTTTAGCACTCGGAAACTTAGTTTCCTCAGGTGATAACGTTAATATCACCGGTTCAAACTTGCTACGGTCCAACTCATCAATTAAATTATAAAGTACGTTTGTAGGGCCTGATCTTTTCAGAGTTGAGACAATATATAGTATTTTGATCATTTCTTTCTTTTCGCTACAAATCTTATTAATTTATTGGGTTCTAAAAAATAAATAACATTTCTCCAAAGGCCGGTTATCTTATTTATAATTTGCATATCCTCTCTTAAGGCAAACTTTACCCGCAAAATATCTTGTGCTACAGTTCTTTCATATAATCTCAAATCAGTTTCGTTCTTTAATATTTCCCAATTTTCAAGGGTGCTTCTTTTTAAATTTTCACCATCAGCACTATAATTATGATTATGTATAAAGGCGACATAATTAGAATTCTTAATGTAAAAAGGCTTTATCTTTTTGCCATTTTCAATGAATAATTTTATCCAAAAAAACCTGTCGTCAGCGCCTTTAAATGTTTTAGGCTCTGGAAAAAATTTCTCTCCAAGTAAGCCACGTGAAAATATAACTTGTCCGGGTGATCTAATGTAGTCACCTTTAAGCAAGCCGGCTATGCTTAACTGAGGGGTTAAATAATATAATTTATGGCTATTGTATTTAGTATCTGAATAATATACTATTCCGTTGGTAAGTATAAAACAGTTATCTACAAGCAATGGGGCTGCTTCTAAATAAAAGGTTTCGCTAACTGCATCATCCTGATCTATGATATGCAGATGGCTTCCCTTAGCGATTGATATAGCTGCATTACGCGTCGCTGCAACACCAATATTAATTTTATTTTTTTGAATTATTATTTCGTTAAAATCCTTCCGATAGGTATACTCGCTTATTAGTGACGTTAAAATATCTACTGATGTTTCCATAGAATCGATAAAAACTATCAATTCAAAATTTAATGTAAGTGGTTGGCAATTGCCTATAGCTACACTAATAGAATTTAATAACCTGGGCAAGTAAGTTTCACCATTATAGAACGGAATAATAATACTTATCTTTTTGTTGTGGACCATTCTACTAAAGGGTTGTATTTAAAAAATTCCATCACTATAAGATAGACAAAATATAAAAATGGAAAAATGAATACCAAGTTGTTAAAGTATGTAATAGTAAGCATAGGGTCAGTATCGATAGCGGCGCCTTTGCACATTAAATAGGTAAAGATAAATCCACCTAAAACATTGCCCGGTAACATATATGGCAGCTTGTTGCGAATAAACCCCAATGTCAATCCTATTAAAAAAGAAAAGAATATACTTCCTGAATAACCGTAGTATATCAAACCGAAAATATTATGCCGTGCATTAGGTCCTTGTAAAATATCGCTGGGATGGTGTATATTTTTTAAGGTTATACCTATTGCCTGTGGCATTTCATCCCAGCTTTGTAGCCTCAATAAGCCAAGCGTATCATCAAATAATGCCGTAAACCAATGGTCGGAAGGTATACGTAAATAAACGTTATTGGGGTAGGCATACCAGTAAACGTCGCCACTGTGCACAAACCGCAAGCCTAAAGCCAATATGGGATTCAGACCAGTAGATGTAGGATCATCGACAACGGAGCGGGACTGGATATATATAATAAAAGTAACCACTATTAAACTCAAAACAAGTATCCCTTTTATATTTCGTTTTAATAATCGCAGATATGAAACATAATCCTGACCTTTAATAATGGCGAAGATAATATAGCACCAAAAAATATTAAAAACAATTAAAAAGCTACTTTTACTTCCACTTAATAAAAATGTACAAAATATCATCATCAAAATGAAATACTTTGGTAGTTCTGTAAGCCTGAACTTGTCTAACTTGATAATAGAAAAGAAAAGATAAATGCTGATTACTGACGAAACATCAGTTATACGCCCCAATATTCCGGCCCCCCCTCCACTTGCAAATGTCTCCAGCCGTGACTCCATGAACAGCGGTATTCCTTTCAATAAGTATATCAAACACTGAAAAAAAAGGTATATAAAAGAGTAATAGTAAAAGGCCACAAGCCTGGCGTTAATATTTCTTTTTCTTAATTCTAGAGTCGGCACTGGAGATTTAAGTGATAATATTTTTAAATTAAAGGTATATAGGCCTAAAATAAAAGCCAGTTGTGTAAAAACGTAATTCGAGAAAACATACAAAGTAATATTTTGCGTGAAATAAAGCAAAAAAACATCCGCCAGGCAAAATACAGAAGAAAGTGTTGGTAAAAAATACGGATCTAAAACTGAACGAACTTGTTTACGAAAAATAAAATAATGCAACAAAAATGATCCAACCAAGATGCCGAAAAACAAATTAACATTATTCAATGCCACCGAATAAAATTCGTAGTTATTCATTAACAGTAAAATGAAACTATTTTTGTTCGTAAGTAACGATACAAGTAAATAAATAAATTGAAGTTTTGTCTTATTATTGCCATCCTATCATCCTCAAAGTTTATATCTTGAGTTTTAAGGCCAGATGCGCCGTGATCATTATAAATCGCAATTGTTAATGGTATATACTTAAATTTAAACTCTTTACTATCAAAAAGTCGTAAGTTAAGATCATAGTCTGCAAAAATAATATAACGTCTATTAAAGTTATGTTTCTTAAAAACGTTAATAGGATAAAATATACTTTGGTGGCTAATATTACGGGTAACTAATTTAAGCGAATTGAACCTGCCATCATATATTATGTTTTTGTGTTTAAAACGCACGTTACCATAATAAATCGTTTTTCGATCTGTTAGTCTGCCAACAACTTCATTTAATACGCCGGGAAGCAACACATCATCCGCCCCCAAAAAATATACCCAATTACCTGATGCTTTCGTAACGGCTTTATTCATTGCATCATAAATGCCATTATCTTTTTCACTTACAAAATAACCCAATTGGGACTGATATTTTTCAATAATCTTCAGCGTGCCATCTGTAGAGCCACCGTCAATAATTACATATTCAATATTTTTCGTATTTGTGCCGATAACACTTTTGATTGTGTCTTCAATAGTATCAACCGCATTGTAAACCACAGTAATTATAGATAATATCACTACTTAAAAATTATTATGGTAAAATACATTTGCTAAATAACAAAATAAAGAAACTAATGGGTCTGTTTTAACATTTCAGCGATCAGCTTATCCCAAAACGCAGTAAGCGTTTTTAATCTCTCTGTAAATATTATCTGTAACTTAGAAGAGGCTATTGGCTTTTTAATACGTTCCAATTGAGCTTCCATTTTTTTAGCCAAATCATTTTCATCGTTTACTTTAAAAAATGTAAGTAATTCATTATCATTTATTTCCTTGTTAACGTTGATATCAGATAGGATACAAGGCTCACCGTAAGCCACGGCATCATAAACGCTAAATCCGCCAGGGCCGCCCTCAAATTGCGTTGGTTGTAAAAGGGCATATGAATTAATCATCAGTGCCAATTGATCTGCTTTATCGATAAAGCCAACCATTTTAACCCTATCAGTTAAACCTTTTCTCTTAATTAATTCAGTTATTTCGGTGCAGTTAATAATATTTTTAGGATCTGGAAAACGGCCAGTACAGATCAAAATTGCATCCTTTCCTAATTGATTTACCAAAATATCTATGGCATTAATAGCCGTTTTATGTCCTTTATGGCTCCAAAATTGATTAGAAATTAAAAAGAAAGGTTTGTTACTAATTCCGTACTTACTGTCTAAATATTCGATAGATGGTAAACTGTATAGAATTTTGTCATCAAAAACTGGTGTAAATGGAATAACATTTAAATTGTTGCTACGGCCAAAAAACTTGTAAATGTCGTCCTTAACACTATTAGCATTAATAATAATTTGACTGCTGCTTTTTACTTGCTTTTCAAAATGCTTATCCTGTGCGTCAATTTGTGCTTTAGTAAAAAATTGCGGGAAATATTTATACTGGAAATCATATAAATAACTTAAAACCGGCACCTTTAACATATTAGTTATAGGGTAAAACGCCGGTAGAATGACATCAAATTTATTGGCAGTTTTTACAAACTGCGCGTTAGTTTTATAAGTAAAATATCCAATAAAACCTAACTGATGTTGTAAGTGGATAGTTGTGTCTTGCACAGGCGGATAAATAATCAAAGTCAGTTTTCGTCCCGCTGCTTTGTTTAATACAGTTTTAATTAAATTTTTTAATTTTAAGATGGCTGTGTTTCTATCCGGTATCAATAACGTCAATTCATATTGAGGATTACCCAGCCCCATCAAAACATATTTAATGAATTCAATCCCCCCCGGCCATTCAATAAAACCAGCAACGGTAATACCAATTTTAATCTTTTTACTCAAAATGATTATTTAATACAGTTGTCAATTGCTCTCAAAATACAATCATCAGCTTATTCCCAAACAGCTATTAAATTGTTGGCAGCATCATTTGCCTGTAGCATAGTTTGTGCTATGTACTTTATATCATCTTTTTCTAAAGCGGGATAACTTGGTAAGTTAATTCCGCGCCAGCCTAACTCTTCAGCATTTATATGGCGTTCATATCTTTGCGAATACATGGGCATAGTATGTACCGGGTAAAAAAGCGGCCTAGTTTCGATACCGGCATTTCTCATATTCTGCCTGATTTTGTCTCGACTATCAGATTTTTGAATTAAAACAGAACACATCCAATAGGAATGGTAAACCTCACCTACTTCCTTGTGAAATGTTATAGCGGTGTTTTCAAACTCTTTAGAATACCAATCAGCTATTTGGCGTTTTTTAGCAAGAATTGTATCAATCTGTTCTAACTGCGCTAAACCAATAGCTGCGCAAATGTTAGTCATACGGTAATTGTAGCCTACTACATCGTGCCAGTATTCGCGATGTTTAGCTAACCCCTGGCCTTTAAAATGCGTTGAACGGTCATATAGCGTATGGTCATTAGTTACAACCATTCCGCCCTCGCCGGTTGTTATAGTTTTATTCCCAAAAAAACTAAAGATAGAAATATCGCCGAAGGTACCAACATGCTTCCCTTTGTAGGTAGTACCAATAGCCTCGGCGCAATCTTCTATTAAAAATAAACCATTTTGTTTACAAATATCTACAAGTTCGTCCATAGGGCAAGGATGACCGTATAAATGTACAGCCATTACCGCTTTTGTGTTAGGCGTTATTTTTTGTTTAACATCCTTAGCATCTATTTGCCATGAGTCTAAAGTAGAATCTACAAAAACGGCTTTAGCACCTGTGTAAGTTATAGCGTTGACAGATGCGATGTAAGTTAAGGTTGGTACAATTATCTCGTCGCCCGCGCCGATCCCTAATGCCAATAAAGCTAAATGTATAGCAACAGTACCATTAGAAACTGTTGTTGCATATTCGACATCTATATAATTGGCAAATGAATTCTCAAACTCATTTATAAATTTTCCTTTTGACGATATCCAAGTTGAGTCCAGACATTCATTAACGTATTTTTTTTCGTTTCCCCCTAAAAAAGGCTGATAAACAGGATATTTAAAATGGTTCATATAGTAATTATTGTAGCCAAATTCCCTTGGCTGTTTTATTAATTATAGCTTTATATTGCAAATAGCCAAATACCGGGCCCGAAATAAGTGATAAACATGTTCCCATCATAATTCCACTTACACCAAAATGTACAACTACCGCGAAAAAGTATGAAAGAGGCAAATTAACTAAACCGGCAATTATACTGGTATAGAATTGTAACTTTATTTTACCAATTCCATTGATAAAATATACGTAAATATTGGCAAAGGTTGAAATAAGCACAAATAGGGCCATCATTATAGATAACAAAACTGGCACTTTAACTTTAGGCCCCAACCATAAATTATAAGAATAATTGCTTAACAGTAGAAAAACGACCACGCCCGCGAATAAAATCATCCAACACTTAAGCAAAAAGTTGATTGTTTTTTTGATCCATTCAAAATCGCCTTTTATAAAGGCTTCATTAAATGATACCCAATATGGTGCAATCACAATTGACCATGCAAAAGTAAACACACTAAAGTATTTAAACGCAATATTGTAAATTGCCACCTCAGATGGTTCAAAGAGCTGACTTATCAATAAGTTATCAGTGGAGAATATGATTATGACAGCAATCTGGATCACAAAAAATTTTGCTCCTATAGAAAGTATTTGCTTAAGTGCCGACATTTTGAAAAATTTGAATTCTGGCGTAAGACGTTTGTATTTGGTAGAGAAAAAAAACAAGGTGCATATAGTTAAAACGGCCACCGGCAACACAGAAAAGTAAAAACTTAAGTAGTATAATCGCTCAGACATTACATGCCTGGTTATGTAGTAAACACCTCCTAATAAACATGCGTTAATTAATAATGCTATTACATTTACTAACCAAACTTTTTGAAAAGCAAGCAAAATTGTATTTATAAGATCAAGTAATAATTTCACACAGAAAAATATAAACACTACTAAAAAAACGGTACTTAGCTCGCCCGACATATGCTCCGGAGCATTAAATACTTTCGAGAAATCAATGAACTTAAAAGAAGCTAAAAAAAGGACTATCGCTATCCCAACAATCAGAAATATACCTACGTATGCGCTTGTAATTAGTGCACGGGATTGGTTTTCATCGTCGTTTACTACGGCCTCAGATAGTTTATTTTTAAGTCCGTTTCCTAACCCGCCATCTAAAAAACTTATCCAGCTAACTATTGATGTCATCGTCAGCCAAATTCCGTAACTCCTAACATCTAAGTAATTAAGGCACATCGGTACAAACAAAAAACTGCATGCTATGGCGCCGCCCTTAGCTAATGCTGATATTACAATGTTGAAAAGCTGTTTTTTACTACGGGCATCAGATAAATTTTTTAGAGCGAGCTTGTTAAACATTTACGTAGATTTACTAAATTTGGGATGGTTAAATCGATTTAACGAGGGCTGGATTTCCATAAACGGTTAAACCGTCGGCAATATCCCTCAATACAACTGACCCCGCCCCAACTATTACATTACTACCAATTTTCACACCTTGCTTAACAACACTGTTTGCTCCTACAAAAGTATAATTCCCTACCGTTACATTGCCCGTAAGTACCACGCCGGGAGCGATATGAGAATAATCCCCAACTACACAATTATGCTCAATTATTGCCGACGTATTTATTATTGACGCTATACCTATTGAGGCCTGAGCATTTATTACAGCACCTTGCATAACGACAGAAGCGTTGCCAATGTTAACGCTTGAAGAGATGATAGACCTTTGATGTAAAAGATTGGGGAACGTAATTTCTTTTTCAACTGCCAATTGTTTATAAAGCGACGACCTGATTTTATTGTCGCCTATCGCTAAATAAACATTATTACACTTTAGAACTTTAACTGTTTCTTGGTTACTCTCATTACCCAGAAATGTAAGACCATAAGGATTTTCTGATACGGGCGCGTTATCACAATATCCTAAAATTTGACAATTATTGTTGTATAATATCTCTATCAACACGTAGGCGTGACCGGAGTAACCAATAAGTATAGCCTGTTTATCCATTGGCTATCTTAATGCGTTAACAAAAATCTTTTTCATTAAAATAAAAAACGAAGAGAGAAATGCAGCTGCTATAAAACCTAATATAAATGCCTTCGTTTTCCCGACAGAATATTTTTCCAACGGAAGGATCGGTATATCAATTTCCTGTATGAGCGGAGTTTCTTTGCGCAACGAAACTTTCGAGATTTCAAGATTTTTAACAAGTTCTGTCAAAATAGCCTGATTTGCCTGAACGTCTACCTGTTTGCGTTGAGACGGCGCACGCAATATTTGTAACGCCGGATTGGCGTTTGGATTTACATCGGTAGATGAGGCCACACCTGTTATAGCCATATTCAATCTATTACGAACCGAATCTGCCTGACGCTGCAAAATATTTACATTTTGGGTAGACTTTTTTGTTTTTGTTTCTATATAAAAATCTCCAACAGTTTTAACAAGTAGTTCAGTAAAGATTTTCGAAAACATCTCATCCTCGGAATTTACAACTACTGTGATGATACTTAACTTTTTATCTACTTTATCAACCGATAAATTAGTTTTAATAATTGCCTTGAAAAAGTTGCCCAAAACACTATCTTGTGTTAAGGTGAATTTAGAGCGATCCGTTCCAGGCAAAAAATTGAGGGTCTGTAAATTAGGACTCCCGCTCCATTTATCGCGGTAATGATTGAAATCTATATAGCGTTCAGCGAGTGTTTTTTGTTTCCCATTAATTAACACTGGCTTCAGGAGGGTTTGTTCAACCATTGCTCGTGATTTCATTAGTGTAAGTAAATTATCCCCGCTAAATGCTCCTCCTCCTCCTGCGCCGCCTAAATCTATGCCAAACTGACTTGCAAGTCCTAAAGCTGATCCAAGCCCTCCGGCAGATGATTTTTCATCTTCCAATGCAAACGTCAGTTCGGCTTTAAATATAGGCTTTTTCAATAAAGCGTAAGCAACACCTACTGTTGCCCCAATCAACCCAAAGACAAATATAATTTTCCAGTTAGCGATTAAAAACCTTGTTAAAACCACAATCCTTAAAAGAAAATCTTTTAAACCAAATTCTTCTTTCTCCTCTCCAATATCAAGTTTTTTGTTTTGCATTCTATTTAGACAAAGTTAAAATTCCCAAAATTATAGCACCTAACGATGCTAAACCTGTTGTAAATGCTAAAATTTCCTGGGCAGTATTACCGCGTTTCTCTGGTTTTCTTGGAACATAAATTTCGCTTCCGGGTTTAACGCCAGGGTGAGTATTGAAGAACAAAAACCTACGGGTTCCTTTAACAGTTCCGTTAGGATAGACTACGTAAGCACCACCTTTTAAACTATTGGGTGAAAACCCTCCGGCATTTAGTACATATTCCTTAAAACTTTTACCACGGCTGTAAACAACAGCGCTCGGATAAAGAACTTCACCGTTTACTCTTACAGTTTGTTGTTGCTTAGGTATTCTCAAAATGTCGCCATTTTCTAAAATAAGATCTTCATTAGTGCCTGGTTTTTGTAATATCTTCTTTAGATTAATACCAACATAGTTGTTACGCAATTGCGCAGTATCAGTTCGTGTAGTGTCGCGATAACTCTGTTGCAAGCGTCTTAACCGTTCGTTACGTTCCTTATTAAGTGCAGCAGTATCTATTTTACTTTTGTCCACACCTAAAACTGCATCGTTATCCCGCTTTAAACTTCCACCTTCAACATCGGCCGAAAGGGTTAAGCCGCCAGCACGGGCAACAAGGTCGGAAATTTTCTCATTTTTCTTTTGTATAGTATAATATCCCGGATAAATAACCTCACCCTCAACCTTAACTGTTTTTTGCGTTTCGTAGCCAGGTAAACTATAAACAGATACGATATCGTACGGTTGAAGTGCAAATTTCGAATCATCACTTTTTAAATCTGTGCTTATGTTGACACTAAATACCTGTGCGACAGTTGTATTTAAGGCCCGTGGGTCACTATCAAAAACCCTGCGGGATACTTCTATACGTTTAGCACTTGCACCTTCTGTAAAACCACCGGCACGCACAATCAAGTCTCCAACTTTCATGCTGTCCGCATAAAGAAAGTCGCCCGGTTTACGAACTTCACCTTTAATTGTAATTTTGTATGCGTTACGCAAATCAAATTTCGAGGAGATAACAACACTGTCTTCCCTTTGTAAACGCAAATCTGCCGAAGCGTTATTTAATGCTTGATTTACATCAAATGAAAGTTGTTGCTTTGAATTATCGGCGTTAAGCCTAATAATGCTACCCCGGCCAGTAAAGGCATCTTCCTTTAATCCACCGGCATTTTTAATTAGTTGGGATAATGTAAGCCCGTTTTGTAATTCAAATTCACCTGGTCTGAAAACAGCTCCAGATATAGTTACCCTATTTGTATAACGCTCTAAAATTCTATCTACAACATACATGTCGCCGCGTAAAGGGATGTAATTTTTATAATCGCTTTCAAAAACGTCAGTTAGACGGCGCTGCTGATCACTTACTTGCGTTACTTTGATCCGTTCTGTATAGGCCTGATCGGAAAAGCCACCGGCAAATCTTAAAACATCTTGTAATGTTTCACCCGGTAAAACCTCAAAAATTGCAGGCGTTTTTACTTCACCCTTCAAATCAACACGAAGGCGGTAGCTTGGTACACGGATAACATCCTGATCTTGAAGTGATATATTATCCTTTTGACTTCCTTTTACTAAAAAGTCATAAATATCAAGTGTTCGAATCACCCTGTTATTTCTGATGATCTCAATTTTTCTGAATGAGCCAATATCATTCGGCCCCCCTGCAGATGATAGTGCGTTAAATGCAGTGGCTAATGACGGTAAAGTATATGTACCGGGTTTTTTTACTTCGCCCACTAAGATAACTTTTATACTTCTGATATTGCCTAGGCTAACCTGAACACTGGTTCCTTTGCCAATAGCGTAGTTACTGGCCGCTAACTTACTTTTTATAGAAGCCGTTGCCTGCTCAATGGTCTTACCTGCTACATTTAAAATGCCGACACCGGGAATGTTGATATTTCCCTCCGGAGAAACATCAAGTTTCCAATTCACTAATGAATTACCGTAAACGTTGATGTTAAGCTGATCTTCTGGGCCAACGATATAATTTACAGGAGTTGCTATTTTAAGGTTAGGTTCAAATTTCAAATTACTATTACTAAACATATCCGCTCCAAAAATCTTGGATTGAAACGTGTTTAATATTTTTTGTGAAGCGGGAGAGTTATTAATAGTATCTGCAGAATAATTAAGTTTCCTGGTCTGACTTTCTGATTGAGAGTCCTGTCGTATACCAGTATTGTCATCCGGCGCGTTGCCGTTAGCTTTTTTTATTGTGTTAATACGATTCTGTAAAATCCTTGCCTGGTCAGCAGATAGTCCCCTAGCCTGCAATGTTTGCATCAACTGGGCATCAGTTAAATTGTTGGCTTGCGCCTGTTGCATAATCTGGCGTATTTGCGCATCAGACAATTCGTTAACATTAGCGTTATTTAAATTTGACGGTAAGGTTTGAGAAAATGCGGGGGCTGCGATTAAAGTCGCAAAACAAAGAAGTAATAGGAAAAAATATTTAAATTTAAAATTGGTCCTGTAAATTAATCTCATAATTGGGTTTTCAGTTCAACATTATCTCCTATAAAGATACCTTATTTTAAATTTTGGCAAAGTTAAAATAATTCGGGATGATTGGCTTAAAAATTACAGTCTCCCGTCAACCAGTTTTTCATCTAATACTGCTTTTATATCATAAATAACAGAAGAGGGCACTCGTTTAAATTTATTCAGATCCAGGCTTAAAAACTCATTATGAGCAACGGCTAAAATTATTGCATCGTAATTTTCTTTAAGGCCATTTAGTTTATTAACAGTTTGAGTGTTATATTCTTCAATAACTTCTTGTGGGTTAGCCCATGGGTCATATACGTCGCAATTTGTGTCAAAATCTTTCAAAACTTTAACAATGTCTATAACGCGGGTGTTTCTTACGTCCGGACAATTTTCCTTAAAAGTAAAGCCTAAAACAAGAACGTTAGCTTTTTTTACAGTTATGTCATTTTTGATCATTAATCTGATCACCTCCATTGCTACATAAGTGCCCATGCCATCGTTGAGACGCCGGCCTGCCAAAATAATTTCAGGGTGATAGCCTAATTCCTGAGCTCGCTGTGCCAGGTAATAAGGATCCACTCCGGTACAATGACCGCCCACCAATCCAGGTTTAAAATTTAAAAAATTCCACTTAGTACCTGCAGCCGCTAAAACAGATTGGGTATCAATCCCCATCAGATTAAATATCTTTGAAAGCTCGTTCACGAAGGCGATATTTATATCACGCTGCGAGTTTTCAATAACCTTGCATGCTTCCGCCACTTTAATAGTAGGCGCTTTGTGGGTTCCGGCTTTAATGATAGTACCGTACAACGCGTCTATAAAATCTGCAGCTTGTAGGGTTGAGCCTGAAGTAACCTTTAGAATATTGGTTAGTGTATGCACTTTATCACCAGGGTTGATCCGTTCAGGCGAATAACCCGCATAAAAATCTTCGTTCAGTTTTAAACCCGATATAGTTTCGATGATCGCAACGCAAATTTCCTCGGTCACTCCAGGGTAGACTGTGGATTCTAAAATAAAAATATCCCCTTTTGATAACACTGATCCAACCGTGCTACATGCCTTTTTCAACATTTCCATATCCGGCCTGTTATGCTTGTCGGTTGGTGTAGGTACAGATACGATAAAGACATTACAGGATTTAAGTTCCTGCTCAGAGGTTGTTACCAACAGCCCATTACTACTGCCTGAATGTCGTTTTACAAGCTTAAGTTCGTCGCTTGCAATCTCTAAGGTACGATCCACACCGGCGTTTAATTCATCTACACGTGCCTGCTTTTTATCGAACCCTACTACGGGGAAAACTTTAGAAAATTCAACAGCAAGGGGTAAGCCAACGTATCCTAGTCCTATAATGGCAATTTTTACGTTATTTGATGTTAGCGAATTGAATGTGGGTAATAAAACTTGATCAGGCATTTTTTTTGGTGTCCAAACAGGTCACAAATATATACTTTATAAATTATGTGCCGTCGACATCAGATTTAGCACAATGTCAAAGTCGCAAATAGTCTCATTCCAAACACCCTATTAAGCTCAGATGAGATATCTATATTGTTCTCAGAATCAATAAAAGTAAAAGGCCATTCAGTTTGAATGGCCTTTTACTTTTATTATGAAACGCTTAAATAGTTGGGTCTTGCGCAGATTCAATAATATCATAAGCAGTACGCTCTTTTTTGAAAATCGCTGCGCCAATTAAAGCTATTATACACCCTAAAATCAAAGAGCCGATAGCCGTTGCTACTGCACCAAATATGGCACCGTACTTTGTACCCATGTCCATGGCCTTGTCTATCTGATCCTGAGACATTCCTTGTTCTGATAAGGCCACTTGCTGCTGTTCAATTGATTTCACCAACATATCCGGGCTTAAAAACTTAAGGTAAATGAATACGAAAACGGCTAATAGTAAACCTGAAAAAAGGCCGAAACGGAAGCCTACAGAAAAACCCTGTCCAAAGGACATGTAGCCACCTGACTGATCTCTCAACTCTTTTTGCGCAAGAAAACAAAATGCGATAAAAGGTATGTAGCTAATGTATTTTGCCGGTGAGTTTTGATCAATGCTCAAAAATTCAAAAGCGTAAGTAATTACTATTGAAACTAAAAGGTAAATAAATGCCCATTTAGTAGCAATTTTGGTAGGATTAACCGCAAGCGTTTCCATTGTTTTAAAAGTTAAGGTTATAGTATATATCAGTTAAAGCTAACCAATATTTCTAATACCGCCATATCAAATGATTTATTTACCGCGCTATCGGCAATGGTAGTCTTGTCGTCCTGGCCAGGATCCGGGTTTTGGAAAAAACACATAATAGGATAAAATAATTCTCGGAGTTCCGATTCCTCGTCAACCTTTTCGGCTACTTTGCGGATTTCGCTTACAGGGCTTTCAATCAGAATCTGGTTGGTAATAACGGGTTCATAAATACGGTATTCGTCCTGAAACTCGTCCTCATCGACCAATAAAAACTCTTTTAAAAAGTCTTCAAGTTCCGGTTCAATGTCTTCATCCTGGCATTCGTTCAGGTAAAGTAATACGTTCAATAGTTCGGTACCGCGATCGATAGTATCTTCTTCAATAGCTTCCCATTCAGGGGTTTCCAGGTAGTCGTCCTCTAATTTTTTAACATCTTCGCTGAAAAAGTTAATCATTAATAAGTCGAAGAACACTTCGCGTAATTCATCAACTTGGGGGTTCTCGTCAAAAATTGCGTCAAGCAGGTCAACTTTGGTTAAAAAATCGTCGTCGGAGGAGAAAACTTCGTCGAATTTGGAGTTAATGGCGGTTGCGTCGTAATCACCGTATTGAGAGAAAGATTGCAGCGATCGGGTAATTGCTGAAGATACTTTTGGGTCAGTCATGATGTTTTATTTAAAATTTAGATAGTTGATTGTTGTTAACAGTTAACAACACTTTGCCTGTTAAGTTCTGGCCGATAAATGGGGAATTGTAACTTTTAGAACGATTGTTGCTGCGGGTATATTCCCAGCGTGCGCCGGCCTCCAGCAAAACTACATTTGCTTTTTGCCCTTCGGCGATTTTTGGCAACGAGATATTCAATATTTGACGTGGGTTTATCGCCAACTTTTCTACAACAAGCTCAACTGGTAGGCCTGCATTGATTGCCAAAGAGAATGCGGTTTGCAGCCCTGTTATGCCATACTCCGCAACTTCAAACTCTACATCTTTAAATTCAATTTCATGCGGTGTGTGCTGTGATACTATTGCGTCGATGGTGCCGTCTTTAAGACCGGCTATTAAAGCGTCCACATCGCTGCGGGTGCGCAATGGTGGCTTAACTTTATACAAACTGTCAAACCCACTTAAGGCTTCGTCAGTAAGTACCAGATTATGGGCCGCTACGTCACAGGTAACCTTAAGCCCTTTGCGCTTAGCTTCGCGGATTAATTCCACCGATCGTTCTGTAGATATAGTGGTAAAGTGGATCTCGGACCCGGTGTCCTCCGCTAAATAAAGGTCGCGTGCTATCATCAATTCCTCTGCAAGTGAAGGTATCCCCTTCATACCCAGCATTGTGCTCACCACACCCTCGTGCATCTTTGCCTTGCCGGCTATCGAAGTATCTTCGGGATATGAAATCACTTTCGCGCCAAAGCCCTGTACATACAGCATGGCACGTTCCATCAAGCCTGCATCTTGCACCGGGCGGTTTCCATCTGTAAATGCCCTGGCGCCGCTTTTATACATATCGTACATTTCGGCCATATCCTTACCTTCGCGGTTGTGAGATATAGTTCCCAAAGGATAAATATCAACTAAATTATTACTTGCCCGATTTAGCAGGTACTCCACTTCTGCCTTTGAGTGTACAGGAGGATAACTATTGGGCGCCAGTGCAAGACCGGTAAAACCCCCAGCAGCAGCAGCAGCTGTACCCGTTTGCAGATCTTCCTTGGTTTCTAACCCAAGTTCGCCGATGTTACAATTTAAATCAAAAAATCCGGGAGCCAGATAGCTGCCATTTGCATCAATCAATTCGGCATCATCTAAGTTAAGCTGGCCCATTTGAGTAATTAATCCATCTTTTATATGAATATCAGTTACCTGGTTATTAAATGGCGAGGCGGGATCAATAACAGTGGCGGATTTGATAAGCAAATTCATTATCGCTATATAAGGTGGGTTATGTGTTATAACCCGGTTGCGTAGCGCTGCTTTTGTGGGTTTTGTAAAACCTGATGAGCATTGTTTCGGCAGCCAGGAATACCAACGCCAAAATTATACAAAGTTTCCATAATTGCAGACCCGAATTTGCGCCGGCAGTAATATTTGCCGCGTTGAACTTGTTACCATCAATAAAGTTGCCTTTCTTATCAATAAGTCTGGCTATTTCAGTATCGGTGAAATAACTCAGATCAGATTCACTTCGGTTGTCATTAAAGGCCATGATAGCGGCAACACTATCCTGTTTTCTGAGCTCATATATACCGGTTTCCATTAGTTGATCTGGCAGGAGAAGCTTGGTGCTTCCATCCTGCTGCTGCACATCAGGAATGATACTTTGCTCCCTTTTTACTAATTTGAGCAATTGTTTTTCTGCTGATTGAACATTTACAGTTTCTATTACCTGGTTAGCACCTAGTGTATAAAATAAGGGTTGATCGTGCCCGCTTAAAATTGCTATCCGGAACATTAGGGGTACAAAAAGCGCATGCACGGGAAGATTGCTAAAGGTTTCGTCAAGCGGCAATCCGCTTACATAAATGTTCCCTTTTTTGTAACGATATCTTTCTAAAATACCCTGGCCTGTTGCCAACCGCATTAAATATGTGCCAGTCTGCACCCCAGGGTTCAGGGAATAAAATTTTTTAATGCCCGGCAGGTCCGGATTTGACGGAACGCTCTCGAACATGTTTTTAAATACTGCATCCTGCAAGTTTATGGTAGAAATCCGTGTGGCTTCAGTTACCGTTTTATCAAAATATGATGAACCCAGGGATTGCAGCAATGCCCGATAACTGGCCAGATCGACATCGACCGCAGGGAAAATCATCAGCGTGCCGCCTTTAATCACATAGTTTTTTAATTGTTGTGCCAACCCTACCGAGACAAAACGGATATCACTTAAAATCACCAGTGGATAAGTGTTTAGCGCCCCATAGTCTAAATTACCGTCCTGCACCCTTTTGATGGTAAAAAATGGATCGGACGCGAAAACTAAATTCAGATATCTGTTGGGTACTCCGCCGTCTACCAGCAATACTGGCAACGCTTTAATAACGTTAAAGGTGAAGTAAAACGAATTATCAAACGTTACCGGATTATCCTGCAACTGAATCTCGGCGCGCTGCCATCCCGGTTGTAATCCCGAAAAAGTTAAGGTATCTGTTTGTACCGAACGGGCTTTAACGGTAAAACTGCCAATAGATTTTTGCACTCCATTTATCAATAATTTCAACGGAATTCTATTGGCCATCTTTGTAGCGTAATTATGCAAACGGACAATCAGCTTTTCAGTCTCTCCGGGGCGATGGGTCGCGTTAAGCAACCAAACCGAGTCAATTGCCACATTTGGCAACGCGTTGGCCTTAAGCTGAACCATGTTGACAATACCGTTATCGACAATTTTATAGGAAGTTTCCCCAGCGATATTAGTTTGAAAATCCGACAGGATGTAACTTTCTTTAGAGTTTGCGGAATGCATATTGAGTAAACTCTGCTGACGGGCAATCACTTCTCCTATTTTCCTGCTTTGCGGGCTTATCTTAACTGCGTCAACAGCATCGTTAAATTCATCCCGGCTAAGCAACCGTTGGTGCTTACCCTCAAAATCTTGTGTAAGAAGCTGAAACCGGTCATTTATAGAATATGCTGCGGCTATTTGCTTTGCTTTTTGTTTAGCTTGGTCCAGGAGGCTGCCCTCGCGGTTGAGCGTTTGCATTGAGTAGGAATTATCTATAAAGATGCTTACCAATTGCTGCCTTCCTGCATTCGCTTCGTTTTGCCCGGGGACAAAGGGCCTTGTAAATGCAAGCACCAAAAAAAATAGGGCCAATAACCGGCAAGCCAAAATTAACCGCTCTTTGATATTGCGGCGGCTGGATTGTTGCTCCTGTACCTCTTTTAAGAACTGTACATTGCTAAACAGCACTTTTTTATGTCGCCTGAAATTAAAAAGGTGCACGATCACAGGGATAGCTAGTGTAAGCAACGCGAATAAAAAAGCTGGATACAAAAAGTGCATTTAACAAATTTGCAAATTTAAGCGCAGATTATCCGGCTGAACTGATAGATACCGGATAGTTTTGAAAACAAAATTCACTCCATTGCTTTTATTCTTTATGGAGTCGCATGTTGGTTGTTCTGGGTTTCATTATAAACACTGGCGTGGTACGTTTTACCCCGATAAGTTGCCTATGACTAAATGGTTTGATTACTATTGCAGGCACTTTAGCACGCTGGAACTTAATGTAACTTTTTATCGGTTCCCTCAGTTGTCATTCCTTCAAAATTGGTATAATAGCAGCCCGCCGGATTTCAGATTTGCAGTTAAGGCACCAAGGGCCATAACGCATTTCAAAAAGTTTAACAATACAACACAAATGCTTACCAGCTTTTATCAAACGTTAAATGACGGGTTACAGGATAAGCTTGGGCCGGTATTGTTCCAACTGCCGCCAAATTATAATTATACCGATGAGAAATTAGCAAAGATATTGAATGCTTTGAACCCCGCTTTCAACAACGTATTAGAGCCAAGGCATACAAGTTGGTGGAACGACGAGATCTTCCAAAAACTTACGGATCACAACGTGACGTTTTGCGGGATGAGCCACCCCTTATTACCAGATGCAGTTATACAAAACACAAAGTTAGTGTATTACCGGTTTCACGGCATACCGGATCTGTACCGGTCGCGTTATACAACCAACTTCCTGAAAAAAATAGTTAATGAAGTGAAGCAACATCCTAAAACCCGCGATGCATGGTTTTATTTTAATAATGATGTAGAAACGTATGCTATCGATAACGCGAAGGAAATGACTGCGCTGTTAACCGGGCAGACAAGCTGATTTTCACTATCGTCTATGTCGGCGTTTTTTCCTTTTCGGTTCGGATTGTTTCCGTCTTTTTGTTGACGATGTTACTTTCTTTTCCTGCTTTGGCGCCGTTGCTACAACGGCTTTATTACTGCTATGTGCAATAGAGTCTTTGCTCAACTGCTTTACCGAAAAACTGTTGCTGCGTAAGCTGTATTCCAGTTGTCGCCTGGCACCAGTCGGTTTGGCTGCGCTGTCATTACTTTCGTAGATTGGAAACTCGCGTACAAGTTTGCCTTCACGGATATAGAAGTTGTCTTCGCCACGATAGCCTTTACGCTGCGAGTTTGTCAATTTAGGAAAATCGAGTTTGTTGGCATCATTATCGTTGAATTCAAAAGCATAAACCTTCGCATAGTTTACGGTATCCTTGCCTTTTGACTGAATAAGAATTTCCGGGTTACCATCAGTATCCATGTCTGCGTTATAAACATCGGTAATGGTACCGTCAAGATTGCCCGTAGTAGTGGTGTATTTCATTCCGGCCGAATCGGAATGCAAAATGGCAAATGAACCTACGGCCAGTGAGCCTCTGCCCCAACTTACTACATCGTAAGTTTGCCCGGGCGACACCTCTATAGCTTTATGGAAACGAAACGGCTGCATCAACGCTGCCTTAGCGGCAACTGGCGAAGATGCAGTAGCAGGATTTTTATCGCCATTGCTGCAGCTTGCCAAAACGATGCATGCAGTTGATAATAGAAAATAATATTTTAAGTTCATTTATCAATTGATTGATTAATTATAAAGCATATCGGGAGACACTTCGCCTTTGGGCTTGCCGGGAATTGTCATGTAAACGCGCAACCCGCTGCCCGACGAATTGGCATCAACATACTTAATCGTAATTTTATGGACTCCTCGGAGCAAAGGGACCACGCCATTTTGTTCAACAGGTCCTGTACGGCCATCATTATCAACTATTGTTACATCATCTATCATCAGGATCGATCCATTTGAAGATGCTGTAGAAAAACCGTAATTACCATCTACATCCACCCGTAGATAACCGGTGAACACCACGCCATATTTGTTGAACGCTTTTTTAAATGCACTTAGCGCCGTGCTAAAGCTTTTTGCAACACCTGTATCTATAACCGCTGCAGGATTGATTTGGGTAGTATTAACATAGGTACCCGCAGATACCTG
This sequence comes from Mucilaginibacter sp., assembly GCF_964263795.1. Classification (GTDB taxonomy): domain Bacteria; phylum Bacteroidota; class Bacteroidia; order Sphingobacteriales; family Sphingobacteriaceae; genus Mucilaginibacter. The sequence goes on from NZ_CAXVWK010000097.1 coordinate 23,419, forward strand.
ATATTTTAAACCAGGCGTTGTACCTGTGTATGCAACGGGAGGCATCGGTGCTTTATTAAATACTTTGGCAGCTGTGATAACACTGCGTTTCCCAGACGGAGTAATTACTATAGTTTTAAGATCGCGGTATTCGTTAAGTGGAACAGGATAGGTCATCGGGATTGTGTAAAGTAACTCCGTTTCGCGTGGCGTATAACCGTCAATTGTATAATAAATTTTTGCCCCCTTAACTGGAGATTTTAAATTTACACTCATACTTGACCCGATCATCACTGTATCTGTAGCACCGATAGCCGCCGGCACGCGAAAGTTGTAACCGGTTTTATCCAGCCAGGCTAAATGCTGCGGAAGACGTATTTCTGAAAAATCCTTATAGTTTTTATTAGCAAGCGGTGTCCAGGCAACTTCAGATAAAGCCAGCATACGGGGCAATATCATGTATTCTACCTTGGTTTCGGTAGTGATATACTCTGTCCAAAGGTTAGCCTGCACCCCTTTAATATGTTTTTGTTGCGCAGGTGTTAAAGCGGCCGGCGTAGGGTTATAGGCATACGTTTTTTGAATAGGTGCATTGCCACCAATACCTACTGGCTCCTGGTTGATCTTTCCCTGGGCGTGGTCAAAGTACAACGCCTGGCTGCTTGGGGTCATGATCACATCATGGTTTTGCTTGGCGGCTTCTATACCACCTTCTTCACCCCTCCAGCTCATCACTGTCGCGTTAGGCGCAAGGCCGCCTTCCAATATCTCATCCCAACCGATAATGCTACGGCCCTTACTGTTAACAAATTTCTCCATTCGTTGAACGAAATAGCTTTGCAGTCCATGCTCATCTTTTAACTTAAGGCGTTTGATCAGGTCCTGGCAAAACTTTGATTGTTTCCAAATGTCCTTAGGTGCCTCGTCGCCTCCAATGTGAATGTATTTACTTGGAAAAAGGTCTATTACCTCTGTTAATACATCCTGCAAAAAGCTAAATGTTTTTTCTGACGGACAAAATATGTTGTTGAATACGCCCCATTTTTCGGCCAATTCATATTTCTGGCTGGGGTCGCAGCTCAATTCAGGGTACGCGGTTAATGCAGCTAATGCGTGGCCTGGCATTTCAATTTCCGGTACAATTGTAACGTAACGGTCTGCTGCGTATTTGATCACATCTTTGATCTGCTCCTGAGTGTAGTAACCGGTAACAGGTACGCCATCGTACTGTAGTGGCTGGCGGTCGCGGTAGTTACCAATAACACTTTGCGCGCGCCGGCTACCTATGGACGTTAGTCTCGGATACTTTTTGATTTCGATGCGCCAACCCTGATCATCAGTTAAATGCCAGTGAAAAGTGTTGAGTTTATAGCTTGCCATCAGGTCTATATATCGCTTCACAAATTCTACCGAGAAAAAGTGACGGCAAACATCGAGCATCATACCACGGTAACCAAAACGCGGGTAATCTTCAATCGTCGCAGCCGGAATTTTAGCTGTGGCACCACGTTCTAATGGCATAAGTTGGATAAGGGTCTGAATGCCGTAAAATAAACCTGCGCCCCTTCCTATTACGGTAATTTGTTGTGGCGTAATAGTTAAGCGGTAACCATCGGCCGGCAAATTTTCGGCACCTGTTGATGTAAAATATATAGACGTAGTACTTACGCGGGCATTTCTTAAAGCCACCTGCTTGTTGTACGCCATATTATTGGCCAAAAATGATGAAAAGAACTGAACCGCCTTATTACCTGGGGTATCTGCCTGTACTACCGTTTCCTGGCTTAGTATAAATTCGCCCACTGCTTTTTTAACGGATACCGGTGCCGGGATAATTCCCAAGTTAGGGTCGATGTCCTGACCGTTTGTAAAAACAGCGGAAAATGTAAATGCACTAAAAATTAAGGCGAGGATCTTTTTATTCATAGCAGGAATTTAACCAGGTTATAATGAGGTTGTGAATTTAGCATAATTTTAAAAAAGGTGGATCTTTCCTCCGCTAAATATTAAAAAAGGTTCAAAAAAAAAGCCGGTTTTCATAACGAAAACCGGCTTTAAATATCTGGTTTGTTCTACTGAATCGGTTGACAAGCGCCAAATCTGGCAGATACCTACACAATCAATAGGTCAGGCTGTAACTACGTGTTCCTTAGCAGCAAGGTACCGCTCGGCGTCTATGGCAGCCATACACCCTGTACCTGCAGCGGTAACTGCCTGGCGGTAAATATGATCCTGGGCATCGCCGCAGCAAAAGACGCCTTCGATATTAGTTTCTGTTGATCCCGGACGGGTGATAATGTAACCGGTTTCGTCCATATTGATAGCACCGCGAAATATTTCTGTATTCGGTTTATGGCCAATAGCCACAAAAAAGCCGGTAACATCCAAAATTGTATTTTCCTGAGTTTGAGTGTCACAAACTTTAACAGCGTTTACACTTTGCCCGTCGCCCATTATTTCAATAGTCTCGGTATTGTAAAGCACTTCAATATTGGAAGTATTCAACACACGGTGCACCATAGCTCTTGATGCACGGAACTCGTCACGGCGAACAATCATATAAACTTTGCGGCACATTTTAGCCAGATAAGTTGCTTCTTCAGCAGCAGTATCGCCGGCGCCAACTATTGCTACGTCCTGTCCCTTAAAGAAAAAACCATCGCATACAGCACAGGCCGAAACACCGAAACCGCTATATTTTTGCTCAGACTCCAGGCCTAACCATTTAGCCGATGCACCGGTAGATATGATCACCGTATCAGCAAGGATGGTTCTGCTTTCATCCACAACTACCTTATGCGGAAGGGAAGAGAAATCAACAGAACTTACGTAGCCAAAGCGGATATCAGTACCCAAACGCTCGGCCTGTTTGCGGAAGTCTTCCATCATCTCCGGCCCCATGATACCATCTGGATAACCCGGAAAGTTCTCAACATCAGTAGTTTGAGTAAGCTGCCCGCCGGCAAGCATACCTGTGTACATAACAGGTTTAAGATCAGCGCGCGAAGCATAGATCGCAGCTGTATAACCGGCCGGGCCCGAACCTATAATTAAGCATTTAACGTGTTCAGTATCTTGTGACATTTATTATATTTTTATGATGCGAATTTAACAAAAAGAAAAAATCGGATAGTCAACTATCCGTAAAACTTATCAACGTTAACTACTTACCCACATTAGCTTTCAAAACCCGGATAAAGTTACCGCCCAAGATCTTTTCGACATCCTTTTTGCTGTAATTAAGCCTCAACAATCCTTCGGTAATCTTGTAATAATCGTTTACGCTGTCTAAACCTAAGGGATACGATTCCGCACCGTCGAAATCCGATCCGATACCTACATGGTCCGGCCCCATTAACTTAACCATGTAATCAATATGTTTAATAAGCACGCTTAGCGGGGGACGCAACTGGTCGGCCTCCGTTTTATAAATTGCGTTTAAACGAATGCTGGCCAGATCGTAGTCATTATAAATCACACGAAGCGAATCAAATTGTGGCTTGTATCTAGCCATAAATTTAGTGTGCTTACCCTCATAAGCAGTATCAATAAACCCGCTATAAAAATTTACAAACACCACGCCGTTGTTTTTGGCTATCGCCTTAAGCTGATCGTCTTTGAGGTTACGGCGATGCGGCGCTAAAGCATAGGCGCAACTGTGCGATGCAATAACAGGTTTGGTGGTTTGGGCCATTACATCATAAAAAGTCTTTTCGCCAGGATGCGAAAGGTCTATCATAACCCCCAGATCGTTAAGCCGTTTTACTACCTGTTTGCCAAATGCCGTTAAGCCGGGCCGGGACAGCCTGTCGGGATGCAGTGTTTCATCACGGGCTGACGATGCCCAGGATGTGCTATTATTCCAGGTAAGTGTAAGGTAACTCATTCCGCGTTTGTGCAGGCTGTCGATATAATCGAGCCTGTCTTCAATCATGTGGCCGCCTTCAACCCCTATCATGGCGGCCAGCTTTTCTTCTTTCACAATCTTTTTCAGATCCTTCGCATTACGCACTAACGCAATTTTATCAGGATTGCGTTTAATGAGCGCGTCCAGCGAGTCGATCTCGCGGTTGGCAAATTTATAAGCAGTACCGTTGCCATATTGGTCGCCGCACCAGATAGAGAACACCTGTACATCCAACCCTGCCTGCTTAGCTCGGATCAGGTCAAAATTACCTTCGGTTTGCAGTTTACCCAAATCAGCTTTAGTTATAAGTTGATTAGATATCGCATCATTATGAGTATCAACCAAAATGGCTTTCCGGTGGATTTTTTGTGCGTTCTGCGCATAAGCAAATAATGTGAACAGTGTAACAATAAGTAATAACAGATATTTCATGTTTGGAAGGTAGAAATTTTAAGTCGATTGCTCCTGCTTTCGTGCAATATTGTTTCACTTTAATTGAAAGATTCGCGCTGTTCAATCGTCTAACTGATTAGAAACATATAAAATGAAACTCCTGAAAGATAAGAAAATAGCGATTGTTGGCGGCGGCCCGGGCGGTTTAACCCTCGCTCGCCTCTTGCAAATGAATGGTGCCGATGTAACAGTTTATGAACGCAATGCGCATAAAGATGCCAGGCCGCAAGGTGCTTCGCTCGACTTGCATGACGAAGCGGGCTTGTTGGCTTTAAAAGAGGCTGGCCTGATGGATCCGTTTAACGCGAATTACCGCCCCGGTGCCGACCAGTTGCGCATTGCCGACAAAGATGGCCGAGTAGTATTTGATGACCACTCAGGCGGCCAAAACGACCGCTCAAGGCCAGAAATTGACCGCGGGCCGTTGCAGCATATTTTACTTCAGTCTTTATCGCCGGATACGGTAGTTTGGGACAGTCAATTTGTTAATATGACACCATCTATTGGCGGCTGGCAACTTAACTTTAAAAACGGTTTGTCTGCATACGCTGATTTGGTTGTAGCGGCAGACGGTGCAAATTCAAAAATCCGACCATACCTTACATCGATCAAGCCCTTTTACTCGGGAGTAACAGCAATTGAAGGAGCCATAAATTGTTCAAAAACACAAAGTCCGCAGATTCACAAAATTTTAAACGGGGGTAAGATCTTTGCATTTGGTGATTGCAAAAGTTTGATTGTAAGCTCGAAAGGTGACGGCAGCCTGGTCTTTTACACCAGCTTCAAATGTTCTTATAATTGGGTTGACCAATCAAATATTGACTTTAGTAAAAAAATACAGGTTTCTAACTGGTTTAAGCAATCTTACAGCAACTGGGATAATATTTGGCTTGAATTATTTGAGAATGCGCATGGGCCGTTCATACCGCGCCCCCTTTATTGTATGCCGCCTGATCAAACCTGGAAAGCGCAACCAAACTTGACAATACTGGGAGATGCCGCCCACCTGATGCCGCCTTTTGCCGGCGAAGGCGTAAATATGGCTATGCTGGACGCGCTGGAACTTAGCCAATGTTTGTTAAATGATGGCCAGGATATGCCAACCGCCATTGAAAGTTACGAAATTCAGATGAGGGTAAGAGCGTCAGAGATAGCTAAGCAAACGCTGCAAAATACGGATCTATTACATTCGCCAGCGGCAATTGAATTTATCTTGAGCGTTATGCAGGGTTAATCTAACAGCTAAGGGCATAGCAAATGTTCGTTATAGCCTATGTTCAGTCGTGACCTAGAGGTGGATAATCTATTAGTAATACTTAAGTCTGTATAATTCCAACGTTAAATGGCTTTTCTATGGGGGCATGATTAGCGGCTTCTATACCCATTGAAATAACCTTGCGGGTATCAAGTGGGTCGATGATGCCATCTACCCAAAGTCTTGCGGCTGCATAATAAGGCGTTGTCTGTTCGTTGTAGCGATCTGTTGTTTGTTTAAGTAGTTCCACTTCCTTAGCGTCATCAACTTCTTCACCCTTGGCCTTTAAGCCTGCCGCCTGCATTTGTACCAGTACTTTGGCTGCCTGCGCGCCACCCATTACAGCTATTTTAGCTGATGGCCAGGCATATATCAACCGCGGATCGTAAGCCTTGCCGCACATAGCATAGTTACCAGCGCCGTACGAGTTTCCTATTACGATGGTAAATTTAGGTACTACCGAATTTGCTACCGCGTTTACCATCTTGGCGCCATCCTTAATGATGCCGCCATGTTCGCTACGGCTGCCTACCATAAAACCGGTAACATCCTGCAAAAAAACCAGCGGAATTTTCTTTTGGTTACAATTCATAATAAAGCGGGTAGCCTTATCGGCAGAATCTGAATAGATCACCCCGCCAAACTGCATTTCGCCTTTTTTTGATTTGACCACCTTGCGCTGATTGGCTACTATGCCCACCGCCCAGCCATCTATGCGGCCCAAGCCGCAAATAATGGACTGACCATAACCCGCCTTATATTCCTCAAATTCCGAGTCGTCCACCAGCCGTTTGATGATCTCGTACATATCATAAGCCTTTTCACGGCTATCCGGCAAAATACCGTAAATGTCTTTTTCGTTCAGTTTAGGCACTGATGGTCTGATCCTGTCGAAACCGGCTTTATTATAGTCACCTACTTTGTTCATGATATTACGGATCGAATCCAGGCAGTCCTTATCATTAGGATGTTTATAGTCTGTAACGCCGCTAATCTCGCATTGGGTAGTTGCGCCGCCCAAAGTCTCATTATCTACATCTTCGCCAATGGCCGATTTTACCAGGTAAGAACCTGCTAAAAATACAGAGCCCGTCCCCTCAACAATCATCGCTTCGTCGCTCATGATAGGCAGGTACGCCCCCCCGGCCACGCACGAGCCCATGATGGCTGCTATCTGAATGATACCCATGCTGCTCATCTGCGCATTATTACGAAAAATACGACCAAAATGCTCTTTATCAGGAAAGATCTCGTCCTGCAAGGGTAAATACACTCCGGCAGAATCTACAAGGTAAATGATAGGCAGGCGGTTTTCCATGGCTATCTCTTGCGCACGAAGATTTTTTTTAGCTGTTATGGGGAACCATGCACCGGCCTTAACAGTTGCATCATTAGCAACCACTACACATTGTCGTCCGCTAATATAGCCTATACCGCATACTACGCCACCGCTTGGGCAGCCCCCATGCTCAGCATACATGCCGTCGGCGGTAAATGCACCAACTTCTAACCAGGGCTTACCCTCGTCCAGCAGGTAGGCAATGCGCTCGCGCGCCAGCATTTTACCCTTTTCCTTTTGTTTAGCAGCAGCCTTTTCGCCGCCGCCTATAAATATCTTTTTAAGCTTTGTGTTAAATTCGTAAACGAGTTGTTTGTTAACATCCTCATTTTTATTGAATTCCAAATCCATAGGGAGTAATAATCGGTTAGGTAATTTTAAGAAAATAAATCTGGATTAGATTGTTTATTATGCATGCATAATAAATAAATTACTAAAATACCGAGGTTTCTTCATCTGCGGTTTTAATTTCAGTTAATTATATTTTGTGAAGGTAATTAGTATGATTGTAGATACATACTTTGACAAAGCGCTAAGTTAGATCCTGTCCCTGAACCAGACATCATCTGGTTTTATGTCTGTATTTTCCATCAGATTGACCAGTTCAATAGCATCAGCAGATGTTAATACCAGGTTGCGATTGGCTTGTTTAAGAAAACGTTGCTCAACCATCACATCCATCTGCATTAACAGATGATCGTAAAAGCCGTTCACATTTAATACACCTACCGGGTGATTGTGCAGGCCTAACTGTAACCAGGTGAGCACTTCAAAAAACTCTTCGAGCGTGCCGAAACCACCAGGCAACATAATTATGCCATCGCACAGATCGTTCATCATTTGCTTGCGTTGATGCATATTATCAACAACGTGCAGCTGAGCTAACCCGGTATGGCCAACTTTTTACCCATTAAAAACTGTGGAATAACCCCGATGACTTTACCGCCCTTGTTCAGTACAGCATCAGCCAGTGCACCCATTACGCCTACTTTACCGCCACCATAGATCAAGGTAATGTGTTTTGCGACCATTACCTGCGCAAGTTGCTCAACTGTCGATTTTAATAGTGGATCGGCGCTAATATTAGCACCGCAGAATACACATATAGCCTTCATAAAAGTATTTAAAAAGCTAAAGATAAAAAGTTACTACTCCTGCTCGATTGTATTGATGATCAAAGCGAGGCCGATTTTCACTTTATTGATCAGTGTTTTGATCTCTTCCTCGGCCAATCCATTTTCCAAATCGTCTTCATTAAAATCAGCCATTTTATCCAAAAGCTTTTCTAAGCCAAGTTCGTACTCGGCATCTAAACGGGTGCCATCAAGTTCCAGCAGGACAAAAATGGAAGAAAGACGCGCGTAATAGGTTGCGGGCCCGAGCTGATCGATCGTGCTGTATTCGTATTTGAGACGGTTTAAAAAATCGATGAGTATCATATTTGATTAAAATAAAACAGGTGGTTTAAAATTAAACCACCTGCTATATAACTTATTGCAAGGCAACAGTTATCTTGTGTAATTTGGCGCTTCCTTCGTAATCGTAATATCGTGTGGATGGCTTTCGCGCATCCCGGCCGCTGTGATGCGGACAAACTTTGCTTTCTGCAAATCTTCAATCGTGGCGGCGCCGCAGTAGTGCATACCTGCGCGTAAGCCGCCAATGTATTGGTACACCACTTCGGCCATATTGCCTTTAAACGGAACACGTCCCACAATGCCTTCGGGAACCAGCTTGGTAACTACGTCGGTCTCGTCCTGAAAATACCGGTCTTTAGATCCTTTAGCCATGGCTTCAATGGAACCCATGCCACGATAAGATTTAAATTTACGGCCTTCGTAAATGATAGTCTCACCCGGAGATTCCTCTACCCCCGCAAACAACGAGCCTGCCATAATAGTGCTTGCGCCCGCTGCAATCGCTTTTACCATATCGCCTGTTTGTTTAATACCACCATCGGCAATAACCGGTATGCCGCGACCTTCAAGCGCCTTAGCACATTCATAAACGGCATATAATTGAGGTACACCCACACCCGCTATAATACGCGTGGTACAGATAGAACCCGGGCCAATACCCACTTTGACAGCATCAGCGCCTGCATCAGCCAAGGCAATAGCAGCATCAGCTGTAGCAATATTACCCGCAATAACCTGCAGATCAGGGTATAAAGCCTTAACGGCCTTTACCATATCGATAACCCCCTTAGAGTGTCCATGGGCGGTGTCCACCGTAATTACATCTACACCAGCGTTATAAAGGGCTTTAACACGGTCAATATTATCAGCAGCCACACCTACTGCAGCACCTACACGCAGGCGGCCGTACTGATCTTTACAAGCGTTTGGAAAGTTCTTAACTTTTTGAATGTCCTTATAGGTAATTAAGCCAACAAGGGTGCCATAATCGTTCACTACGGGCAACTTTTCAATCTTGTTACCCTGTAATATCGCAGCGGCTTCGGTTAGTGTGGTGCCTTCCGGGGCGGTGATCAGGTTGGTTTTGGTCATTACTTCGCTTACCGGCATATTTAGGTCCTTTTGGAAACGCAGGTCGCGGTTAGTGATAATTCCCTTCAGCTTATGTTCGGCATCGATAACGGGTATACCGCCGATGCTATACTCCCGCATGATGTTAATAGCATCAGACAATAGTGCATCTTCCAGCAATGTTATCGGATCCTGGATCATGCCACTTTCCGACCGTTTTACCTTGCGTACCTCATCGGCTTGCTGCTGAATGGTCATGTTTTTATGCAGCATTCCAATACCTCCAGCCTGCGCAATGGCAATAGCCAGATCAGCCTCGGTAACCGTATCCATTGCTGCCGATATGATCGGTACGTTTAAGCGGATGTTTTTAGTTAAATAAGTGCTGGTATTAACTTCGCGCGGTAAAACTTCTGAGTAAGCGGGGAGTAAAAGCACGTCGTCATAAGTTAATCCTTCGGCGACAAATTTATATGGGTCTAACTGCATAGCAAATAATGTATTTGGAGTTATTATTTGCCGGGCAAAGATACGCTTCAATATGCAGATATGCAAATAAGCGTTCGTTCAAACGTGAAGATTATTCCGGTTTATTTGGATTTGACATTTGTTTGATGAATCAGATATCCAAACATGCATATGACAGCACATTCGCATGTTTGAATATCTGTGCATGTGTTAATATTTTCCTACAATAACCTTGTAAAAATTGTTGAAATTCCAATACTGTTGTGCCAATTGCTGCACTCGATCAGGTTTGATAGTTTTTACCGTGTCGGTGTAACGATCGTAATAATCGTAATCTAATCCGGCGAAATACAGGTTTTTAAATTTATCCGCATGCGAAAAGACATTCTCCAAACTACCCAATAACGAGCCCAGCATGTAATTACGCACCAATGAAAGTTCCTCTTCTGCTACCAGTTCATTCTTTAGGAGGTTAATTTCTTTCTCAATCTCTGAAACGGCTGATCTGCAAACATCGGCCCCGACCTCTGAAGCGATAAAGAATGTACCGGCATTTTTCAGCGACGTAACACCTGACCCGATACCATAGGTATAACCTTTATCCTCGCGGATGTTGGCCATTAGCCTTGATCCAAAATAGCCGCCCAAAATAGTGTTGAGCACCTGCAACGCCGGAAAATCGGGATGATTACGGTTTACGAATGGAGTACCTATGCGGATCGCTGATTGTAAAGCATCAGGTTTTTCCTGGTAAAAAAAGCGTTCTGCAGATGGTTCCGGCTTGGGTTGTGTGATATCTGTAAGGGTGGCAGTCCCTCCCCAACTACCTTCAAATGTGCTGTTCACCGCATACAGTATTTCCGGATCAGCCTTGCCTGCTATAATAATTGTACAGTTGGCAGGCTGATACATTTTTTTAAAATGCGCAAGCAAGTCTGCCCTTGTAAGCGATTTAAAATCATCGGGCTCGGCAGCTAAACCATAATTAGTGTTACCATAAAGGGCCTTATTGAAAATGCGGCGTGCAACAAAATCATTTTTTTGCATACTTACCTGCAATTTTTGCTGCTGGTTGCGCACAAAAGTCTCCAGTTCTTTTTCCGGGAAGATGGAATCGGTAAGCACATCTTTTACCACATCCAATGTGGTTTTAAGGTGTTTAGTTAAACTGTATAGTGTTACTTGCGAAAGGTCATAGCTGTAATCAACCTGAAAGAAGGCACCATAGTAATCAATCCGGTCGGCAATCTGCGCGGCTGTACGTTTAGTGGTACCATCAGTAAGCATGGTATTTACAGCCACATTTAATAGTGGCTTTGCCGCGTCAAAACGCAAATTATTGAATATCAATTCTATGCGAACTAAGTCCTGGTCGCCGGAGTCGAACGTGAAAACATTGCATCCGTTTGCAAGCGTTGATTGCTGTGGGCGGATAAATTGTATATTATCTACCCCATTAAACTGAGGCGGAGTTTGTCTGTTTAAAATGCTCATATTATTTAATTAGATGCATTATTCGCTAATCACCTCTGCAGGCGTTTCAATTTTTTCAGCCAGGTAAATTAAGGTCGACGAATTCTCCGTCCGGAATAATTTATTAGCCTGCTCCCTGATCTGAGCCGCGGTAACTGCCAAAAACTTTTCCGTTTCCTGGTTTAATCTTTCGGCATCGCCCATCAATTCATGAAAAGCAAGGTTCATGGCCTTGTCCAGTAAAGACATCTCTGAGAAAACCATCGTCGATTCGGTTTTGTTCTTCACTTTTGTAAGTTCGTCAGCAGGGACATCTTCTGTCTTTAGCTTGTCCAGTTCAGCCCAAAGCGCTTGCTCAGCTTCAGAGGTGGTTACGCCATCAAGCGGTTTACCTTCTAAAATAAACATGCCTTTATCCATACTACCGGTTATATAAGCATGCACCTCGCTGAACAATTGTTTGTCTTTAACGAGGCTTTTGTATAACCGCGATGAATTACCACGCGACAAGATATCAGACATCAGTTCTATCGCATAGTAAGTGGCATCCATTCGCCCTTCCATTTGGAAAGCGATATAAACATCGTTCAGCGGTACCCTGGCAGTCACCGTTTCGCGGCGTCCTTCTTTCTGGGGTTCTTCCTGCGGCAAATCACGGTTGTACTTTTCGCCTGCAGGTATCTGGCCGAACCATTTTTCGGCAAGCGCCTTAACATCCTCTGTTTTAACATCGCCGCCCACCACCATAATTGCATTTTGCGGATTGTAATGTTTTTTGAAAAAAGCTTTTACGTCTTCGATTTTTGCATCCTCGATATGCTTTATAGTTTTACCTATGGTAGCCCAGCGGTACGGATGATTTTTGTAAACCAGCGGGCGCAGCTTTAACCAAACATCGCCGTAGGGCTGGTTCAGGTAGCGCTGTTTAAACTCCTCAATTACCACATTCCGCTGCACCTCAAGGCTTTTTTCGCTGAATGCAAGGCTTAACATTCTATCGCTTTCCAGCCAAAAGGCGGTCTCCAAATTGGCAGATGGCAGGGTGATGTAATAGTTGGTAATATCGTTACTGGTAAACGCATTATTTTCGCCACCTACACGCTGTAAAGGGCCATCATAGTTGGGGATGTTCACAGATCCACCGAACATTAAATGCTCAAACAAATGCGCAAAACCTGTTTGGTCGGGATTTTCATCACGTGCGCCAACATCATATAGTATGTTGAGCACTGCCATCGGGGTTGTATTATCTTCATGAACAATAACTTTTAAGCCATTGTCTAATTTAAATCGGTTGAATTTAACCATCTATTTACGATTAATTTACGGTAGGCAAATGTATAGTTTTTGTTTAAAGGTTATAATTGTTGGAACGGTTATCTACTCTAATGATGTTCCGGGGATTTAAACGTTGCAATTTACTGACGCTACTTTAGCGGCCGCCCGTACAATTTGCGGAGTTTATTCTTTGCGCGCTCCAATGGTTTCTTTTGTGTTTTTGTTAGGTTTTTGCCGGCGCGGTTAATGTAAAAATTCAGCATCGACATTGCGCTTTGGAAGGGCGAACCTTTACGACGGTGGCTATCGTCTGCTGAGTGTTTTAAAGATTCCGCTATCTTTTCAGGGTCCTTTAATTTAAAAACTTTATTCTTTAAGTCGAGCGCGTCACTTGTTTCAGTTACTTTTGCCGACCACTTTCTACCGGCCGTTTTTGCTTTACGTTTTACTGCCATTACTGTAAATTAGTTATATAGATAATCGGATGTTTTAAATTAAAGTTTTCATAAACTTATTTTAATGCCTGCCGATAAAATATTTACCACTGAAGATATTATTCATTACCTTAATACCGACCGGCATAAAGGTTTTGTTGACCGCCTTGCCACGATCTTAAAGACAAAAGGATTTGAATTAACAAAGCTCATCGATCTCACCTTCCATCACGACAAGCAAATTGCCTTCAGAGTGGCCTGGCTGTTAGATACCATGATACTGGAAAACGTCCTTTATTATTCCGACGCTATACCCTACCTCACAGCCAGAGTTAAAGAGGTGACTAACGAAAGCTGCAAAAGGCATTACAGCCGCATACTGTTCCGTTTAACCGAGCCAAAAGCACCTGCGGCAATCAAAAATATTATTCAGAATATAGAAATGGACGAGGTCGTTGAACAACTGTTTGATTGGGTGATTGATCCAAAAGTAAAGGTAGCTGTAAAGGTTTTTGCTGCAGATACTCTTTACAATTTAAGCACCCGCTACGACTGGATAAATGATGAATTAGCCAACCAGGTCGAATTTATGATGCGCAGAGGCAGTGCCGCCATACAATCGAGAGGAAAAAAGATTTTAGCGTTACTTCAAAAGTAAAAAGTCAAAATTAAAAAAAGCTAAGTGCTCATTTCAATTCTAACTTTTTAGCGTTTGGTTTCTTTTAGCTATAAACCTCCGGCTTTAAACTTCCGGGTTTTAAGCTTACTCAGTAGGCCTATCGCTGCCATGCAAGTTATCGCTTACCTGGCCATGGTGCAGTTTCGCACTTATAGCAGATGAACTATCGTTAGCATAAGCACCGTAAGCATTTACCAAAATACCTTTCAGGTTGTATTTAGATGAACTGATGCCGTAAACTATTGCCGCATCATCCGGGTTACTTTGTCCCTCAAAACGGTAAAATTCATCGATTTCAAAATCATCGGCACCCATGTGGATGTCCTGAGATTTGTCATCTATGGTGTCGCCTTCCAGGCTTAGGTTGGCAAAATATCCTCTTTTTGTTAAATCGTTAGTAGCATCTACTAAGGTTTCAAAATTTTTCATGGTAGTAATTTTTTGTTTTGTGATCTGGTATCAACTATTAAACCATTAACCGATGGCGTTGTTTTAGCTAACGCTAATCATGTTAAATAAAAAGCGGCAGGCTTTTAGCCCGCCGCAACACACTTATTAAACGAAAACTAATCAAATTTTTTATTGTGCCTTAGCTGCCCAAAGCGCACCATTCAGGTGCAAAGCAGGATGCGATGTGAAACCCGAAGGTGAATCGCCCGACCAGCCATTGAACAGATTATCGTTTGTGTCACCCGTGCCGTCGTCTGATGGAGAGCTATCCCCTACAAAGAAAATACGGCCGCTGCCATAGGTGGATAGTAAGGCCATTACACCAGCATTGCCACCGTTAGAGACGCTGTTGCGCCAAAATAAACCCTGTACGTTAGCATTTGTTGCAGGTGTTAATGTAGCAACCGACCCGTTATAAAAAGCCAGCTTAGGCGCTGCACCAGCAGCACCATTCAACACTTTAGCCGCATTGGCATCAGTACCGGCATAAACGTTTGTAGACGGGCCTTCGCTGATGTCGACATAGTTGATGGTGAAACCAAATGGATTGTTATTATTGATGCCGTTGTTTGTCATTAAATCATTCCAAACGCGCGGCGAATCGTAACCGTCACCATCCCTGTCGGATGGATTATAGCCATTGGCATCGGTACCGGCGGTTGTTGCCGCCGTATGGTCTGCAATCATCACTAAACCACCGCCGTTGGCTACAAAATTCATGATAGCTGTTTTTTCTGCAGCGGTAAACAAGCGGTTAGGTTCTACTACTACAAACACATCATAATTGCTTAGGTCCTGCACGTTAGATGCATCGCCATAAGTAAGCGCTGTACCATTGGGCAAAGTTTCAACCAACTCACCTTTTTTAACCAATTCTACCGCCCATGCAGACATAGCGCCTTTCCAGTAATTTTCAGGAGTAGATGCTGTAATGCCCGTGTAAGATGGTGTAGGGAAACGTTGCGCCTTGGTTTCGGTAGTAGTGCCGCCGGTGTACATCGGCACGCTTTCTGTACCGTCGGCATCTATTTGCCAATCGGCGCTGCCCGCATTTTCCAGGTGACTGGCATCAAATAGAAATTTTTTTCCGGTGATAACTGAGCCGCCGCCCGGTGGAATAGTACCCCCCGGATTATCGTTTATAGTTATATCGTCAATATTGATCCGGTTGCTGCCACCGCTCAATTTGCGCACCTCGATACGTACATTACCTGTTTGAGTAATGGTGAAGGTTTTTAAAGTAAGCGCGGAGGTTGTGGTAATTGCTGAGCCGGATTGTGTCCAGCTGCTACCGCCATTGGTTGAATAAAAAAGCCCCCAGGTGCTGGCTGCATCGCCGCTGTAGGTGGCTGATTTAAGCGTAATTGTACTGATGCCGGTAGTAACATCAAACAGCATGGTAATTTTGCCGGTATTACGCATTCTAACAGACCATGATCCTGCCTTGATATCAGCGGTAAGATTACCGATAAGTGCATCATAGAGGTTCCATGAATTCCCGGAGAGCGTTACATTATCTCCACTTGACGAGCCTGTCGGCGATACGTCGTAAGCCGTTTTTGGGCTGGTACTGCCAACCTCGAAACCCTGTGTTAAAGACACCGACTGCACCTGCACCGAATTGCCTGCAACAGTCGCTGATGCAACCGGCGCTTTAACGCCTTCAGATTTCTGACAGCTTGTAAACAAGGAACCTGCCGCTGCCAGCACAAGTGCCGACAGTTTAATTTTGTTAAAATAATTCATAAAAATGTGAGAATGTGTTTGTTTATGTTTCTCAAATTATACGATCAATCCTCACAAAAAAGTTACATGTAGTTATTCACAGTTGTTGACACAAACAAAAAAAGCCGCCTTTTGTGGCAGCTCCTTTTATTATCATATGTAAAGTTAGATTTTTAAAATAAGCCTATGGAGTGGTAAGCACACACCATAGGCTATCCTCACTTATCACCCTCACGAATTCATGAACACAAAGTTATTGTCAAACATATCCAGCTTTATCTTACTGTCCCTATCCACCTTGCCTGCCAGAATCTGTTTGGATAACTCGTTCAAAATTTTCTTTTGTATGACCCGCTTTAACGGCCTTGCGCCAAACTGCGGATCGTAGCCCAATTGTGCCAGCCAATCCAGTGCCTCGTCTGATGCATCGATGGTAACGCCCATCTCAGCTAGGGTATTTTGTACCTGCTTAAATTGCAGCTTAACAATATCAGTGATCTCATCGCGGCTTAACGGTGTAAACATGATGATCTCGTCTATCCGGTTCAAAAACTCCGGCCTAATGGTTTGTCTTAACAGGTTAAACAGGTCGCTTTTGGTCTTGGCAATCACTTCTTCACGATTATCGTCCTGTAATTCCTGGAAATTCTCCTGAATCAGATTAGAGCCGATGTTCGAGGTCATGATGATAATTGTATTTTTAAAGTTCACCACGCGGCCTTTATTATCGGTAAGGTGGCCATCGTCCAGCACTTGCAGCAAAATATTAAATACATCCGGATGTGCCTTCTCAATCTCATCCAGCAGCACTACGCTGTAAGGTTTACGGCGTACAGCCTCGGTTAATTGCCCGCCCTCATCATAACCCACATACCCCGGAGGCGCCCCTATTAACCTGGACACCGAGTGACGTTCCTGATATTCACTCATATCTATCCTTACCAACGAATTCTCATCATTGAAAAGATATTCGGCCAGGGCTTTAGCGAGTTCGGTTTTACCAACGCCCGTTGTGCCCAAAAATATAAATGAACCGATAGGCTTGCGTTTGTCCTGTAAACCTGCACGGCTGCGGCGGATTGCATCGCTTATAGCTTCAATCGCTTCCTCCTGCCCCGCCACACGTTTATGCAACTCATCTTCCAGGCTCAGTAGTTTTTCTCGCTCGCTCTGGATCATCTTACTTACCGGAATGCCTGTCCAACGGCTAACTACGCCGGCAATATCATCGGCAGTAACTTCTTCTTTCAGCATCCGGCTGTCCTGTTGGTTTTCCAGCAAAGCAGCCTTCAATTTCTCCACCTCGTTCTGTGCTTCAACAATAGTTCCGTAACGTAACTCTGCTACCTTGCCATAATCACCTGCACGTTCGGCCTGTTCGGCTTCCAGTTTTAAATTTTCAATGTGTTCAACCTTTTGATTGATTCCATCTACAAGGTCTTTTTCACCCTTCCATCGCGCCCGCAATGAATCGCGCTCGGCAGATAGGTTAGCAATTTCTTCGCTTAATTCTTTAACCTTTGCATCATCTTTTTCGCGTTTGATGGCTTCGCGCTCGATCTCCAATTGCATAATGCTGCGCTCCAGCACGTCCACTGCTTCAGGCACAGAGTCCATCTCCAACCGAAGTTTGGAAGCGGCTTCATCCATCAGATCGATAGCTTTATCGGGCAGGAAACGGTCTGAAATATAGCGCTGTGACATCTCTACCGAAGCGATTATGGCCTCATCTTTAATGCGCACTTTGTGGTGTGCCTCATAACGCTCCTTCAAGCCACGGAGTATAGATATTGCATCGGCCGTATCCGGCTCATCTACCATAACCTTTTGGAAACGGCGCTCCAGCGCTTTATCTTTTTCGACATATTTTTGATATTCGTTAAGCGTAGTTGCCCCTATAGCACGCAACTCGCCGCGGGCAAGGGCTGGTTTCAAAATATTTGCAGCATCCATAGCACCTTCGCCACCGCCGGCACCAACCAAAGTATGGATCTCGTCTATAAACAGTACGATCTCACCATCGCTTTGGATCACTTCTTTGATAACAGCCTTTAAGCGCTCTTCAAATTCACCCTTATATTTTGCGCCTGCTATCAGTGCGCCCATATCCAGCGAGTAAACTGTCTTCGTTTTCAGGCTTTCAGGCACGTCGCCCTTAATAATACGAAACGCAATACCTTCGGCAATAGCGGTTTTACCTACACCGGGCTCGCCTACCAATATCGGGTTGTTTTTTGTACGGCGCGATAAGATCTGGATCACCCTTCGGATTTCTTCATCACGGCCGATTACCGGATCAAGTTTGCCGCTTTCGGCATACTCGTTTAAGTTGCGTGCATACTTATTCAACGCATTGTATGTAGCTTCTGCATTTTGATCGATTACTTTATTGTCACCCCTTAGGCTTACGATGGCTTTTTTGAGATCTTTCTCATTAACGCCGAAATCTTTTAGCGCGCCGGATGTTTTATCGCTTAAAGAAAGCAACCCGAGCAAAATGTGCTCTATCGAGACAAATTCGTCTTTAAATTCCTTTAAATAAGCTTGCGCTTTTTGCAAGGCAGAATTAACGTTAGATGAGAGATAGGCATTGCTGCCGCTTACTTTAGGAAAAGAGGCAATCTGCTCATCAAGTATAGTATTTAACCTGTTAAGGTTAACGTTGAGTTTTTTTAACAGGTATGTAATTACATTTTCATCAACCAGTAAAAGCCCTTTCAATAAGTGCGCTGTTTCAATGGCTTGTTGTTGATTACCGGTTGCTATCTCAGAAGCCTTTTGAACGGCCTCCTGTGCTTTAATGGTAAAGTTGTTAAAATTCATAGTATTTAATCTTGCTCAAATCATTTGCCAGGTATCATTTTCTGAACAAATGGCATATAAAGATTGTCGCACCCGTCATTTTGTCAAAATCCGTTAATACTCTTGCACAACTGTAAGGAATTATAATATTTTTGATACCGACAGTAATAATTGATAATTTTGAGTCCCCCCGAATCATTAAACATTGGAAACTCATTTTTTCACGCAGTTAGCGCCCCGGTATAGCAATGCTTTTCGTAATTACTACACTTATCAAAACCTGTTGAGTGTACGTACGGCCAGCTTCATATTTCTTACACTGAATCTGGTTATCCGCATACTTTACTATGCTTTTCCATCAAGTTTAACCAAGGCCCAAAACTTCCCGGAGTTTAATTTTATTAATTGGATTTTTATTGCCTCCACGCCCATATTTTATCTTCTGAGCCATCTGTTAGTAAAGCAATTACGCAAAACAAAAATAGCAACAGCCGAAATGGCACTTTTTGTATTCGCATTTTGCTTGTACCTTATTACCTGTGGTATGTATTCCAGTTTCATTGCTACGTCCGACCCCAGTAATGCTTTGACGCTTTACCTGATAGCATTGAGCATTGTAAGCTTCCTTTTTATTTTTGAGTGGTACGAAACCCTTGTGCTCTTGTTCGGCATTGAAATGATATTTACAATGATGTTGTTCCATGCGCAGGCAGGCCCTACCGAAATGACACATAACCAACTGATTTCTGTCATATTACTCTGCTGTTTCTACTTAACATCGCGATATTTTTTCTCTTACAAGGCCAGTTATTATGGGCAGATAGTAGAGATCCGCCAAAAGAATGTTGAGATAGAAAAGGCTAATACTTTTAAAAATCAGGTTTTAGGCACCGTTGCCCATGACTTAAGAAACCCTATCGCAGCGGTAGAATCGTTAGCCATGATGATGGAAATGGAAGATATTGACGAAGATACCCAAGACAATTTAAATATGATGCGCGAATCGTGCGTTAAGGCCCGCACCATTATCGACGATCTGCTTGATGCCGCCCGCAACGAGAGTGCCGGCAGTATGGAGCTGAAACGCACTGAGCTAAATAAATTTTTACAGGGCATTGCCGATACCTGGAAAGTACAACAAGGCGGTAAAGATAACGTAGTGCTTTTGAGCAACGCCATGTCGGCATATTCGCTGATTAGCCCGGATAAATTCCCAAGGGTGATTGATAACCTGATAAGTAACGCACTTAAATTTTGTAAAGACGGCGATAAGGTTGAGCTGCACCTGAATATTGTAAAAAATAAAGTGGTGATCGAGGTGAAAGATTATGGTATGGGTATCCCCCAAGAAATGATCTCCAAATTATTCGAACGCTTCTCTGGCGCTGGCCGTACAGGGCTCAACGGTGAGCAATCGACCGGTATTGGTTTAAGTATAGTAAAAGACATTGTTGAAGGCCACAGCGGCACTATCCGTGTGAGTAGCGTTGAAGGAAAAGGCAGTACATTCACTATCGAATTGCCAAAGGTTGATTAACGGGAATACATGTAATAGCGGAAAATATTAAAATTCTTCCTTTACCATTCCCGGGAAAAATTTATCACTAAAATTTACCAGATATAGTTCCTGCGTTGCACGGGTACAGGCAGTGTAAAACCAGCGCAAAAAATCGGTATTCACCATCTCATCAGTAAGGTAACCCTGGTCTATAAACACCGCGCCCCATTGGCCGCCCTGCGCTTTATGACAGGTTATAGCATATGCAAATTTTACCTGTAAAGCGTTGTAATAAGGGTTAAGCTTTAGTTCGTTATGCTTTGCACGTTTATTGGGGATGTGATCGTAATCTTTCATCGCTTCCAGGTAAAAGCGCTTCTGATCTTCGGGCTTAAGTGCAGGCGACTCTGAATACAATGTATCGAGCAGTATCTTACAATCCAGCACGGGATCTTCGGCGTAGTCTATAAACTCCAGTTGTACATCAGCAAACCTAAAGCCATACATATCTTCGGTTTTACGCACTTTGCGAATGCGGCATATATCGCCATTGGCAATAAATCCGGTACTACCTTCCTCCTGATCCTGAAGCCAGAAGTAATTGTTGCGAACCACCATCAGTTGGTCGCCGCCGGTAAGTTCTTCTTCCCGCATCAGGATGCGACCGCGAATTTGCCGGTTATATAAATTCGCGTTCTTATTGCTCCGGCAAATAATCAATGTATCATCATAACCATACTTATTGTAGGCATAGTTAAGCCCTTCTTCCAATAGCTGGCTACCCATGCGGTAAACATCTTTATACCCCTTGGTAATTATTTGCGGCATAGTTTCCTGCCCCTGCCTGATGATATCCCGCACGTTAGTCACGTTATATAGAATACCTGAGTCTTTTTGCTGGCGCAATACATCTGTTAACTCATAGGCGTGGATATCCAAGCCGAAACGATCTTTCATTAGCCCGGCATCCAGCGCAGGGCTATCATCTGAACCTACCGGGGGTAACTGGGCGGTATCGCCCACCAACATCAGCTTACAGTTTTTTGTGTTGTAAACGTAATTTACCAGGTCATTTAAAAGGCTGCCATGAAAGCCGCCGGCCTCGTCGGACACCATCGAGGCTTCGTCAACAATAAAAAGCGTGTTGGCGCTTAAATTGTCGGATATTGCGAATGCTTCATCAACGTTAATTGCAGATTTTTTACGGTAAATACGTTTATGTATTGTAAAAGCCTTTTTGCCAGAGTAATTAGTAATCACTTTGGCGGCACGGCCTGTAGGTGCCAGCAACACCGATTTGAAATTGTAATTGGCTAATGCCTTTACCAGTGCAGCTACAATGGTAGTTTTACCCGTACCCGCATAGCCGCGCAAAATGAAGCACTCGTCGCCATCATCGCTCAGCAAAAATTTATGAAGTTTGCCAAAAAGCTCTTGTTGCTGAGCCGTAGGCTGATGCGGGAACGAACTGCTGATATGATCTGATGCGGGCACATGCAAAAATGGTTATAAGTATGTTAATTAAGTAATTCAAAAAATATTACTTTTGTTTAAACTGCATGAGCGAACAAAAACATCAATTTACCCACGACAGCTTTAGCCTATCCCGGGCCAGTAGTTACAATTTGTTGTTACAAATTAATGCCGGCTCCTTCAACTATGCTATTTGCGCTGACAAACAGTTGTTGGCATGGGCTGAAAATTTCCCGCTGGAAGAACTGAAGAACCCGCAGAATCTACGTGATGTGCTTACGGCTAACTACGGGCAGGTTATAGTTGGGCTGGCATCAACCGGTTTTACGCTTGTGCCAACCGCCCTGTTTGATAAGGATCGTGTTGCAGATCTTGCGCGTTTCTTAGATGTTCAGGATAACGAGGATGTTTACGCTCAACCGGTGGATGATGCCAATGTTGTTGTTTACAAGATTAACCAATACTTGAGTAGCACCCTTAATGATTTTGATTATCCGGTAATTAATTATAACGCTAAAGGGTGGATAAAAGCGGTTGCTAATAATCATCCGCTCGATAAAACCCTGTACGTTAACCTTACTAAAGACGTGGTTGAAATTCTAAATTTTAATAATGAGTCGATTCGATTTTATAACACCTTTACCTATAAAAATCACGAAGAACTGGCTTATTATTGCACCTTTGCTGCGAATGAATTAGCACTTACGCCAGATGAAACTACCATAGTGCTTAGCGGCGATATCAGCGATACCGACCGTTGTTTTACGTTCCTTAAAGAGTTTTTTATCGAAGTTAAGTTGAACTACACCGAAGTGCTGAGCTTGCCTCAAGACGTCCAACCGCACAAAATATTAACCCTTGCCGCCCTGTTGTTATGCGTATCATCGGAGGAAGACTAAAAGGCCTGAGGCTTAACCCGCCAAAAACTTTACCTGTACGCCCTACTACCGACCTGGCAAAGGAAGCCCTGTTTAATATTCTGCTTAACCAGATAGAATTTGAAGGCATCACTGTACTTGACCTGTTTAGCGGCACCGGTAATATTGCAATGGAATTTGCATCTCGCGGTGCCGACAAAGTTACCGGAGTCGACCGTAGCGTCCACTGTGTTCATTACCTGAAAGACGTTGCACGCCAACATGGTTTAACAGAAATTGAAACTTTTAAGGCTGATGTTTTTAAATATCTGGCGATGGAAACCGAGCAATACGACCTTATATTTGCCGATCCGCCTTATGACCTGAACAACATCCCTGAGATAGCGAAGATCGTGTTCGAAAAAAATATCCTTAAACCGGGCGGCATGCTAATAGTAGAGCATCAGTCTATGCAAAACTTAAGCAATCATCCTGCATTTATAGAGCAGCGTAAGTATGGGCACTCCTCTTTCTCTTTTTTTAAATTGCAGGGAATAAATCATGAATGATAAGATCAGAAACGTAAAGACCGAAGTTTTATCAGACAACTGGTACACATTGCGAAAAGTGATATATGAGGCATTGCAAAAAGATGGAACATGGCAAACGCAATATCGCGAAGCATATGATCGGGGTAATGGCGCAACCATCCTTTTGTATAACCGCGAAAAGCAAAACGTAATTCTTACCCGCCAGTTCAGGATGCCGACTTATTTAAATGGCAATGCCGATGGCTACTTAATTGAAGCCTGTGCAGGCTTGCTGGATAAAGATAACCCCGAAGATTGTATCCGTAAGGAAACTGAAGAAGAAACCGGGTACCGCATCTCTTCTGTGCAAAAGATATTTGAGGTTTACATGTCACCGGGTTCGGTTACCGAGATCCTTTACTTTTTTGTGGCCGAGTACAACAACGATATGAAAGTTAGTGAGGGTGGCGGATTAGCTCATGAAAGTGAACACATCGAAGTTTTAGAAGTTTCGTTTACAACGGCTGTCAAAATGATCAGCACCGGAGAAATAAAAGACGCGAAAACCATTATGTTGCTGCAATACGCACAGTTGAATAATTTATTAGGTTAAAACGATAATCGTTACTTTTGATAGTAGCATAACATCCCGTTTATGAAAATAGCGCTTTTCCCCGGTTCATTTGATCCTGTTACCAAGGCCCACGTTGATATTGTTAAGCGCAGTGTAGATCTGTTCGATCAGGTTTACATAGGCATTGGAGTAAATAGCACCAAACAAGGATTGCTAACAGTGGGCAAACGTGAGGATATGCTACGCGCAGTATTTGCAAATGACGATAGGATTCATGTGGTAGCTTATGAAGGTTTGACGGTTAATTTTTGTAAAAGCATAGGTGCCGATTATATGATCCGTGGCATCCGTACCGTATCTGATTTTGAATACGAAAAAGCAATTGCTCAAATGAATCACGCTCTTGAGCCCGAAATTGAAAGCATTTTTATTGTGAGCAAGCCCGGCTACTCCTCAATCAGCTCCAGCATTGTACGTGAAATTATCCGTTACAATGGCGATGTAGCGCAATTTATACCGAAGGAGGCGTTGCCTTATTTGTAATCAAATATTGGCAATATCAGTGTCGCGGGCTGCAATCAGATCCGCTTTTTCCAGCACATCCACAATTGATGGAAATGTGTTTTGCATGATCATTTCAATTTGTCCGGCACCCAGCCAGCGGGCATCGGTAATCCCCTCTTCTAGTTGCGGTATCAGCTTACCTTTACCCTTATGGCCCATGATAAACCAGTGCGTTTTCTTCAAAACGGTTTTGCCCTTCCAGTGATACATATGGTAGGTTTTGCAAATCTTTTCGCCCAGGTTGGCAACCTTAATTCCGCACTCCTCCTCTACTTCACGCACTGCAGCTACTTTGGTTTTTTCGTCTTTTTCGATCTTGCCTTTAGGCAGGTCCCATCTGTCGTTCCGGTAAATAAAAAGGTATTTATCGGCCTCATTTTTCACCAGGCCGCCGGCTGCTTCAACAAGTTTGGCGGTTTTGGTTATTTCTTTTAAAAACGCTTTTGGCTCATCGACAACAACGTAAAAAAGTTTCCCCCGCTGGTTGTCAACCCAGGGGAATATAATTTTCAGATCAAAATACTCACTGTCAATCTTTTGATACTTGTTTATTTCCTTTGGTGGGTTTGCGGTAAGCAAAATCACTTTTTCGTTAATATAAATTCTGTATTTTTGAGCCATGTTTACCAATAGTGAGACAGAACAGCAAGTAGCTGAATTTCTGCTGCAAATTAAAGCAATTAAATTACAACCTAATAATCCTTTTACCTGGGCATCCGGCTGGAAATCGCCTATTTACTGCGATAATCGTGTTACCTTATCACACCCAACCATACGCACTTACATCCGTCAGCAATTAACTTCTGCGATACAGGAAATGTTTGGTTCGGTAGGTTGTATTGCAGGTGTTGCTACCGCCGGTATACCGCAGGGTGCTTTGGTAGCGCAAGAATTGGGGTTGCCTTTTATTTACGTACGTGCCAAACCTAAAGAGCATGGTACCGGCAATTTAATTGAAGGCGAAATTTCACCCGGTAAACGCGTTGTGGTTATTGAAGATTTGATTTCTACTGGCAAAAGCAGCCTGCAAGCCGTTGAAGCGCTGCGCGATGCAGGGTATACCGTTGCCGGCCTTGCCGCAATTTTTAGCTACGGTTTTGATGTAGCTGCCGAAAATTTTAAGAACGCAAAATGTCCTTATTTCACTCTGTCGAATTATAATGCGCTTATTAAGTATGCCGAAGAGCACCAGTACATCACTAACGGCGACGTGCAAATGCTGAAACAATGGCGCGATCAGCCATCAACATGGGGACAATAGTTTTATTATGAGTGTTTTTGAAAGTACGGTTACAGTAAAAAAGCCTATTGAGCATGTTTACGCCTTTTTAGCTGATATGAACAACCACCGCCAGCTAATGCCCGATAATATTGCCGATTGGGAGTCGACTGCAGATGTGGCAACCTTCAATATAGAAAACATCACCAGGCTTGCACTAAAGATAAGCCACCGGATGACTGACAGGGAGATTATTATCACTCCGGCAGAAAAGCCCCCGTTCGATATGGAGTTGAAGTGGGAACTTGCCCCGATACAAAACACTTGTCAGGCTACATTTACCATTACAGCAGATCTTAGTATGCTGATGAAAATGCTGGCTTCCGCCCCGCTGAAAAAACTGGTAGAAGAGGAAACTCAAAATTTAGCAGAACTGTTTAAATAACGTTTTACTAACTTACAATTAAAAGTCTTTATTAACTTTTACGTCGTAAACCATAATAACAGCGTTAATCACAAACAGACACACAACAATTGTAACTATCATCTTTACATAATTTAAGGTAACTGGTTTATTTATTGGTATTTGATAGAACTTGGCAAATTCTATTCCAGGTCGATAATTATCTATTTAATACGGAAAAGTTAAAACTTTGTTGCGATTATGTTAAACAATTGAGGAATAAAAGCCTGTGTCAGCGCCGCAAGTTGTAGAAATCTTGCCCGGCAAAATATCTGCCATTGAAAAAAACGGGCGCACTTATTTAAATTAAGTATTTACCGTATTTTTGCACCAAATTACAAGTACAGCATGATTACGGTATCTAATTTATCCCTACGTTACGGCAAACGCACCTTATTTGAAGATGTTAACCTTAAGTTTAGCCACGGTAACTGTTATGGCATTATCGGAGCTAACGGCGCAGGTAAATCCACATTTTTAAAAATACTTTCAGGCGAGATTGACCCTACCAGCGGTTCGGTAAGTTTTACCCCTGGTGAGCGCATGGCGGTATTAAGTCAAAACCATTATGCTTTTGATGATTTCACCGTGTTAGAAACCGTTATGATGGGCTACAAAGAAATGTATGCCATTATGAAGGAAAAAGACGCCATTTATCTTAAAGAAGATTTTAGCGATGCCGATGGCGAACGTGCCGGTGAACTGGAAAACCTTTTTGCCGAAATGGATGGTTGGAACGCAGAGAGCAACGCTGCTACTTTGCTAAGCAATCTCGGTATAAAAGAAGAGTTTCATTACAGCCTTGTTAAGGATTTAGATAACACTCAAAAAGTAAGGGTATTGTTAGCACAAGCCCTGTTCGGTAAGCCTGACATTTTGTTACTGGATGAGCCCACCAACGATTTGGATATCCACACCATTAGCTGGCTGGAAGATTTCCTGGCATCTTATGAAGCGATTGTTTTAGTGGTATCGCACGACAGGCATTTCCTTGATACTGTTTGCACGCACGTTGTAGATATCGACTTTGCTAAAATGACCATTTACACCGGTAACTACACATTCTGGTACGAGTCGAGCCAGCTGGCATTAAAACAGCGCAGTGATCAAAACAAGAAAACTGAAGAGCGTGTAAAAGAGTTGCAGGAATTTATCCGCAGGTTTAGTGCCAATGCATCTAAATCTAAACAGGCAACCAGCCGTAAAAAGGCGCTGGATAAGATCAATCTTGACGAGATCAAGCCATCTAACCGTAAATATCCGGGTATTATATTCAACAACCAGGGCCGCGAAATTGGCGACCAGGTTTTACAGGTAGAAAATCTCACCAAAACGCTTAACGGCGAAGTACTGTTCGGCAATATTAGCTTTATGCTCAACAAAGGCGATAAGGTGGCTATCCTCTCACAAAACAGTTTGGCAACTTCTGCTTTATATGATGTACTTACCGGCCGAGATACCGATTATAAAGGCAACTTTAAATGGGGTGTTACGGTAAACGCTGCAGATATACCTATCGATAACTCAGCATATTTTGCAGGCAAAAACGACAACCTGATAGATTGGTTACGTGAATACTCCACAGGTGATAAAGACGATCAATTTATCCGCGGGTTTTTAGGCCGCATGTTATTTAGCGGTGAGGAGGTGTTAAAGAAAAGCAACGTATTGAGCGGTGGTGAAAAGATGCGCTGCATGTTTAGCCGCATGATGCTGCAGTCGGCCAACTTGCTGATGCTTGATGAACCAACCAACCACCTTGATTTGGAATCAATAACGGCTTTAAATAATGGCATGAAAGATTTTAGGGGCAACATTATCTTAACCTCAAGGGATCATGAGCTGGTAGAAACCGTTGCCAACCGAATTATCGAATTAACACCTGCCGGAGTCATTGATAAATTGATGACCTATGACGAATATATTAATAGCGAAGCTGTACTAAAACAACGCGAAGAAATGTACGCAAGCGCGTAACTATTTTATCAATTAGTGCATCTTAGTAGTATGAAACATTGTTACTTTGTTGCACTAATTTTGTTGACAAGCTTATTTGCTTCTGCACAAAGCTTTGAAGGTGTGGTCAAGGATGCCAAAACAAGGCAACCTTTGCCCTATGTTAACATCGGAATAGTTGGTAAAAGTGTTGGTACTGTTACTGACAGCGCTGGTCGGTATAAAATGAATTTTGCCGGCCACGAGGGAGATGTAATTAAGTTCTCTATGATAGGGTACACAGCGCAATCTTTTAAGGTTGCAGATTTCTTAGCCGATAACAAGCAAACTATATTCCTGCAGCCCTCCGTTACCGAATTAAAGGAAGTTAAAGTAAGCAACCGCAAGTGGAAAGAAGGCATTTTAGGAAATGCTTCAAAATCAGAAAGCACTAATGCCGGGTTTTCTACCGATCGTCTTGGCCATGAGATCGGTTCGATAATTAAGATCAAGAGATCACCTACGTTTCTTAAAAAATTCAATGTTCATATTACCGATGCACCCGCTTACCCGGTGAAACTGCGCCTTAACTTCTACACCCTTAAAAAAGGCCTACCCGATCAACTACTGCAAAATCAAAATATTTT
This sequence comes from Mucilaginibacter sp., assembly GCF_964263795.1. GTDB lineage: Bacteria > Bacteroidota > Bacteroidia > Sphingobacteriales > Sphingobacteriaceae > Mucilaginibacter. The sequence goes on from NZ_CAXVWK010000097.1 coordinate 51,910, forward strand.
TGTAGACGTACAACCAGGCCAAAAAGATATACACTTAAACCTGGAGCCATACAACATTTACGTGGACGACAACTTTTTTGCGGGGCTGGAGTGGATAGAAAACGGCAAAGGTCACGGCCTGATGTTCTCAGCTTACTTAAGCCTGCTTGGCAGCGGTGCAATAATAGCGCGAGAAACCAGCCAGGCCAATTGGGAAAAAGTGGGTATTGCCGGTTTAGCCTTCAACATACTGGCCGAATATTAAGGGCATCACAAAGTTGCCTCGACGTCATATTGATTGTTACATGCGAACATTTTATTGGTAAACCGTATTTTGGCTGTAAATAAACCATCGTCTTTATGGAAATTGGAATTGATAGTTTTGCAGCCTCTTATAAAGGATCGGGGCCGGATGTTACCGATGCCGAGGCAATGGGCCAACTGCTGGATCGGATGGAACAAGCTGACCATGTTGGGCTTGATATCTTTGGTATTGGCGAACATCACCGCAAAGAATTTTTAGATTCTGCCCCTTCCGTTATTTTAGCTCCTGCTGCTGCGCGTACTCAAAATATCCGGCTTACAAGCGCAGTTACCGTTTTAAGCGCCGCCGACCCGGTAAGAGTCTTTCAGAACGCCGCTACTTTAGATCTTATCTCGAACGGCCGGGCCGAAATGGTTGTTGGCCGCGGCTCTTTTACAGAATCATTCCCTTTATTTGGTTTTAACCTGCAAGACTACGATCAGCTGTTTTCAGAAAAACTGGAACTTTTGTTAAAGATCATTGATAATGAAAAAGTACATTGGTCGGGCAGGTTTAGGCCGGCGCTAACGGGCCAAGGTATTTATCCGCGCCCTGCACAGGACAAGCTACCGGTTTGGCTGGGCGTGGGCGGCACGCCCGAGTCATTTGTACGGGCAGGCGTTTTGGGGCTACCACTAATGGTGGCCATAATTGGTGGCGAAACGCACCGTTTTCGCCCACTGATAGATCTGTACCGTGAAGCGGGCAAACGCGCAGGCCATCCGCCAGAAAAACTTAAGGTAGGCCTCCATTCTTTAGGCTACGTAGCCGATACTACTGAACAGGCCGTTAATGAATATTATCCGGGTTACGCCGAAACCTTCACTAAAATTGGTCGCGAGCGTGGCTGGCCGCCAGTTACCCGCCCTGCGTTTGATGCTGTAGCAGGGCCGAAAGGCGCTATAATAATTGGCGGGCCAGAAGATGTGGCTGCCAAGATCATTCGCCATAGTGAAGCTTTGGGCGGCATTAGCCGTGTTACTTTCCAAATGGATAACGCCAACTTGCCCCATCAAAAATTGCTCAACGCAATCGAACTTTTGGGGCAAAGCGTTAAGCCATTGTTAGCTGGTAAATAACATTGCAGTATTTTTAAGCGGCTGCACATAAACCGCGAAAGAAATGCGTTATTTAAATATTCTTTCGTCGTAAGCCCCAACTTGTCAACTAAATCCGTACCCTCATGGATATCAGTCACAATAAAGATATCGGCACCAAGCAAAAAGCGCTTACCATCAACCTTGATCCAATTATTTATGGTTCATTTGCCGAAATAGGTGCAGGTCAAGATGTTGCGGCTCACTTTTTCAAAGCCGGGGCATCATCAGGCACCATCGCCAAAACCATGTCTGCCTATGATATGATCTTTTCGGATGCAATCTATGGTACGCAGCAGGTTAAGCGCTACGTAAGCGAACAGCGCTTAATTGCAATGCTGGATAGGGAGTATGAACTGCTGTTGGAGCGGCTGGCCGAGCAGCGGGGTGCATCATCTACGTTCTTTGCATTTTCTGGCACCTTTTCAACCCTCAATTATCATAAAACCAACGAAGGCCACGGATGGATGGGTGTACGTTTCCAGTTGGAGCCTAATGGCCCATCGCATAACGTAGTACTGCACGTTAAACTGCTGGACAATGATAACAACTTGCAACAGCAGGCGGTAGGTGTGCTGGGTGTTAATCTTATTTACGCTTGCTTTTATTACAACACCAAGCCCAATATCTTTTTGCTATCGCTGATGGACGACCTTAGTAAAGATCGTATCCAGATAGATATGATTCACTTTGAAGGGCCACAGTTTAGCCGTGTTGATAACCGGTTAATGAGCCTTTATCTGGTCAAATACGGTTTTAGTGATGCAGCAGTGTTTGGCCCGAGTGGTAAAAATCAACAACCTTCAGAAGTATTATATAAAAAGCACATTGTAGTTATCCGTGGTCGGTTCCGCCCGGTTATTAACGTGCACCTGGATATGCTGAACAACGGTGTAAAGCAGTTTTTACAAGAGCCAGAGGTTGACAAGGAGCGCGTAGTTGTGGTTACCGAGCTAACCCTGCAATCCTTAAAGGAGCGCAACGCAGATGCATCTGCCGAAATAGACGAAAAGGATTTTTTGGACCGTGTTGATATCCTGAGCTCCCTTGGGCAAACGGTAATGATTTCTAACTTTCACGAATATTACAAGCTGGTAGCTTACCTTTCAAAGATCACTAAATTAAAAATGGGCGTTGTTTTGGGCTATCCCAACCTGGAATATATATTTTCTGAAGAGCACTACCAAAACCTTCCCGGAGGTATCCTGGAATCTTTTGCTACGCTATTTAGCCGCAAGGTTAAGCTATTTATATATCCTACGCTAAGGGATGGTGTGATATATAATTGTGAAAAATTTACGCTTCCGCTCCATTTAATTGATCTTTATCAGTATTTGATAGCCAACAACAAGATCGAAGATATTGCCAACTATTTAAAAACCAATCTTAACGTACAAACCGACCGCGTGCTACAGCTAATTAAAGAAGGCGCAACAGGCTGGGAAGAATTTGTACCGGTAGAGGTGGCAACCATTATCAAAAACCGCCTCTTGTTTGGCTATTCGCCTGATGTAAAAACAATTGGCATAAGTGATATTGATTAAGCTTCCCGGTTTATTGCAAAATAGATTTGTATCTTTCTTTGAGTTACCGATCAATCGGTGTGCGCTTCTCATCTGTCTGCCACAGGCTTTCTCTTTCCTATGAACAGTCATACTGTTTTAATCAACCCATAAAAAAACCTCCCAACGTTTGCTGAAAGGCTTTTTTGTGACCTGGGAGAGGCTCGAACTCTCGACCCACTGATTAAGAGTCAGTTGCTCTACCGGCTGAGCTACCAAGTCGTTGATTTTATCGGGAGGGCAAAGAAACGAAAATTATTTGAATAGGAAAATACTGCGTTAAGTTAATTGTAAGCATTAGCTGGATATTACGTCATTAATATTATTTATAATAACAAATAATAGTTATTATAATAAGAAATAATATTATATTTGATAGTCTCAACACCCCCATTGAGAGACACTAAGTACAAAAGATCTTATTAGGCTTTATGAACTAAACTGCATTTGCAGTAAAACCTGCAATTAATTTATCACTTACTAATCATTTTAATGGTTTACGCACAACCATAGATGAAACATTTTCCCCGATTGCTCAAAATTGCCGTACTATCAACCATGATAGTTACCGCATCATGCAAAAAAAATAGCGATGGACACGAGTACCCCGAGGGCACCAAAGTAAACTTTTCGGGCGCAATAAGGCCGGGCTGCGTAGTGCCTATTACTATTATCGGAGTAAGTTATCGTTCTCCAAAAGAGTTAAAATATTTCGCTAAAGATATGAAAGGCGTCATGATGAACGACCTATCCGAATTTGAAATAAAACCCTGGTAGTCTTATTTAACCGCATCTAACCTGATTGCCACACTTGGCCGGCCACTATTCACAATCGGGTTAAAACCTATCTTCATTAAAAAATCGCCTGTGTAAACCTTTGTTGTTTCTATACTGCTTTTGGCACCCGGGTAAAGATTTATTTCTGTAAGCCGATAGGTAAGTGCTGGATTAAGGCCCTTAAACTGAACAGGCAAACGGCTTTTTTCATCGTAGCGGTTGTTCACCAGGTAATTAAATATCACTCCAGAGGTTTTTGCACTATCCAGGTACATCATCGAAGCAACGCTGCCCTCACGCGGGTTAGCCAAACGATACTGGTCGCCCTGCCAAATGATCTGCTTTAGTGAGTTATAGGTCTTTATGGCTTCCTGGCAAAATTGCAGGTCGGTTGCACTTAATCTACTTACTACAATATCAAAGCCCAGTTTGCCCATCATCGCTACATCTGTACGGAACTTAATTGGCTGTTTACCCCAATCGGTAACGTGGTTTGAACTGGTAATGGCAGGGTAAAAGTAAGAATACTCCCATTGCATAAATATACGCTCCAGCGGGTCGGTATTGTCACTCGGCCAAAATTCCGTAAAGTACTGCAGTGCAGCGTAGTCAACCCTGCCCCCGCCGCCCGAGCACAGCATCATCGGCACGGTTGGGTATTTGGCCCTGATTCGCGCTAGTACTTTATAAAGCCCGCGCATGTACTCGACATAAAACTGTGATTGGGCTTTTCCTAAATAGTTAGAATAAGCGTTATAGATCACCGCGTTGCAATCCCATTTAATATAGGCCAGGTTAGGGTTCCTGGTAAACAATCCATCTAAAATACCAAACACAAAATCCTGTACTTTTGGATTAGCCAAATCTAACACCAACTGATTACGGTAATAATACTCCTCACGGCCAGGTTGTTTAATCACCCAATCGGGGTGCTTTTCATAAAGTTCACTTTTAGGGCTCACCATTTCAGGCTCTACCCAAATACCGAACTTGACACCATTTTGCTGTGCCTCTTTTACAAGTGAGGCTATTCCGTTAGGCAGCTTTTGTTTATTTTCCTGCCAGTCGCCCAGGCCGGTATGATCGTTATTGCGGGGATATTTGTTGGCGAACCAGCCGTCGTCGAGTAGAAACAAGTCTACACCTAGCTTCTTTGTATCCTTCAGCAGCTCGGTTAATTTGGTTTCATTAAAGTCAAAATAAGTTGCTTCCCAATTGTTCAGTAAAGTTAACCTGGAACCTTTTCCGTCCAAAATCTTATAATTACGTGCCCAATTATGCAATTTTCGGCTCGCGTCGCCTTTGCCATGATCACTAAAAGTATACCAAAAGGCCGGCGTAACAAAATCAGTGTTCGGCTTTAAAACATAGGGGGATGCATAATTATTAATGCCGGATATTATCCGCAGGTTGTCTTGAGGATCAAGTTCCAGATCAGTTCGAAAGTTCCCGCTCCATTCCAATCCGCCATATAAAACGCTGCCTTCATCTTCTGTTGCAGGCTTATCTAACGATACCATGAAAACTGAAGGTTGAAATAAGTTTGCCCTGGTTCCCAGTTTGGTATCCAGCGTTTTAATACCATGGGTTAGCTTACTTTCTTCGGGCTGCATTTCTTTGGCCCAGTCTCCGTGGTATTGAGTAAGCCAGTAGTTGCGCGCCCGGATATGCAGGTTAGCAGACGCGAACTTTTGCAACGTAATGTTACCCTTTTCTCTATGCCTTATAACACTCCATTGCTCCACCACATCCGAATTATAGTATGCTTTATAATAAAGTGTAACTTCAAAATCATATATCGGGTCTTTAAGCAAAACACTTAGCAATGACACACCATTGGCAACCGCTTTAACCTGGTGACTTACATATTTAAGGTCAAGTGAATTGTTTCCGTCAGCGTGGGTTACAGATATAGCAGGCTCGGCAAGGTTACGTGAACCCGACGAGGTATAAGCGGAATTCAACTGCAAAGTATAATCTTCGGATTGTTTATATTGGCGCTGTATTTCACTGTATTCCTGTTGATTAATTAACTTCTTACCAAAGTAAATTATGTTAACGTCTTGATTTTTGGCCACCTGCAATACCATCGCGTTATTAGCCGTCTCCACAGGTATAACCGTTTGAGCCAGTACATTTACAACAGTAAAAAGCTTGATTGTTGTAATCAAAACGACCATTTTAAGTGCAGGTATCTTTATTATCATGGTTAAATGTTCTGAGGCTATCTTTTTAATAGCAACGTGGTGGTTTGTAATCAAATATGGCTAAAATGATCAAAATCGACATAACATTCTTTTAAAAAAAGAAAGAAACAGCAGCTTTTAGGCCGATATATTTGATATTTGCAGAGATTACGATATAATTTTGAGTAGCGACAACGGAACCCCGGCAAATCATCAATTCCTTTTTAGGGGTATTTCTTTTGAAGACATCACCGAAGTAACGATTGCCAGATTCTCTGCCAGCGGCAACTACCCCGATTCAACAAGTTATCCTTACATCATTCCGCAAAGTCTCGAAATCAACCAAGGCACATTCACACACGAATACGCAAAGTTTGATTTTCCGCAGGTTACAGTTGAGCAGCAAGAAGGCCAGCTGATAGTAACCTGTGATTGCACTACATCTAACAACAAATTGTGTGAGCATCACGCGTTAGTGCTGGCGGCCATAATCAAGCGCGATGAGCTTGCCATCTTTTTCAACCAAACCCTAAGGCGACAAAAAATTAAAAATGTGGCTGCGGATTACGGGCTAGAAAGTGAACATGATCTGGACAGTTATTTTAACGTAGAGTACGTCAACAAAAGGATCACTATTACACCGAAGCTTTCATCGCTGCTGCCGGTTACTAAAGAAAGCCTTTTAGATCTTAACAGGTTGGTCTCCGCTCCGGCAGGTACCCCGCCAGGGCAACTTCAAGATGATTCCGCAACCGCTAACTGCATAGTTATTCGCCAGCATAAGTATTACCGTTATCTGTTCATCGATATACTTAAGGCGCCGGTTGCTAAGGACGGCAAAATTAAAAACCCGTTTACAATTGTTGATCCTTTGGAAATGATCTGGGCGACAGACAACCATGAACAGCTTAAGTTTTTAACCGGAATCAATAAGTTTCGAAATCACCTTAATTCCAAAAGAACGGAAACCGACCTGGCGGCGCTGCGTGCCGTGGTAAAAAACCCTATGGGGTTTCGTTTTTATCAGCACAACAGCGATGTATCAGACCATATAACTTCGGCTTCTATTACGCCGGTAAAGGTAGCCCCGCTGCCATCGGCAATTAAGCTGGCTGTTACTTTAAAAGGCGACTTTTATGAGCTTGCCGGATTGGTAAAAATTGGTAATACAAACTATTCGCTTAAAGATCTGACCATAAATTTCAGCTATTTTGTATTACTTAATGACACCCTTTATCTGGCAGATAGCCTTCAAACGCTCGGGCTTATCGAATTATTGAATCGACATCCAGATAATCTGTTGATCCACCAGTCCAAATTTAGAGAATTTAAAACTGAATGGCTCTCCAAACTGGAGGATAAGGTAACCGTGTCATATGGGCATATTAAGCCAGCCACCACTGCACAACTACAGCAAAATGGTTTTTACATCGAAACTGAAAAGATCATCTACCTGTCGGATTTTGGCAACTTCGTGATGATCATCCCGGTGATGCGTTATGGCGAATCCGAGATCTCGATACGTACTCAACGGCAAATTTATGCTTTAGACAAGCGGGGACGGGAGTTTTTTGTGCAGCGCGATGACGATGCTGAGCAGGCCTTTACTACCCTGCTTATCAAACAGCATCCCAATTTTATAGAACAGATGGAAGATGGCCTGTACTATTTTTACCTGCACAAAAAGCATTTTTTGGATGAAACATGGTTCCTGAATGTCTTTGACGAATGGCAACGAAACGGGATCACTATCTTGGGATTTAATGAGTTAGAAGGCAACAAGCTTAATCCTAACAGGGTTAAGATTACCATACGAGTACTCAGCGGCATCAATTGGT
>NZ_CAXVWK010000098.1:0-13403 GCF_964263795.1 Mucilaginibacter sp.
ACGGATCTTTAGTGAACAGGTTAGATAAACCGTTAATAGCATTAGTACCGTACAAAGCTGCTGCTGCCCCCGGCGTTATCTCGATGCTGGCAATATCCAGCTCAGTTGGCCCGATAGCGTTACCCAATGGGACGCCCAGCGTTGCCGATTGCATGTCTACCCCATCTGCCAATTGCATAAAGCGAAAATTATTCGGGCTGTTGAAACCGCGCGTGTTAGGAACTTTTAAAGTAATGCTGGTGGTGGTCATTTGTACACCTTTTACGTTTTCAAGCGCGTCATAAAAACTGGGGCCGGGCGATTGTTTGAGGGCATTGATACTTAGCTTCTCAATAGCAACCGGCGACTTCAACAGCTTCTCTTCCCGGCGGGATGCAGTTACTACTACTTCGTTAATTAAAAGCGATTGCGAAGTAAGCTGCACGTTTACGGCGCTATTTGCATTTCTGATGTAAAACTCTTGTGGCTGAAAACCTATAGCGCTAAATACCAGCGTGAAGGGTAATCTGGCACTGGTGGTTAACGCAAATTTTCCTGTGCTATCTGTAGCAGTGCTATTGGTTGTACCTTTTATGGTGACAGTTGTACCTGTTAGCGGTAAGCCGTGCTCATCATTTACTTTGCCGCTTAGTATATAACTGCCGTTGAGTTGTGCAAAACTAAAAGCTGGAAGCAGCACCAAGAAAAGCACAATGAGCTTTAATGAATTAGTTATAATTTTCATTGAATAAGGTTGAAAGAAACTTAGAAATTATTGAACTGGTTGCGGTATAGATCAGCAACAACAGCAGCATGCAGTTAGGCGCTGCATGTTTGATATCTTTTGTGGATGTGAAGAAAGAACTAAATAATACATTGTCTATAGACTAAGTATACAAAAGTATCAATTCTTAGATATCATCCAAAAAAATTCTTATTATTTTGACAATAATATTCGAAAGTCACTAGGTTGTGCAATAAAATAGTAATATTTGACTACTAAGTTAATATACTTTAATGGCCTTTAACTACCGGCGTATCATTGTCAAAATTGGTTCTAACGTTATAACACAAGCCAATGGCCTGCCTGATCTGCAGCGTTTGGAAAAACTGGTAGATCAGATTGCCGCCATCAAAAAATCCGGTACGGAGGTTATCCTGGTATCGTCTGGCGCGGTAGCCTCAGGCCGGAGTTTGATAACCGTTAGCGATAAAAATGATTCGGTTGCCACACGCCAGTTACTGGCTTCTATCGGCCAGGTAAAATTGATCAATACCTACTCGCATTTGTTTGAGCAGTTTTCGATACTATGCTCCCAAGTATTGGTTACCAAAGAAGATTTTCGGGACAGGCTACATTACCTAAACATGAAAAACTGTTTAGAGATATTACTTCAGCACCAGGTAGTACCGGTGATCAATGAAAATGATGTAGTATCGGTTACCGAACTGATGTTCACTGACAACGACGAACTTGCCGGGCTCATCGCTTCTATGTTAAACGCTCAGGCTTTAATTATACTGACCAACGTAAATGGCATTTACAACGGCGATACCAAACTGCCTGGTTCGGCAATTATCAAGGAGGTTACAGCAGCCGGCATTGATTTTTCATCGTTCGTTAGCACGGGCCGCTCGCAGTTTGGCCGGGGCGGCATGATAACCAAATCAACCATTGCACAAAAAACAGCTAAGCTGGGCATAGCAGTACATATTGCCAACGGCACTGCCGATAATATTCTACTTGATGTATTGGCTGGCAATGTAACGCATACCCGTTTTGTGCCAAATAAAAAAGCATCGGGTAAAAAGAAATGGATAGCCCATTCAGAAAATGCCGCTACTGGTGCTGTACAAGTAAACGAGGGTGCAAAATTGGTACTTACATCTACTAAAGCTTCCAGTTTACTGCCAGTAGGTGTTGTGGCTATTTTAGCTGAATTTAAAAAGGGTGACATTGTAAAAATAATAGATGAACGCAACAAGCTGATAGGCCTCGGGCTGGCCGAATACAGTTCGGACAAAGCACGCGAGTGGGCCGGCCAAAAGAACCAACGGCCGCTTGTTCATTACGATTACCTTTATTTACAGGGATAAAATGGCTTACAATCAATATTTCGAAAACGCCTTAACAGCGGCACGCGGTAAATCTTTAACAGCAGATACTATAAATAAAGTGCTGCTGGATGTTGCCAACGCTGCTATAATGCAAACCGATTACCTGTTACAGGAAAACGCAAAGGACTTGCAGCGTATGGATCCGGCCGACCCCAAATACGACCGCCTTACCCTGACCCCGGCCCGGATTCAAAGCGTTGCTATCGACATAAAAAATGTATCCGTGCTGCCAAGCCCTTTGGGAGCCGTTTTATCAGACAAGACTTTGCCAAATGGTTTGCAGATAAAAAAGGTTCGTGTTCCGCTTGGCGTTGTAGGGGTGATATATGAGGCGCGGCCAAATGTAACCTTTGATGTTTTTGCACTTTGCTTTAAAACCGGCAATGTGTGCATATTAAAGGGCGGCAGCGATGCCGAATTTTCTAACAGGGCAATTATCAAAATTATTCATGAGGTTTTGGCTGCTCATAGCATTAATCTTAATATGGGCACCCTGCTCCCGGCAGAACGGGATGCTACTGAAGCGCTGTTGAACGCGGTAGGTTATGTAGATGTGTTGATTCCACGCGGCAGCCAGGGATTGATAGACTATGTGCGCAATAACAGTAAAGTGCCTGTTATTGAAACAGGTGCCGGTATTGTACATACTTACTTTGACGAAACCGGCGACCTTAACAAAGCCGTAGCGATTATAGATAACGCCAAAACCCGCCGCGTAAGCGTTTGTAACGCGTTGGATTGCCTGATCATCAATAGCAAACGCCTGGGCGACCTGGTGCACATTGCCGAACCGCTGGCAAAAAAAGAAGTGACTATATTTGCTGATAAGCAAGCGTATGCTGTGTTGGATGGCCACTACCCTTCTAGCCTGTTGCACGAGGCTAAACCGGAGCATTTCGGCACCGAGTTTCTGTCAATGAAGATGTCGGTTAAAACGGTTAATGATTTGGACGAAGCGCTGGGCCACATTGCCGCCAACAGCTCTAAACACAGCGAGGCAATTATCTCGGAGGATGAACTTAATATCGAAAACTTCCTGAACCGGGTAGATGCCGCTGCAGTGTATGTGAACGCATCAACTGCCTTTACCGATGGTGCACAATTTGGCTTAGGTGCCGAAATAGGTATTAGCACCCAAAAACTTCACGCCCGCGGGCCAATGGGATTAGAAGAACTCACCAGCTATAAATGGATAGTTAAAGGTAACGGACAGATTCGCAGTACATAAAACTAAAAGCGCAGGGATACTATCCCTGCGCTTTTGTACTTAAACAGCAATACTATCTATCGCCTTTTGAAGCGCCGTTTCTGAAACACCCGGAAGCTTTAAACCTTCGGCTCGGTAAACGGTAACGTCTGTCATTCCCAAAGCACCAAGAACGGTACGCAGATAGGGCTCAATAAAATCAATTGACTTGTTATCACCTTCAGAATACACCCCGCCCGATGAGATAGCAACATATACCTTCTTTCCCTTTATTAAACCCTGCGGCCCGTTTTCGGAATAGGTAAAAGTTTTATTGGCGCGTACGATGTGATCTATCCACGCTTTTAATGAAGAATGTATAATAAAATTGTACATAGGTGCCCCAATTACGATAACATCCGCATCCATAACCTCGGCAATCGCCTCATCAGAATGTTTTGCAGCTTCAGCCAGTTCTGGTGTATACTGCTCTACCGGGGTAAAAAATGAGGTAAGGTGAGATTCTTCCAGGTGCGGAAAGGGTTTCGCAACCAGATCGCGGGTGATTACCGTACTGCCGGGATTAGCTTGCTGCAATTTTTCGACAATAGCATTACCCAGTTTAATGCTGTAAGATGCCTGGCCCCGCGGGCTTGATATCAGATTTAATATTTTCATTTGCTTTGTTTTTGATTAAGCAAACCTATCTACATTTGGTATTAAAAAGATATTACTATCCCAAAGGATACCAGTATCCTAACGGATAGTTGCTAATTTTGATACCATGGCTGAAACGAAAATTCATGGCTCGCAAGCGTGCAATGCGGCTGTAGGTGCTATCAGGGATGCATTGTATGTGCTTAGCGGTAAATGGAAGCTACCATTGATAGTAGCACTGCGCGACAGCCCTAAACGATTTAATGAACTGCAGCGGACCCTTACCGACATTACCCCAAAAGTTCTGTCGAAAGAGTTGAGGGAACTGGAGCTGAATGAATTTGTTATCCGCAAGGTGTACGATACGGTTCCGGTCACGGTCACCTATGAATTGACCCCATACAGCGCGTCAGTCGACCCTATAATTGACGCGCTGCGCCAATGGGGGGTACAACACCGCGAGCGGATAGTTGAAAGCCGCCGTAAAGAACCTGTTGCCGATAACCATACATCAGTTTGATCGCTGCAGTATTCACCGTCTTCTCATTTTACCCTACCCTGACCCAAGCCCCCCCAAAATCCGCTGTAAACCTGTATCTTTGCGCTCAATATGAGTAAGCACGGGAGAATATTAGTGGCTATGAGCGGCGGGGTTGATAGTTCGGTAGCGGCAGTTATGCTGCACGAGCAGGGCTACGAAGTTATCGGGCTTACTATGAAAACCTGGGACTATGCCGCCAGCGGTGGTAGTTCAAAAGAAACCGGTTGCTGCAGTCTGGATAGTATAAATGATGCACGTGCATTGGCAGTAGGCTATGGCTTTCCGCATTACATATTAGATATCCGTAACGAGTTTGGCGATTTTGTAATAGATAATTTTGTAGACGAATACCTGGCCGGCCGTACCCCTAACCCATGCGTTTTGTGCAATACGCACATTAAGTGGGAGGCTCTTTTAAAACGGGCAGACAAGCTGGATTGTGAATTTATTGCAACCGGACATTACGCCAACATCCGCCTTCAGGACAATGGGCGTTATGTGATATCAAAAGGAAAAGACGAAAACAAAGATCAATCATATGTGCTTTGGGGCGTATCTCAGGAAAACCTTGCGCGTACCAAATTTCCACTGGGTAGCTTTTCAAAGCCCGAGATACGGCAAATGGCTGTAGACATGGGCCAGTTGGAATTAGCTGGAAAAAGCGAAAGTTACGAGATATGCTTTGTGCCCGACAACGATTACCGCGCCTTTTTAAGGCACAAGGTAGAAGACCTGGACGACCGTGTTGGCCCCGGCAATTTTGTGCTTACTGATGGCACCATTGTAGGTAAACACCTTGGCTACCCTTATTACACCATTGGCCAGCGCAAAGGCCTGGGCATTGCACTAGGCAAACCAATGTTTGTGACTAAAATTCAGCCCGAAAACAATACGGTTGTATTAGGCACTATTGAAGAGCTTGAAAAGAAAGAGGCTTGGGTACGTAATCTCAATTTAGTTAAGTACGACAGTATCAGAGAGCCATTGGAAGCGGTGACCAAGATCCGTTATAAAGACGCAGGTACAGAAAGCAAAATCCAGCAAATAGGTGATCATATGAAGGTTTCTTTCGATCATATGGTATCCGGCATAGCGCCGGGGCAGTCAGCCGTATTTTACGAAGGCAGCGACCTGCTGGGCGGCGGTTTTTTGATATAGGTTTAAAATAGTTTGAAAGTAGTTGTTGTTAATTACACCTTTAGCAACTACTTACTTTTAAACTTTTCCGGCATTTTTAAGCCTTCTTAACTTTCCTCCGCTAAAACAATTTGTGTTTCTAAATCATTTTATGTTTTCTTTGCACAAAACAACCCGCTTAAATGGCTAAAAATTTACTCATAGTTGAATCACCGGCGAAAGCCAAGACCATTGAAGGTTACCTTGGTAAGGACTTCACCGTAAGATCAAGTTACGGCCACATCCGCGACCTGATCAAGTCTGAGGATGCGATCGACATCAACAACAACTTCAATCAAAAGTATGAAGTACCTGCCGATAAGAAGCAGGTAGTTAGTGAGTTAAAGAAATTAGCTAAAGAGGCAGATATTGTATGGCTCGCATCCGATGAAGACCGCGAGGGAGAAGCAATATCATGGCACTTATTTGAAACCCTGGGCCTTAAAGAGCCTGATACCCGACGGATAGTTTTCCATGAAATAACCAAGCCGGCTATTATGAGGGCTATCGAAAACCCTCGTAAAATTGATTACAACCTGGTAAATGCACAGCAGGCACGCCGCGTTTTGGACCGTTTGGTAGGTTTTGAACTTTCGCCTGTGTTATGGAAAAAGGTAAAGCCATCCTTGTCTGCAGGCCGTGTGCAATCTGTTGCAGTGAGGTTAATCGTTGACAGGGAGCGCGAAGTAAACAAATTCAAGTCAGAAGCCGCCTTTAAAATAGTCGCTATATTCGGTAAAGCTCGCAATTCCTTCAAGGCTGAATTACCAAACCGTTTTGAGAAGCAGGAAGATGCCGAAAAATTTCTACAGGATTGCATTAAGGCCATTTTCGATATCAAATCGTTAGAGACCCGTCCCGCCAAACGCTCCCCGGCCGCGCCTTTTACTACATCTACCCTTCAGCAGGAAGCAAGTCGTAAACTTGGATATTCTGTTGCACGTACTATGCAGGTTGCGCAAAGACTATATGAGTCGGGTTATATTACTTACATGCGTACCGATTCGGTTAACCTGTCTGATACCGCTTTAGATGCTGCCCAGAAAGAAATCACATCAGCTTATGGCGATAAATACCATCATTTACGAAAATACAAGAACAAACACGCCAGCGCGCAGGAAGCGCACGAAGCCATAAGGCCAACGTATTTCAATAACCATACTATCGACGGGGAATCGAACGAAAAGCGTTTGTATGAGCTGATTTGGAAACGTGCCATCGCATCGCAAATGAGTGAAGCACAGTTTGAGAAAACTGTTGCAAAAATCAGTATATCAACCCGTAATGAGGAGTTGATGGCCAATGGAGAGGTAATGAAATTTGATGGTTTCCTGAAAGTTTACCTGGAGAGCAGCGACGAAGAGGATGATAACCAAACTGCAGATGGTGAAAACGCCATACTGCCGCCTTTAACTAAAGGACAGGTGTTGGACTTACAGGAGATGACAGCTACCGAAAGGTTTAGTCGCCCCCCCGCAAGATACACCGAAGCCAGTTTGGTAAAAAAATTAGAAGAATTGGGTATCGGTCGGCCATCTACTTATGCGCCAACCATATCAACCATCCAAAACCGCGGTTATGTGGTGAAAGAAGAGCGTGAGGGCCGACAGCGTAATTTTAAAGTGATGACGCTGAAAGGCGAAAGCATTGTGAAGGAAGAACGTACAGAGAATACCGGTGCCGAACGAGGAAAGCTGTTCCCTACCGACATTGGCGCCGTTGTTAATGATTTTTTAGTACAGCACTTTAAGGGTATTGTTGATTTTAACTTTACCGCCAGCGTAGAAAAGCAATTTGATGAAATTGCGCAGGGCCTGCAGGATTGGACCAAGATGATCCATAAATTTTATGAACCCTTTCACCAGGACGTAACCAAGACCATAGAAACTGCCGATAAAGCTACGGGCGAACGCGAATTGGGTGTACACCCTGAAAGCGGTAAAAAGATATCAGTACGTATTGGCCGTTATGGCCCGTTTGTACAGGTTGGTGAAAACCCCAGCGACGAAAGCGAAGAAAAGCCGCTTTACGCCAGTTTGCGTACAGGGCAAAGCATCGAAACGATCAGCCTGGAAGAAGCTCTTGAATTATTTAAACTGCCTAAGGTTGTTGGCGAATATGAAGGCAAAACAATGAAGGTTGCCATTGGCCGTTTTGGCCCGTATATTAGCCATAATAGTGCGTTTGTATCGTTACCGAAAGAAATTGATCCGCTTGATGTTACTGAAGCTGAAGCTATTGAATTAATTGAAGCTAAACGTAAAAAAGACGCTGAGAAACTGATCAAAGCCTTTGCCGAAGACGAAACCGTAAAAGTTTTAAACGGCCGGTGGGGACCATATATTGAATTTGGAAAATTAAACGTTAAAATACCAAAGGACAAGGATCCGCAAACCCTAACGTTTGAGGAATGTAAGGCGCTTGCGGACGCAATGCCTAAAGATATCAAAAAAGGCCGCTTTGGGAAAGCCGCACCTGCTGCTAAACCTGCCGCCAAAAAAGCCCCTGCCAAGAAAAAGGCGGTGGCCAAAAAGAAGTAAGTTACCGGTTGATTGAGCGAACGGAGAAAAGTTAATATAATCATCCGCTGATCTTAATCAACCATTCATTAATACAAATGATAAAAGATCTTCCCTCAAACGTTGTAAAAGATATAGCTATTGCCGTTGCTTTAGAGAGTGAAAATATTGAAAGCAAGGTTTGGTATGTTTACCTCATTAATCTTAAGAACGCGCCGTTAGAAAATGTATTGATCACATCAAAAGGCTATGGCGAAAAAGATGGCGAACAGGTTAAAACATCTACGTTGCGACATGCCTTCCCTTTAGTGGATGCCAACAGCTACAAACTTATCGAACCGATAGACGAGCAAACTTTTGGTCTCAATAATGAGTATTGGCTGAGTTACTACATTGGCCGCGAGATCTTCGACAAAAAGTTTATATTCCTGCCGGAAAGTATTGTAGATGACAACTTTATCAAACTACCGATTATCAACAAACCGGGAGTTATGATCCGCTAATGTCCAGGCCATGCATAAGATGCATGCTTTCCTTCAAATTTTTATAAAGCTTTTGATAAATGGCAAACACCCTGTTGTAAACCTGGTAGTTAACTGCATCGGGCATAATAATAGATAGGCTTTCGCCACCTTTGTCAGTTACCTTTTGTACGTTTTCGCCAAATGCCTGTAGCCCCAGATAAATTGCGCCGATGGCCGATGCATCTTCTGCCTGCTGCAAAACCAGGAGCTTGCCGGTAATATCCGCAAGCATTTGCACCCAAACCTGCGAAGAGACAAATCCGCCGCTTATTACAATTTGCTCAATAGGTTGAGATGATTGCTCCACTGCGCACAATACGTCATTTAAAGCGTAACAAATACCTTCTAAAGCGGCCCTTAAAAAGTGCTGCCTTTGATGTTTAAAACTGATATTTAAAAATGCGGCGGAACTTTTAGCATCCCAAACGGGGGCGCGCTCGGCATATAGGTATGGTAAAAATATCAGCCCATCGCTTCCGGCTGGTGCAGTGGCTATTTCGCTGAACACTTGCCTGTAAATATCGTCGTTAACTTGAGGGTACTTTAAAAACTCTTTTATCACCCAGTCCAGCGCTGCCCCGCCATTGTTGACCGCCCCGCCGCAAATAAAAATCTGCTCATCGAGTATATAATTAAAGGTCATGGCCCCGTAATTATAAACAGGCCTGGTGCTGCCGGTACGAACCGCGCCGCTGGTACCTATTGTAAGCGCAGCAGTGCCGGGCGTTACCGCGTTACCGCCAAGGTTGGCGCAACAGCCGTCACTGGCACCAATAACAAAAGCGGTTTCATTCGTTATCATCGGCAACGTATCATTGCGGGCAGTTAGGTACCTGTAGTATTTAGTGCTTACCGGGGTAGATAGTTTGTCGGTTGTTATCCCTGCCAAACTCAACGAAGGGGCATACCACTCCCGGTTTAAGATATCCAGCATACCCGTTGCAGATGCAATGGAATGATCTACCTCAAATACGCCAAACAATTTAAACCATATAAATTCTTTTATTGATATAAATTTGTGTGCTCTTGCTAATAAGTCCGGCTCATTATCACGCAACCAGATAAGCTTACAAAGCGGCGACATGGCATAAATAGCCGTACCTGTGTGCCGATAAATATCCTCACCCTGGGCAGAACTTCGGATAGCTTGCGCAATTTCCCCACTTCGGGAATCGGCCCATAATAGTGCATTTGCAAGAGGCTCCCCGGCATCGTTCACAGGCATAATGCTGTGCATAGCAGCGCTAAAGCCTATAAATGATGGCGCGCATCCTAATTTTGCAGTAACCTCATTAACGCATAAAACAAAGGCATCCCATATAAGGCATGGGTTTTGTTCGCTGTAGCCGGGCTGCAAATTTATAGTTGGATAGTAGTGCTGTGCAAGGCAAAGCACAATTCCGTTGGTATCAAGTGCAACAGCTTTTGTACTGCCGGTACCCAAATCTATCCCAACAAAGTATTTTTGCATAACCGGAAACTTAATGACTATTTAATTCGTAAAATTTGATCGAAGATAATTCGAATAGTATTCCACATCATCATTATTTTTTAACATTTAAGGGGCAGCCGGCAGAAATTAAATTCACTTGTGGACAATTTAATCTACTTTTAAATTAAAAACTGCCAATTAATAAATTGGTATATGTAGCTCTCTTATAACTGGATGATGATAAATTCAATCATTAATTACATTAAATATGATACTATTTTTGGATGGTTTCCATTAAAAAGTAGCATATTTATAGCATAAACAACAGTTACAGTATCGGCATGAAAAAAAGGTTACTTATTGTTGATGACGATTTAAGCATATTAAAACTCTTGAATTTTATACTTTCAAAAGAATATGATATCGTTGTTAAAAATAATGGTATAGAAGCATTTGGATGGTTAGAGGACGGCAATATGCCAAAACTGATCATCTCTGATTTACAAATGCCCTATTTTGACGGACAATCCTTCGTGAAAAATGTTAAGATCAGCGGCTTTTATCGTAATATTCCGGTTATATTGCTCTCGGCAGCGCATGATCTGGAAGAGCAGGTAGCTAATATGCCCTTCAAAGTTGAGGCCTATATACACAAGCCGTTTAACCCTACCACATTAAAAACTGCAATTAATCAAGCCTTAGAAGTTTATGATGCAACAGACAGCAACTGATTGGAACGTACACACCGGTTCGCAAATCAGCGTTGCATACGCAGGATTAGAATTGAAGGATTTGATATCCAACGACCTGAATGATAAATTCCGGTTCACGTTTAACGATACGCTTAAAGACCTGGAAGATTATCTGGGCAACCAATCCATCCTTACCATTCCGGATATTATTTTGGTTGAGGTTGATAAAGATGAAAAGTGCTTTGAACTGTTTGACAGGCTGAAGAAGAACTTCCTGATGAACGGTTTGATCATTGTAATGATATCTACCCGTAAAGACAAGAGGCTGGTTGAGAAGGCTATGCAAATGAGGCTGCATGATTTTTATACCTACCCTTTCTCTACCGTCGACCTGAAGGAGCGCCTTAACTTTTTAGTTAAGTTTAAGCTGATAAGGCCCAAATTGCTGGAGCTATCTAAAGAAGTAGATATTACCTATAAAATGCCGGTTGGCAAACGCTTTTTAGATCTTTTTATATCGTCGGTAATGCTTATCTGTTTGTCGCCGGTAATGCTCATTGTAGCTATCCTCATCAAGTTTGATTCTAAAGGGCCGGTGTTTTATAAAAGCAAACGTGTAGGTACAGGCTATAAAGTGTTCGATTTTTATAAATTCAGATCAATGCGTACCGACGCCGACCAATTGCTTGCACAGATGGCAGTTACCAACAATCAATATGCTGCCGAAGAAACTGGGACAACGAAATCGGCCTTTGTAAAAATTAAAAACGACCCAAGAGTTACAAAACTTGGAAACTTTTTAAGGAATTCGAGCTTAGATGAATTACCGCAGCTGTTCAACATCCTCAGAGGCGATATGTCGGTAGTTGGCAACAGGCCGTTACCTGTTTACGAAGCAGAGATGCTAACGTCTAATGAATGGTCAATGCGCTTTTTGGGCCCGGCCGGGTTAACCGGTTTATGGCAGATAAGCAAACGTGGTAAGGAAGACATGTCTGAACGTGAACGCAAAAAACTGGATAATTTTTACGCCCAGAAGTACTCGTTTTGGCTAGATCTTAAGATCATTGTCGGCACGGTGCCTGCGCTGTTTCAAAAAGAGAAAGTTTAATAACAAGAATGAACACTACTTTACGATTAATTGGAATTACCCTACTTAGCTTTATATTTACTACACAGCTACACGCACAAGCTACCTCTTTTATTCCAGATGTAGATTATCCTTACATGGAAAAGCTTATCGCAACTGCAAAAAAGAACTATCCGGAAATGAAGGTGCGCCAAAGCCAGGTAAACTTTGCAAAAACCAACTGGAACGGTACCAAAGCATCGTGGCTTGACGTATTTACCGCATCGTATATTTACCAGCCAAAAAACTCACAAAACCTGTTGCAGCCAACTATTTTCAATGGCTACCAGTTAAGCATATCGGTAAACATTGGGCAGATTATCACAAAGCCGTTTAATATCCGTGCTGCTAAAGAGACCTATAAAATTGCAACCTATCAGCAGGCAGAATACCTGCTAAGTATCGAGGCGCAGGTAAAACGTTTATATTTTGCTTACCTTGCCGGCAAGGCAGAAGTACGTTTGCGCTCTGGCGCTTCACTTGATGCCGAATCGGCAGTAAAGCAGTTAAAATATACGTTTCAAAAAAACGAAACTACATTCCAGGTATATAACGAGGCTTTAACAAATCTGTATAATCAAAATGGTTTCCAGGTCCAGGCCGAATTATCGATGTTGACCGCCAAGGCCAACCTCGAAGAAATTTTAGGTGCAAAATTAGAAGACGTTAAATAAGAATGGAGTTAGGGAATTTTTTAAAAGTTTTATGGAAACATAAAAATCTGCTGATTATCATTCCGGTGGTTACTGTTATCGTCTCTTATTTTCTGGTTAAAAACCTTGCTGACAAATATGTATCGAGCGCACAGATCGCTACCGGTATAGTTGATGAATCGAGCCATTTACTTGACCTTGATCCTACCGGTATGGCGCAGGACCAGCAGCTGAACCACAAATTCAGTAACCTGATCGAGATCATGAAGTTGCGTAAGCTCATCAATAATGTATCTTACAAGTTGATGATCCACGACCTAACGGATCCGGCACCTTTCAGGGCGCAAAGTAAACTGGTAGCCACCCTGGGTGATGGTGCACGCAAGCACGCCGTACAAGTACTAACACAAAAAGCCAAACTTCGTGAGCCTTTATCGTTTTATAATAAGGATGAAAATGGCATTAACGACCTTTTACGCTCAATGAAGTATGACGAGCGTAACATTCGCGAAGACCTGACGATTGCGCGTGATGAGGACAGCGATTTTATAACTGTAAGTTTTGAATCTGAAAATGCGCAGCTGTCTGCCTTTATTGTAAACATCCTGAGCGCGGATTTTATCGATTACTATACCAATACGATCAAGAAAAATGAGAATGATGCTGTAATCTATCTTTCCAGGTTGGTTGATCAGAAACGGGACACCCTGAACGCAAAGACCGAGGGCTTAAGAAAATACAAGATCAGGAACGGTATCCTAAATCTGGAAGATCAGTCGAAATCTATATTTGACAAA
>NZ_CAXVWK010000099.1:0-16856 GCF_964263795.1 Mucilaginibacter sp.
GCTCCAACCCGTGATCAGATACGCAGCAGCCATTAGCAGCAAAGTAGTGATGCCGTTTTTTAAGTGCGTAAAGGTAACTCTCGAAGCTGTTAACAACGGTGTCTGCCACTACCTCTAACTGGTTAATGTAAGCGTTAAGCGTTTTGGTGTCGTCGCAAAACATTGCTTTATCAGGGCGGAATGCCGGCAAAACCTTTACCTCAAAGCCATCTTCATGAATCTTTTGGTGGTGTGCCAGGCTATCCAGCGGGTCATCGGTGGTGCAAATAACTACAACATTACGGCCGGTGATGAGTTTACGCACGCTGTAAGCCGGGCTTTGTAGCTTAGCGTTACAATCGTTGTAAATATCTTCTGCGGTACCGGGCGTCAGGCGCGAATCGATCCCGAAATAACGTCGCAGCTCCAGGTGTGTCCAATGGTATAAAGGGTTGCGAAGCGTGTATGGAACAGTGGCCGCCCATTGTTCGAATTTCTCTTTATCGGAACGGTTACCGGTGATGTAGCTTTCATCTACTCCATTGGCACGCATTGCACGCCATTTATAGTGGTCGCCGTTGAGCCAAACGGAAGTAATATTATCAAAATTTATATCGTTGGCAATCTGGTCTGGCGGAAGGTGGCAGTGGTAATCAATTATAGGCATATCCGCCGCATAGTCGTGATATAAACGCTTTGCGGTTTCTGTTTGCAGCAAAAAATCCTGGTCAAGGAAATTCTTCATAAAAGGTTTACAATTTGGCTGGGAAACTGTAATTATAGGGTTATTATGTTAAATCGCCCAAAGTTTTTATCGAAATCGTTGTAGTGGAATTGTTAGGTTATGGCCAAACTGCTAACTGGTGATCTTGCCCATCTACCGGCAAGATCTGTTCAAATAAAAAAGCCTGTAAGTTTAGCTTACAGGCTTTTACAATATATTATCTGGCGGGTTACTTTACAACCAATACGCCATCTGCCATTATCGAAATATCTTTCTTAGGCTGACTGATCATCGCTATCTCTTCTTTTGATTTACCCGCATCAGCAGCGTAGTGCTTTAAACGCTCAACAGATGTTTCTTTAACCTTGGCTTTACCTGCTACCACAACGGTTTTGCCGATAATGTTTTGTGGCATAAAATAAGCGTAATCTGTAAACTGAACCATGATAGGGGCACCATTTTCCTGGGCTATCTTCATGAAGCAGCCTTTTTTCTTACATACCTCTACCACCGTACCTGTGATCTTACCATCGTATACAGAATCCTGGCTCAACGTTATATTTAGTGCTTCGGTGTTTAATGCGTTATCTGCAGTTATCGTCTTACCGTAACTAACACCTGCCCCGGCAGGCACAATTGCAGTTTGCGCATAAGTGATAACGCTAAAGCAAACGCCGGCAGCAAAAAGGATCAATTTTTTCATATCAGATTTTAGTGTTTATTTACAAATATATCTAATTTGTTATAAAACTTCATTACGAATAATCGTTTCAATTCTCGATGCATAGGCATTATCCGATAATTAAAAAAGTTAGATAATAAATATAAGCATCAGATTATTAATGTACTATAAATTTATGTTTCTTTTAAGTTAATATCGAATTTAGCCTTTTGTCAACATGTCATTAACTAATTATCCTGAAAGTAAGATTAATCCGCTCTTTAAAAGCTGAAGTTGATTTGGGTACACAGTGCTCCCATTGGTGCTGCAAATTGCCTTTCATGATAAGTAGCGAGCCGCTTTCCAGCTCAATCGAATACTTTAATTTGTGGTCTTGTTTATGGCGCACGTCAAAGCGGCGCACCTGTCCAAAACTTACCGATGCAATGGTAGGATTATGTCCCAGTTCAGGTTCATCGTCAGCATGCCAGGCTACCGAGTCGTTACCATTGCGGTAAAGGTTAAGCAGTACGCTGTTAAAGGTTATCCCGCAGGCAGCATCTACTTTATCTTTAATGAACAACAACTCGCTGGTCCAAGGATAGGGATCATATTTTTTACCCGAGAAAGCATAGGTTTTACTGTTATCGCCATACCAAGCAGTAAGGCGTGGGGTGTTGAGCAATTTGCCGTACATCTGAATCGTCTCCTGTTTCCAGCTGATCGTGTCCCTGAGAATGGGTATTAGCGTTGCTTCTTCTTCCCTGGTAAAAAAGCCGGGATAGTAAACCATCAATTCTGGCGGGAGCTTTGAGCTTTGCGTCCCATTGTCAAACATGTTTAGCTGTTCCATCCTTAAACGACGAAGGAAAGTGCTACTTTGTTTGGGATTGATTGTAAAAGTTAAGCTGTTTGAGCATCAATAATGGCCTGCAGCTGCGGTTCGCTTTCCTCAAGTTTGCGGACCAGTTGTAATTGCGCCCTTGCGCGTTGCAGGTTATGCCCGGCCTGGTGCACCTTAAAATAGATATCTCCACTTAGGTGGTCGGTTAAAAAGCGTACGGCCTGGATAAACGGCATCATCATCACACCCATCATCAGTGATTCTACCTCACGATCAGTCAAAAAGTGCCCAGCCTCTTGAAAATATCCCTTTACATAGGCCTCGAATAGCGGGATGTTCAGTTGTATTTTTGACAGGTCGGCTTCGTCCTCGGCAGCGGTATTGATAATGGTACGCACCGAGTCGCCAAAATCATAGGCCACGTATCCCGGCATTACAGTATCCAAATCTACAACGCACTGGGCACTATCCGTTTTATCTAAAAGTACGTTGTGAAACTTGGTGTCGTTATGAGTTAAGCGCCATGGCAAATGACCGGCCTCGCCCATGTAAAAGATGCCGCACATCCTGTCCGATCGCTGGTCAATGAACTCCAGTTCGGCAGTTACCTCTCCTACCTTGCCTTTTAAATTGTTGTTTACGGCCTCTTCCAGCTGTTCTAACCGGTGTACCATGTTATGAAAATCTGGAATAGTGTTGTGCAGCAAAGTGGCATCCAAATCGGTAAGCATGCTTTGAAACCGGCCGAACGCCTTACCACCCTGGTAAGCCTGCTGGGCTGTGGTAACAAGGTCATAACTGCGTGTGTCTTTTATAAAATGAAGCATACGCCAGTAATTGCCTGAATGATCTTTGTGGTACAGGCCGCCATCATGCAATTTTACTACCGTAACAGCATGGGTAACGGCCTCGTGAGTGGGTAATTTACTTTTAAGATGTTGGGTAACATGCCAGATATTTTCCATCAGCGCCGGCACGTCTTTAAATACGGCGCGGTTGATACGCTGTAACAGGTAATCAGGTGCCGCGGCATCGGCATTTATCAGGCGGTATGTATCATTAATATGCCCTGTTTCAATAGTAATGGTATTGGCTATACTCCCGGTTATAGCAAATTCGCTAATGATGTCGTTTAAGTGGTACTGTCCCTCCATTCCGCTGCTCTGATCTGTTAAAATTCGTTAAACCGTTTGCTTTGTAACCGCTATTTTATTTATCGTTGTAAATCTTAAACCACTAATCATGAAGCCGTTAAAATATTTACCGCTAACCTTCTTATTCATCGGGCTGCTAGGCTGTAACAGCCCGCAAAAAAAAGACAACCGCAAAGCGAAAGTAAAGATAGTAAGCAACAATGTAAATATAGATTACACCGATACGGGCAGCGGCGATACCACACTGCTTTTTGTACACGGCTGGGCTATAAATAAAACGTATTGGGATAGCCAGGTGGCACATTTTAAAAATCGTTACCGCGTAGTGGCTATAGACTTGCCGGGGTACGGCAAATCGGGCAGGAACCGGAAAGTGTTTAATACTGCTGCCTTTGGCCAGGATATTAAGAATGTGATAGCACAACTGCATTTGAAGAATGTAGTATTGGTAGGCCACTCAATGGCCGGCGACATTATATTGCAGGGAGCGCTTGATGATCCGAACCATGTGATAGCCCTTGTTGGGGTGGATAACTTTAAATCGGCAGGGGTAGTGAGTAAGGGCGATACCGTTAAGGCAAGAAAAGAATATGAACAGGCCATAGCTGCAATGAAAAAAGACTTTAAACAGGTAGCGTTCCAATGGTTTAACCAGGATCTTTTCTATAAAACTACGCCAAAAAACATTCGTGAGCGGATATTGAACGATGTGGCGCACACGGATACGGTTGCAGCGGTGTCCAGCATGGAACAGGATAATTTTAATGAGGGCGACGAATTGGTAAAGGCGAATAAGAAGCTTTATCTGATAAACAGCGATTATCAGCCTACTGATACTACCGGTTTGGTTGCTCGTAAAATCCCTTACAAATTACTGTTGATACACGCTACAGGACATTTCCCGATGGTGGAGAAGCCTGAGGATTTTAACGCGATGTTGGATAAGGTAATGGCTGATATTAAAGCGCATTGATCTCTTCATCAGAGATCTCGATGTTCTTTTTAACCCTGAAGTTAAACGTTGTCCCCTCGCCTACGCGTGAACTTACACTGATGCTGCCCTGCAGTTTTTCAACGAGCGATTTTACCGTGTGCAGGCCTATGCCAGTACCTTTTTGATTAAACCTGTCAATCACGTTCAGGATAACATCCTTCTGAAAGATCTTTTCATGGTTTTTCTGGGCAATGCCCATTCCGTTGTCTTTCACCTTAAAATTATAGAACTGGTCGTCCTCTAAAAAATGAATATCGATTATACCTTCGGGCTTGTCGTTATAGCGTACTGCGTTAGTTATCAGGTTCAGAAAAATCTGCTCCAGCGCTATTGATGAACACGTTAAGGCGTGCTCGGTATGCGGATAATTGATCTTGATACCGGCAGGTACATCGATCAGGTCGATCACTTTGAAAAGCAATTCGCTCAATTCAAAACATTGCTGGTTTGATATCAGCAGGGCCGGTTTTTTGGAATATTGCAACATCTCATCAACCAGCGTAAGCAACTTTTTAGATGAGTTCAAAGTCATATCTACCAGGTTACGGCTCCTTACATCGCCGCTGGTTGACAGGCGCGATTGTAAGGCCTGTGCGGTAAGCATAATACTGCTTAGCGGGTTTTTGATATCATGTGCCGCTGTAGATGCAAACTTTTGAATGAACGCATTTGCCTCTACAAGGGTATCATTGGATTTTTGTAAATTATTGATCTTTCTGCGCAGCTCCATCTGGGCAAGTACCTGCTTAGATAGTACCCTTAACGCCTTTAATTGGCCCTCAGTTAACTCCTTCGGCTCATGATCAATAACACAAAGTGAACCCAGTGCGTAACCATCTTCATTCAACAAAGGCACACCGGCATAAAATATAACTTTCGTGTCGCCGGTAACCAGCGGATTGTGCGCAAAACGTTCGTCTTGACGTGCATCACGTACCTGCATTATCTCATGCGGATTTACGATAGTATGCGCGCAAAAGGCATATTCTTTAGGGGTTTCGGTAACATTTAAACCGTAATGCGATTTAAACCACTGCCTTTTATCGTCTATTAAACTTACCAGTGCGATAGGTGTCTGGCAAATCTCAGATGCGAGCAAGGTAAGCTCCTCAAAATCATCCTCGGGGTTGGTGTCAAGAATGTCGTAGGAAGCAAGTGCTTCCAAACGTTCGCTCTCGCTTTCGGGAACAGGGTATGGAGTGGTAATGTTGCTCAAAAGTGTCATCAATTAGTGCGCAAATGTACAGATTTTTAAATCTTCCGGTCTTCTCAGTTAACTATGTTACACAATAATGGCAGTGTAAATCAAAAGGTACTGCACTGCCCTAACTTACTGTCTACACCAATTTCGCCGCCATTCTTGCCTACGATCCCGGCTCCAGCTTGCGCATAACCCTGGCCGGATTGCCGGCCGCTAATGAATCGTCGGGGATATCTTTAGTAACCACGGAGCCCGCGCCGATTACGCAACGGTTGCCGATAGTTACGCCGGGGCAAATAATGGCACCGCCACCAATCCAGCAATCATCACCTATTACAACGGGCTTGCCGTTCTCCTTGCTCCTGCGCAATTCGGCATCAAGCGGATGGGTAGCCGTATAGATCTGCACGGCAGGCGCGCAAAACACATTATTACCCAGCTTTACGTGGGTTACATCAAGCACCACGCAGTTCACGTTAAAATACACATTCTCGCCGCAGGTAATGTTGTAACCGTAATCGCAATGAAACGGCGGCTCTATGTACAAGCTTTTAGGTGCGTTAGGTATCAGTTTTGCCAGCACAGCACGCGTACCATCGCCAACTATATATTCATCAATGTTTAGCTGTTTAAGCAGCGCCTTACATTCTGCACGTTCGCGGGCAAGCAGTTCATCGTTAGCAAGGTAATACTCGCCATCTATCATTTTTTGTTTTTCGGTTTTCATAGTAAGCTAAATTTATCAATCAATTTTAAATAAACTGTTCGCCAAACCTTAATTATTGCCATTTGTCAATATTTTAATTTTGGATAACTTTTTTATTTTTGAATATTATTATTTAAGCGCCTATTCTCTTGAACCCTATTGACAGTATCTATCGCGACATTATTGAAAGTTCGCCCTACCCGGTATATATGTGTACCGGCAGGGATGCCATAGTTGCTGCCGCTAACGCTGCTACTTTAGCCGCCTGGGGTAAAGACAGCTCGGTAATTGGTAAGCCTTTTTTAGAGGCCCTGCCTGAAATGCACGATCAGCCTTTCCTTGGCCTGATACACCAGGTTTACGAAACCGGACTACCCTATTCTACTGAAAACGACCGCGCCGACCTGGAGATAGACGGTGTGCTCACTACTTTTTATTACAAGTTCACCTACCAGCCGCTGCGGGATGCAGATAATAATATATATGGCGTTGCCTGTTTTGCAATTGACGTTACCGAGCAGGAACGGGCCAAACAATCCGCCGAGGAAAGTGAGATAACCCTTTATAACCTGATCAAGCAGGCCCCGGTTGGCATCTGCCTTATCCGCGCCAGCGACCTGATGATACAGGTGGTTAATGATGCCTACCTGGAACTGGTAGGCCGGGAAAGCGAAGACATGGAGAACCGCACGATCTGGAATGCCATACCCGAAGCGGCGGCATCTTATGAACCTGTAATGAAACAGGTTATAGATACAGGAGTTGCATTTGTTGCCAAAGAGCATGAGTTGCTGCTGGTGCGCAACGGCGTGGCGGAGTTTGTGTTTGTAGATTTTGCATACGAACCTGTAAGGAACTTTGATGGCAGCATCAACGCAATTATGGTGATAGGTATTGAAGTTACAGACAAAGTTAAGGCGCGCCGCAGTATAGAAGATGTTGAAGAACGCAGCAGGCTGGCTATTGAAGCAGCCGAGATAGGCACCTTTGACCTGAATATTTTGACCCAACAAGTGGTGACATCCGACAGGTTCAACACTATCTTTGGCTTTAGCACCACACAGCCCCGGCCGGTACTGGCGGACAGCTTCCACCCGGAGGATAGGGAAATACGGATCAAAGCCCATGAAGAGGCCAATCGCAGCGGCAGTTTATATTACGAAGCAAGGATCGTCCATCCAGATGAGTCGGTACACTGGATCCGTACGCAGGGCAAGATATTTTACAGTGAAAACAACAACCCTATCCGTATGCTGGGTACCGTATTGGACATTACCGAATTTAAGCGCCTGCAGCAGCAAAAGGAAGATTTTATAAGCGTAGCAAGTCATGAGTTAAAAACGCCGATGACATCGCTTAAAGCATCCATGCAGATAGTTGGCAAGCTGATGAAAACCACCCCCGATTCGGAAAAAGTGCCCGTGTTTATGGATAAGGCCAACAGTAGCCTTACCAAAATGCAACACCTGATAGAAAGTTTGCTTAACGTATCAAAAATAGCCGCAGGGCAACTGGCTTTAAGTAAATCTAATTTTAACGCCGCCGAACTGGTCAACGAGAGTTGCGACCACGTACGCCTTGCGGGCGAACATGAGTTGATCTTAACCGGCGATGCAAGCCTGGAGGTTTATGCCGACCGCGCCAAAATTGAGCAGGTAGTGATCAACCTGATTAATAATGCAGTAAAATACGCGCCGCAATCACGCAGGATAATTGTTGATATAACCGTCAAGAATAAAATGGCCCGCATATCTGTACGGGATTTTGGTGAGGGGATCTCATCAGAAAAGATCCCGCATTTATTTGAGCGCTATTACCGGGTAGATTCTTCGGGACTGCAATATTCGGGTTTAGGGCTGGGATTGTATATCAGCGCGGAAATAGTGGAACGCCATGGCGGTAAAATTGGGGTTAAAAGTGATGCAGGCAAAGGCAGCCTGTTTTGGTTCACCATCCCTTTAAAAATCGAAAACTAACCTGAACCGGCCTGGCTTATGCAGACTGTAACGGCATCTTGAAAGTAAACTTTGTTTGGTCGGTGTTAGATTCAACATCTATTACGCCCTGGTGTGCACGGGCAATTTCTGATGCAATGTATAAACCAAGCCCCAGGCCTTCCTGCTCATGTGTTATTCCACCGCGCGCAAATGGTTGAAAGAGTTTCGCCCTTACCTCATCAGAAATTGCAATACCGGCATTTGCTATCGCGATCTTAAATTCACCATTGCCGCTGTTAACTGATACACTTACCCGCTCGCCCTTTGTCCCGTGCGTAAGCGCATTGCCTAACAGGTTCGAGTACATCTGGGCTATCCTTTTACCATCGCAGTTTACGCCGCAGGTAAGGTTGTATGTTGCATCAATGGTGGTGTTTGGCCAAAGCAGGCGCAATTCATCGGTTATCTGGTTCAGCACCTTTTCCATGTCGTTATCACGGGTAAGGTCAAGTTGAATTCCTTCACCTAAATGGCCGCGCGCAAAGTCAAGGATATTTTCAATCAGGGCCTTCATCCTGTACGATGCATCCTGCAAAATATGGGCAAGGCGTTTTGTACGGTCATCCAGCGGCATGCGCAGCAATAATTGTGATACGTTTAATACCGCACCCACCGGGTTACGCAGGTCATGGCCTAAAATAGCTATAAAAAGCTCGCGTAACTCTGCTACCTTTTCGGCCTCTTTCAATTTTTCTTTAACTAATTCGGAGTCGTCCAAAGCTTGCAGGTGCATCGCTATCAAATCGGCAAACAGTTTAAACATGCCGATTACCTGCGGGTTGTTCACATGGGCAGGGTTAGGGTCTATGGCGCAAAGCGTACCGAAAAACTCCCCGTTCTTTCTATGGATAGGAATAGAAATGTAGCTTTGAAAGCCGTACATGGCCGGCGTATGGTGGTTAGCAAAAAGCGTATCCTTGTCTACGTGGTCAATTACAACCGGTTTGCTATGCTGGCGGATCTCATTGCAGATAGTGGTTTCTAAAGCCAGCTCGCCGCCCGGCTTAAGGCCGAATTCGATCTCGTCGTGCACGGCGCACGCTACCCATTTAGTATCGGTTACACAAGCTACAGCTGCAAAGCCCATCCCGGTAGAACGGCAGATCACTTCCAAAATTGACGTAACAGCGTCTATCTGGCTTATAGAATCGATATCGGCCTGAATATTTGTCAATTGGTTATTGTGATATTACGTGGCACAAGTTAACATAGTAATAACGCAGTAACAAGTGTAATTTAAGTTTTAAAGATTTAAAAATGCCTTAAAATTAAAAATGTACCTTTGCGCATTATTTCATGATACGATTAACAACTAACTTATCAACGATAATAAGCATAAAATACAACAAATAAGAATGAAAAAGATCGTTGATTACCGCAAACTTTTAGGTGTTACCGAAGCAGCTGACCTGCAAGAATTAAAAACGGTTTACCGCGGCATGATGAAAACCTGGCATCCCGACAAGTATCAGGACGAAAGCCGGGTTGAAGCTGAAGAAAAAAGCAAAACCATTATAGAAGCTTACCATTTTCTGGTAAGCATAGCGCCGGAAACCCGCGCGCAATCATTAAACGAGTACACTGCTACCACAACTAACGCCGCCATTGCCGACTTTACATTTGAAAAGCAGGTACTTAAGGTAGTTTTTACAGACGGCAACACTTATGAATACTTTGATGTACCAAGGGCCGTTTATGTGAAACTGGTAAATGCAGATTCGCCGGGTAGGTTTGCACGCAGGCATATTTATAACGAGTATGTTTACCGGAGCGTAAACCGGTTGGTAGCAACATCCTAAATAAATTCCGGGGATGATGGAGTTTATAAAAAGCCGCGGCAATTTATCATTGTTCATCATCATTTGCGTTTTTACCTTGTGTGGTATTTTGTACCTGGCAGATACCATTGTATTCATCAACACCAAACGGGTTGCTACAGCCACGGTGGTGCGGGTAGAGGTTACGCAGTCTCCAAAGCCATATAAGGCGACCATGGTTTACCACAATACATTTATTAATGATAACGTGGTAAGCTATGTAGATAATATCGGAAGCAATTACGCCAAAAAGCACATCGATGTGCATAACCACCTGGATATTTACTATCGCAACTATTTCCCGCGGGAGATTTACCTTGTTGATTATAAATATCCGAACGGGTATTATGTGGTAATGACTGTCTTTTACCTGTTGGCGATGTGTACCCTGCTGTACTTTCAATACAAACGGATTGGCAAGCGAATTGAAAATTTCTAAGATGTTGTTGTAATGACAACAAGAAATGACCGGTTATTTATTTTTGCGATTTAACCGCACTAATAAATGTTAAGTAAGATATCGGCCGTTCTCTTGTTGCTGACAATTTCTTCGGCAACCTTACATGCGCAGCAGAGCTGGACGCTGAAAAGCGATAATGATGGTATAAAATTGTATACCGGCCCGGTGCAAAATTCAAAGGTCAAGGCACTTCGTGTTGAATGCACCTTCCAGGCAAACCTATCGCAGATAGTAGCAGTGCTGCTTGATGTTAATAATTGCACCGAATGGGTTTATAAAACCAAATCCTGTACGTTGCTTAAACAAGTTTCGCCGTCAGAGTTGTACTATTACTCTGAAGTGAGCCTGCCCTGGCCGGTGCAAAACCGTGATTTTGTTGCGCACCTCACCGTAACCCAGGATGCGGATACTAAAGTAGTCACAGTAGACGGCCCTGCCGTAAAAGGCATGGTACCACCAAAAACAGATATCGTGCGCATCAGCGAATCTAAAGGGAAATGGCTGATTACTCCTGTCAATAAAAATGAGATCAGGGTTGAATACACCTTAACTGTCGACCCGGCCGGCAACATCCCTGCATGGATAGCAAACCTGGTATCATCTGAAGGGCCGGTGCAGAGTTTTAAAGCGTTAAGGCTTCAGCTCAAAAAAGCCGAGTATCGCAATGCTGCGCTGTCGTTCATCAAAAATTAAATCTTTCAGGTCATAAAAAAGCCCGGGCGGTAAATTACCGTCCGGGCTTGATTTTATATATTAATACTTATTGTTTAGGCTTACCATCGGCATCCAGCTCAACAATAGGGTAACCTAATTTTTGAAGGCCAGGCAATATAGTCGCCTTATCGCCCACAACCAGTATCACCATGTTATCCGTGTTCAAATATTTAGACGCCAGCTGATTGATCTCTGCCGGGGTAATGGTAGATAAGATCTTGTTTTGCTCATCCACATAGTTAGGCTTCAGATCATAATCCAGAATACGTGACAGGAACGCCGCCTTTTGGGCATTGGTCTCATAACGGCGGGCATCGCTCTGGCCGATTGAAGTTTGCGTAAATTTCAACTCATCCGGTGTAATACCGGTAGCCTGGTAGTTACGTATCTCTTTAATAAACTCAACAACAGAGCTATCTGTTGCTGCGCGCAGTACACCTGCCGAAGCGGTAAAATCGCCACCGTTTTTGCCTGAGCTAAAGCCGGAACGGGCACCGTAGGTCCAGCCTCTTTTTTCGCGCAGGTTCAGGTTAATATGGCTATTGAATGCACCACCTAAAATATAGTTGGCTATACCTAACTTGTAATAATCGCCGGTTGCATCATAGTTTAGTTTATCCAAATATCCTATACGGATCTCTGACTGAGCAGCGCCCGGAATGTCAACCAGATACAGAGTGGTTTTATCAAACACCTTACCATCTGCAGGTGTTGGAACGGTTACCTTTTTAGCCGCCCAGTTATTTAAAAATGCCAGGTTACCTTTAGCAGTACCTTCGTTCACATCACCTACCACCACAATTTTGGTTTCTGTTGGGGTGAAGTAGTTGTCGTAAAAGCTTTGTACATCCTGCAGTGTTATTGCTGCAACAGTTTGCTCGTTACCACCGGTTGCATAAGTGCGCACGTTATCTGTGCCGTAAAGTATTTTACTGTAAACGGTAGATGCTACACCGGCCGGTTGCGTTTTAGCTTGTTTTAAACCCTCAATGGTTTGCTTTTTGATCCTTTCTAAAGCATCTTGGGTAAATTTAGGGTTCAGCAGGCGCTCCTGTAACAATGTCATGGTTTTAGGGAGGTTTTTAGTTAACGATGATACGCTGATCACCATCTCTTCGCTGCCGCCATATACGCTGATGTCGCTACCCAGTTTATCCAGTTCTGATGTAAACTGCTCGCCGGTATAATTCTTGGTATCCTCGTTCATCATACGGCCGACAATACCTGCAAGGCCTGCTTTCGAAGGATCTGCAACGGCATATAATCCACCACCTTTGATAGAAATGTTCATCGCAACAGAAGGCACCTCGGTATTTTGCGTACCTATCAGCTTAATGCCGTTAGGTGTGGTACCTGTCCATATGGTTGGCACTTTAATAGCCGGGTTAGCACCCACGCCTGGTTTAGGTGCACGGTCGAATTTATCAGTAGCTTTTTTATAGGTTAAGCCATTGTAACCGTAGTCGGGTGCTTTATAACCTGCGGTACTTACGATGTAGTTATCGGCAGCAACCGGTGGTGTAGCACCGCCTTTTGGCAGCACGCTTAAAATTACTGATGGCTTACCTTTGATGTATTGATTGTAAACACGCATTACATCAGCTTTGGTTACCGCGCGGATGTCTGCAAGTTCGCGGCCTATCTGGTTAGGGTTACCGGTCATGTACTGTGCCTGTGCCAGTTCAGATACCTTACCGCTAACGCTTGCAAGGCCATTGATGTAGTTAGCTTCGGCACTTGCCTTGAAGCGTACCAACGCATCGTCCGTAACACCAGTTTTTTCAAATTCAACAAAAGACTCATCAACCATCTTCTTAGCGTCGGCAAGTGTTTGCCCCGGAAAAGGCACCACACGTACCGTGATCTCACCCGCCAGCTCGGCATTTGATGAATTCATAGAAGCCTGAGCAGCTTTACGGGTTTTAACAAAGTTTTTGTAAAGGATAGAGTTTCTGCCCTGGCCAACAATTTCTGATAAAGCATCCAATGCCGACATATCCTTATCATAGATCTTCACACCAGGATAAGTAATGGAAAGCAGGGGCAATTTAGCGTAGTTATCCGTGTAAGATACATAGCGGTCTGCAGATAATTTTGGTGCAGGCAGGCTCATATTGTTTACAACCGGCCCGCGTGGAATGCTGCCGAAATATTTTTGTACTAACGCCAAAGTTTGCTTCGGGTTCAAATCGCCGCCAATGGTTACAGTCGCGTTATTGGGGCCGTACCATCTTAAAAAGAAATTCTTCAGGTCGTTAACGCCTACTTTGTTCAATTCTTCAATATAGCCTATGGTTAACCAGGAGTATGGGTGGCCGTATGGGTAAAGGTTTTTAGATGTGTATTCGCTGGCTAAACCGTACGGGCGGTTATCATAATTCTGGCCACGTTCGTTTTTAACGGTAGCACGCTGCACTTCAAATTTTTGTTGCGTTACCGCGTCAAGCAAAAAGCCCATCCGGTCGCTTTCCAGCCAAAGCATTTTTTCGAGTTGGTTGGCAGGTACGGTCTCATAATAGTTTGTACGGTCGCGGTTTGTTGATCCGTTTAGGGTACCACCTGCTTCGGTAATGATCTTAAAGTGATCTCCGTTAGCAACGTGATCGCTTCCCTGGAACATCATGTGCTCAAAAAAGTGGGCGAAGCCCGATTTGCCTATTTCCTCACGTGCCGAGCCTACGTGGTAAGTAACATCAACGTGCACCAAAGGGTCAGAATGATCTTCTGCCAGGATCACGGTTAGCCCGTTAGGCAAAACATACTTCTCGTAAGGTATCACTAATTCGGTCCCCTTGCGGGTAACCTTTTCTATCAGCTTGGGAGCACCGGTTTGCGCGGTGGCCGATAGCGCCATAAAAGCTACTGAAGGTACCAGCAGCGCAATTTTTAAAGATCTGATCATGTGTTGTTAGTTAAAATAAAGGGTCAAAAAGTTGTACTGTTCCGCAGAACCGCCGAAAGTATAATATTAGCTATTTTGACCGTTTAGTTGGTAGGGCTTAACAACGATTTGATTTTATGTAACAGATTTGTGACACATAATATTTTTATTCGCTTCGCAAACTAATTACCGGGTTTGCGATTGCTGCGCGGATCGATTGGTAACTGATGGTAGCCACGGCAATAACAATGGCGATAAGGCCGCCTGCTGCGAAGATCCACCAGCTGATATCGATCCGGTAAGCGAATTCTTGAACCCATCTGGTCATAGCCAGCAATGCTACCGGGCAGGCGATAACAAATGAGATAACTACTAACGATACGAATTCTTTAGATATCAACGCAGTGATCTGTAATACAGAGGCACCGATAACCTTGCGGATCCCTATCTCTTTGCGGCGCTGTTTTACACTGAACAACGCCAGCCCGAATAAACCAAAACAGGCGATGCTGATAGCCAGCGTAGTAAACAGCGCAAATAACTGCCCGAACTTGATTTCGGCCTGGTACTGCTGATTGAAGCTGTCGTTTAAAAAAGTGTATTCTAATGGCCTCTGCGGGGCTATTTTTTTCCAGAGGGTTTCTATATCTGCTACCGTTTGTTTAACGTCTGTAGTATTCATTTCCACAGAAAACACTCGGAATTTGTCTGGCATAATGCGCATGGCCAACGGTTCAATTGGCTTTTGCAGGGATTGGAAGTGAAAATCTTTGTAAACCCCTACAACCGTTGCATCGTTAGGATACATTTTTACCTTAACGCCCATGGCTTCATCTGCGTTTTTAAAACCAAGTTTACGCAAAGCGGATTCATTAATGATCATAGATTCGACCGTGTCCGCAGCAAACGCCGGTGATAACGCCCGCCCGGCTACCATAGGGATATTGTACTGCTTCATAAAGTTGAAGTCAGTCAGATAGATCGGCAGTTCGGCGTGCACGGTATCACCACCTTTTTTGGCAAATTCCATTGACCATCCGCCTGATGTCGAACTACCCGGAACATCTGACGATGCGGTAACTGCTTTTACCCCTTTAACACGTTGTAATTCGTTGACGATTAACTGATATTGTTTTTTGACCCATCCGTCGCCTTCAAAGTTGATCACCAACGTTTGCGACGGTTTAAAACCAAGGTCATGCTTTTGCATAAATTGTAACTGGGTGTAAACCACGATGCTGCTAATGATCAAGATAATGGAAACTGCAAATTGAAACACCACCAGACCTTTGCGGATAGCAATGCTTAATGCCGATGACCTCAGCGTGCCCTTTAATGCCGTTACCGGGTTAAAACCCGACAGCACAAGTGCCGGATAACTGCCTGACAGGACTGCCACAACTACCAGCAGGCCGATCAATAGCAACACGTGCAGCGGTGTAAGCAAATTAAGCCCTATACTTTTCCCGGCGAACGAATTAAATGCCGGCATAAGCATGTAAGCTGCTAAAACGGCTATCGCAAGGGCAATGCCGACAATTAAAAACGATTCAATAAAAAATTGGATGATCAGCGCGGTGCGTGTAACCCCATTTACTTTCTTAATACCAACCTCTTTTCCACGCTCAGCAGCACGTGCCGTTGAGAGGTTGATGAAGTTGGTACAGGCAATAAGCAACACAAAAAGTGCAACTGCCGAAAATACATACAGGCTGGTAATATTTCCGTTTTGGCCCGCCTGGTTTTCCCTTTCACTATGCAAGTATATATCTGTTAAATTTTCCAGGCTGTAATGATGTTTAGTGGTTGGAGTGTTTGCTTTGTGCCTGTCGGCAAAGGCATCGAATTGCTTAACCAGGTTTACTGGTTTATATTTATCCGGCAACAATATATAAGTATAAAAATTATTGGAGTACCAGTTTGTAAATAGCCAGTCGTATCCCGAATCCTTTTTTTGAGCGGTGGCCATCGAGATCAGAAAATCGAACGTGAGGTGCGAGTTGGCAGGTACATTTTTTATCACTCCGGTTACTTTTAAATTTTCGCCGTCCATCATCAATGCTTTGCCAAGTGCATCAGCATTGCCAAAATATTTGCGTGCGGTAGTTTCGGTGATCACTACACTCATCGGGTTTAATAATGCTGTTGCTGCATTTCCGCTGATCATTGGCAAATCAAACACCTTAAAAATTTGCGCGTCGGCAAAGTACAAATGCCTTTCTTCAAAAAGTTTATCGTTGTATTTCACCAAAGCTTCG
Source organism: Mucilaginibacter sp. (assembly GCF_964263795.1). Taxonomy (GTDB): domain Bacteria; phylum Bacteroidota; class Bacteroidia; order Sphingobacteriales; family Sphingobacteriaceae; genus Mucilaginibacter. Next base: position 16,391 of record NZ_CAXVWK010000099.1, read on the forward strand.
GCACCAATAATACGCACTGCCTGTTTTACCTGCGGAAAATCGGCTAAAAGCATAGGTGCTAACGGGCCCGGCGAGCCTGCGCCACGCTGCATTAAAGCGTTGGTTTGCTTGTCGTCAACCACACGGTAAATATTATTGGCCTGCTTATGATATCTATCGTAACTTAATTCGTTCTCAATATAAAGCGACATCAGGATAACCGCCGTTAAACTGATCACCAAGCCGCCTATGTTAATGGCTGTAAAACTTTTGGTGCGGGTTAAATTCCTGAAAGCAAATTTTAAGTGATTGTTGATCATTACATTAAGGTTTAAAAGCGCTGCAAATTTAATCAACCAAGTTTATGCCACATTATAACAGTTTGATAATCATAAAATTATGATAATGTGATTTATTACAATGTTCGATAACGTTACACTCGTTGTTCGTACTTGATACAAATAAAAAAGGCGGCAACCTCCTGGTT
>NZ_CAXVWK010000100.1:0-106096 GCF_964263795.1 Mucilaginibacter sp.
TCGTCAATCACCAGGCTGGCGACCCTGGCAACTGTTTCGGCCGGATGGCTGGTAGTGATACCGACAACCTTCATGCCCGCGTTATTGCCCGCTTTGAGGCCGGAGGTCGAATCTTCAAACACCACGCACTCTTCGGCGCGGGCCTTTAGTAGTTCGGCAGCCTTTAAAAATATCTGCGGACTCGGTTTTGGTTCTTTAACCATATTGCCTATAACAAGCGTATCGAAATACTGCCGGATAGGTATGGTGTTGAAAATAAAATCAACATCTGCCATGTCTGAAGAAGTGGCAAGGGCAATTTTAACACCGGCGCTTTTTAATTCCGACAGAAAATTTTCTAACCCGTTGATGGGTTTTAGATAGGGTAAAAAAGCTTGCTGGTAAAGGTGCTGCTTCTCTTCAACAATTGCATTTACACCGTCGTCATCCACATCAGGAAAGTACCGTTTCACCGTGTTGGCAATAGGTACACCGCTTATTTCCGCTTTGTACGTTTCGTGGCTCAACTCCGGCAGGTTGCGTAATTTAAATAATTGCTGCCAGGCCTTGAAATGAAACGGTGTATTATCAACCAGGGTGCCGTCCATATCAAATATGACGGCAAATGCCGCCCGGTCAACTCCGGCTAAATGCTCCCCGGCAGGGAAGGCTTTATAGTTCTGTGTATGATTACTCAATTGATTGCTTTATAAAACTTCCGGCCAATCGGCGTAGCAAATTAAGTGGGATCAAAACCCCATTTTTTCTTTCATGCCGCCGTTCTTCGCCAGGAATTTACCGTACTCGAACAGGTTATCAATAGGCGAGCGCTGGAAAAGATCGAACGTAACGTTGACACCTTTTTCAATCGCTTCATCAGTTTGTTCGAAACCTGCCGAATTATCATTGATCCAAAAATTCAGCACAAAGCTAAACTGTATCCAAAGGGCATCTTTGTAACGCTTGCTAAAAAATCTGCGGTCGGTTAGTTCGGCGCTTTCAATGCCTTCGTTCAAAACTTCCTGCGCAAAGTTTTCAAACGCATTTTTCAAGCCATCCAAAACGCGTGGAGTGCTTAATCCGCGTGGTTGGCTTTTAATGCTGTAAACGGCAAAACTGCGGCTGCCTTTAAGCAGTTCGAAAAAGCTGTAGAAAAAGGATAGTGCTTTTTCCCTTGCCGAGTATTGCTCCCAAACTTCCTGCATCCTTATTTCAAGAATGGTTTTATTGGCCAGGTCGGTCCATACGCTTTGCTCAATTGCATCAAACGAGCCGAAGTAGCGGTAAAACTCCTCTTCGGCCATGTTGTTATGTTTCGCAAATACATACACCGATTTGGGCTGGTGCCCCTCGGTAAGTACAAAATCTATATACGCTTTCTGGATGCTTTCTATAGTAGCCATATGATGGTGGATTTATATATTAAAGTTACGACTTGTACCGCATGCAATTATCATGCTTGTGTATAATTAAACGGCTAATTGCCAGGCTTATTTTATAGCGGCCTGATGCTTGACAACCCGCCGTCTACCCCAAGTATTTGCCCGGTTACCCAGCTGCTTTGGTCAGACAGTAGGAACATGGCGGCAGCAGCAATATCATCCGGCTGGCCGAACCGGCCTAAGGGGTGCCGCCTGGCAGAAGATTCGCGCCGCTCATCTGTACTAAGCAGGTTTTTTGCAAGCGGTGTATCTGTTAATGATGGTGCTATTGCATTTACGCGGATGTTATTAGGCGCAAGTTCGGCTGCCAATGATAACGTCAACCCGTTGATAGCCCCCTTTGCCGAACTGATACTGGCATGGAAACCCATCCCTGTTGTGGCGGCTACCGTGCTAAACAAAACTACCGAAGCTTCATCGGTAGCGCGCAAAGCCTTTAGGCATTGTTGTATTGTTTCGGCCGCACCCAAAAAGTTAAGGCGGTAGTCAGTTAAAAAATCCTCGCGGGTAAGGCGATTGAAAGGTTTGAGATTAATGCTGCCTACAGAGTAAACCAGGCCGTGCAGCTTATCGGGTAATTGGCCCGCCAACTGGTTCACTTCGTTGGTAACATCATGTGCTATGTGTTTAACGCCAGCGGGCCATTCTTTAGATGTACCGCGCGATGCGCTGTAAACCGTAGCGCCGTTAGCTATTAATTGTTTTACGATTGCCAACCCGATACCCGAACTGCCGCCGGCTACCAGGATATTCTTCCCTTTAAAATTCATAATTACATGTTACAACATTAGGTGCATTGCATTGTTCTACAAGTGATTGCTTAAATTTACAACTAACCGAAGTGCATAAGGGAAATAAACAAACGCTGCCAGCTAAAATTTGCGCAACCTGCCAAAGGCCTTTTACCTGGCGCAAAAAGTGGGAAAAATGTTGGGACGATGTCAAATATTGTAGTGAGCGGTGCAGAAGAAATAAATAATCACCATTTTTGTTACTGATCTAAATAAGTTTAGATTAGTTGTTCATATGAGTGATAAAACGATACTGGTTTGGTTTAGGAATGATTTGCGCATCCACGATAATGAAATATTATCTGAAGCTGTGCGCAAAGCTGACAAAGTTTTACCGGTATTTATTTTTGATCCGTTTTACTTCAGAACCAGCGCATCCGGCGCATTAAAGACAGGCAGTTTCAGGGCACGTTTCCTTCTAGAGTCGGTTGCCGATCTACGCCTTAACTTGCAGGCCTTTGGTGCCGATCTTTTGATCCGCACGGGCGATCCTGCCGAACTGCTGCCCTTATTAGCAGAGCAATACCAGGTGAGTGAGGTTTATCATCATCGGGAAGTCGCCCCCGATGAGACCGGTATATCTGAAAATGTGGAAGCCGCTTTATGGAAGATGAAGCTAAATTTAAAGCATTTTATTGGGCACACCATGTATCACAAAGAGGACCTGCCGTTCCCGATAAAAGATATCCCCGATAGTTTTGTGACCTTTAAAAAAAAGGTAGAGCGCGATAGTACTGTAAGGCCAAGCACTGTAAGCCCCGACCACATCATCACGCCCGAGATTACAGATGCCGGCGAACTACCCACTTTGGCCGATTTGGGCATCCCTGATCCCATTGACGACCCGCGTGCAACTAATACGTTTACCGGCGGTGAAACAGCAGCCTTGCAACAGCTAACATCATATTTGAACAACTGTCTGGAAAATACGCCTCAAAAAAACCGCACGGTTACCTGCTCATCTGGCTTATCACCATGGCTGGCTGTTGGTTGTATATCGCCCCGGCAGGTATATTGGGAGGTTGTGAAGTTTCAGCGCGAACATCATCTGCAAAATATCGAGCCTTTGATGCTGGAATTACTTTGGCGCGACTACTTTCGGTTCATGTTTAAAAAGCACGGGCAAAAGTTTTTCCGTTCCGAAGGGTTTAACAATGAAGCCCCTGATGTAGCAACTAACCAGGACGACCTTTTTGAGCAGTGGAAAAACGGCCAAACCGGCGTACCTTATATTGATGCCGCCATGCATGAGCTAAATGCAACAGGCTTTATCAGTAATTATAGCAGGCAGGCCGTAGCTACCTATCTGGTGAAAGATTTAAAGGTTGACTGGACGAGAGGAGCCTTGTACTTTGAAGAAAAACTGATCGATTATTCGCCGGCCAGCAATTGGGGAAATTGGGCATTTGTTGCAGGTGTAGGTAATGATAGTAAAAGCAACCGGTACTTTAACGCTGCAAAGCCAACCGCCCAGTTAGAGAGCAAAGGCGAATACATAACTACGTGGTTGCCTGCTACCGCCACTGCCGGTAAAGTTTCTGCGTAGCTACAATAATATTAACTCCGAACGTATATATTTGTATATGAACCTGTTTGAGGAATTTACGGTTATAATTGGCTTACTTGCTGTTTTGGTTGAGGCAGGTGGCTATTTGCGTAATTACCTGCACAGACACACCCGTTAGTTGGTTGTTTCCCTGCGTTCGATATCTGCATATTTTATTGCATCAGCGTTTATGGTGGTAGTGCCATCCTTGCCCGGGGTAATTCCAAAGCCGGTAAATATAACACCATCTGCGCCCACACTGCGGGCTTTCACTAAAACTTCTTGTTTTGCACGGTCTTCTCCGAAAACAATTGAATTTGATAAATGGCCTATAACCTTGTAATCGTGTTTGACATCTTTGGTAGCATAAAACACATCGACATTGGGGTTGGCAGGATAGTTATCGCCCAGATAAGTTACTGATGACAAGACACTGCACGCAGTTAAGAAAAAGGTCATTACAAATACACCACTCACGTAAAGTTTAGTAGTTTTCATAAAAGCAAATAAGGTTTGATGATCGGGGTATCGGCTGTATGACTTGTGGCTGTCAAGATGGTTTAAAATAGGAAGCCTGCTTTTGTCAAAAGATTGATACCCAGATATAAATTTCTCAAACAATGATAGCTTTGCTTTATGAGTAAGTTGAGATACCTGTTAACAGTAATTTTATTGCTGCCGATAGCGCAGGGGGTAATGGCACAATCCGGTAGTAAGTTTAGGGTAGTTGGCTATATCCGTAACCAGCGGCGGGTAGCAACCACCATCCGCAACTTTGATCTGGATAAGGTTACGCATCTCAATATCGCCTTTGTTAACCCCGATTCGGCAGGCAACTTGCCGGTAACGCCGGGCTTAAAAGAGATTACGGCCATTGCTCATCAAAAAGGAGTAAAGGTGCTGCTTTCCATTGGTGGCGGTACACCGCGTAAATCATTGCCCGGTTGTATCTACGGCGATAAACAGGATGAATTTATTGCCAGGCTTACAAAATTGACGGTTGATTATGATGTGGACGGGATAGACGTTGACCTGGAAGGTGGCCTGATCGATAAAAATTACGAAGGTTTTGTGGTAAAGCTTGCGACGGCCCTTAAAGCTAAAAAAAAGATGATTACTGCGGCGATAGCAACTGTGTATGCAGACAAGTATACGGACAAGGCCCTTGCGCAGTTCGACTTTATTAACGTGATGTGCTACGATAAAACCGGCCCGTGGAATCCCGATAGACCGGGCCAGCACGCACCTTACGATATGGCCGCCGATGATATGGCCTATTGGAATAACAAACGCGGCATAGCAAAACAGAGGTTAACCCTTGGTGTACCTTTTTATGGTTACGGCTTTGGTGCCAATGCCCCCGAAAGCATGGCGTACCAGCAGATTATAGATCAATACCCGGGCGCTGAAAAACTGGATGAGGTGAACGTTGCCGGCGGGGGCGTTATTTATTACAACGGTGCGATTACTATAAAAGCTAAAACCAAACTCGCACTTAAAACGGCTGGTGGTGTAATGATATGGCAGCTGCTGCAGGATGCCAAAGGCGATCAATCGCTGCTTGGGCTCATTAACCGCACCATTCGGGAAGCCGTTAAATGATCGTGTCAATAACCGGCCATATACCTTAAACAGGTAAGTATAAATGCAAACCGGGCTAATCTTTATTGCCTTATGTAAATCAAACTAAAAACATAATTAGAAAGTTATACCATTTAATTTTGGGCATTTTGCACTAATTATGCTTAATTTTGTACCGTTTACATCAATGGTTTCTCATGGATCGCCTGAATTATATAAATAGCGGAAACGCAGCCTACATTAGCTCATTATACGAAGCATATCAACAAGACCCGGAATCAGTAGAATTTGGCTGGCAAAAGTTTTTTGAAGGCTTTGATTTTGGTAAAGGTTCGCAGCCTGCAGCAACCGCCGCAGCTGCCGCAACACCAGAACACTTTATTAAAGAGATCAATGTAATGAATATGATAAATGGATACCGTACACGCGGCCATTTATTCACCAAAACCAACCCGGTGCGCGAGCGCCGCAAATATTTTCCGGGTAAAGAGCTGGAAACATTTGGCTTAAGCGAAGCCGATATGGACACCGTGTTTAACGCAGGTGTTGAAGTAGGCATAGGCCCCGCCAAACTGCGCGATATCCGCCAATTATTAGAAGACACTTACTGCCAGGCCATTGGTGCCGAATACCGTTACATCCGCAATCCTATTAAACTGAAATGGTTTGAGGACAGGATGGAAACCAAACGCAATACCCCGTCATTTACAGCCGAAGAGAAAAAACTGATGCTGGCCAAATTGAACGAAGCTGTTGTGTTTGAAAATTTCCTGGGCACAAAATTCCTGGGGCAAAAACGGTTTTCGCTGGAAGGTGCCGAGGCATTGATCCCAGCACTGGATTCTGTGATCAAAAAGGGATCGCAGCTGGGTATCGAAGAGTTTATAATCGGGATGGCGCACCGCGGCCGTTTAAATGTTTTGACCAACATTATGGAGAAGACCTATAAAGAGGTTTTCTCGGAATTTGAAGGTAAAAATTACGATTCGGAATCACCATTTGGTGGTGACGTTAAATATCACTTAGGCTTTTCGACAGACGTTAAAACCAAAGAAGGTAAAAATGTTCACCTGAGCCTTTGCCCTAATCCATCGCACTTAGAAGCGGTAGATCCGGTGGTTGAAGGGATCACCCGCTCAAAAATCGACTTTAAATATAATGGCGACCATTCTAAAATCGCCCCGATATTGATACATGGTGATGCATCTGTAGCAGGCCAGGGAATTGTTTATGAGGTTTTACAGATGGAAAAACTGGACGGTTACCGCACAGGCGGTACCGTGCACCTGGTTATTAACAACCAGATAGGGTTTACCACTAACTATAAAGATGCCCGCTCAAGTACCTATTGTACAGATGTGGCTAAAACGGTTCTTTCGCCGGTTTTCCACGTAAATGGTGATGATGTAGAAGCATTGGTTTATGTTATAAACCTGGCTATGGAATATCGCCAGGTATTTAACGAGGATGTGTTTATAGACATTCTTTGCTACCGCCGCTATGGCCACAACGAGGCCGATGAGCCTAAATTTACCCAGCCGGTACTATACAAGGCTATTGAGGCGCACCCTAACCCGTTACAGATCTATATTAAAAAACTGGTAGGCGAAAAAACCATTGACGAAGGTTATGCAAAACAACTGGAAAAAGATTTCCGTGCTGAGTTGCAGCAAATGCTGGATGAGTCTAAAGCCGAGGAAAGGTTTACCGACACGATAGCCATGTTTGAGGGCGCGTGGAGCGGCCTGCACCTGGCCAATCATAAAGAACTGATCAGCGCGATAGATACTTCTGCAAAAGAAGAAGACATTGTTGAGATCGGTAACAAACTTACTACCCTGCCTGCAGGAAAAGCGTTCTTCAAAAAAATTGAGAAATTGTTTGAGGACCGCAATGTAATGGTTAACAAAACCAAAGTGTTTGACTGGGCAATGGGCGAATTGCTGGCTTATGGTACCTTATTAAAAGAAGGCTACCCGGTTAGGCTAAGCGGCGAGGATGTTAAACGCGGTACTTTTTCGCACCGCCACGCCGTATTAACGCTGGTTGATTCGGAAGATGAATATACGCCTTTAGAAACGATAGATACCGAAGCTAAACTGAGCATATTTAATTCGCTGTTATCTGAGTACGGCGTATTAGGTTTTGAATACGGCTATGCGCTGGCCAACCCTAACGCGTTAACCATTTGGGAAGCGCAGTTTGGCGATTTCTTTAACGGTGCGCAGATCATTGTAGACCAGTATATTGCCAGTGCCGAAACTAAATGGCAGCGTGGTAACGGTTTGGTGATGTTATTGCCGCATGGTTATGAAGGCCAGGGTCCGGAGCACTCATCTGCACGTGTAGAGCGCTTTTTAGAGCTTTGTGCCGACGATAATATCCAGGTAGCCAATTGCTCAACCCCGGCAAACTTCTTCCATATTTTAAGAAGGCAGATGCACCGCGATTTCCGCAAACCGCTGATCATATTTACACCTAAGAGCTTATTACGCAGCCCTAAATGTGTATCGCCTATGAGTGACTTTACCGCCGGTAAATTCTTTGAGGTGATAGACGATAGCTACGTTGAACCTAAAAAGGTTAAACGTGTGCTGCTTTGTACCGGTAAGATCTACTACGACCTGTTAGAGAAACAACAGGTTGATAAACGTAAAGACGTTGCCATTGTACGGGTAGAACAATTATACCCTACACCGATACAGCAGATCCTGAAAATGAAGGCCCGTTATGAAAAGGCCACCGAATTTGTTTGGGTGCAGGAAGAGCCGGAAAACATGGGGGCATGGCCTTACATTTGCCGCAAGTTCCATAACGACAGGCACCTAAATTTGCAGGTGATATCGCGTTTGGAAGGCGCAAGTACGGCAACCGGTTTTGCAAAACAGCATGCTGCCCAACAGGCACATATTGTAGCAAAAGCGTTTGAAGCACCTGCCGGCAAAGCAGTTAAAGAAACCATCAAAAAAACAACGGAAAAAATGGCTAATGCCGGCGCCGATTGATAACCATGAAGTGGAAATTGCTATTTGTGGCAATTATGCCATTTTTAATATTAAGTTGTAAAAAACAAGATCAGGGGGAAATCAAAAATCCGGAGGTGCCTGTCGAAAAGCCGGTTTCTGCCGAAGAAAATTTAAGTACCCCTGCGTTGACAAAATTTAACAATGTAGTAATATTAGGTAATAGCATAACCTATACCGACCCATATGCGCCGTTAGGATGGTATGGAAGCTGGGGGATGGCGGCCAGCACAGCAGATAAGGATTATGTGCACGTTTTGAAAAAGAGTTTCCAGTTACGTAACCCTGACGTATTAGTTCAGGTAAAAAACATTGGAGAGTTTGAATTAGATTTCACAAAATATGATATTAATAAGGAACTGAAAAGCTTGAAGGACTCGCATCCGGACCTGGTTATATTGAGGATTGGTGAGAACTTGCAGGCTAATATAGATCTGAATGTTTTTGAGCAAAGATATAAGGAGCTTATAAATTATTTTAAGGCAGATAACCCAAACTGTATTGTAGTAGGGGTTAGCACAGTGTTTCCGGGGATGGCTGATGACAGGATGGTAAAGTACCCGCCCTACGTATCACTTAAAACGATAATGCTTGATCCATCTAATTTTGCATTGGGTTTGTTTGAAAATTATGCTGTTGCAACCCATCCGGGCGATAACGGGATGCGCAATATAGCTTCTATGATATGGCTTAAAGTGAAAACTTTAAAGTAATTAAGACATTAAACTATAAATAACATACTTAACAAGATATGAGTTTAGAAATAAAAGTTCCGCCGGTAGGCGAATCCATTACCGAAGTAACCTTATCTGCCTGGAAGAAAAAAGATGGCGACCAGGTGGAAATGGACGAAGTTATTGCCGAGCTGGAATCAGACAAGGCAACTTTTGAACTTACTGCCGAAAAAGCAGGGACTTTAAAGTTATCTGCTGCCGAAGGCGATACGCTGGCTATCGGCGCTGTGGTAGCAACTATTGAAGATGGCGGGGCTGCTGCGCCTGCCGCTGCTGCCGATAAAGCACCGGCTGCACCTGTAGCCGCTAAAGATGAGCCTGCCAAAGCCGTTAGCCCGGAAGTGCCGGCTAATGGTTATGCACCTGCGCCAGATCAAAGCGGTAGCGCTTCTTTAGAAATTAAAGTGCCTACAGTAGGTGAATCTATTACCGAGGTTACTTTATCCCGCTGGATAAAAAAGGATGGCGACCAGGTAGAAATGGATGAAGCCATTGCTGAGCTGGAATCAGACAAAGCAACATTTGAACTGACTGCAGAGAAAGCAGGCACGTTAAAAACCATAGCTAAAGAAGGAGACACCTTGCCAATTGGTGCGGTAGTTTGTACTATAGAGGGCGGCGCAGGCGCACCAACATCTGCAAAACCTACACCGGTAACTCCAAACGTTGCCGATGCCGCAAACGAGTCGCCGCAGGCTACTCCGTCGAAAGGTACAACTTACGCATCCGGTACACCATCACCTGCTGCTGCAAAGATCCTTGCCGAAAAAGGCGTACAACCGTCTTCAGTTGATGGTACTGGTGTGGATGGCCGTATTACCAAAGGAGATGCGCTGAATGCACAAAATCAGCCTGCCGCTGCACCGGCTGCAAAACCAGCTGCTTTGGCACCGCAAGCTGCACCGTCACCGCAGGGAGCAAGAAGCGACCGCCGCGAAAAAATGTCGTCGTTACGTAAAACAGTTGCCAAACGTTTGGTAGCCGTTAAAAACGAAACTGCTATGCTAACTACTTTTAACGAAGTGGATATGCAACCTATAATGGAATTACGCGGTAAATACAAAGATAAATTTAAAGAGAAACACGGTGTAGGTTTAGGCTTCATGTCGTTTTTTACTAAAGCGGTTACCGAGGCCCTTAAAGAATGGCCGGCTGTTGGTGCCCGTATAGAAGGCGAAGAAGTAGTTTACAGCAACTTTGCTGATATTTCTATTGCTGTATCTGCACCTAAAGGTTTGGTGGTTCCGGTTATCCGCAATGCCGAGAGCATGAGCCTTGCCGAAATTGAAAAAGCGATTGTTGTTTTAGCAGGCAAAGCCCGCGAAAGCAAACTGACCATTGAAGAAATGACCGGCGGTACTTTCACAATCACCAATGGTGGTGTGTTTGGTTCCATGTTATCAACCCCGATCATCAACTCCCCGCAGAGCGCTATTTTAGGGATGCACAACATCATTGAGCGCCCGGTTGCCGTAAACGGACAAGTGGTTATCCGCCCGATGATGTATCTTGCCTTGTCATATGATCACCGCATTATTGACGGCCGTGAGTCGGTAAGCTTCCTGGTACGTGTAAAACAGTTACTGGAAGATCCTGCAAGATTGTTATTAGGAGTGTAATCAATAGACAAAAAAAATGAAAGCCCGGCATAACCGGGCTTTTTTTGTTATAAGCTATATCATCAAAAGCAATTATATAGCCATCAAAGTTTGATTATTACACCAACTTACGTATCGCCATAACATACCCAATATGCAGCCCTTCGTGAAAGGGTAAAAAATTAATGGCATCATCTATCCCGGCTATCTCGACACCATAACGCGTGGTCCAGGTTGGGTAGTTATCAAAAATTCCTTTCTTGTAGTCAAGTTTCAATTGATCAAGGCTGCTACTCAATAAAGTAACAATTTCTTGCAGACCATCGGCATCAACCAATCCGTTGGGCTTGGTATCCGGTTTATAGGCCTGGAAGAATGTGTCGTTAACCCACGTTTCTAAACCTGTGCGCTTGTAACATATGCCTTGTTGTGCGGCTATCATGTGCCCCAAATTCCAGATGATGTTGTTACTAAACCCATCGGGGATTTGGTTAAGCTGCTCAAGACTGAAATGTTTGATTATCTCAATAATCTTGAGGCGCGGCTGCCTTATAATGTCTATCTGTTTATCAATCATAGATCAAATATTGAATTTTTCTGCGGAATAGACAGGACAATATGCAAACAGGCGGTTAATTATGTTGCTATCACCGTTACTGCTTTTATTTTAACTTTGTGGTTCATCATCTATAATGACATCTATTACGGCAAGCAAATCTGTACACGCTGATAAAACGATATGGTATTTCATATTATGCTGGACCGTTTTGAATGCTTTACAGGCTTACACCCTTGAGCTGCATGCCGACGAAGCTTACTATTGGCTGTTTGCCCGTAAGCTGGATTGGGGATATTTTTATCACCCGCCAATGGTGGCGCTGTTCATCAAATTTGGCGATGCCCTAATTCCCAATGAATTAGGTTTGCGTTTGCTAACCGTACTAAGCAGTAGTTTAGCAATATTCCTGTTATGGCTTATCGTAAAAAAATATGCGGTAAGTGCCCGCTGGTTTATCCTGCTGGTGTCTGGTATTTTGGTTTTTCATGTGTACGGCTTTACCAGCACTCCTGATGCGCCGCTGTTCTTTTTTGCAGTGCTGTTTTACTATTGCTATCAAAAATACCTGGAAAAGGATAGCTGGCTTACGGCTTTGGCTATCGGTATAATTACGGCCTGCTTGTTATATAGTAAATATCATGGGGTGTTACTTATTGGGTTTACAGTACTGGCTAACTGGAAGCTATTTACTCGTAAAACATTTTACCTGGCACTTGTTACCGGTGTGGTGCTGTACACTCCGCATATTTTATGGCAGCAGGCCCACAACTTCCCTGCAATCAACTATCAGCTTTTCGAGCGCTCGCCAGAGGGCGGTTATGATTTTTCCTTCATCTATGTATTCGTCGGCGGGCAGTTGGCTTTAGGCGGTGCGCTTATTGGATGGTATTTGTTCTACAAAGGTCTTACTACTAAGGTAACAGATATATTTACCCGCACTTTGTTTGTGAATGTCGTAGGTACGTTCGGCTTCTTTTTATTCAACACGCTTAAAGTGAATGTACAGCCGCATTATACCCTAATTGCTTTTGTGCCATTAGTTGCCCTGGTGCTAATCGGGCTTTCAAGGCAGGCGAGTTACCCTAAATGGTTACAGCCACTGGCTATCGCAAATATAGCAATCATACTTTTTATCCGTTTTGCGCTGATGAGCGGATTACCAGTGGTAAAAAAAGTAGAGGCATTGAAAAGTTATTTCGGTTTTCACGAATGGGCTAACCTGGTACATCAAAAGGCAGGTAATGCTTTTGTAGCGATGGACGAGGGCTTCCAAAACCCATCTAAATATTCATACTATACACGGTCGTTGAAAGGGTTTGCATATGACTCCAAGTACTATGGGCGTACCATGTTTGATATCTGGCCGATGGAGGACAGTCTGCAACACCAGCGTGTTTACTATCTTTTGCAAAGTAAGGTTAGCGGCCTAACTACAGATAGCGTCAAATGCGCAGCCGGTACCTGGTATGGCGGATGGGTAAACGATGCCCGCACCTATCAAAAAATAATTATCGACAGCAAGGCAGATAAGCATAAAGTCCACCCCGGACAAAAGTTGCAATTTGACCTTGCTATAACCAATCCCTACCCAATTGCAGTTAATTTTACCAACGTTGGGCAAACGCATCCGGTTACGCTGGAGAGCTGCCTTTTTAAAGGAGATGACCTAGTGGATGTGCAGCAAGCCGGCGATACGTTTAACCAGATAGCGCTACCTGGCGGACAAAAAGCGCGTTATACATTTAAATTAACCGCGCCTGCAAAAAAAGGCAATTACCTGTTGTTCTTTTCCGTACGTACGGAGCCATTCGCTGGCAGTAAGAACAGCCGGCTTATAAAATTCACAGTTGAATAAAGTTAACCGAATGATAAAAAAGATCTACCTCCTGATAATTGTAACTGTACTAAGCACCGGCGCCACGCTAGCCCAAACCGTAGATGTGCACTTTAACGGCCTTGGCTTTTTCGACAACCGTGAGTACAAAGAATTTGTATTGCGCTCGCGTACTTACTCCGGAACCCGTTTGGCGCTGGATGTAGGCCTTAACCTGGATAGTATGCATCATTTTATTGTGGGTGTAAATGCGCTGCATGAATTTGGCGCTTCGCCGTTTTTTGCTAAGGTTAACCCGGTGGCATATTACAGCTTTACCGGCAAGAAGTGGCTGTTTAATGCAGGTGAATTCCCGCGGGAGGGTTTGCTGACTGATTATCCGCGTGCTATGCTAAATGATACGCTGCGTTACTTTCACCCTAACGTTGAAGGGTTACTCACTAAATTTCATAATGATCATGTTACCGAAACCATTTGGATTGATTGGGTAAGCCGCCAAACCAATATAGACCGCGAGCAGTTCCTGTTCGGTTTCTCTGGCAAATATCAGCCGGTGTTAAAAGGGCCGATTTATCTTGCCCATTACTTTTTTTTACTACATGATGCCGGCCCGGCCATTGCTATTCCTAATGACCATATTCAGGATAACGGCGCTATACAAATTAAAGCAGGTGCAAATTTCAGCCATAAAACCTTTTTAGATTCCCTTAGTGTGGAAGCAGGGGGCATGATGTCTTTAGAGCGTACCCGAGGCATTGACGGTTTTCAAAAACCTACAGGTTTTGTGGCTAATGCCTATTTAAGCTATAAACGTTTTGCCTTATTTGATGAATTTTACAAAGGGCAGGGCCATAACATTACCTACGGCGATGCTTACTACCGGTACAAAACCTATAACCGGCTGGATATTATTTACACGCCATTTCTTTACCAGGGTTTACGCGGACAGTTTATTCTTAGCTTCCATCAAACGCCGGAGAGTAGCGGCAGTAACCAACAGGCATTCCGGCTTACTTATGACCTTGGCCGTAAACGATTAGCAAAATTTAAAGACTAATTCAGCATATTGTTTTATTTTTGAAGTCCTGCCGATGCAAAAGCCCCCTTGCAATTACCGGCAGCTAATTTCAATCGTTTTATTTATGACAAAAAGAGTTTTGGCAACAATGCTGTTTGTTGCATTGTTGGCGCCAGTTAAATTGATGGCGCAGGAAAATCAATTTTCGGGCTGGGGGGCATTATTCCACACACAACGGTTCTCCAGGCACTGGGGCGCATCTTTCGACGGGCAATTCCGTTCGGCAAATCATTTTGATTACTTGCGGAATATCCTCCTGCGCCCGTCTATCAATTATTATTTCGATAAAAATAAAATGGCGGCGCTGGGTTATGCCTATGTTACTACAAACGGCCGAACTGCTTCCGGTGCAGAAACTTTCCGCCCCGAAAGTCGCATATGGGAACAACTCATCATCAATACAAAAATTGGTAAGATCAGTAGCCTGCAGCATCGTTTTAGGTTAGAACAGCGTTTCCTGGGAAATACCACTAACCTTAACAACCATTATTTTTCCCAGCGCCTGCGCTACTTTGCGCGCGCGGTTTTGCCTTTTAAGCACGATAGTACCTTTACGCAAGGCTCTTTTCTGGCGTTACAAAACGAGATTTTTGTGAACATACAGAACAAGGACAAAGTAAACACCCATCTTTTCGACCAAAACCGGACGTATGTTGCTTTGGGTTATCGTTTGCGCAAAGAGGTTGACGTGGAGGTGGGCTACCTAAACCAATATACCAACCTCGCAACGTCGCACACTATTAACCATGTTGTGCAGCTGGCGTTTTATACCCGGTTTTAGCAGTAATATGCATGGCCAATAAGCGTTAAAGATTTTTATTAACTTGGCCTTAATGCCCAAACTCAGTAATGATCAGCACGTCCGGCAACTGGCCAATTTGGAATTGCTTGCCCGGCAGGTGGTTGAAGGTTTCATAACCGGACTGCACCAAAGCCCCTTTCATGGCTTTTCTGTAGAATTTGCCGAGCACCGGCTATACAACAGCGGCGAATCTGTAAAAAACATAGATTGGAAGTTGCTGGCCCGTACCGATAAGTTGTTTGTGAAACAGTATGAAGAAGAAACCAATCTGCGCTGCTACCTGCTGCTGGATACCTCATCATCTATGAACTTCCCTGAGGTTGGGATCAATAAGCTGCAATTTTCGGTTTATGCAATAGCCTCATTGATGTATTTGTTTAAAAAACAGCGCGATGCTTTTGGCCTCTGCCTTTTTTCTGACAAGATGGATTGGATGAGCCCCGCCCGCTCAACATCGGCTCACCTGTTTTATTTGTATGCCGAACTGGAACGGGTTTATAATAATCCAAAAGCGGGTACTGCTACCAATATTGCGCAAACGCTGCATCATGTAGCTGCCGAAATTCATCAACGCTCTATGGTGATCATTTTTAGTGATATGCTTGAAAACAGCATGAATGCCGAAAAAATGAACGCCCTTTTTGCCGCAATACAGCACCTTAAATATAAGAAGCACGAGGTTGTAATATTTAACGTAACCAGCAAACAGCAGGAGGTTGATTTCGACTTTGACAACCGGCCGCATCACTTTGTTGATATAGAAACGGGCGAGCAGGTACGGGTACACCCCAACAAGATCCGCGACAGCTACATCGCATCATTAAAAGAATACCGGCACCAGCTTGAACTTAAGTGCGCGCAATACCATATCGATATGGTGGATGCCGATATCAGCCAAGGCTACAATCAAATTCTGCGCGAATATCTCATTAAGCGTAACAGGATGATATAACGGCTATAAAGGAATTTAAAATTTTTGAGCCAACATGTTGCAAATATTTTTAACCTTGCCACCTTTATTAAATTATCCAAATCAATTCACCTTTAATGGTGTTAAAACATTTAAACGTATCTTTCTACAGCATGAGACTTTCCATCGAACGAAAACCCATCAGAGTAAATCCCGATCCGAAACGTGTAATTGCCAGATTTTTCTTTAACGGGAATGACCGTGCTAAAGAAGTTTTGGAGCGGGTGATGAACATAAGTGAAGAAACGGCTTTTAGCATCATATCGCCACTATTGCAGGAATACTCTAAACGCCACCGTAATATTACCCGTGTTTTAAACCGTCACTGCAGTAAATTAAAGCCGCTGATAGCTGAATTAGGGATAGATTTTGATACCCTTACCGTTAACCGCAAGCTGCTGATCGGTTCTTACTTTACGCATGAATATTCTATCGAATCAGCGGCATTTTTTAACCCTTCGATCGTAGAAGATCCGGATCAGGCAGAACTGGAAGAAGGGCAGCGCCGCGTGGTGATCAGTTTCCGCGCAGTGGGCGAGGGGCATATCTCTTCGATAACTTTCAGAAGGGCGTTGATTGACAAGGACAACCAAATAACCGTTTTGCCGGCAGGTAATTACATTGACGAAGCCGAGATAGTGCGCAACGCGGTGTATAACAAAAAACTATTTTTCGAGAAAGCAGCCATCACTCAGATCAATATTGATATCCTGAGCGAATTGGAAAGCAAGCTGGACCACCACTTTGAGTACGCTAACCTGCGCCGTATCATTCTCGATTCGCAAAAGTTGCAGGAAAGCGATATGAAAAAGCTGGAGTACGATAAAGTGCTTTGGCTGGCCGATTCTTACTACGAAATCGTGTTTTCTCTGGATACCGATATATCCGACCGTGTGATCTTCCCGATATCTGAATATGAGCGTAAAGGTATTGAAGATGCCCGTTTTGTGCAGTTTGTTAACGACGATGGCAGCTCGGTATATTACGCTACCTACACCGCATACGATGGATCGCTTATCATGCCGAAGTTGTTGCAAACAACAGACTTTTACAACTTTAAAATAATGCCTTTATACGGCGATGGAGCGCAGAATAAGAACCTGGCGCTTTTCCCGCGTAAAATAAACGGCCGTTATGCCATGATCTCCCGTATTGATGGTTGCAATAATTACATCATGTACTCGGACAAGATCAACATTTGGGCTAAACCGGAGCTGCTTCAGAAACCGAAATTTAGCTGGGAATTTGTGCAGATAGGTAATTGCGGGTCGCCAATTGAGACAAAAGACGGCTGGATAGTAATCACTCACGGTGTGGGCCCGATGCGGCGTTATGTGCTGGGTGCAAGTTTACTAAAACTGGATGATCCTGCTGTGGAGATCGGGCGCCTAAAAGAACCCCTGTTGATCCCGAATAGTGATGAGCGTGAAGGTTATGTACCTAATGTGCTTTATTCCTGCGGGTCAATAGTGCATAACAATAAGCTGATTATTCCATACGGTATTTCCGATTCATCAACCTCATTTGCCGAGGTAGATCTTGATGAGCTTTTAGCGAAATTTAAAGAAGACGGTATTGATTAATAATTTGCCGGTGCACGGCGATCCCGATTTGGTTTACCAAAAGTTTCCGGGTCCTGAAAGTTGGTACGAAAAGGGTAAAGCTCACTCATTTTAGTGAGCTTTACTGTTTTGTTGCTCTCTAAAAGGCTGTTCACCAACGGTTTTAGAACGTTAGGCAGATTTGGGTAGTCGCATTTGAGGTGAGTACTTTGGCCCTGCTCGGTGATGATCAGTTCAATCATCTTTTCCTCCCCGCCACGACCACGGGTTGGTTGGAGTTTAATTAAGTTTATCTGCTGTATCTTGCTTTCTAATTGCTGCCAGTCCCTTTCGGGAAAACGGCCTTCGTAGTATCCCTTAAGTACAGCATTGTTATCGCCATAGTAGTGATAATCTAATGAACGCTTGATCTCCACAGCGGTTAAACCGCAGGCTCCCGGACAGTATCCAACTGCCACAGATACACTTTTTAACCTGTCTGCCGGGATACACCCGGATAACAGGAATGAGACACCAATACAGCAGATCCATTTCATATACGATACTATTAAATACTGCGCAACTGTTATATGTTACATCAATGCAAAAAGCAAAGTTACGCGATAAAATTATTCGTCTTGCTCTCAGCGAAGTTACCCGTACTACTTACGATGACAAATCAACTTAACAGGCCTTATCCCAGGATCTTTTTATATAACTCAAAATAGTCGGCGGCCATTTTCTCTTTAGAAAATTTCGATTTGGCCCATTCAGAGCAGTCATTTCGGTTAATAGTGCCCAATTGTTCAATAGCTTCAACAGCTTCATCAACCGTACTTACCAGGAAACCTGTTTTTTCGTCCTGAATCAGTTCGGGCATGGAGCCTTTGTTAAATGCTATTACAGGGGTGCCGCAAAGCATCGATTCGGCTATGCTCATACCAAATGGTTCTGCGAAGTTGATAGGATGGAGTAACGCGGCAGCATTGCCCAAAAGATCATTACGCTTCTCGGGGCCTGCCTGGCCAACGTATTGAATCTGGTCGTTTAGATGTGGTTCAACTTTTTCGCGCCAGTAATTCTCATCCTGAATGATACCTGCCATCAACAATTTACGGTTGCTTTTCTTAGCAATTTCTATTGCCTCTGCAGCGCCTTTATCGTGATGGATGCGGCCGAAATACACCAGGTAATCGTTCGGCTTTTCGGTGAAATTAAAATCTTTGGTATCCAGGCCATTGTAAACAGTGGCAAGATAATCAAGCTCCGGGCTGCGGTCGGCATTGCTGATGGACACATAATGCCCGCGCTTATTATATTTTTTATAAACCGGTATAATTCGCTGCGACGAAAAACCATGGATTGTTGTAATCACCGGCGTTTTGATCAGCCCCGTATAGCTAAGCGGCAAAAAATCAAAGTTGTTATGAATGATGTCGAAATCACCGGCTTGTTCCATCAGGTTGCTGATGTGCAGGCACTCCAGCACCTTAGCATCCTGGCTGCGGTCTTCCTCATAACCTTGCGCGCATACAGATTGCAATGTGCCTGCGGTGATTGAATCGCCGGTGGCAAAAAGGGTTACATCAACACCGTGTTTAATAAGGCCTTCGGCAATGTTGCTGGCTACCTGTTCCCACGGGCCGTAGTGCCTGGGCGGTGTGCGCCAGGCAACGGGAGCTAATATGGCTGCTTTCATAGCCTTAGCAAAGCTTAACTTGTACCTGGTCCATCTTGTTGTACTCGTATTCCAGCTCAAATGCTTTTAAAACAGTAAGATGGGATATCATATAAGCCAGTGTGCTTTCGGCGCCCTGGTTCCGGTTAATTCCGGTTGGCAACAAGCCGTCGCAGCAGCCTTTGGTTTCATGGTCATACAGTGGCGCGCGCAACGAATTTTCGCCCAGGAACCATTTGTATGACAGGAACATTTTTTCGATGTACTCAGGTTTGCGGAAAATCTGGTATGCCTGGAAATGCATCAGCACCATTGCCATTGTTTCAATGGCCTGCTGGTCGTAAACCGGGAATTTGCCACCGCGGCTGTACCAGCCTTCATTACCAACAGGGCTTAAATAGCCGTTAGATAAGGTGAGCTCGTCTAAAAACGCCATCGTTTTTAGCGCGATTTCCTTAGCGCGCTCATTACCAGTTATTTCACAGGAATGTAGCAGGGCCAAAGGCATAATCGCATTATCGTAGGTCATTTTTTCTTCGAACCACTCCCAATCATCACTCCGGGTATTATCATATGCGTCAATCAGCGGTTGGGTAAGTTTTACCAGTTCCTGCTGCATACCCTCATCGGTAGGGAAAGCCTGCAGGTACAAACTCACACCGATAATAGTGTTGCCAATACCACGGATATGTTCTAATTTCTCAAAGTGTTTAACCGATTTGTGGAAGATTTCGACAGCGAATTCGCGGTATGAGTTACTTGCCGCACAGCTGATCAGATGGCCCAGCGCCCAAATGGTACGGCCAAAAGAATCTTCTGAACCCACCTCATCCAGGTATTGCCTGCTAAAGCTCAGGAAGTTACGGAAATTACCATCCTCGGTCTGCATGTAATGGATAAAGCTGAGGTAGATGGGCAGCAGTTTAAAGGCCTCTTCACTTTTATTACGCTGGTAGGCCATCAGTGCCATGATTAGCGCCCGTACGTTATCATCCTGGCAGTAACCCTCTTTTAAATTTGGGATACCATACTTAGCATGCTGTACAATACCGGTATCGTCTGTTAAACGCAGTACATGCTGCAGACTGAATTTGGGTAAAATCTCCGGATCAACAATGCTGTTTTTCAGGATCTTATCACTAAAATCGTGATTAACAGATGCTTCTTGCGCTACGCGGATGTATTCGGCGCCTACAACCGGCCAGCGCAGGTGGCGGCCATATTCATAAGCGTTATCTTTCAGTTCATTCAATACCTCTTCATTGTCCAGCAGTTCATTTATAGTATCGGCCAGTTGGTCCGAGTCTTTAAAATCGAACAGGCGGCCCCTGTTATTGTCCAATAGTTCTTCGGCATGCCAATAAGGTGTAGATACCACGGCCGCACCAGCGCCCACAGCGTACGATAATGTACCGCTGGTTATCTGGGCCTCATTTAGGTATGGGGTTACATATATTTCGGTAGCGGTAAGGTAATCGATCAGTTCATCCTCGGCCACAAACTTATTAATGAACGATAAATGCTGTGATACTTTTAGCTGAGCGGCCAGGCTTTTCAGGTGGTCACGGTACTCTTCTCCGGAGTTTTTAATTACGCCGGGGTGGGTGTTTCCCAATACCACGTACATTACATCCGGGTGTTTTTCTACAATTTTTGGGAGGGCTTTTACAACCGTTTCTAAACCTTTGTTTCGGCTTAACAAACCAAACGTTAATAATACACGATGATTTTTAAACTGGCTTAAACTCTTTACCGGGTTTACAGTCGGCGCTTCCAGGTCTGGTACACCGTGCTCAATGATCTGTATTTTATCTACCGGTACATCATAAATATTGGTAAGGAACTCAACAGCACGTTTACTCATCACAACGATCTTTGACGATTGCTCGGCAATTTCACGGATGATGATACGCTGTACATAGCTGGGCTCTTTGAGTATGGTGTGTAAAATAGAAATAAGCGGCTTTTCTAACCTATTAATAAGCGGTAGAATATAAATACCGCTTTCCCCACCGTAAATGCCAAACTCATGCTCCAGGATAACGGCATCTACCGTGCTGGAATTGATAAAATTTGCGGCACGGATATAATCCTTTTGATGGTTTTGGCGGATAACGTACTTAACATCGGCAGGGTATTCATACTCCTGCATATTTTCAGAATCGTTAAGGGCAACAACAAAGCCGCCGTCAAGCATATTTTTACGGTCGGGAAAGTTAGCGCCTATGGCCAGTTTAAGATTTGTATTAAAAGTAGCGATACCGCATTCGCGGGGTGGATAGGTAGAGATGTAAGCTATTTTCATGTTTGGGTGCAAACTGTTAGTTATAAACAGCGAATTGCAGTTTTGTTTGTACAGGCATTCGCTCACCTGACTTTAATACTATGCAGTTTTAACCAGTAAACAGGAGTTTACCGGCAATTGTGCGTACTAAAGGAACAGGCAATCATTACCCGCATAAACTGTACCAAAACAGCCGTTGTTAAGTTGTACTGGGCGTTTAAATAATTGCGGTTTGCGATGGTCAGGCAGTGTGCTCTTCAATGGCTGCTGTTACCACTGCGCAGGCATTGATAATCTCTGTTTCTGATATAATTAAAGGAGGGGCCAAACGCATGGCGTTACTGCAATGCAAAAACCAGTCGGTAATTACACCATTGGCAATGCAGGTATCGATGATCTTTTTATTTAACTCGAAGCTTTCCAGTTCGAGCGCCAGCATCAGCCCTTTGCCGCGGATATTTTTAATGGCCGGGTGGGCGAGGTGATTACGTAATAAAGTTTCTTTCGCCGGTACCTGCTCAACCAGTTTTTCGTCTATTAAAACCTCTAATGCCGCAAGTCCTGCTGCGCAGCAAACCGGATGGCCGCCAAACGTAGTGATATGCCCCAGGATAGGGTTTTCTTTAAAAGCCGACATGACAGCTGCAGACGATACAAAAGCGCCAACAGGCATACCGCCGCCGAGTGCTTTAGCCAGCAGCAGGATATCAGGAACAATATCGAAGTGTTGAAACGCGAAGAGTTTGCCGGTACGCCCAAATGCCGCCTGGATCTCATCCAAAATGAGTAAGGCACCCACGTAGGTACAGCGTTCGCGCAATGCCTGCATGTAAGCAACGTCCGGCAGGCGGATACCGGCCTCGCCCTGTATGGTTTCGATGATGACACATGCAGTTTGTTCGGTAATTAGTTGCAGGTCGTCATGATTATTCAGGCTGATAAAGTTAACGCCGGGTAACAGGGGGCGGTAAGCTTGCTTAAATTCCTCGTTGCCCATAACACTCAATGCACCGTGTGTACTGCCATGGTAAGAGTTATGAAAAGCAACAACCTGCTGCCTGCCTGTATGGCGTTTGGCCAGTTTAAGGGCACCCTCAACGGCTTCGGAACCAGAGTTGGTAAAGTAAACGGACTCCAGATTTTTAGGCATAATGGAAACCAGCTTTTCGGCAAAGCGCACTTGAGGGGTTTGTACATATTCGCCATAAACCATCAGATGCATGTACTTATCTACCTGCTCTTTTATCGCGTTGATTACCCGTGGATTGCTGTGACCCAGGTTACTCACCCCAATGCCCGATATAAGGTCGATGTAAGCTTTGCCTTGCGCATCATACATGTACACCCCTTCGGCGCGCTCAAATTCAAGCAGCAGGGGAAAATGAGTAGTTTGCGCGTTGTTGTTTAAGAAAAGCTGGCGAAGGGTAAGCAATTTAATTATCGATTTAGTGAGCTAACGGACCATTGCTTAAATGATTATTCAATAATCCATCAAATTATGTTGCAAAAATCCGAATTATGATCGGTATTTTGGCTACAAATCAGTAATTCGCTACTCAATAACCCGGTAATTATTAGTTGCCGGCGCGGATGCTGCGTTCATTTAGCTGGCGTTTAACTTCATCGTTAAATTCGCGCTCGCTTTTGTAAAGCATGTTTACTTTTTCTACGGGAAGCACTTTCAAAAACTCATCGCGGTAGCGTTTTTTGATAGCAAGGATCTGGGTATCAAAACTGATATCCTTATCTATTTGCTCGGTACCGCTAACCTGGGGGTTTTGGTTGTTCATGCGCTTTAAAATGAGCACAGCGGTTAAATCTTCCTGATATTGATTATATATAGGCCAAAACTTACGCGATTCGGCTTCACTGAGCGATAGTTGCTGCGATAAAAATTTATTACGCGCCGCGTATAATTTTGGATTGCGCTTTGCCCTTAAGTTTACGCCCGGCATAACACTGCGGTTAAAATTACTACGCAAATTATCCGCCTGAGCAAGAGCATCGTAATTATTTAACCCGGTTACTGTTAACGCAAGACAAAAGTATTTGAGCAATTTATTCATGAACAAGGTTATTAATTAACATCAATGTAGTCCTGCAGATTAGCGTCCAGGTCTTCAATATTAATTTGTTTATCGGTACCAATCAACGGGTCGCTGCCATCATTGCGCAGCTCCAGATAATCTTTAATTTCATCTACCGGCACTTCAGATAACTGAGTGTGCAGGTAAGTTTGTTTGTGCGTAACAGGTGCTGATGCTTCTCTTAAAAACACACCTGCGCCAATTACCAGCGCAAGGCACGCAGCTGTAGCATATTTAAATGTGTTTGATGCCCAAAGTTTACGCACAATTGTTTTGCGCACTACCATATCCTGGTTAACTGTTTTGTTTAAAATGCTTTTGTTAAGCTTTTCAAAATAACCATCGGGCACGGTAAAAGCCGTAGTTGCAGTATCTGTTTCCAACAGTTCTTCAACCGCTACACGGGCTGTAATTTGCTGCTGCAGGTTTTCAAAGTAACCATCCGGCACGCTAAAAGGCCTGGCTTCCGATCCTGAAAAGGCTTCGATACGCACACGGCTTTTAATATCCGTGGTCAGTCCATCAAAGTAATCGGCAGGTACGGTAAACCCCGTTTCCTTTACATTGCCGATATTTTCAAAAAGGATCCTGTCGGTAATGGTTTCTTCTAAACTTTCAAAATAATTCTCAGGGATAACAAAGCCCTGTGCCGGGTTGCTCGTTTTAAATTCTTCTAACTTTATGAGGGATAAAATGCGCTGGCCGGCTTCATCAAAGTAGCCAACAGGCACTGCAAACGGGTTATTTTTGTTAACCTGTTTAAGTGACATTTCTTCGTCAGCCCACTCGTTATTCTCCATATCGCTTTTCATACTCTGTTATAGATGAATAAAATTACCAAAGGTTTAATGCTAATTTAAAAATTAATCGGTTGATAATATAAACGCCTCTATTTTTTTAACCGCCAGGTGAAAAGATGCTTTTAACGCGCCTACGCTGGTGCCTAGCACGTCGCTCATTTCTTCGTATTTCATATCGTCGAAATACTTCATGTTGAATACCAGGCGCTGCTTGTCGGGCAGGGTAAGTATGGCTTGCTGCAATTTACGCTGTATCTGGTCGCCGCTAAACTGGTCAGAACTTGCCAAACTATCAGCCAGTTCATAATCGATATCATCAAGCGATACGTTGTTTTTTTGTTTCTTTTTATTCAGGAAAGTAATGCATTCATTAGTTGCAATGCGGTACATCCAGGTGTACAACTGCGCATCATTACGAAAGCCGGGCAGGTTTTTCCAGATCTTGATAAAAACGTCCTGTACCAGGTCGTCGGCATCGTCATGGTCAATTACCATGCGGCGCACATGCCAGTATATTTTTTGCTGGTATTTTTTTAGCAGCAGGTTAAAAGCTTCATTTCGGGTGCTGTCTTCCCTGAATTTGCTCAGTATCTCTTCGTCTTCTACCTGGATGGACATCTATTAAAATTTATTCTTCTTAAATAAATATAACGCGTTTTTGTTTTAGATATGTTTATCTGACGGTTATTGTATCAGGTCCAGCACCTGTTGTGACGACGCCTTAGTATCTACCTTATCAATCACCTGCTCAATGATGCCATCGCCATTGATGATGAACGTGGTGCGGGCAGTGCCCATGTATTTTTTGCCGTACATGTTCTTTTCTTTCCAAACATCGTATGCCTCTACAATGCTGTGATCGGTATCGGCAATCAGCGTAAAAGGCAGCTGATATTTGGTCTCGAATTTTTTGTGCGATTTTTCGTCATCCACACTTACCCCTATCACCTCGAAACCTTTACCAACTAACGACTGGTAGTTATCCCTAAAATCGCAAGATTCTGCCGTACATCCCGGCGTATCATCTTTAGGGTAAAAATACAGTATTACACTTTTTCCTTTAAAATCCGCTAATGAAACCGGGTTGCCGTTTTGATCAT
Source organism: Mucilaginibacter sp. (assembly GCF_964263795.1). GTDB lineage: Bacteria > Bacteroidota > Bacteroidia > Sphingobacteriales > Sphingobacteriaceae > Mucilaginibacter. The sequence goes on from NZ_CAXVWK010000100.1 coordinate 25,428, forward strand.
TAGCGGTGAAGTTTGGGGCTTTGTCGCCTTTTTTAAGAGTTGCCATTTTTTACCTGTTAAATTCGGCTTTAAAAGTCGAGCTGTTATTTTTCATATCCACCACAACAAACTCAAAAATGTGGCTGCCGGGCGTAATATCGTTAGTAAAGGTATAACTAATTATTCTTGTTTTGTAGCTCCACTCCATCAGCACCCACTTACCATCAATTTTGCCGGTAAAACTTTTAACACCCGATAGGTTATCGCTCATGCGCATATTAATGGCCTTTACGGGCCTCATATTGCTGCCATTGCGGATGTTAACCGGGGTTATAACAGGCGGTACGCTATCTATTTTTATGTAGTAATCGCCAAAGGAACGGGCACTTGCCTTAATATAGCCGCCCTCGTTTGTGCCGCCAATGCTGCCGGTTGCTGCATTCACAATTACCGCTTTATCAGCATAGGCACCAAGCTTAATATCTGGTTTTATCCAAAGGTCAAAGCTGTCATGTATGGGCGTTAGTTTGTTATGCAGCCGGTGTGTTACGGAAAACGCGCCTGGTTTTGCAGGCAATTCTGCGTAAATAAAGTCAAGGTTATCATAAAGGTTGCCAGGCATGATGCTCAGCTTCACTTTGTCATTGGCGAATTCGCTTTTTTGATCGTATCGCAACCATTTACCCAACGGTTTTTCTGGCGTAAAGCTATTAGGCGATGATTTTACCTTTAGCTTCAGTGTCGATTCGTTCCCGGCTATATCTTTTACAATATATTCAACATCGTGCTCGGCATCGTCGTTAAACACCAACACACCATGGTTGATGGATTGCGGATAGACCGAAACCCTGCTGCCCGGCATTATAAAGCACTTTTGCATCCAGCGATGAGCGGTAACAAAAGCCGGGTAATCTATGTAAGCATTAATGGCGCGGGTCTGATCGAACGCAAAACGCTCCACTGCAAACGTGTAGAAGGTTTTGCCATCTAACTTCAGCTCCAGCGAGTAAATGCCATTGCGGTTCATAGATGAGCTGTTCATATCGGTAACACTGATTCCGAAGCCAACATTGCCGGTTAAGCTTAAAACCTTTGGGGTAGCCAGGCGGTAAACGCCCTTTGCGCCGGTTACCGGTAAAAATTCCTTAGGGGTTTTTTCGCTAAAGGGGTTGCCATTTAAGTGATAAATGCCAATGCTGGTAATAGCCGGCGGGATATCATCCGGAATGGTGAGGCCGAATAATTGCGGGTTAATGGTTTCCTGGGTTGCGGTGTCCCTTATCTCGAAATGTACGTGCGGCCCGGCAGACGCGCCTTCATTCCCGGATATAGCAATTACATCACCTTTTGCCACCTTGAATAGCCCCGGCGGAACAGAGATATCCGCCTCAAAAGTTTGAAACTTATATTGGTAATCGCGGATATATTTAGCGGCTTCGGGTGTAAAACTTAGCACATGGCCGTAAACCGTTGTGTAGCCGGATGGGTGAGTCATGTAAACCGCGTGTCCAAAGCCTCCAAACTGAATCCTTAATCGTGATATGTAACCGTCGGCGGCAGCATGAACCGGGTAGCCAACACGCTGGTTAGTTTTAAAATCGAGCCCGGAGTGAAAATGATTGCTGCGTAGTTCGCCAAATGAGCCGGCAGTGGTAGGGGCCAGATCAAGCGGGTAACGGAAATAATTTTGCGGGTATTGTTTGCTCTGGATGGTTTCCTGAGCATAAGTATGGGTGCAGTATAATGTTATTAAAGATAAGGCAAAGGTGCACGATCGGAATACATAGCGGATAAGTTCTCTTTTTCTCGTTCGGAATGACATAGTATTTATTAGCATCAAATGAGTTAACGCGGTCACTTAGCGTTTCGCGCAAAAGCCCATACACAACTTCAATGTGGTTGCAGGGAAATTATTTAACCTCAAAATCAAGCAGTTTTTGCCCTTCCAGGTAGCCTTCCAATCGGTCGCCAATATTAACCTTAGCTACGCCAGCAGGCGTGCCGGTGTAAATCAGGTCGCCTTTTTTTAAGGTTATATATTGCGACACAAAGGCTATAATGCTTTCGAATGAAAACAGCAGGTCTTTAGTGTTGCCTGCCTGCCTTGGCTGGCCGTTAACATCCAGGTTAAAGTTAATGTTATAAAGATCAGCAAAGTTTGCTTTTGGCATAAAGTTGCTTACCGGCGCCGAGCCGTCAAATGCTTTGGCAAGTTCCCAGGGAAGGCCTTTTTCTTTGTGGCGCGATTGTATATCCCGCGCGGTAAAGTCAATACCAAGGGCAATCTCATCATAGTAGTTGGAGGCAAATTTCTCGCTGATATGCTTGCCTTCTTTACTCACCTTTAAAACAATCTCGATCTCGTGATGAACATCCTGCGAAAATTCCGGATGGTAAAATGGCTTATTATCTTTAAGAAGGGCGGTATCAGGTTTCATGAATATCACCGGAATGCTGGGCACCGGGTTGTTTAATTCTTTGGCGTGCTCGGCATAATTGCGGCCAATGGCTATTATTTTCATAGGAGTCGAAATTATAAACTCTAATGCCTAAATCCTAAAATTGTTTTGATGGAGGATACGGTTGGTTATCTGTATAACCTTGTGTAGGTGTTAGCGGAGTATTAACCGTTTAAGTAATTCAATGTGATGAGCGGCCGAATATCGACTTTATAATACAGAAATACGTTTATTGACAGATTCTGTTCCGGCTATGATCCGGACAAAATAAAAGCCACGCGTAAGTCTGCTGTTAACATTGTAGGTAAAGCTTTGCTCGCCTGTCTCTACCCGTTGCGAAAACAAAGTGATCACATCGTTGCCCAACACATCCATTATCTTTACGTTAACATACGCATTACGCGACAGATTATACTTTACATTCACAACCTGATCTGTAACCGGGTTAGGGAACACCTGTACGTTGGTAAGCAGCTTTTCATCGGCACGGGGTACGCTAACCTTGGCGTTTGATATTACGGCCGGTTTTAAAGGGGGCAGTGCCAGGTGCAGGCTGTTCTTGATCAGGTTTGATTTGGCCTTGCCGGTTTTAAGCAGGCGAAGGTATGAAGTATCGGTCTTTTGGGCGTTAACTCCTTTTGCAAGCGCAACGTTCACAGCTATCGCTAAAGCAATTACGGTGAACCAGGAATTTAAGTAAGTAAATCTTCTACCCATATTATCGATTGTTGCAAAAGTATAAATAAACTTCTCAGCATTATCTACAGTTGCCTATAATTAAATACTTTTAACAAATTTTAACAAATTACGTTTTATTCCGTTAAGTTAAATATCTGACTTATACGATCATTGATAGTTTAAGTTGTTATTGATTTTTTAATATTTTTGTATCCTTTATAAAATATAGTGTCAAACCATAAAGATCTGCAAAAACTAACGGCCGCTGGGCTGCTTATTAGTTTAGGAATAATCTACGGTGATATAGGTACATCACCTTTATACGTTTTCAAAGCCATTATAGGCTCCGAACATTCAAGCCTCTCTCAACGAATTTCACAAACGCTGGTGCTGGGGGGCGTATCCCTCATCTTCTGGACGCTTACGCTACAAACTACCTTAAAGTATGTAGTAATTACCTTGCGTGCGGATAACAAAGGCGAGGGTGGGATTTTCTCATTATTTTCGTTAGTGCGCCGCAAGGCCAAGTGGCTTATTGTGCCGGCGGTTATTGGGGGCTGCGCATTACTTGCCGATGGTATTATTACACCGCCTATCACCATCTCTTCGGCTATTGAGGGTTTGCAGGTTTACTACCCGCGGCTGCCTACAGTACAAATTGTAATTGCCATAATTGCAGGGCTGTTCATTATCCAGCAGTTCGGTACATCTTTGGTAGGTAAGGCTTTCGGGCCGATCATGTTCATATGGTTTACTATGATGGGTGTTTTAGGGATATCATATATTGTGCAAATGCCCGAAATTTTAAAGGCGCTTAACCCTTACTACGCTTATCAATTGCTTACCTCAAGCACTTATGATGCATTCATTATTCTGGGTGCCGTATTTTTGTGTACCACAGGTGCAGAGGCTTTATATTCTGATCTGGGCCATTGCGGCCGGGATAACATCCGTATTAGCTGGATATACGTTAAATCTTGTTTAGTACTTAACTACCTGGGCCAGGCGGTATGGCTTTTACAACGCGAGGGTACGGTGATTGACCTGAGCCTAAACAATCCGTTTTACAAGATAATGCCCGGTTGGTTCCTGATCTTTGGTATCGGTATTGCAACTATTGCAGCTGTTATTGCCAGCCAGGCGCTTATTTCAGGGTCGTTCACGCTGATTGCAGAGGCGGTAAGGCTTAACCTTTGGCCTAAGGTGCGTATTAACTATCCATCTGAACAAAAGGGGCAATTGTATGTGCCCAGTGTCAACTGGCTGCTTTGTGCAGGTTGTATTGGCGTAGTATTATTGTTTCAGCATTCGGCAAGAATGGAGGCCGCTTACGGGCTGAGTATCACCGTAGCCATGTTGATGACTACCATATTGGTGTCTAAATTCCTTCAGCGCAAAAAAATCCCAACTTATATTATCGGAACTTTCCTGGTAGTTTACCTGTTTATAGAAGGTACCTTTTTGCTGGGTAACCTGGTGAAATTTGTTCACGGCGGCTGGTTTACTTTATCAATAGGGTTAGTGCTGTTCATCATCATGTGGACCTGGCACAGTGCACGCCGCATTAAGAACCGATATGTGAAGTTTATCGAGATAGATGATTACTTCAACATCATCAAAGAAATGAGTGAGGACGAAGCGGTGCCTAAATACGCTTCGCAACTGGTGTACTTGACCAGTGCTAATTTCAACTCCGAGATCGAATCGAAGATCATTTACTCGATATTACAAAAGCAGCCCAAACGCGCAGATGTATATTGGCTGGTGCACGTTGACGTGGTGGATGAGCCTTATAAACGCGAATACGAAGTGGATTTTCTGGTGCCGGGCAAATTGATCCGTATCGACTTTAAGTTGGGTTTCCGGGTGGAGCAGCAGATCAACCTGCTTTTCCGTAAGGTTGTAGAGGATCTGGTGAAAGGCGGCGAAATTGATATTACCAGCCAGTACCCATCGCTTAACAAACATAAAATAGTAGGCGATTTCCGCTTCGTGGTAATTGAAAAGGTATTGTCCCGTTCGCATAACCTTTCGTTTTTTGAGCGGGCTATTATGTTTATCTATGGAGAACTAAAAAAGATCAGCTTATCTGAAGAGCGCAACTTTGGCCTTGACCTTAGCTTTGTTACGGTAGAAAAGGTGCCGTTGATGCTCACATCGCCTGACGTGGTAGATATTCAACGCGTGCACACACCCACCGGTCATTTATAAACTGGTCAACCAAAATATTAACCCGGCCAACCAGCCGGGTTTTTTGTTGCCTTGATATTCGTAATATATAAGGGAAACGAACAGTCTGTCAGATCAAAATTTAGTACTCAGCAATTGGCTTAAAACAAAAGATCCAGAATCAAGCCGGATCTATATTTTTTCTATTACAGTTATGTTTTGATTTACCGCGCCAGTTTGGCGTTTTCGCCTTTACCCATTACACTGTGCTTGTAACCATAGCTAAAGTATATTACTAAGCCAATAATGAGCCAGGCAAGGAACCTGATCCAGCTTTGGTATTCCAATTCGGCCATCAGGTAAAAACAGCTTACAAGGCCTAATACAGGTATCAGCGATAATTTTTTGATAAAAGACAGAACTGCTAAAGTAGCTGATAGCAGGATGAATAAAAAGTATGGGAACCTTTCGTGCAGTGCTTCGCCGCTAAACAGCCCCATTATTTTAGTATGGAATACTACTACCCCAACGATGAACAACATGGGCACAATATATTGTGAATTTACGTAAGGCAAATGGAACTTACCTTTCACAGCAGCTTCCCTGGGTAACAATAGCACACCGCCACAAACTAAAACAAAGGCGAATAGCGTACCAATACTGGTAAGGTTAGTTACCTCGGTAAGGTTAAGAAATAATGCAGGGATAGCTACCACAAAACCGGTAACGACAGTAGCAAACGATGGGGTGTGAAACCTTGGGTGGATACGCGAGAATGCCTTTGGTAATAACCCGTCGCGGCTCATGCTCATCCAGATGCGGGGTTGCCCCAGCTGGAAGATAAGCAGTACACTAGCCGTAGCTATAACAGCACTTATCGAGATCACATAACTTATGTTTTTTAACCCAACTTTTGCAAAAACAAATGCCAGCGGGTCGCCTACCTGCAGGTCCTTATAATTAACCATCCCGGTCAGTACAAGAGCTATTAGGATATAAAGTACGGTACAGATAATCAATGAATAGATCATGCCCCGGGGCAGGTCGCGCTGCGGGTTTTGGCATTCTTCTGCAGTGGTAGATATCGCATCAAATCCGATGTAGGCAAAGAACACGCCCGATACACCTTTCATTACGCCGCTGAAACCATTAGGTAAAAACGGGTGCCAATTGGCCGGAGTAACGTAAAAGAAACCGATCACGATCACTGCTAATACGATCACGATTTTAAGGTAAACCATTGCATTTGTTGCCTTCTTTGTTTCGCGGATACCGATGTAAACCAGGTAGGTGATGATGATAACGATACCCAATGCAGGCAGGTTAGCTATAAATTTGATGTTGCTACTGCCGGGGGCGGTTGCCCAGGCGTTTGCGGCATTTTTCATGCGGTCGGTAATCTCGGCCATATTGCCGCTGGCCGTGAGCTGCTGAATTTTTTCGTGAGCGGTAAAGGCGGAAAAATAATCCATCGTAACCCATGCCGGCAGGTGAATGTGAAATCCTTCCAGCAGGTTCACAAAGTATTCGCTCCATGATATGGCCACGGCAATGTTCCCAATGGCGTATTCCATTAGCAGGTCCCAGCCGATGATCCAGGCAATCAACTCGCCAAATGATGCGTAAGCGTAGGTATAAGCGCTGCCCGCAACAGGTATGCGCGATGCAAATTCGGCATAGCAAAGTGCCGAAAACCCGCAGGTAATTGCAGTTAAAACAAATAGTAGTGTAACACCGGGGCCGCCGTTAAATGAGGCCTCGCCAATGGTTGAGAAAATACCTGCGCCTACAACAGCGGCTATTCCCATCAGGGTAAGGTCTTTTACGTTTAAGGCTTTTTCGAGTTGCGAGGCCGAGCCGGGGTGCTCGCTATCGCTAAATCCGCTGGCCACATCGGCCAAAATTTTATCAACAGACTTCCTGCGAAATATACTTTTAGACATTTAATTTGATCAGTTAACGCTTAACAAACCAAACATAACCAAATTTTTGCAATGAAAAAGTATATGCTTTACTTTGTGCCACATGAATATAGGGGCCAAGGATGTTTTATACCGGGTGAGGTACTTGCTTATCCCGTACATGTTTATTTTGTGCGCCTGTCTGATCATTAAAATCATCTACACCCGTTCCGAGATCTACTTTGCTGTGAACGCAATCTATAGCAGTTGGGCCGATGCGGCAGCACCTTACATCACTGATATTGGCGATGGAAACACCATTCTCCTTGTTTCGGCGCTTATGCTTTTATATAGTTATCGTGCTGGTTTTTTGCTGGTAACCAGCTATGCCATAACATCTGTAACCGCGCAAATTTTAAAGTATACTTTTGACGCACCACGCCCTAAAGTGTATTTTGAAAAGGACCTAGGCAAGATCCATTTTGTAAAGGATCTCTACATCTTAACTGTACATAGCTTTCCCTCAGGGCATACCGTTACTGCTTTCTCCGCAGCAGTTGTAATAACTTACCTGATTAAAAACAAACAATGGGGTATTGTGCTGCTTGCAGTTGCCCTGTTAGTAGGCTACTCGCGCATGTACCTGAGCCAGCATTTTTTTGAGGATGTACTGGCAGGGTCGGTAGTAGGGGTAATGGTTACCATACTTTGGCTAAGCTGGTTAGACCGCCGCGAGTTTATAAACAGCCCCCGTTGGTGCCGGGGGCTGCTCAAAAAATAGTTTATTCTTCCTGATCGCGTTTTTTGCGCCTCATCAGCACTACAATCACAATTATCACAATCAATGCGCCGCCGCCGTAAATACCATATTTGGCAGCCGGAGACAATCCTTTAGCGTTGCTTAAGTATTGGTCGGTGCGTTTAAGCTCGGGCGATAATTTAATAGAGCTGGAGAATGCTTTATATTCCTCTTTAACCAGGTCCTGGCGCGCCTCTTCGTAGAAATATTCAAAGGTATAAGTAACTTCCTGGGTATAAATGATAATGAAGTTACGAAGTTTTACGCCGGCACCTTCGTCGGTAGAAAGGGTAAAAGTTTTGGCTTTTAAATGCCCGATGGTAGTATCACGAACATATTGCGCACTGCCTTTAGACTGGCCTTTAATACCGGTGATATAATCCTTTAATACTTTATTCAGGTCGCGCTCTTTTTTAAGGGGTTTGTTGTTGTCGGCATTAGGAGCACGTATTACAACCATATAGCCATACTGGCTGTTACCGGAAAAAGTTGACTGGCCTAAAGTATCTTTACGAACATATTTTTCTGGCAACGATACTGTTACCAGGCTATCTACCTTTACAGGTACTAATTTCTGCTGTGCAAAGCCGGCTATAGTAAATAGCATGAGGCTTAAAATTAAAAGTATCTTTTTCATAGTTGGAGTAACTTAAAAAACACACATTGGTTTTAATATCGGCCAGAAATATGAATTGATATTACGATATATGGTATTTATTAACCCTCTAAAAAATAATTATCGCGGGAGTTTTAACAGACGCGCCCTGTTATATTGCTGTAGCAGGATAGGGCAAATATTATATATGACATTGGCAATAATAAGTGAAATACTCATGGCATAATGCGAGCCGGCAATTGCATGCCCAGCCGTAAGCATGAAAAAAACAAAGCACAATAAATGATATCGCTCATACATGGCAACACTTTTTAGATAAGTGCCGGCGTGGGTTTTATTTTTAATGAGTTTATAATGCGGGTGCCGCCTGCGTAGATAGCTGTTTATCCATTGGCCGTTTTGCACAACTTTGCGAATAAATTTTACGCCTGCCGCCTCGTAAAATTCAGGATTACAACTTAACTGCAACACCCTGGCAGGTACCAGCAGGCTAATGGCGCTAATACCAATAAACAGATAGCAAAGTTGCATAGCACCGGCAGCAACCCAAAAGCTCACTACAGGGATAAAACATATGATAGTCCAGAAAAAGTTGATTGCCTGGTTCATAGTTTTAGTTTCATTGCAAATTCAAAAGGGTCATGCTGAGCTTGTCGAAGCATTATTGAACAGGTGTTCGACAAGCTTAGATTGACACTATTTTTTTAATGACATGATAGTCGAATTGACTTATATCTTTTCCATTTCGGCTTTTACAAATTCAGCCAGTTCTTTTACGTATGCCGCGCTAAAATCAAATTTGACACCAGCAGTTTCATAAATTTCTTTGATGGTTTTGGTATAGCCCAATTTTAGGGCATCCATATATTGCTGCAAGCCTTTTTCCGGGTTTTCTTTATAGTTTTTCCAAACGGCTATAGCTCCTAACTGCGCCATCCCGTATTCTATGTAATAAAACGGTACTTCAAAAATGTGCAGCTGTTTTTGCCATAGGTTTTGTTCTGCTTCCGGATGTTCGCTCCAGTCGGCAAAGCCTGCGCCAAAAGGCTCGTAAATTTTTAACCAGGCCTCGGTACGCTCCGCATCTGTATGATCGGGATTGGTGTACAGCCAGTGCTGAAACTGGTCTACCACAGCTACCCAGGGCAGGGTTTTCAGCACGTCGAACAGCTGATCGCGTTTGGCGCGTTTCAGGTCCTCTTCATTATCAAAATAAACATCCCAATTATCCATAGATATCAGTTCCATAGACATGGAAGCCAGCTCGGCCACCTCGCTCGGGCAATGCTTAAAGTCATTTAGTTCAAGATCGGCGGTTAAAAAGGTATGTACGGCATGTCCTCCCTCATGTACCATTGTGGTAAGGTCGCGAAATGTATTAGCCGAATTCATAAAGATGAATGGCGCGCCGGTTTCAGAAAGGGGATAATTATAACCGCCCGGTGCCTTGCCTTTGCGGCTCTCCACATCAAACAGGTTATTTTCTTTCATGATCTCTAAACGCTCGCCCAGGTAACGATTAATGTTGCTAAAGCACTGGATAGATTTTTCTACCAGTTCGGCACCACTATTAAACGGTTTAAGAGCAGGTTTGCCGGATGGGTCTACATCCATATCCCAGGGTTTAAGCGAATCGACGCCTAAGGCTTCCTTACGTTTTTCGGCTTGCTCGCGCAGGATTGGTACAATCTCGGTTTCAATAGCCGCATGAAAAGCGTAGCAATCCTGCGGCGTGTAATCAAACCTGCCTAACGCCTGGAACATGTAATCGCGGAAATTTTCGAAACCCGCATTCACTGCTATCTGATGACGAAGCGCCCTCAGATGATCGAACAGGGTATCTAATATAGTTTTATCCTGCAAGCGGCGTTCAGTTATCTTTTCCCAAACTTCCTGTCGTTTGGTACGGTCGGTATCTTTTAAAAATACAGAAGCCTGCTCAAGCGTGTACTCTTTATCCCCAATATGTACAGACATAGAGCCGGTTATCGACTGGTACTTTTGCTGCTCAACCTGGATCTCGGTTTGTAACGGAATGTTATCTTCGCGGAACAACTCCAGCGATTTTTTTACTGCGCGAAGCATGATATAATACTTTTCTTCGCTTAGCTGGCTCACAAATTCGCTGGCTACCAGTTTTTTGTTCAAATCGTTGTTATAGGGCGCTGTTTTTGGTTCAATTTCCGTTGCAAAGTACTGGAAACTTGCAAGCAGTTCTTCGCTGTTGGTATCGCAGGTCATGCGGATGTAGCGCCAGGCAAAGTCTTCCTCCAAGGCAGCCTGCAGTTCGCTGCCGTCTTTTAGCCATTGCTCCAACTCTGTCGCCGAATTAACAGGGCGTGCAAGCAGTTCTTTATAGATCGGTTCAAGCGTCTCCCATTTAATTTCAAGGTCGGCCGGGATATATGTTCTTGTTTTTTTATGTATCATGGTTTATAGAGGTTTATCCCGATAGCTATCGGGATGCAGATATACAAATGTGCGGATTATTTGGGATTTGGTAAAGCACTGAGTTGATGCAACCAGCGCCAAATCAAATTTCTTGAAATTGCAGACGCTATACAGATACTAACGCATCCAAACCCTATCCAGTAAAAAGAAAGCAGCAAATACCACGCTGGCAATACCGTTGGTAGTCATAAAGGCAATGTTTACGCGGCTCAGGTCGTTTGGTTTTACCAGCAAATGCTGGTAGATCAGCATGGCGCAAAAGAAGGCGATGCCGATGTAATAAAGCAAACCAACATTAGTGTACATAACCGGCATCATGATAAATATGGCCGAGAATACGTGCAGCACGGTTGATAAGCGCAGCGCGTTTACTTTGCCCAACCAGGCCGGTATGGAGTGCAGTTTTTCCTCGCGGTCAAAATCTTCATCCTGCAGGGCATAAATGATATCAAAACCGCTTACCCAGCAAAGTACCGATAAAGAGAAAAATAAAGGGGTTGGGGCAAAAGCACCTGTAACTACCAAATAGGCACCGATAGGCGCTAAGGATAAACCTAAGCCCAATACCATATGGCAAAGCGCGGTAAAGCGCTTGGTGGCGCTATAACCCAACACTACTAATAATGCCACTGGCGACAGATAAAAACACAAGGGATTTATAAACCAGGTAACTAAAACAAATAATGTGCAGTTAGCCAGTGTGAAGGTCAGGGCGGCTGCCGGACTAATTCTGCCGGCTGGGATGTCCCGGAGTTTAGTACGCGGGTTTTTTGCATCGATATTACGGTCGAGATAGCGGTTAAAAGCCATTGCCGAATTACGTGCCAGTACCATGCAAAGCACCATCATTACCAGTTTTTGCCACTCGAATTTATGATCTGTTGTGGTAACCGCTAAAAAGAAGCCGATAAAGGCAAACGGCATGGCAAATATGGTGTGCGAAAATGTAACGAGTGATAAATATTTTTTCATAAAATGCTTCCCTTTTGCAGGGTAAACTTAATTAATACGTATTTTAACTATAACGCTCTTCGTCATAGTCAGGTACCTTGAAGCCCTGGTTTACATTGCTGATAAACGCCAGCACTTCTTCGCGGCCTTGCATTGTATCACTCGAGGTCACAAAAACCTGTGGCACTTCATCAAACATCTCTAACACAGCCTTACGGAATTTGGCAATATTTTGATCTGTTTTAATATTGCTTTGCTTATCGGCCTTAGTAAATATCAATACAAATGGCAGGCCTTTTTCGCCAAGCCAGCTGCAGAATTCCAGATCTATTTTTTGCGGCTCCAAACGGCTGTCTATTAACACCATTACACATTGCAAGCTTTCGCGCTTATCCAGGTAGGTTTGGATAAATTTGTTCCAGTCGGCTTTTTTGCTTTTAGATGCCCGTGCATAACCATAACCCGGTAAATCAACAATATACCAGGTTTCGTTTACATAGAAGTGATTGATCAACTGCGTTTTACCAGGCGTTTGCGACGTTTTGGCAAGCCCCTTTTTTTGAGTGAGCATGTTTATCAGCGACGATTTGCCAACATTACTCCGGCCGATAAAAGCATATTCGGGCTTAGTAGGAGGCAGCAATTTAGATATTTGCGTGTTACTGCAAATAAAGTCGGCAGATTTAATGATCATGTTGCAAAGGTAAGGTTTTTAAATTGTTGTAAAATTTTAACGGCTTAAATTGAACGTTGCAACATCTTTTTACTTTTATTAAACATTCATATAATAATTAACAGTGTATTTTTGATGTATATAAGATATTAAAATGAACGATTATAAAATTCCTGCTCAAACACGAATTGGCCACGTACACCTTAAGGTAAGTGACCTGCAACGGTCAGTGGCTTTTTACTGCGATCTATTAGGGTTTGAACTGGTTACCATGTACGGCGACCAGGCCGCATTCGTCTCGGCAGGAGGTTACCATCATCATATCGGTTTAAATACATGGCATAGTAAGGATGCGCCCCCCGCACCCGAGTATGCACCGGGCTTGTACCATACAGCTATTTTATATCCGGAAAGGAAAGACCTTGCTGCAATTTTGCAGCGTTTGATAGATGCTGACTATGCCATTACCGGTGCGGCAGACCATGGTGTATCTGAAGCTATTTACCTGAACGACCCTGATGAGAATGGGGTAGAGCTTTATTGGGACCGCCCACGAGATCAATGGCCAACAGATGACCACGGCAACCTTACCATGTACACCCGCCAGTTAGATATCCCCGGTTTGCTGGGTTTGCTTAACTAATCACTCGTTTAGCATGTACTTATCTATACCCGGGGCAGGTTTCCACTTGTCGCCGGGTTCAAAGTAGTGCCATAACAGGCCCGAGATCTTTTTTATCAGCACCGATGCCTCGTTGTCGACTGTCCAGCGCTGGTCTTTGTTATTGTTTGTCATAACGCTAAAAACGTAATCGCCATGCGGTGCGTGCACCAACACCGTTTCAGATCTGGCCGCATCTACCGCGCCTTGTTTCGATATCACCTGCACATAAGGCGGAATTTGTGATAGTGCCGTTTCGTCCCAATAGATCCGGTTGAGTATGCGCTGCATCCGCTCGCTTGCCGCCGGGCTAACCGCTTTTCCCTGCCTTATCAGCGTGAATATTTTAGCCATTTCATAAGGAGTAGATACACCCCAGCCGTAAATTTTGCGGATGTCTTCGCGGCCGGCCACTCTTGAATTTACCCGGAAAATTTTAAAACCGTTATCCTGCAGCCAGCTGTTGATGTACTTGCCATCTACAAGTTTTTGCAGCCACAAGCTGGCAGTGTTATCACTCATGGTGATCATCAGCATAGCCACTTTACTTAGCTGGATGGTGTCTTTATCTTTAAACGAACCCAGGATGTCTTCCCCTGCATAAAGCAGCGAATCGCGGTACACCAGCTTTTGATTGTACTTTAGCTGGCCTTTTTCAATCTTGTCCATCAAACCGGCAAGGATACTCACTTTGATCATACTGGCGGTAGGGAACAGGCTGTCGGCATTGATTGATGCGGTTTTACCCGTTTTTAAATTCTGAACGTAAACGCCAATCTGTCCGTTAAAACCTTTAACCGCCGTTTGCAATTGCCCCGTAAGTTTTTGATCGCTTTGGGCAAAGACGGTTATAGAGATGAGCAACAGAAACGGAACGAGGATATATTTCATTTGAATTTATTGGATATTTAAAGTTAGCGGATTTTTGCGAAGTATAACGGTTACACGTAACGCAACAAAATATTTTTAGTCTCTATGCCGATATCTGATTGGCACGATCGATACCATCCTTAACTTCGCTTTTCCTATCTTTATCGCTACATGAAATACCTGCGCTGGTTGTTACTCCCTTTTTCTATTTTATACGGTTTGGTTACGGGTATCCGCAACTGGCTGTATGACACCGGCCTGCTTAAAAGCGAAGCTTTTGAACTGCCTGTGATATGCGTAGGCAACCTGGAGATTGGCGGCGCGGGCAAAAGCCCTATCACGGAATACCTGATCCGACTGTTAAAACCTGGAAATCAACCGGCAACCTTAAGCAGAGGTTATGGCAGGCAAACAAAAGGTTATATGGCCGCTACCTTAATTACTACAGTTGCCGATATTGGCGATGAACCTGCTCAGTTTAAACATAAATTCCCTGATATTACAGTTGCCGTTTGCGAGAATAGGGCGCAAGGAATTCGCCAACTGCAAAATGATCACAACCTGATAATCCTGGACGATGCTTTTCAGCACAGGGCTGTAAGGCCGGGCTTCAGCATTTTATTATTTGATTACCATTACCTGCAGCAACCGCACTTTGTGCTCCCGGCAGGTAACTTGCGCGAACCCTTTAGCGGCCGCTGGCGGGCGGATGTGGTTGTTGTTAGCAAATGCCCGCCTAACCTTACGTTTGATGAAATGAACAGGGCTTACTACCGTGTCGACCCTGATCCCTCTCAGCCGTTGTTTTTTACCGCAATTGCTTACCAGCCCTTGCAGGATCTGCAGGGTATACGGGCTGATTTTACTATAGATGCTGATACCACCATTTTTTTACTTACCGGCATAGCCAATCCTGCGCCTTTAGTGCAGCACCTTACTAACCTTAAAGCGCATTTGGTGCATCACAATTATCCCGACCATCATCAGTTTACGTTAAAAAATATCAGTAAACTTGCCGCTGATTTCGGGGCCTGCAAAGCACAAAAAAAAATTGTCCTTACAACAGAAAAGGATGCACAGCGTTTAGGGGTACACTACCTTGTAAACGCAGTGGCAAATTTACCGGTTTGGGTTTTGCCTATCGGGATAGAATTTTTAAATAACGGCCGGCAGGAGTTTGACGAATTAGTATTAAATTATGTTAGAGAGCATACAACACACAACGAGTTATATTAAAAGCCGGATTGGCGATTTTGAGCCGGAAATGGGTATAATTTTGGGCACCGGGCTAGGCGGCCTGGTGAACGAGATCGAAGTAGAAAAACAGCTGATGTACAGCAACATCCCTGATTTCCCGATGTCGACACTTGAATTCCATTCAGGTAAACTGATCTTTGGTACGCTTGCCGGCAAAAAAGTAGTTGCCATGCAGGGCCGCCTGCACTACTACGAAGGCTATACCATGCAGCAGATAACCCTGCCTGTACGGGTAATGAAAACGCTGGGTATCAAAACCTTGTTTGTGTCTAACGCCAGCGGATCGTTAAACCCGGCGTTCAAAAAGGGTGAATTGATGGTTATAGATGATCATATTAACCTGCAGCCCTTAAACCCGCTTGTTGGCCGTAACGATTCTGAACTGGGGCCCCGTTTTCCGGATATGAGCCAGCCCTACCGTCGCGACCTGATTGATAAAGCACTCCAAATAGCATCGGCTAACAATATTACCTGCCATAAAGGAGTTTATGTTGCGGTTACAGGGCCTAATTTAGAAACCCGCGCCGAATACAAATACCTGCGCATTATTGGCGGCGACGCCGTAGGTATGAGTACCGTGCCCGAGGTGATAGTGGCTAACCATATGGGCTTGCCTGTATTTGCGATATCGGTGCTAACAGATGAAGGTTTCCCGGAAGAACTGCACCCCGTATCGGTAGAAGATATACTGGCTGTAGCCCGGGAAGCCGAACCAAAAATGACAATGATACTTAAAGAACTTATTGCAGGGCTTTAATGGCGCAAAAGCTTAGATACTTAGTGTTTATTTTGTGCTGTACATTTGTACAGCAAGCTTTGGCGCAGGTGCCTGTGGGTACGCCAACCTACCCTGGACAGCAGCAAAACTACCCGGTTTACAGTCGCGATACATCGCGCAATGCATCCCGCCAGGCATCACAGAACCTCGATTCGGTACGTAAGCGCGAAGAGAACCGTAAAGATTCGGTAGAGTTTAATTCCAAATACATCAAGATTACCAACGAGCGCTTGCTAACCGATAGTACACAGCTGTTTCCGTTAGATACAGGGCTGGTGAATTTTGAGAATTATAGTGTGCTTTCGCAACCGCGCAACCCTAAGATCAGCTTAGGTTACCTGGGTGTAGCCCAACGCGACCTGCTCTTTAACCCACGCAAAACCATAGGCTTTGATGAGGGGCAGCACAGCCTGGATGCCTATCTGCTGCAGCCACAGGATATCAGCTATTTTAATGCAAGGGTTCCCTACACACTGCTCTCGCTTTCTACCACTGTCGGTGGTTTAAAGGAATCGTTATTTAAGGTGTTGCACACCCAAAATGTTAAGCCCAACTGGAACGTTGGGTTGATGATGAATTTTAACGGATCAAGGGGCTTTTACTCCTATAACAATGTTCTGGCACAAAATGTAAGTGATATCAATATAGGGCTGTTTACCTGGTACCACTCCACAAACAAGCGGTATAACCTGTTAGCCAATGTTATTTTTAACGGGTTAAAGGCGCCCGAGACAGGATCTATCCGCAAGGACGATATCTTTACCAGCGCACAAGGCTCCTTTGACAAAGGTACCGAACCGGTGCGCCTGCCCAGCAGCCTGGCCAACTGGAAAAATACCGGCCTTTACTTAAAGCAGTTCTATTACATCGGCCATATAGATAGTAACCGTAAAGCTACCGGAAGCACCAGCGTGCTGCCTACCCAACGTGTTGCTTATACCTTTTACTACAACCAGCGCAAGTATAATTACCTGCAGAATGATCTGGATACCTATAATGTGTTCCCTGATTACTATTTCAGCGCCAATCGCTCGCGCGATTCATTAAATGTGCTGCACCTGCAAAACGATTTTACCTATAGCTTTTACCTGCGCGGGCGATCTGTTAAAATGGTGAAAAATGAACTAAAGCTTGATTTGGGACTTACACAGGATTTTTATAAGTACAGCCAGTTTGTAAGTGATAGCGTGCTGAACGATCTGGGGCGAAAAGAAATGCAGCAGGTAAGGGTACAAAATTCAACCCTGCAAAACATTACGCTCAAAGCCCGTTTAGGTTACCGTTTCAGTGATAGGATAAACCTGGATGCCGATATCAGGCAGATCATCCAGGGGCGCAACTTTGGCGATTTGTTATACGATGCGAAGCTTACGCTGGCAGGCGGGCCAAAAGCCGGGAAGATCATACTGAATGCCTATCTGCAAAGCAGTTCGCCGGGGTTGGTATATACTAACTGGATCTCTAACCATTACATTTATAATAATAGTTTCAGCAATCAAAAAGTAACCAGCCTCAGCTTTAATTACCTGAACGATATGCTTAAGCTCGACCTGAAGGCAGAGTATTTTTTAGTGACCGATTATCTTTACTTCAAGGCATCTAACGGTGGTATAGATGCTGCCCCGAGTCAGTACTCGCCGGCCATTAACATGCTTAAGTTAAGCCTGGGCAAAAACCTGGTGTTTGGGCGTTTCAATTTTGATAACTACCTGGTATATCAAAAAACAGATAATGCCGCCATTTTGCGCACGCCCGAGGTTTATACCTATAGTAGTTTGTATTACAACACCATGCTGTTTGTACTCCGCTCACAAATTGGTGCCTCGGTTAGGTATAATACATCATACGTAGCACCATCATACGCGGTAGGGGTTGGGCAGTTTTACAACGGCCGTGATGTTACCTTTTCGTCATATCCAATTGCCAGTGTTTTCTTTAAAGCCACATTGCAACGTACAAACCTGTTTATCCAGTACGATTACGCTAACCAGGGCCTCTTTAGCAAAGGGTACTACACGGTTAACCGTTACCCGCAAATGGATGCCGTTCTCAAATTCGGTGTAGCCTGGACGTTTTATAATTGACGTAAGGTTGCGGGTTTACAGAGCGGAGAGCGTTCCCGGAGTTAGTGGTCCGGCAACATCCACCTTCCTTAGGTTTTCTGTTTTTTCTTCTTAGCTGCTGGGAAAAGCACGTTATTCAATATCAGCCTGTAGCCGGGCGAGTTAGGGTGTAGCTTAAGGTCGGTTGGCGGGTCGCCTACCTGGTGCTGGTAGTCTTCTGGGTCGTGGCCGCCGTAAAATGTCCACTGGCCTTTGCCGTATTCACCATGAATGTAGCGTGCTTCATTGGCTGTTTTCATTTCGCCCATAATGGTAACGCCGGGCTTCAGCATATTTTTATTAAAAGCGGTGGTAAGCCCCATAAATCCTTTGATCACCTTATCATGGTTTTGAGTGAGCATACTGGGCACTACATCCCACTTAGCCGAAAAATCGAACAGGGTAAAAAAATCACGCGTGCGTTCTACCCGCCTTATCTGGTTTACATCTACATTGGCAAAACTGTGCGATGTAGGGTTCATGTCAAGCGTAAAATTCTGAAAGGCGAATGTGCCGCCGAAATCAAGTTTTGATTGTGCGGCCGGGTCGGCACCGTCGCCATCAAACATGGCTTCACAAATATCCGTACCCGCTGCAGCAAGGGCTATATCAAAGGTATCAGTACCCGAGCACATAGCAAACAGGAAACCGCCGCCCGAGCAAAAATCGCGGATGTGTTCAACAACCGCCAGCTTCATTTGCGACACTTTTTTAAACCCCAATTTACGGGCCGTAGCCTGCTGCGACTTTACATCATCAACATACCACGGGGCGTAGCGGTAAGCACCATAGAACTTGCTGAACTGGCCGGTAAAATCTTCATGGTGCAGGTGCAGCCAGTCGTACTTTGGCAGGTCGCCGCGGATAACTTCTTCATCGTAAAGGACGTCGTATGGGATCTCGGCATATTTTAATACCATAGTAACGGCATCATCCCAGGGCAATTTATTTTTAGGCGAATACACCGCCATCTTTGGGGCTTTCTCCAATTTTACCAGGTCCATATTAACCGATGGATCGCTTACCTCGGCTTCTATCTGGGTAACTTTGGCATCGGCAATAACCTCATAACTTACTCCCCGTATCTTGCATTCCTCTTCCAGGCTTTTGTTGTACTTCATCATGAAACTGCCGCCGCGGTAATTCAACAACCAGTCTACCGTTTCGCCGTTCTTAAGCGTCCAAAAAGCAATACCGTACGATTTCAGGTGATCCTTTTGTTCCTCATCCATCGGGATAAGAATGGATGCTGCCCTTGTGATGAGTGAGAAAAGAATAAGGAAGAAAGACAGTAGATATTTTTTGCTCATGGCGATATACCAAATGTAACGATTTATTAGAAAAGGTATTATGGACGCCATTGATTAGGTTACAGCGACCCCGCGATGCTTCGATAAACATTGAAGCAGATACAGGCTTCCACAGTTGCCATGGGAGCAATAAAAGAGCGAATCCGGGTAGCCAATTGCTACTCCTTATTGTGCTAAAAAAGTGTACAACTATTAACAAAGGTTTACACTTTTTTGTAAAAAATAATATAAAAAATTGATATTCAATATTTTGTAAATATAGTGGGTTAACATAAATTTGATGACATTTTGCGCCTGATGTTTAAGCGTTTAAACTGCAGTTGTTAACGTGGCGGGCTGTTTAAAAAATTTATGTTGAGTTTGATATTGTAATTAAATACTCATGTAATCAACCACTCACCATTTCCACCTTTCCGCCCAATTCCTTACATTTGCCACCTGTTTAAAACATAACAAAATGAGCAAAGCAATAATCAAAACCGAAAAAGGCGACATGACCGTTCAATTTTTTGACAAAGATGCGCCAAACACTGTAGCAAACTTTTTAGGTTTGACTAAAACAGGTTTTTATAATAACGTTACCTTTCACCGTGTTATACCTAATTTTGTGGTACAGGGCGGCGACCCAACAGGTACAGGTGCAGGTGGTTCCGGCAAGCAAATTGACTGTGAACTTACAGGCGATAATCAATACCATGATCGTGGTGTGCTTTCTATGGCACATGCAGGCCGCAACACCGGCAGTTCACAATTCTTTATCTGCCACAGCCGTGATAATACCGCGCACTTAGACCGTAACCACACCGTATTTGGTAAAGTGGTGGAGAATGTTGACGTGGTTGACGATATCCGCCAGGGCGATAAAATTTTAGGGATAGAGATTATAGAAGAATAGTGAAGGGTTGATTGGGTGAGTAGTGATTAGTTTACAACCACTCTCCTAATCAACTTAATCAACCAATAACTAACACATGAATTTACAGGGAATTGTAGCAGTATCGGGTAAGCCGGGTTTATGGAGGGCGTTGGCTCAAAACAAAACCGGTTATGTATTAGAAAGCCTTGATGCGCAAAAAACCAAGCTGATAGCCAACCTATCAACCGCAAAATTAGCGGCTTTGAATGAAATTACCATTTTCGGGCTGGAAGATGATATTAAACTAACAGATGTTTTTGAGCGTATGAAAGCGGCCGGCAACATCCCAACCGGCAAAGAAGACGGCAAAAAACTCCGTGAGTTTTTTTACACCGTTGCTGCCGATCATGATGAGGAGAAGGTTTATGCATCAGACATGAAAAAGATCATCAGCTGGTTTAACCTGCTGAAGGAGTTGCCTTTATTTAATGAGGAGGCGCCATCGGCACCTGTTGCTATTGAAGAAGAAGCAACCGCACCTGAACCTGTAAAGGAAGAAGTTGCAGCACCAGCTGCTGAAGCGCCAAAAGCCAAAGCAAAAAAAGCACCTGCTAAAAAAGCGTAAATTTTTATTTTTTAGAAATATTAAAGCCCCGGTAGGATTGTCCGATCGGGGCTTTGTTTGTTATTCCGTATCTGTAAAAGGATCACCACCAATAAAGATAATCGATGCTGAAGGGCGGGCCGGAGAGCCTTCGGCACCAATGGCAAAAGATTTTTTAACGACCTTGCCGCCATAATTAAACTCAATGCTATTACCAAAAATCCGATAAGTACCTGCATTGCTGCTCTTTTTCCTGGCTTTTGCACTTCCGGTCATAATACCACCGTTGGCACCTTCTGTAAAGTGGGTAGCATCCACAAAATTTATTTTATTGATTACTAATGCACTTGTCCCGTTACCGTAATCACCGCCGGTAGCCTTCTCATAACCCCGTTTAAGTTTTACAGCTGCTGAATATGGATAGGCTGGGAACCAATTGCCCTCGCCAAGTTTATAATCGCTCACATGGCCTTTGTTATCTGTTAGATAAAAAGTGGCCCCTGATTTTTTCCATTTTCCCCATGCGCGGGGCCTGCTGCTTTTTGAAGCTGCTACATCAAGCGTTTCTATAGGTTCTTCGCCAACTTCAAGGTATTCGCCATTCTTGAACAGCACTACAGGCTCAAATGATATAGCGGCTGGATAACCGCTTATGGCCCTGAAATACCAACCGGCTACTGCCGGTACAGCGGTGTTCATCTCTTTGCGATTGGCTTTTTCATTAGCCAATGCACCAGAAAAGTTTAGGGTGATGATAGCCACTGCCAGCATCATACCTATTGCTATCTTTCTAAAATTCATACGGCTTATTTTTTAATAATAACCGTAAAGGAATGATATGGTTTGAAGTGACGAGGTCCTAAGCGTCTACCGCATCATAAACAATTACCTTTTCCCAGAGATGGCTGTGGGTTTTGATAAACTCCTGATGGATGGGGTGGGTTTGGTAAGTTGCTTGTCCTTCCAGATCGGAAAAGAACATCACCTCAGATACGCCCCAGCTGTTATCAACTACGTCCCGTTTTTCGGTGCTGGCAACTACGCCTACGTGCAACTCCTTAATGGTTGGGATCTTGCCTAAAGATTTTACACCGGCAACTAATTTGTCGCGGTCTTCTTTTGAATTTGGGTTTTTTAACCAGAATAACGCGTGGTGTACGATTGGATATTTATTTGTCATTTGTGTTGGGTTAATAAAAGATGGCATTGCCGATGCCATAGCGGTGCCAGCGGCAACAGTGACGGCCGTAGCAATGAATTTACGTCGGTTGGTGGTGTGCATAGGTTGAAATCGATTGGTCAAGATATAGAAAAATCAGCAATCTCGTAAACACTAACAATCCGGCTGTTCACATTTCTCATCACTAAACTCCGGTTCGAAAGTACTGTGACTGATAGAAAGATGTTCTAACCGGTGGCGCAGGTCGTGTTTAATATCGTCAAACATTGCCATGTCTTCAGGTTTTACCACCAGGTGGGCCGTTAGCGCGTTTTCTGTAGTGCTCAGCGCCCAAACATGCATGTGGTGAATGTCTGCCACTCCGTCGGCTTTCATCAGCTCAGCTTTGATCTTTTTCAGGTCGATATCTTTTGGTACACCATCCATCTCCAGCCGCAGGCTATCTTTTAATAAGTTCCATGTGCCGGTTAATATCACAATACCAATAATGATACTTACAGCACTGTCTATCCAAACCAAATGGGTAAAGTAGATGATAACGCCCGATATCACTACCCCAAAGGATACAATGGCATCTACCGCCATGTGCAGGTAGGCACCCTTAACGTTCAGGTCGGTGTCTTTATCCTTCACAAACAGCCATGCTGTAAAGCCGTTTATACCTATACCTGCAAGCGCGACCCAGGCTACAGTGCCTCCGGCAACAGGTTCGGGGTGCATAAAGCGTATAACTGCTTCATAGATGATAAAGCCAACGGCTACCAACAATATCACCGCGTTAAAAAACGAAACGATGATGGTACTGCGCTTATAACCGTAAGTGTATTGGCTGTTAGAGCTTGCCTTGGCCAGCTTAAAAGCCAGCAGGGCTAAAGCTAACGAGGCCACATCACTTAAATTATGCCCTGCATCGGTTAGCAAGGATAAAGAGCCGCTGATGAGCCCGGCAATCACTTCGATGATAACGAATGCCGAGTTAAGTACTATACCCCAGATGAAGGCGGCGTTCAGATGGTCCAGCTTTGGCGCGTGGTCGTGGTGATGGTGCCCGGAATGGTCGTGACTGTGCATATGCATGGGGTAAAGTTAGGTAAAAAACAAGTTAGCAGTGCCTTGTTAGGAATGTTTGCGTTGTATGAACGTTGGTGGTTGTTCATTTCTTTTAACACCAAAAGAAACGAACCAAAGAAAAGTGCCGACTTGGTAACACCCTATGTAAGTCAGTAATTTTTCAGTGCCTGTGCCAGCCGTGTGTTACGCTATGTCGGTTTATAAAGCCAATCGTTCCGTTCTTCATGGTCAGAAATCTTATTAATTATAAAACCAGCTTAATCAAAGCGCTCACTGGTGGTGATACGGCTCGCCTTTTATAATGCTGAATGCGCGGTAAAGTTGTTCGGTAAAAAACAGGCGTACCATCTGATGTGAAAAGGTCATACGGCTCAACGAGATCTTATCATTAGCGCGCTGATAAACCGAATCGTCAAACCCGTAGGGGCCGCCTACTACGAATACCAAATTGGCCGACGAGGTAACCGACCGCTTGTTAATGTAATTAGCAAACTGAACGGAAGTAAATTCAGTACCGTTCTCGTCCAATAAAATCAGGTGATCTTGCGGGGTAACTTTTTTGAGGATTAGTTCTGCCTCTTTTGTTTTCTGCTGCTCTTCCGTAAGGGCCTTGGTGTTTTTCAACTCCGGGATCTCGGCCATATCCAGTTTAGTGTAATGTTTAAGGCGCTTCACATATTTTTCGATACCCTCTCTCAGGTAAGCATCCTCGGTTTTGCCAACAGTTACAAAAGTGATCTTCATAAAAAAAACAAATAACGGTTATTTAAAATATAAGCGTTTAATTTACTTTGATTTTTATAGCAAAATGGAACAGGATATTTTAGACAATTACCGGCAGCGTGCTGCACTTGCGCAGCGGCAGGCAGATCATTATAAAAAGCAAGTTGACACCTATTCCTTTTTGCGCCTCGGCATTTTCGCACTTATGGTAGTGGCCATATATGTAGGTATTAAGCAAGATACCTTTACCGTTATTGCGATTGGCTTTGCTTTGTTACTTTTTGCTTTTATGTGGCTGGTATCGCGCCAGTCGGGTTTTGAGCGGCAAAGGCAGTATTACCTTAAAGTGGTCGAGGTAACTAATAACGAGCTGAACAGCATTTTAAATCACACCAATATTTACAGCAACGGTGACAATTATAATAACGAGAAGCATTTCTATACATCTGATTTGGATATTTTTGGAAACGCGTCGTTATTCCAGTTAATTAACCGGGCGGCAACCGCTACCGGTAATCTTAAACTTGCAGCCTGGCTAAGCGGCCCTGCCCAAAAGCCCGAAGTTTTGCTGAGGCAGGAAGCTGTTAAAGAGTTATCCGCTAAAAACGATTGGAAGATTGATGTACAGGCTAAACTATTGTTTGCTTTTAAAGAGGATGTAAGCCAAATGAAGCGCCTTTTTGGATACCTGGCTAACCCTATCAACCTCTCGGGCGAAAAGTGGTTGCGTGTTTACATCAAGATTGCGCCTTACCTTTTATTCGGACTGTTGGCGGCCGGTTACTTTTATCCGGTGTTAACCATTGCGGGTGTTGTCACTGCGCTTTTTAACATGGGGGTTATTATGTCAAAAGGCAGTGATATCTTAAAATCAGGGGCCATTGCCGATAAAATAGGCGCTGTATTGGCCAATTATGCCGTTGTGTTAAAAACCATTGAAACCCAGGAGTGGAAGGCGCAGCGTTTAGTTGACCTGAATAGTAAACTCCAGGTTGGTAATACCTCTAAAAAAATTGAAGAGCTGTCAAAGCTTGTTAATAAATTAAGTTATAGCCTGATCATGATCGTGGGCTTTATACTGAACGTCTTTTTTTTATGGGCATTGAAGCAGATCATCGCCATAGAAAACTGGAAGCGCGATAATCATTTTCAAATAGAGGAGGCTTTTGATATCATTGCCGAGTTCGAAGCACTGATCAGCATAGCGGTACCGGCTATCAATTATCCTGACTGGGTTTATCCCGTAATTGCCAATACCGCCGGTTACACCTTATCGGCTAAAAATATTGCCCATCCACTTATCCGCAGCGACAAACGGGTAGATAATGATTATCAGCTAATAGACGCTTACCACATCGACATCATTACCGGTAGTAATATGGCCGGCAAGAGTACCTTTTTACGTACCGTTGGCATCAACACTGTATTGGCTTTAAGCGGCGCGCCCGTTTGCGCGTCGGTAATGGAATTATCTGTCATGACAATGGTGAGCTATATGAGGATCAAGGATTCGCTTAATGAGAGTACATCAACCTTCAAGGCCGAGCTTGACCGCCTGCAGATGCTGCTTGCGGCCGTGGAGCATGAAAGCAATGTTTTCTTTTTAATTGACGAGATGCTGCGCGGTACCAACTCTATGGACAAATACCTGGGCAGTAAAGCCGTTATTGAGCAATTGATCAGCAAGCGGGGAGTGGGTATGGTTGCCACGCACGATCTGCAAATTGCCCGCCTTGAGGATAAATATCCGAATTATGTGCGCAACTATTATTTTGATATCCAGGTACGCAACGGCGAGATGCTTTTCGACTACAAGATCAAGCATGGCGAATGCAAAACCTTCAATGCATCGTTGTTACTTAAACAGATAGGGATAGATGTGGGGCAAGAATAAGGCTGATAGCTGTGCGTATTTTCTGATAGCGGCGGTAACAGCAACAATATTAAGCTTCAATTGGTAAGAAACAAAAAAGGGCCTTCCGATAATTTGGAAGGCCCTTTTTTTATTGTAGAAATGTAAAATTACTGACGGGCTGGTGCACCACCGCCGCCTGTGCCGGTTTGGTCGCCGCCTTGTATAACGTCGTCATTGTTTACACCTTTCTTTTTCTGTTGTTGCGGGTTGCTGAAGCTTATTTTACCAAAGCTATAGCTAAACGTTAAACCGAAAGATTGGAATGGTATGCGTGTACGTGAACTTTGCGTAAAGCCAGGGCTTGAAATTTCCTGGTTAAATGATTTGTTAACTGCAAACGGCTGAATGGTATTGAAACCGATGGAAGCTTTTTTATCCGCAAATTGTTTTTTTATACCGAATACATAAATACCAAATGCCGGGCTGGTACCCTGTATGGTACGGCGTGCCGAGTTTGAAAAACCAAACGCCTCAACAATGTAATTTTTTGGCAGGTTTAAGGTAGCGCTACCGAACAGAGTAGACATTAACCTGGTTTTTAAGGCATCGGGATTAATAAAGT
Organism: Mucilaginibacter sp.; assembly: GCF_964263795.1. Classification (GTDB taxonomy): domain Bacteria; phylum Bacteroidota; class Bacteroidia; order Sphingobacteriales; family Sphingobacteriaceae; genus Mucilaginibacter. Next base: position 51,993 of record NZ_CAXVWK010000100.1, read on the forward strand.
TGGCGTATTGTGTGTATACAGTTGGGTTGTACGTAAATACGTTAACACTACCACGGATTGTTAATGGCTTAATAGGGTTGATAGACCCGAAGAAGCTTGCACCAATTGAATTGTTTTTGGCAACGTTATTTTGTACAGTACGGTTAACAATTACACCATTGTCATTCACCGGGCTTGCAATACCTTCAATTAAATCTGCAGTGTTTTTATAGTAAACAGATAAGTTGATAACCGATGTTTTGATAAATGCGTTGTAGTTCAACTCAACCGTTTGTGATACTTCCGGAGCAAGGTTAGGGTTACCAACCGATTGGCTTTGCTGCTGGCTACGGTTAATGAACGGGTTTAATACCTGCAGGCTTGGGCGCTGGATACGCTTGGTGTATGATAATTTAAGCGTACTTGCACCAATTGCTTTTTGTAAAGTTAAGCTTGGGATGTAAGTATTATAACTTGCTGTAAACGGCTGTAAAGTTTGCGAGTTGCTGCCATTGGCGTAAGGTGCCTGTGGGTCGCCCTCAATTTGAGTGTTTTCTAAACGTGACCCTGCCAGTATAGCGAAATTTTTAGGCAGGTTAATGGTTAACACACCGTATCCGGCATATACATTTTGCGTATAGTCGTAAAGGTTAGAGTTTTGTGTGTCAAACACAGGGTTACTGCCATCAGGGTTTAAAGCATAGATATCATAAATACTGTTGATACGCCTTTGAATGGTTTTACCGCCTGCTTCTAACTTAAACATTTTGTTGATAGGCAAGGTGTAATCCAATTGGCCGGTGTACTCGTCATTCTTGCCACTGTTTTTAGCAAGCTGACTTTGATACTGCGCAGAAAATAAGTTGTTATAATCGCTTTTGATAATGCTATGGCTCCACTGGCCTGATATAACTACTTCATGACCCTCTTTTTTGAATTTATGGGTGTAGTCGACATTCCAGTCAAACCCGCTAAATTTATTGTGAGATATGGTGCGGCCGGTATAAGTAAGGTTTTTTGACGGGTTAATAAGGTCTTCAAATGTATAAGTACCACCACCATTAGCGTTAAATCCGCCATCGTTCAGAGCTATGGTACTGTTAATACTGTTAAAACCGTTAAACTCGTAACCTGCACTTAATGACCCACGAACACCATGACGTTTAATCTCGTTACTAGAGCTGTTGGTGTTGCGCTGGTTAATGCCGTTAGCAGTAAGCTCCTGGTTAAAATCTGTATAAGATGTTTGCGGCCAGCCTGCATTACCACCCAAATTAGCCGAGAAGTTAAAACGGTTTTTATTATAGTTCAGGTTCATGTTGCCATTGTTTTGGCGGGTACCTACACCACCGCTAACCGACCCGCTAATGCCCGATGCATTTTTGGTTTTGGTAATGATGTTAATGATACCGCCCGAACCTTCTGCATCATATTTTGCCGACGGTGATGTGATCACCTCAACGCTTTTGATCTGATCTGCAGGGATGGTTTTTAAAACATCGCTTAAGCTGGCAGATGTTGCACCCGATGGTTTGCCGTTAATCAGTACCCGAACGTTCTGGTCCCCACGCAGTGCCACATTACCGTTCATGTCAACAGATAACAAAGGCACTTTTTGCAAAACGTCTGTTGCGTTACCACCCGCTGCGGTAAGGTCTTTTTCGGCATTGTAAACAATCTTATCGATCTTGTTTTCAATAAGCGATGCCTGCCCAATTACCTGCACTTCTTTTAAAGCACGTGCACTTGGTGCAATAACCACGTTACCCATGTTGTTATCCGGTTTTGAAGCGGTAGTGGTAACCGGATCAACGGTTTTGGTTGGATAGCCAATAAATGATATGGTGATCTTATAATTGCCTGCACCAACATTGTCCAGTTTAAAGTTTCCTTTTTCATCGGTAAGTACACCGGTGATAGGGGTTTTAGCGCCGCTTCTGAACAAGCTGATGGTAGCGTAATCTACCGGCTTTTTACTGAGCGAATCTATCACTGTACCAGAGATACGCCCTTTTATAGACGAACCGCCCCCGCCGAATTGTGCCCGGGCAGAAACTGCGGTACAGAAAATTATCATTATTAGTAATAAACGTTTCATATTGTATTATTTTCGTAATTGGAGGCGAAATTGCCTTAAATGTTACAGGTGTTTAAATGTTTTTTGTAAAAAATTGGTAACATCAATGTATATGTTACACTAAGCGTTAAGGATTAGCAACTTACCGGTTGGTTTAAGCGGAGATATTACAGCGAAAAAGCGCCGAATTCCCATACAATCGGATTTCGGCGCTTTTTTGCGGATAATGGTATTACACAACTAAATTCACGATGCGGCCTTTCACCACAATCACTTTTTTAGGTGCCTTGCCATCCAGGTATTTTTGAACATCGGCGTGGGCCAGTATAGCCTCTTCTATTTCCTTTACATCCATGCTTAAGGATAAGCTGATATTGGTTTTCATTTTTCCGTTGATAGAAACCGGGTAGCTGAATTCATCTTCTACCAAATAGGCCGGGTTAAATTTAGGGTACGGCGCATAAGATATTGTTCCAGCCTCGTTACCTAACAACACCCAAAGTTCTTCGCAGATGTGTGGTGCATAAGGCTCCAGGATGATCACCATATCCTGCAATATGCCGCGCTTGTTGCATTTAAGGTCGGTTAATTCATTAACGGCAATCATAAAGCTTGATACCGAAGTATTGAACGAGAAGCGTTCAATATCCTGCTCTACCTTTTGGATGATCTTGTGCAGGGCTTTCAGTTCGGCTTTGGTTGGCTCGGCATCACTTACGGCAAAGTTCCAATCAGCATCGTGGAATAAGCGCCAGAATTTACGCAGGAATTTAAATACGCCCTCGATACCATTGGTGTTCCAGGGTTTGCTTTGCTCCAGCGGACCCAGGAACATCTCGTACATGCGCAGGGTGTCGGCTCCATAACGCTCGATCAGGTCATCGGGATTAACCACGTTGAACTTAGACTTCGACATTTTTTCAACCTCGACACCGCAAATGTATTTGCCGTTCTCCAGGATGAATTCAGCATCAGCAAAGTCTTCCCTCCAAGTTTTGAATTTGCTTGTATCTAAAACCTCGTTATCTACGATGTTGACGTCGACATGCAAAGGAGACGTTTTGTAATCTTTAATTAGGCCATGTGATACAAATGTATTGGTTCCCTTGCCTTCGTCATTAATCAAACGATATACAAAGTTGCTCCGGCCCTGTATCATCCCCTGGTTAATGAGTTTTTTAAATGGCTCTTCCTCCACCACTTTGCCAATATCCTTCAAAAACTTATTCCAGAAACGGCTGTACAACAAGTGCCCGGTAGCATGCTCGCTACCACCAATGTACAGATCCACATCCTTCCAATATTTTATCGTCTCTTCAGATGCAAAGTCCGCATCATTATGGGCGTCCATGTAACGATACCAGTACCAGCTCGATCCGGCCCAGCCCGGCATGGTGCTCAATTCGTATTCACCTTCGAGGTGTTTCCAATCTGCGGCCCTGCCAAGAGGCGGTTCACCGCTTTCGGTCGGCAGGTATTTATCAATTTCAGGCAATACCAATGGTAATTCGCTTTCATCTATTAAATACGGAAGGCCATCCTTAAAATAAACAGGTACCGGCTCGCCCCAGTAACGCTGACGGCCAAAAATGGCATCGCGCATCCTGAAGTTCACTTTAGCTTTGCCCAGGCCCATTGCTTCTAATTTGGCTATTACCGCGGCTGTTGCTTCCTTATACCCCAGGCCGTTAATAAAATCGCTGTTTACATATTTACCATCCTTGGTTGGGTCAGCTTCCGTATCCATTTGCTGGATATCCATTATGCGGATAATCGGCAGATCGAAATGTTTGGCAAACAGATAATCCCGCTGATCGCCGCTTGGCACGGCCATAACTGCACCGGTACCGTAACCTGCCAAAACATAATCGGCTATCCATACTGGAATTTTAACACCGTTAAGCGGGTTGGTTACGTAGCTGCCCGTAAACGCGCCTGATACGGTTTTTGTATCGGCCATGCGGTCCAGCTCGCTTTTCTTTTTAGTTTGGGCGATGTAGTTGTCAATATCGGCCTGCTGCCCGGGTGTGGTTAGCCTGGCTACTAACTCATGCTCGGGTGCTATTACCATAAAGCTTACCCCGAATATGGTATCAACACGGGTGGTGAATACTTCGATGTAGGAGGCGGAGTCCGCAGTGCGGGGTGCGGTTTCAAAGGACTCTCCTGAATCCTCGTTCTTCGCTCCCTCCAAAGGAAACTTTACACTGGCACCTACACTTTTACCTATCCAGTTACGCTGCATTTCTTTCAACGGCTCGGGCCAGTCTATTGTATCCAGACCGGATAGCAGGCGCTGGGCATAAGCGGTAATGCGCATGCTCCACTGCATCATTTTTTTCTGCTCAACAGGGTAGCCGCCGCGTTCGCTAAAGCCGTCTTTCACCTCGTCATTCGCTAATACGGTACCTAAGGCGGCGCACCAGTTTACGGTACTTTCGCGCAGGTAGGTAAGGCGGTATTTTAAAAGCTCGGCCTGCTGGTCGTGCGCTGTCATGGCCTTCCACTCAGCGGCGGTAAAAGCAATGGTTTCGTCATCACAAACGGCATTGATGCCCGCGCTGCCGTTGCTTTCAAAATGGGTAATCAATTGGGCAATGCTTTCTGCTTTATCAGCATCTTTATTATACCAGCTGTTAAAAAGCTGCATAAAGATCCATTGTGTCCATTTGTAATATCCCGGCGAACTGGTGCGCACTTCACGGCTCCAATCGAACGAGAAACCTATCTGGTCTAACTGTCGGCGGTAGGTGGCAATATTGGCCTCGGTAGTAACAGATGGGTGCTGCCCTGTTTGTATGGCATATTGCTCTGCCGGCAAGCCAAAGCTGTCATAACCCATGGGGTGCAGCACATTAAAGCCTTTCAGGCGTTTGTACCGCGCAAAAATATCAGAGGCAATGTACCCCAGCGGATGGCCTACATGCAAACCCGCGCCTGATGGGTAAGGGAACATATCCAGCACATAATACTTGGGTTTATCAGAATCGTTTTTAGCTGCAAACGTGTTGTTATCGGCCCAAAACTGCTGCCATTTTTTCTCTATATCTTTAAATTGATAGTCCATTGTTGTAATTACGCCTGTGAGGATGCGAAAATAACAAAATAGGTTGATTACTAATCAGCCAACAGGCGCAGTTTGAAAAAAGACTATTAAATCTGTAGGTAAACATTAAAGTTGGACACTCGCCATATATCCGTTAATTTCGGCAATGTGGCGTTTGTGTTTTAGCTATGACAAGGAATTTTAAAGATAAAGACATGCAGGTAGTAATAGGCTGGGTGCTGCGCCTCGGCGTATTTGTATCTATGGCTATTGTGCTGATGGGCGGCATATTATATCTATATCGCCATGGTCATGCTACAACCGACTACAGCACTTTTAAAGGAGTACCTGATTTTGTGCAGACCCTCCCCGGTATTATTCACGGCATCGCAACTTTACGGGGCCGGGCCATCATCCAGGCCGGTATTATTTTGCTGATTGCAACACCGGTTGTAAGGGTTGCGTTTTCGGCAGTGGGGTTTATTTTAGAAAAGGACCGGCTTTACACCGTCATCACTTTTATTGTGCTGCTTATTATTATCATCAGCGCCCTTAGCGGACACGCCGGATAATCCAATTTTTGAAAACCGTTTTTATTTTTAATTGCTTCTATCATATGCACAGGCATGAAGTAAAATCATCTGCATTGCAAAGTGTTGGGTATGATCCCAACTCCAAAATCCTTGAATTGGAATTTAAGGATAATGGCGGGGTGTGGCAGTACTTTGGGGTTGGCAAGGCTATATTTAAAAGGTTTATGACCAGCGACTCGCTCGGCAGATTCTTTGTTACGAAAGTGAAAGGTAAATATCCGGAGCTAAAAATTATCTGACAGCAACTGTTTAGCTAATACAGCTAAGTATTTGTTTTAATCCGTTGGTGACAATTACTTCATTCGCAACTGCTCCGACTCATTGCCGGTTTTGCGGTTTTCGGTAGGCGTTAATGTGGTTTTGCCAAAACGGTAGCTGAAATTTAACCTGATAATTCTCGATTCCCTTTTATCTGTTTGACGCAGGTCCAGTCCCTGGTAGTCAGTAGCGTACCTGTCGCGCAGGGTGTTGAAGATGTCGGAAACGTTTAGCCCCAATGAGCCGCGTTTGGCCAGTATCTTCGCCTTTAAACCTGCATCAACAGTATACTGTGCCTTAAAGTAATTTACCCCATAAGCATTTGGCGTTTCGTAGCTTCCGTAAACTTCTGCAGATAATACCTTATTTATGGCAAAACTTTGGGTTCCGGAAACCAGCATATCCCCGGTTTTTTGATTCAGGTTGCCGTTACCGGGATAAGCTTTGTAGCGCTGATAAGATGCGATCAGGTCATAATTGCTGGCCCACCAGCTGGTGATGGTAACAGGGATGTTAAATGTAACCCCAATTGCAGTAGTAGTGCCCAGGTTTCGAAAATTCAATACCGCTATTTTGTTAACGGCGTTTTGTGTATAAAACGGCAGGATAACATCCGTGCTTAACGACGCGTAAATTGATGACGATATACGGTCATTGTAAATATGGCCAAAAGACAGTGTGTTAGCGTATGAAGGTTTGAGGGTTGGGTTGCCCGCCTGATAATTATACAGGTCTATAAATGTAAAAAAAGGGTTCAGGCGCTCATACTCGGGCCGGGTGATGCCGCGGGTAAATGTAACGTTAAACTGGTTTTTGTCGTTACGGCGATAATTCAAAAGTAAGGATGGGAACAGGTTAAAATACTTCCGGTCTAGTACCTGGTTGTAAGTAATAAAAAGCCCTTCTGATTTGGTGTACTCGCCGCGTAGCCCCGCTTCCAGATCATATTTTCCAAATGTGTTTTTATAATTCAAGTAACCGGCGCCAACATTTTCGGTGTAGGAGAATTCACTGCTCAGGAGAGGACTTACAGTGTAGGTAGTACCAACCAAAGGCCCAAATACAAAGTTATTATCGCTTTTGGTGCGGCTGTATTTTAAACCGGCTTCTAACTTGCCCGCTTTTGAAAACGGTTTGCCATAATCAAGCAGGGCTGTAAAATTGTTACGGTGCGATGGCGACAGGTTTTGCAGCAACAGGGGTTCACGGTATTGATCACCAGCAGCATTAAAAAAGTTATTGCTGATGTATTCATCGTTACGGCGGTTAATTGGGGTGTAGTTAAGGCTGGCCACTATATTGTCGCCTGCTGCGCTCAGTTTGCCGTTGTAATTTATGTTATAGTTAACATTGTCTAATTCCCTGTCTATGGTTGATGTTGCCCTGATCACCGAATCGAGGTTACCCTGATTGGTGATATTTAAGTTGTTATGCTTATCTATATTCACATCACTTGCGGTACCATTTATCACAAAGCCGATTGTATGGTTGGCACTAATGTTATAATCGGCGCCAATTTTAAAAGTGTGATTTATAAATTTCTGATCGGTGTAGTAGCTGGAATTATAGTTGCTCAGCAGGCCTGCGTTAGTGATGTTTCGGTCGGTAAAAATATTACGGTATGTTTTGCGCGCCTCGAAGTTATAGTTGCCAAAAAAATTGATGTTTTTGTCGCGGCTGTTAAATAATATCCCCGTGTTGGTCTTATAGTATTTACCATAACCCACCATAGCAGTAAATACACCATTAGTGCCTACGTTTTTTCCTTTTTTTAGCACGATATTGATAATGCCCCCACTGGCTGCGTCGTACCTGGCCGAGCCTGCCCGGATGATCTCGATCCTGTCGATAGTAGTGCCTTGCGTGCTTCTCAGCAAGTTTGTAAGTTCGGCACCTGTTAAATTGGTTGTTTTGCCGTCTATTAGTATTAAAGTCCCCTGCCTGCCGCTTATGCTCACATTATCGCTGTTATCAACCTTAATTCCCGGAGATTGCTTTAAGATCTCCAATGCCGATTTGCCATCGGCAGTGATACTGGCCTGCGGGTTAATGATCACTTTACCGGGGCGGGTTTCAACAAAGGGGCGGTTTGCCGTTATGGTAACTCCTTTAAGCTCGGTATTGGCGGCAGTTAAAATAACGGGTGACAGGGTAAGTACCTGCCCGGGGGCAAGTTCAAAATTTTTGGAAAATGTGCGTTGGTAGCCCAGGCGCGTAGCAAGCAAAACGTACTTGCCAGGTTTTAAATTTAAAAAATTATACGTGCCGTTACCGCTAACCAATGCCGACGCCGCAACAGACGAATCGGGTTGGTTAAGTAAAACTACGGTAGCAGCCTGCGCCGTAACATTATCTGGTAAAAAAACGCTACCACTTACTGCTGACGGCCTTATTTGGGCGTAACTGAAACTATACAAACATAAAATGAACGCTACTAAAAAGCATCCGTATTTAACCCTCATTAATTTTTGGTAGAATTTTTTGCGATAGAATTGCTTTGAATGAAAGCTTTAAATATAACAACATTATTACAATGATGTAAATTTAACATTTCCTTTTACGCACATTTTTTATAAATGTTGCCGTAAGTAATAAGCAATTAGGAAACGGCGTTCCAATTTTTGTTATTTTCGTGCCAAACGTTTGTACACCTGATTATAAAATGAAGATATTTTACAGTGTTATTTTAGTATTGTTAACGGCTTTTACTGCCAGCGCACAAACCCCTCCGGCCAATTATCTGGTTGTGCTAAATAAGTTTAAGCAATTTTACAATGGCAACAAGCCAGACAGTGTATATAATATGTTTAGCCCCGAATTAAAGGCCAGCATCACTGCCGATAAGTGGAACACAACCACCAGCCAGTTAAAGGCGCAGTTAGGCACCTTAAACCAGGCGGAGCCGGTTGAATATATAGCACCTACCGCTATTTATAAAGCGGTATTTGCCAACGCGACTTTCCTGCTAAACATTTCGCTGAATAACCAGAATAAGCTTATCGGGATATTTTTTAAGCCATATAAAGATCCATTCGTAACCATTCCGGTTGATCCGTCTTTAACCGAGTCGCCGGTTGCCTTAAAAACCCTTTCCGGTACAGTTTCTGGTACGTTATCGCTGCCAAAAGATGCTACAGGTAAGCTTCCTGTAGTTCTTATCATTGCCGGCTCTGGCCCTACAGACCGCGACGGAAACAATAACCAGGGCAGCTTATCAGGTAACACTTATAAAATGCTGGCGAACGAGTTAGGCAAAAACGGCATTGCCTCATTAAGGTATGATAAGCGTGGCATTGGGCAAAGCGTGTCATCAACCAAACCTAAAGAGATGCGTTTTGATGATTATGTTGATGACGCCGTAGGGTTGATCAACATGCTGAATGATGATTCCCGTTTCTCTAAGATAGTTGTTTTAGGCCATAGTGAAGGGTCATTGGTAGGCATGCTGGCCTGCCGCGATCAGCCCGCGAAAGCATTTATATCTATTGCAGGTGCAGGCCAGCCTGCGGATAAGATCATGACCGAGCAGATGAAGGCCCAGCCGCAGTACATTGCTGATAATTTTAAGCTGATGCTGGATAGTTTGAAAAAGGGAAAATTTACAGATAAGATTGACCCGAAGATCTACGCAATAGCAGGGCCCGATATGCAGCCTTACCTTGCGTCCTGGTTTAGGTATGACCCTGCCCGCGAACTAAAAAAGATCAAACTGCCTATGCTGATCTTGCAGGGAACTACTGATATACAGGTTACCGTTGCCGATGCAGAGAAACTTAAGAAAGCGGCACCATCTGATGCCAAACTGGTAATTATCCCGGGCATGAACCACGTTTTGAAAGAAGCCCCCGCAGACAAGGCCCTAAACACTGCAACCTACACAAAACCAAATCTACCGCTAAAACCCGAATTGGTGAGTAGTATAGTCGATTTTGTGAAGGGCTTAAAATAGATCAGTGTAATTAACTGCAAGGAACGAAGCAATCTTTAGATTAATATAGCTGATATGAAATTTAAAGCCTGCTTCGTTCTTCGTATTCTCTGTTAAGTATCACAAAACTAATTTTCGTGTTTCTGCAAACCTTTACGATTTCCAAATCCCCAGCAGGCGTCTTAATAAGATGATCTCTGCAGTATGGTAGGCGGTATGATCGGCCATTTGCAGTGCTTCGCGCAAGATAGTTTGGCCGGTACCGTGTGGTATATTGGCATAAATGTCCTCGCTCTTTAGCAATTCTATAAAGGCATCCCTGTCAGTATTGATACTTTCAATGGTCTTTTCCCAGGTAGCATCGTTAGCCGGGCTGCTTTCTTCGGGCCAGTATTTGTCAGGCCATTTGGGCGATTCATGGCTGCCGTCTTTACTAAACTCCAGCATATCCCATTGCGCTATCCGGATGTGCTCTGCCAGTTGCCAGATACTGTAAGGCAAATTATCAGGCTTTATACCGCGTTTATCTGCAGGGATATCTGCAAGAGCGTCTTCTAAGGTAGCATGCGCGCCACCACCCTCTAAAAGTTTAATAATTTCTGCTATCAGGATCTGGTGCTCGTCCATAAAATGTTTTTGTTATATAACAATTTAAGCGGGGGTTTGATTTTATTTGGATCAAATGTTTTAAGTTTATCCATTATAGCTAATACACACTTACTGTGATTAAAAAGATACTTTTATTATCGCTTTACGTAGCCGCTTTTTCGGCATGTAAAAAAGACGGCCAGGGCAGCGAGCAGATCACCACTAAAGATGATGCCGCTTTTAGCCTTTATGAAGAGCACTTTTTAGATGAGCTTTGGAAACAAAACCCTGATTGGGCAACAAGCGTTGGTTACCACAAGTATGATAGCCTGATGGTTATTCCAACCGATAAAAATCGCAATGAGGCTATCCATTTCAGTAAGAAACAAATGGATTCATTGAGCCGTTTTGAGGTAAACAGCCTTTCTGACGCCAACAAAATGGATTATCATTTAATTCAAAACCAGATGGAATCTATCCAGTGGAACCTGGAGCAGTTAAAGGATTACCAGTGGAACCCATCGTCATACAACGTCATCAGCACCTTTGCCTACATCTTAAATGAACATTACGCGCCTTTAAGTAAGCGCATGCGTAATTTTTATCAAAAGATGGCCTTTATCCCGGCCTATTATAAGGAAGCCGAAAAGCAGATCAAAAATCCGGTGCCCGAACTTACCTCACTGGCTGTTGATCAGCATCTGGGCGGAGTAAGCGTGTTCAAGAGCGACTTTGCAGACTCACTTAAGAAAACCAATATACCGGTCGCCGAGCAAAAGTTAATGCTCGACCGAGCCAAAGTATCTGCAGAAGCTATTCGTAGTTTTGCGGCTTATTTAAAGGCCCTTAAAAATGATAAACCCCGCAGCTTCCGGCTGGGTAAAGAACTGTACGAAGCCAAGTTTAAATACGACATCCAGGCCGAGGGAACCGCCCAGCAAACCTACAACTCTGCAGTTGAACGTAAAAAGTTTTTGCACCGCGAAATGACCAGGCTAAGCCGCCAGCTTTGGCCAAAGTATTTCGGTACACGCAGTGCGCCTAAAGATTCGCTAGAAGTGATAGCTCAGATGATAGATACCTTGTCGGCCAAACACGTTGCCCCTGGTGAGTTTCAATCGGCCATTGAGAAGGAATTGCCAAAGCTTACCGCCTTTATTCGTACAAAAGATCTGCTCACGCTTGATCCGTCTAAACCGCTGGTGGTACGCAAGGAGCCGGGTTACATGGCAGGTGTTGCCGGTGCGTCGGTAAGTTCGCCGGGGCCTTACGATAAAGAGGGTAACACCTATTATAATGTAGGCAGCCTGGCGGGTTGGGCGCCGGAACGTGCCGAAAGCTACCTGCGTGAGTACAACCAATACATTTTGCAGATACTGTGCATCCACGAAGCGATACCGGGGCATTACACGCAGCTGGTTTACGCTAACAAAGCGCCAAGTATCATCAAATCTGTTTTCGGTAACGGAGCGATGATAGAAGGTTGGGCGGTTTACACCGAGCAAATGATGCTGGATGCCGGCTTTGGTAATAACGAGCCCGAGATGCGCCTGATGTGGTACAAGTGGAACCTGCGATCGGTATGTAACACCATCCTGGATTATAGTGTGCATGCCAATAACATGGGTAAAGAACAAGCAATAAAAATGCTGACCAAAGAAGCCTTTCAACAACAGGCCGAAGCCGAGGGCAAATGGAAACGGGTAAGTGTGAGCAGCGTGCAGCTCACCAGCTATTACACGGGTTACAAAGAAATTGTGGCATTGCGCGATGAGTGGAAAAAGAAAAAGGCCAACGCCTATAAGCTAAAGGAGTTTAACGAGAAGTTCCTGAGCTATGGCAGCGCCCCGGTTAAGTATATTAAAGAAGCGATGTTCGCTGTACCTAAAATAGAAACCCGTAACTAACCCAATGAACGAATTAAATAACGACGACAACAGCCATTGGAAATGGGGATTGGTCTATTACAATCCGCTTAACCCTAAGCTGATCATCAACAAGCGCTATGGATTAGGCTGGACATTCAATTTTGCCCATAAAGCTACTTGGTTATTTTTATTGGCAGTGGTGGTGATAACAATAGTGGTGAAGGTACTGGTCAAGTAAGCTCTCTGAATGCGAATTTTAAGAATTAAAAGAATTACAAATACGCAATCAAAATTCCTTAATCCCCAAGATCTGCTAAATCCGTTATCTTTTTTCATCTCGCACGTCTTAGTGGGTCTCCATACCCTGCACTATGAAAGATCGCAGATTCATAAAAGAGAGACCCTGCGGCGACGAGATTGCACTAATGCGAATGCAACCCCTAATGGTGCTCCGCAAGGCCATGGGCCATGTAATTAATTTAAAGTCAAATGAAATTTTTATTAATGTTATTAATTATATTCTCTCTTTTGATAGGAATACCTATCAATGGAGGCGAAAAAGGTTGGATATCTATTTATGGCGTCGAAGTATCCGCCCCGATGTCGTTGCTTAAGGCAGGCTTAATGACAAATTTTGAGTTTATAACTTGGATATTATTGTTAATTACTCATATGTCCATTTTCAGCTTGCCATTTATAACCAAGAGTAAGCATTTTAAAAAAGCCCTTTATTTTTTTCCAACGTCCTATTTGATATTGTTTTTACTTGTTGGAAATGTTGCAATTTTGTTGTTGCTACCTTTTATTATTACGTGGATCATTGTAATGTTTATAGCAAATGAACGAATTGCTGTCACCGGTCGAAGAATAAAACTTTAATTAAGGATAACGGCAAGGCGTGTTGCACTACGTCATGCCGAATTTATTTTGTCATCTCAGATGCATAGTCGCCACTTATCAAGAAGGATTCTGAAATAAATTCAGGATAACGGAATGTTTAATTCCATACAAATACTTAAAAATCTGCTGAATCTCGGTTATTGTTTCTTCTCATGTTCGATAACAAAAACGTCTTCGTTATCTTTTTTCATGAGGTATTTTTCGCGGGCGAATTTCTCAAGTTTTACCTTGTCGGATGTGAGTTCATCCAGGTCATTATTTACCTTTTCGGTTTCGGTTTTGTAGAATTGCTGCTCCTGCTTAAGTTTGCTGAGCTGCTGATGGTATTCATATTGAGAGAACAGATCGTTCTTATCAAAAAAGATCATCCAGATAACAAATGCCACCGTTGCCAGAAAGAATTTATTCTTGATAAGGTCAAAAAGGCGTTTCATTTGTCCGGGCTGAATTTTCACTTTAAAGCTATTTAATTTCTTTGAGGGATGCAAATAAATTTTCTGGTGAGTAGTGAGTAGTAAATAGTGAGTGGTGAGCAGATAACAGGATTTTTAGAACTTAAAGCCAATGCCCAACACCCACTACCTAACTTAATCCCTGCGCCTTTGGCCGGATGACCTGCTGCCGCCGCTCATGCCGCTGGCACCGCCACGGCTATTGGTGGCACCGCCACTGCGATTACCGCCCGGCCTTCCGCCGCTGCGTTGACCGCCACCACCACCAGACCTACTGCCGCCACCGCTTTTGCTTTTAGCAGGAGCGTTTTTGGCTTTGCTCAGCATCTTCTCCGTCATGGCTTGTATGCTCAACGGGTAAGGGTGCCCTTCTTCAATCGGTATTTCTTTAGCTATCAGTTTATGAATATCTTTCAGGTAATCAATTTCTTCTTCGCCATCGCAAAAAGTTAAAGCGATACCACTTGCGCCGGCACGGCCTGTACGGCCAATACGGTGAACGTAAGTTTCTGGTATATTAGGTATCTCGTAGTTGATCACGTGGGTCAAATCGTCAATATCAATACCACGGGCAGCAATATCGGTAGCTATCAAAACGCGCGTAGTGCGGTTCTTAAAGTTAGTTAACGCACGCTGGCGGGCATTTTGTGACTTGTTACCGTGTATGGCTTCGGCAGTAATACCGGCTTTCACCAGGTCTTTCACCACCTTATCCGCCCCATGCTTAGTACGGGTAAATACCAGTGCGGTTTTAATTGCCTTATCTTTTAAAATATGATTAAGCAACAGGCGCTTATCGTTCTTTTCAACAAAGTATAAAGATTGTTGAATGGTATCGGCTGTTGATGATACCGGTGCAACTTCCACACGTGCAGGTTTTTGCAGTATAGAATCGGCCAGGCTCTGAATTTCGATAGGCATGGTAGCGCTAAAGAAAAGTGTTTGCCTGTTTTGCGGTACTTTGGCAATTATCTTTTTAACATCGTTAACAAAGCCCATATCCAGCATACGGTCGGCTTCGTCCAGTATCAGCATTTTTATATGCTCTAAATGCACAAAGCGCTGGTTCATCAGGTCAAGTAAACGGCCGGGGGTAGCTATTAAAACGTCCACTCCGCGGCGCAGGGCATCTGTTTGCGGGCCTTGCGATACACCACCAAAAATAACCAGGTTTTTTAAGCCGGTGTTTTTGCCGTAAGCGGTAAAGCTTTCGCTGATCTGGATAGCCAATTCGCGGGTAGGGGTAAGGATAAGGGCCTTAATTGATTTTTGCTCTTTATGCTTTTGCTTGTCTAAAAAAAGTAACTGCAAAGTTGGGATTGCAAAGGCAGCTGTTTTACCGGTACCGGTTTGTGCGCAGCCTAAAAGGTCGCGGTGTTGTAGTATGTAAGGTATTGCTTGTTCTTGTATAGGCGTAGGGTTTACATAACCCTCAGTTTTTAAAGCCTTTAATATAGGCTCAATTAAATTTAAATTTTCGAATGACATGTAATGTTTGTAATGTATATGTGCTAACGCGAAGCATTAAGAGGATTCTGAAGAGTATGTATTGATCAAAACCGTAAATCGACGGGTATTTACGGCAAAGATACGCTTTTATTATTAAGTAAGGTATGATTGCTGAGTTGTGAGTTTTAGGTGACGAGGGAGGGACTTTATTCTGCAGCCAAGGCTTCCTGCTCTTTCCCGTCCTTATTCTTCACAAAGCCATCAACAAATATCAGCCCGACACCTATCATAATAGATACATCGGCAACATTAAAAATACCGGTTTGAAAAAGGCCGAAGTCGATATGCATAAAATCCGTTACTGAGCCGTGGGCGATACGGTCGTATAGGTTACCCATGCCGCCGCCGATAACAAAAATGATCCCGAAAAGCGTAAGCGGGTTAAAATTGCGCTTGATGAGGATGTAAAGCAATCCGCCCAAAAGCGAGAGCACCGGCAATAAGGTAAGCAAAATAAAACGGTAAGGGTTGGCTAGTTTGTCGCCAAGGCTAAGGAACGCGCCGGTGTTCTCTACCTTTAAAAGCGTAAAATGGTTGCCAATAAAGCTGTACCGGTCATAAACATCCAGCTTTGTGCGCACAATTGATTTAGACACCTGATCGCACCCAATGGTAAACGCCAAAACCAATAAGATCACCACAACCCTGACTATACCCCTGCCTTTCATCCCGGCTAAAGTATAAAGAGATCGGGAGAATTGAAAATGGGATAGTATTGCATTATCTCGGCAATAGTGAATATCCTTTAAATGGTTATCTGCATTAAAAGCGTAGATACATAAAAAAAGCCCCGGTTACCCGGAGCTTTTAATTTTCCCTTACGGCTTTAGCTTTTTTATCTTTTCTTCAAAAATTTAAAATCTTTACCAATAAAACGGGCCGAAGTACCTAATTCCTCTTCGATGCGCAGCAATTGGTTGTATTTAGCGATCCTGTCGCTGCGTGATGCCGAACCGGTTTTGATCTGGCCGCAATTTAAGGCTACCGCTAAATCGGCAATGGTAACATCTTCTGTTTCGCCGCTACGGTGGCTCATTACCGAGGTGTAACCGTTGCTTTGTGCTAAACTTACTGCGTTGATAGTTTCAGTTAATGAACCTATCTGGTTTACTTTTACCAGGATAGAATTGGCAGTATCGTTGTCAATACCTTGTTGTAAGCGTTTAACGTTGGTTACAAACAAATCGTCACC
Source organism: Mucilaginibacter sp. (assembly GCF_964263795.1). GTDB lineage: Bacteria > Bacteroidota > Bacteroidia > Sphingobacteriales > Sphingobacteriaceae > Mucilaginibacter. The sequence continues at coordinate 68,383 of NZ_CAXVWK010000100.1, forward strand.
CACTAACTGGATCCTGTCGCCAATTTTTTCGGTCAGCATTTTCCAGCCATCCCAGTCATCCTCAGCCATACCATCTTCAATAGAAATGATCGGATATTTTGCAGCTAATTCAGCAAGGTATTCTACCTGCTCGGCGCTGGTGCGGATAGCACCTTTTTCGCCTTCAAATTTGGTATAATCGTATTTGCCGTCTTTGTAAAACTCAGATGCAGCACAATCAAACGCGATAAAGATATCTTCGCCCGGTTTGTAACCTGCTTTTTCAATCGCTTTCAAAATGGTTTCAACGCCATCTTCGGTACCTTCAAAAGTTGGGGCAAAGCCGCCTTCGTCGCCAACAGCGGTAGATAAACCACGGTCATGCAGGATCTTTTTGAGGTTATGAAACACTTCGGTACCCCAGCGGATAGCCTCAGAAAAGGTTGAAGCGCCAACAGGCATGATCATGAACTCCTGGAAAGCGATAGGCGCATCAGAGTGCGAACCACCATTAACAATGTTCATCATCGGGATAGGCAGGATGTTAGCGTTAACACCGCCAATGTAACGGTATAAAGGCTGGCGGCTTTCCTGAGCGGCAGCTTTTGCAACGGCCAAAGAAACACCCAGGATAGCGTTAGCACCCAATTTACCTTTGTTTTCGGTACCATCAAGCTCTATCATTAAACTATCGATAGCGTTTTGCTCAAATACGTCAACGCCTTTCAGTTCGGCAGCGATGATCTCGTTTACATTATCAACGGCTTTTAAAACGCCTTTGCCCATGTATACCGCTTTGTCGTTATCGCGAAGCTCAACAGCCTCATGCATACCGGTTGAGGCACCAGACGGTACCGCAGCACGGCCAAGAACACCGTTTTCTGTAATTACATCTACTTCAATTGTAGGGTTGCCACGAGAGTCAAGTATCTGGCGCGCATGAACATCAATTATTAAGCTCATAGTTTATTTTATGATTTTGTGAGTGATATACTAAGTAATTTGCAGGGCTAAGTTAAGCGCAAAATCAGGAAACTGCAATTGAAATTTTGTATTTATACCGATTAGCAGCCAATTGTGTTAAAAATACACCAACGGGCTCATTTGATCTTGCTGATGAGTATATTAATCGGTTGTGGTAGGCACCTGCTCATGCTCCTTACTGTTTTTGCGGTTAATGCGATACATTAAAGTAAGTATCATATTGTTTTTTGCACTGCTGGTGTTTGCGGTGTAGTTGCGCTGATTAATCCACCCGGCCTGCGCTATCCACTTTTTATCGAACTGGTAACCTATTGCTGCCAACAGCCGGTTACGCTCAAAGTTGGGTGTTTTATTGGTGAAGAACACCTCATCGTAAACAGAGAGAAACCAGGTTCTTGCTACGATCTTGGTGTTGTTAAGCGGGATGAACATGTTAAGCCTGTAGCGAAACCGGTTGCGGTATAAGCCATCTACCCAGCGCTGTTCTACGCGGTAGCGGTGCTCAAACTTTAACGGGGTAAGAAACTGGTTAATGGTCATTTGTTCCCAAACGCGGTACTCGTTTATGGTTGGCCCGTCGCTTACGTTAAAGTAGTCGTAAGTGTGGTAAGTACCGGTGCCAACCAGTGCCACAAAATTTTTGTCGATGTCGTAACTTACGCCGGCCTTTGCCTCATAATATTGGAACTGACTAAAAAATGCGCCGTTGGTACGGGTTTGAAACTCAGCGTAACCACCCCAGCGGTGGGCACTATCGCCCGGCATTACCGCCGTTACAATACCCCAGGTACCAGGTTTTGAGTCCTGTGCCTTTAAGGCAACCGATGAAAGGGTTAAGATTGCCCAGATCCCTAAAATTTTACGCATATAACCGTAACTTTACCTACTCCCATTTAAATGTTTTAACAGCCACCGCGTAAACCACTATGCCCCAGATAAGCAGGATGAGCAATTGATGGCTAACATCTGCAAGGCCTGCGCCTTCAAAGGCTACCTTACGCATGGCGTTATTTAAATGCGTAAGCGGCAAAGCATTACTTAAATACTGCAGCCACTTAGGGAATGCGGTTACCGAAAAGAAGGTGCCCGACAGTAAGAATTGAGGAAGTGTAATGATGTTGGATATAGGAGGTACCGAACTTTCGTTTTTAGCAATCCCTGAAATGGTGAACCCAAAACCCATAAAAATAATAAGCCCGATTGCCGACAGCACCAACATATTAAGCACCGTGACGACACCGTGTATGAGCGTGAAGCCGAACATGAAGTGCCCAACACAGATGATAAATAGCGCACCTATCAGTGAAAATACAAGACGGGCTAAAGCTTCGCCTAATACAATGCTGTATTTTTTAACCGGTGTAGCAAAAAAGCGTTTGATCACCAGTGTTAACCGCAGGCTGATAAATACGAAGGCCGTGCCAAACACGCCGCTGCTCAGCAGTGAAAAGCCCAGCTGACCGGGCAATATAAAATCGATGTATTTGTACTCGCGGCCACTGATAATGGTTTCCTGCAGGTCTACCACTTTCGGTAATTCGATCCCGGAATAAGATTGGATCCGTTTGAGCAACTCCGATTGCATGCGGTAGAACACATTGTTTAACACCGACTTTAATATTCCGCCTTTTCCCTCAGACGCTTTACTATATTTAACATCCATACCCAGCGCTTTGCCCGGCGTGTAAGCTTTGATATCAATAATGGCATCTATGCTGCCCTTAGCCAGGTTCTTTGCCATCTCATCGGGTGCCTGGTCGCGAATAAGGTGCATCACCGGGTTGCTTTTCAGCGCCTGGTAAACGGGATTAAGGGTGTCACAACCTTTTGCCACACCCACATCTACAGAAACGCCGCTGCCGCCAATGTTGGCAAACACCAATATAAAGATGAGGGGAAATGCCAGGCTAAATACTACCGCCGATGGGCTGCGGATGATGGAACGAAAACTTGCCTTGGCAATGGCCAGCGTGGCGCGGGTGTTACTGTATTTCATAGAAAATTGTCATTAAGTCATTCGTCATTGAGTCGTTTGCTGATATAAGTATCTGCTACTGCGGCTGATTCCCCTTTAGCGGTTCGGGGACGGCTTATGCTTCCCGCCACTCTTTACCGGTTAGGTTGATGAACACATCCTCCAGGTTGGCACCTTTGGTTTGCTTTTCGCGCTCAAAGCCGCTGGCTACCAGTTGGTCAATAAACCTGTCGGGCGTATCTATACCAATAATATGGCCGCCATCAACAAAAGCTACCCGGTCACACAGTACCTCTGCTTCGTCCATATAATGGGTGGTGATCACTACCGTTGTCCCTGCATCCCTGATCTCGCGGATCAGGTCCCAAAGGTTACGGCGCGCCTGCGGGTCAAGGCCGGTGGTAGGTTCGTCAAGGAAAATAATTCGTGGATTATTAATGAGGGTAGTGGCAATGGAAAAGCGCTGTTTTTGCCCGCCCGACAAATCTTTGTATTTGGCCTTGGCCTTATCGTTAAGGGCAACTTTCTCCAGCATCTCTATCGGGCTTTTTGTTATGCCATACAGGCCGGAAAACAAAACGATAAGTTCTGATAGGTTAAGGTTGGGGTAGTACCCGGCGGCCTGTAGTTGTACGCCTATACGCTGTTTAATGCTCGCAGCATCTATTTCGATATTAAAGCCATCAACGGTGATCTCGCCCGAGGTTTTCTCGCGCAGGGTTTCAATGATCTCCAGCGTGGTAGTCTTGCCGGCTCCGTTGGGGCCAAGCAGCCCGAAGATCTCGCCCTGGAACACCTCGAAGCTAATGCCTTTAACGGCCTTAAAATCGTCGTAGTTTTTTACAAGGTTTTTTACAGTGATGATTGGTTGGTTTGCCATACTGTAAATATGGGATGTATTTGGCTAATAACCATATCACCACCGGCGAAATACGCTAAATTCCCGGTAAAAACAGGTGCACATAATTTATTTATGATAAAAGGCTACTTTTTTCCCTTATTTAACTCACTTTCCGATTTCAATACTTTGCTCCCATTCTCTTGTTCAATGTCAAACGCGGGTTCATCTTTACTGGCATTGCGTTTAACTTTTGATCCTTTAATGGTTTTGGTAACGGGTGCTGTATGTTTGCCTGTTATTTTGCCTTCGGCTTCGGCTTTTCCCCACTCCCAATGTACTGTGTCTCCCTTTTTCATAGCGATATTTTAGCAGGGATATCGCAATAGCTTTGCCAAAATCAGCAAATGAGGCTGCCAATTAAATTGAACAATATTATAGCGTATTGAACTATACAAATAACAGCGTAAATAAATGTGGCGGATAAGATGGTGCTCATGATGTTTAGTTTTAACATCACAAAAGTGTATCAAATCGGCTTCTACCGTTAGTGCTATTAGGCGAGCAGCGGTAAATTGTCGGTAAAGGTATTCCCGAGGGGAGTAGATAGAGGATACTTTTGATCTGCTATCAATGTCTTAATCCAATCATCTGCTATTGTAATTGCATGATCTGGCTTAAGGTGGGTTCAATAGCCAGCACATGCCAGCCGCCGTAAATCACCAAAACCCTGTCATGAATTTTCAATTGAGCGGCAATTTGCTTGAGCAGATAGCGGTCACGCAGTTCTTTTGATTTGCGGGTAACCTCATTAAAGTGACTCGACCTGCCGAAAGGGGTAAAGTTATGCTGATCTATGGTGTGCAGGTTAAAATCCTGATGAAAATATTTTCGATAGGCTACTTTGTAATAGCTCAGTTGCTTTTGTTTAGGGGTTATGCTGATGTTCTCTTTTTCGAGGTAGCCTTTAATAAAGTTATTGGCGTATTCGTTTTCTAAAGTTCCCTTATATTGCCCAAATACAAAAGGAAAAATAAACCGCTCGGAGGCAAAAAACACAAATGCTTCCTCTTCAGAGAAAGCGGCGGTCAGTTCTTCAAACTCCTGCTTATCGGGCTCGTCGCCTGTTATGGTTTTTATGCCGGCCTCGTCTGCCAGGAATTTTTCGAGCCCTAACTCACCGTCGGTTGCGATAGCCTGACTACGGGAAGTATAAGCCTTGCTCAGATTGGGGCCTTCGTTTATCACTACTTGTGGCCGGAGAGTGATAAATGCATTTTCAATGCCGGTAAACATGGGGTTGAGCGTATCGCGGGTATGCTGTGTACCGATGACGATTAATTGCTTGTGATGATTTTTAATGTTGATAATGTATGGGTTGCGGGGCAGGTTGCCGTTGCTATCCACTTTAATATCCAGGTAGGAGAGCAGTTTATATTGCTGGCCGATTGCACTATTCAGGCACAGGCAAAAAACAAGCAGGAAAGCAAAAAAGCGTTTCGTTAACCTCATATCGTGTCTGGGATGAGTACACTACAACGGCTTGCCAATTTCCCAATGATGGCCAAAAGGGTCAATAAAGTGGCCAAGCCTGTAGCCGTAGTCCTGGTCGTCAACCGGGTAAACAACGGTAATGCCTGCTGCTATGGCGCGCTTGGCTAAAGCATCCGGGTCGGCAACCATTAAGCCGAGCCGTACACTTATGCTGGTTTGTTTATCCGGCCCCAGGTTGCCATGCTCCGGCGATTCATCGGCCACGATCACCTGTACGCCTTCTATAGAGATGATACCTACGGTATGGCCGTCGCTCACATTGCGCATTATCTCCATCGCGCCAAAAGCTTCTTTATAGAAATCCAGCGCAGATGCTGCATCATTAACCGTAAGGGTAGGGAGGATGTGGGGTTGAAAAGTTGTCATACATGCTGGTATTAGTTGGTTAAATTTAACTATTTAACAATACATACAACCGCATAACAAACTATTTATCTGCAAACCTAAACTTGTAAGCCACCGCCAACCCCAATATCGGTCTAAATTCATGATGGGTAGGCCGCCAAAAATCGGACCTTGCCGATACTTCGAGCAAATTGCGTCCTGATAGGGGAATGTCATATCCTGCGCCAATTAGGGCGCCTATCTGGCCGCCGGTATTTAAATATGAGTCTTTTTCAAGTTGTACAAAAGCCCCGGCACGTACAAAGAACGGATTACTTAAATAGTACTTGCCGCCTAAACCGAACTTGTACAGTTTCCAGTTGCGGGTTTGGAAATTATTAGCAGGATTTAATTCGGCGTAGCTTAAGGCAGGGTCTATATATAGTTTGTCGGCCAGTTTGATGTTGTATTGCAGGCCGGCTTCCCACCCAATGCCAAAACCCGATTGTACCGGTTGGTTGATACCGGCGCCAATACTCACCGAGCTTTGGGCTGATGCATATAAAGCGCTCCAGAACACAAACAGCAAACAACAGCCTGCTTTGATATAAAAAAACGAACCAGCAAGAAAATTTTTCATAGGTACGGCAAATGTACATTGCCGAAGTTAAGCGTGTGTTAATTATCGGCATCCGGCTTAAAACAAAACAGCCTGTAATTAAGCTACAGGCTGTTTAAAGATTATTTTTTCATCAGCCCGATAAAATCATCAAACAGGTAACGGCTATCGTGCGGGCCGGGAGATGATTCGGGGTGGTACTGTACCGAAAATGCTTTTTTATCTTTTACACGGATACCTTCAATCGACTGATCGTTCAGGTTCACGTGGGTTATCTCAACCTTATCAGATGCGCGCACAGCATCCTGCACTACACCAAAGCCATGATTTTGCGAGGTTACTTCGCAATGGTTAATGATCACGTTTTTAACCGGGTGGTTTAAGCCGCGGTGGCCATTAAACATCTTTTTTGTCGGGATGTCGTTAGCAAGTGCCAGCAACTGGTGGCCAAGGCAAATTCCAAACAAAGGTTTATCAGCAGCTAAAATGTCTTTTACGGTATCAATAGCATAAGGCATTGCCGATGGATCTCCGGGGCCGTTGGAGATAAAATATCCTGAAGGAGAAAAATCTTTCTCCATTTCTTCGAAGGTAGTTTTAGCCGGATAAACTTTTGCGTAAACGTCGCGGTCGTCAAAGTTGCGCAGAATGTTTCTCTTTACTCCAAGGTCAAGCACGGCCACACGGTAGGCGGCGTTTTCATCGCCAAAGGTATAGGTTTCTTTTGTTGACACCTGTGATGACAGTTCCAGTCCGTCCATATCAGGTGCCTCGGCAAGCTTGGCTTTTAATTCTTCAATGTCTAATATCTCTGATGAGATAATTGCATTCATGGCACCCTTATCGCGAATATGGCGTACCAGCTGGCGGGTATCTACATCAGATATCCCTATAATATTTTGCTCCTGGAAGTAATCTTGTATCGATTCATTAGCTTGTTTACGGCTGTACGCGATGTTGTAGTTCTTGCAAACAAGGCCGGCTATCTGGATATGGCCCGATTCCACCTCGTCGGTATTGATACCGTAGTTGCCAATATGCGCGTTTGTGGCTACCATTATCTGCCCAAAGTAAGATGGGTCTGTAAAAATTTCCTGGTAGCCGGTCATGCCGGTATTAAAACAGATCTCGCCGGTGGTAGTGCCAATTTTACCGGCGGCCTTACCATAAAAAGCGGTTCCGTCGGCCAGTAACAATACTGCAGGTAATTTGGTGAAATGATTCATTTTGCAAAAAAATTGAAAGGATGAAAATGCCGGTTTGCCTGTTGCAAGGCCCCGTGAAACAATACCGGATGGCGGAAGTAGGATACCTCTTTGTTCACGGCGCAAAAATAGACTTTTATTTGTAATGTCCGAAGCTAAATTTCGATTTTTTTGCAGGCAGTATAGGCGGTGTCTACTATCCCGAAAGGGCTGCTATAGGTTTAATCCTTACCCCAAACAAGACGTTTTGCCAGGCATTTGCTGCAAAAAAATACCTTTATCGGTAAAAACGGTAAAAATGTTTTCATGATTATGCCGCGCGAAAGGCGGTCTTTTAGCGGCCGTTTGCACTTGTAGCAATTGTGTTTCATCTTCTATGAGTATAAGGTGTTACTCACAAATCAAGTTTTATACTGGTTAGGTGGCATAAAGGTATAAAATATTCCTAAATGTTTTACCAAGAGTTAATAAATATTTTGACACAACATAGTATGCATATTAATTAACGTAGCAGATACTTTCAAAGCCTGATTTGCTTTGAACAATACAGGAAATTATAGCGCACCTGATTTAATGCAAATTAGTTTTTACATTTGCGAACCCACTTAAAGTCACTATCATAAAATACGCATGTCGGTAAATAAAGAAGTTAAACGGATAACCACTCATATACTGCAGGAAATGAAAAACCGTGGCGAAAAGATAGCCATGCTTACCGCCTACGATTACTCAATGGCCGCTATTGTAGATAATGCGGGGATGGATATTATTTTGGTGGGCGATTCGGCATCTAATGTAATGGCCGGGCACGAAACCACCCTGCCGATAACCCTGGATCAGATGATCTATCATGCATCGTCGGTAGTTCGGGCCGCAAAACGGGCGCTGGTAGTGGTCGATCTTCCGTTTGGCTCTTACCAGGGGAATTCTAAAGAGGCGCTATCATCAGCCATCCGTATCATGAAAGAATCTGGTGCGCACGCGGTGAAGATGGAGGGTGGTGTAGAAATCGCGGAGTCTATCAGCCGGATTTTAACTGCAGGAATACCCGTAATGGGCCACCTGGGTTTAACGCCGCAGTCGATTTATAAGTTTGGCACCTACACCGTTCGTGCAAAGGAAGATGCCGAAGCCGCAAAGCTTCAAGAGGACGCTTTAAAATTGCAGGAACTGGGCTGCTTTGGTGTTGTGCTTGAAAAAATTCCGGCCAAACTTGCCCGCCAGGTGAGCGAAAGCCTGAGTATACCCACTATAGGTATTGGTGCCGGACAGCACTGCGACGGCCAGGTATTAGTGATACATGATATGCTGGGAATCAACAAAGGCTTTAAGCCCCGGTTTTTACGCCAGTACAGCAATATGTACGATATCATGAACGATGCCATTCAAAACTACGTTGGTGATGTTAAAGCCAAAAGTTTCCCCAACGAGAAGGAAGGATACTAACAGTGTGCAGATATGCTTCGCTCGAAACTCTAAAAAACAAATTGGGTGGATGCGCGGAAGCGCAGCTATCTAAAATCGTCAATATAAAATAGAAGTAATTGGCCCGACCAGAACATAATTATACCAGCCAGGATATTACAGATAAAGATATTCTTTATGAGGATAATCACCTGATAGCAGTAAACAAACGCGCGGGTGATATTGTACAGCTTGATGATACTGGTGATGAATCGCTGGATGAGAAGGTGAAGAAATACATTGCCAAAAAATACAGCAAGCCTAACGGCGCTTTTTTAGGTGTGGTGCACCGGTTGGACAGGCCGGTAAGCGGCGTGATCCTTTTCGCCAAAACCAGTAAGGCGTTGGATAGGATAAACAAAATGTTTAAAAACCGCGATATGCATAAAACCTACTATGCTATTGTTCGCAAGCGCCCTTACCCGGAAGCCGGTACTTTGGTGCATTACCTGATCAAAAACCCGCAGAAAAACGTCACAAAGGCCCACGATAAGGAGGTAACCGGCAGTTTACGGTCCGAACTGAGCTACAAACTTGTAGGCGAACTGGATGGCTATTACGTAATTGAAGTCGACCCGATAACAGGCCGTCCACACCAGATAAGGGTGCAGCTATCTACCCTGGGATGCCCGATAGTTGGCGATAATAAATACGGCTATCCGCGCGGCAGTTTGCGCAAAAGCATTTGTTTGCATGCACGCCGCCTTCAATTTATCCACCCGGTAAAAAATGAACCTATAGAAATTTTAGCCTCGCTGCCTAAAGACGGTTTCTGGGAAAAGTTTGAGGGATTGATCAGGTAGAATTTACAGTGGAAATTTTTGACGCTACAGGCTTAGCAATTTATCCCACGCTTCATTATCGACCCAAACCCCCTGCGTTAAGTTTTGCTTGCGCGTGCGGAGCATGTTTTCGCCGGGGTAAAGAATCTCCTGGCCTTCGATCGTCTCGCCGCTTTTGGTGTAAGTAATAATCTCATTTATCAGTTCTGCATTCTTTTCGGCATCGGTTTTTATAGCTATAAAAACTTGTGAGACACCGGTTTCCTTTTTACCCGACTGCGAGATAGACGCCGTTGAGTTGCCGCCGCTAAGTACTGTCGCCAACAGATCGAGCACGATTGATAAGCCCGAACCCTTCCAAAACCCGATAGGCAACGCGCGCCTGCTTTGTTTTATCGCGGTTGCATCGGTAGTTAAATTTCCGTCGTGGTCATACCCGCCCGCTACAGGCAGCGGCTTTTGGTCGTTTTGATATTGCCCAAGCTTGCCAAAAGAAAACTGGCTCATCGCCATATCCAGCACAACATGACCACCCGCTTTAGGTATAGCAATAACCAGCGGATTATTGCCCAGGCGTGGCTCGGTGCCACCCCAGGGCGGCATGTTGGCAGTAGTATTAGTAAAACATAACCCTATGTAACCGGCTTCGGCAGCCTGCAGTCCGTATGTGCCGCCGCGCATCCAGTGATTGGTGTTTTTAAGGGCTATACAGCCGATGCCATTATTTGCTGCCAGTAACAGGGCTCTTTCCATACAAAAGCCGGCATTCAGCATACCCGGCCCCAGGTTACCGTCCCATTGTTCCAAAGCACCCAATGAACCGGTCAATGTCGGCATCGCATGCGGGTTAACCAGTCCTTCTTTTATATACTGCACAAATACAGGGAAGCGGTTTAAACCGTGACTTTGCACACCATCGCGGCTATTATCTGCAAACACAGTCGCGCATTTTTGCGCAATATCAAAGCTGATACCCAGAGACATCAACACACGTTCAAACTCGGCTTTTAATTGATCATAGGGTACGCGCATGTTGCAAATATAACTTGTGTAAAATATTATACCGTATAAACAGTTATACTAAAGCAGCTTTTCAATTGTGTTAATAAACTATCTTTGCAGCGTAAATGAATACTAAACACATCTGCTTTTTATCGGTATGCATTATTGCAATTGCCGTTTTTATTAATTCGTGTAAAAAAGAAGATAAAAGCAACATCCCTAATCTGTTAACAACTGGTACCTGGCAACTGGCATCGTTACAGGTCGACCACTATATAGGCGACTCGAAGATCAAAACAGATACATTAAACGCTGATTGCGATACCACCCAATTGCTTACCTTTTTTAAAGATAATACCTGTACCTATACCAACTTTGATTGCAAGGTTCAGCCTACGGCAAAAGGCAAATGGACGCTGGCAGATAACCGGCTTTACCTTACCTCGGATATTACTGTGCTAGATGCAACCAAGGCCGGTAAATCGCAGCCCTTTACACAGGTGCAGATCGCTAACCTCGGCCAGTTTTCACTGGTGTTTAATACAGGAGATATCGGGGCGTATTATACTACTACACAACCGCGTACCATAACACGTTATGGCTTTATCAGGCAAAAAGCAACTTCTGCTAAATAAGCAACTAAAAATTTATAATTTGCAGTACAAAATCTACCAGCTATTTTGAAAAAGAGAATTGCCATTTTTGCTTCAGGTTCCGGATCAAATGCCCAGAAGATTATGGAGCATTTTAAGCGAAACGCCGATGCCGAGGTAGTATTGATACTCACTAACAACCCGCAGGCGTACGTTTTACAGCGTGCCGATAACTTTGAAGTACCCTCGCATATTTTTACCCGCCATGAGTTTTACGATACCGACGATGTAATTGCACTCCTTAAAAATTTGCAGGTAGATTTAATTGTACTTGCCGGGTTTTTATGGCTGGTGCCACCAAGTTTGCTTAATGCGTTCCCTAATAAGATCATCAACCTGCACCCTGCGCTGCTCCCTAAATTTGGTGGTAAAGGTATGTATGGCGATAATGTACATAAAGCGGTTTTAGCCGCCGGCGAAGAAGAATCGGGCATAACGATCCACTTTGTCAACACCCAGTTCGACGAAGGCGAGATCATTCATCAGTCTAAATTCAAAATAGAACCCGGCGATAATCTGGAGATGGTTAAATTTAAAGGCCAGCAGTTAGAGCATCAACATTTCCCGAAGGTTATTGAGGGATTATTGAAGAAGATGAGAAGTTAGATTTAGAGGCTGAAGATGTTGCTACCCATTGGGTTTAAATCAAAAAAACTAAGTCCTTACCTCTAATGTCTAAACTCTAATTACTACCTTTGCGGCTCAAAAAACGCATCACAAATGAGCCATTCTGTTCAAATAAAAAATGCCCTTATTTCTGTTTATTACAAAGACAACCTGGAGCCAATAATCCACGAGTTAAACCGCCTGGGGGTGAAGATCTATTCAACCGGTGGTACCGAAACTTTTATCAGGGATTTGGGTGTTGATGTTATTGCTGTTGAGGACCTCACCTCGTACCCATCTATTTTGGGCGGTCGTGTAAAAACATTACACCCAAAGGTATTTGGCGGAATTTTGGCGCGCCGAAGTTTCGATAGCGACGAGCAGCAGCTGGTGCAATACGATATCCCGGAAATCGATCTGGTTATTGTTGACCTTTACCCATTCGAAGAAACGGTAAACTCCGGTGCAGGGCAGGAAGATATCATTGAAAAGATAGATATCGGCGGCATTTCACTGATCCGTGCAGCAGCCAAGAATTTTAAAGACGTGTTGATCCTTGCTTCTAAAGATGATTACAGCGAACTGGAAAATATCCTGAAAACACAGAACGGTGCAACTACTATAGACCAGCGCCGCCGTTTCGCGCAAAAGGCGTTCAATATTTCGTCTAATTACGATACACACATATTCCAATACTTTGACCGCAGCGAACCAATGCCGGTGTTTAAACAAAGTATTCAAACCAGTCAGGTTTTGCGTTATGGCGAAAACCCGCATCAAAAAGGCATTTTTTACGGTAACCTGGATGCCATGTTCAATAAACTGAACGGTAAAGAGTTATCATACAACAACCTGGTTGATGTGGATGCTGCCGTTGCCCTGATAGATGAATTTACCGATCCGACTGTAGCTATATTAAAACACACTAATGCCTGTGGTATTGCCACGCGTTCGTTCATTAAAGAAGCGTGGGTCGATGCGCTGGCCTGCGATCCGGTATCGGCTTTTGGTGGTGTGATCATTGCTAACGACGAAATAGATGCGGCCACCGCAACAGAGATAGATAAGATATTTTACGAAGTATTGATTGCCCCGGCTTACACAGACGAGGCGGTACAGATCCTGTCGGCTAAAAAGAACCGTATTGTATTGGTGCGCCAACCGGTAGAATTGCCGGCTAAGCAATTTAAAACACTTTTAAATGGTGTAATTGAGCAGGATAAAGATAATACCGTTGAAGGCCCGGCTCAAATGAATGCCGTTACTAATGCCCGGCCTACAGAGCACGAAATGAAAGATCTGTTCTTTGCTAATAAAGTGGTTAAACACACCAAATCAAACACTATTGTTTTTGCTAAAAATAATCAACTGATGGCAAGCGGTGTAGGCCAGACATCCCGTGTAGATTCCCTGAAGCAGGCTATTATAAAGGCAGAAAGTTTTGGCTTCGATCTTAAAGGTGCGGTAATGGCCTCTGATGCTTTTTTCCCATTTCCGGATTGCGTGGAGATAGCTGCAGATGCGGGCATCACCGCGGTTCTGCAGCCGGGGGGATCGATAAAGGATCAGGATTCTATCAATAAATGTAATGAAAAAGGCATTGCGATGGTAACCACCGGCGTGCGCCATTTTAAACATTAATAAATACACTAATTACACCAAAGTGGAGTTATTAATTACTAATTTACACCAATAAAATACCTACAAGAGCGGGTTATTTTAGAATCTGGATTGCGACACATATGCCTTAGGTGGTGTAGGGGCAGCAGGCTTCGTCGAAATTCGTGTTCATTATTATTGTTAACTTTGCAAATTATTTGAAATATACACCACATGGGTTTATTTAATTTTTTTACACAAGAGATCGCCATTGATTTGGGTACCGCAAATACCCTTATTATACATAATGATAAAGTGGTTGTTGATGAGCCCTCAATTGTGGCTTTTGACCGTACCACCAACAAAGTAATTGCCATTGGCCGCCAGGCTATGCAGATGGAAGGTAAAACCCACGATAATATCCGCACCGTTCGCCCGCTTAAAGACGGCGTAATTGCTGATTTTAATGCTGCCGAACTGATGATACGCGGGATGATCAAAATGATCAACCAGGGTAAAGGATGGTTTTTCCCGTCGTTGCGTATGGTGATCTGTATCCCATCGGGCATTACCGAGGTAGAGAAACGTGCCGTACGTGATAGTGCGGAAATTGCAGGCGCTAAAGAGGTTTACCTGATCTATGAGCCAATGGCTGCCGCGGTAGGTATTGGTATTGATGTTGAGGAGCCTATGGGTAATATGATCATCGATATTGGTGGTGGTACTACCGAAATTGCCGTTATAGCCTTATCAGGTATTGTGTGCGACCAGTCTATCCGTGTAGCGGGAGATAACTTCGACTCAGATATCGTACAATACATTCGCCGCCAGCACAATATCATGATAGGTGACCGTACTGCCGAAAAAATTAAAATTGAAGTGGGTGCCGCTTTACCAGAACTGAGTGAGCCACCTGCAGATTTTGCCGTACAAGGCCGCGATTTAATGACAGGTGTACCTAAACAGATCACTGTTTCCTACACGGAAATTGCGCACTGCCTGGATAAATCCATATCCAAGATTGAAGAAGCGATTTTAAAAGCGCTGGAGATAACCCCGCCCGAGCTTTCTGCAGATATTTATCAAACCGGTATTTATTTAACCGGCGGTGGTGCTTTATTGCGTGGTTTAGACAAGCGGGTAGCTGCTAAAACCAAACTACCGGTACATGTTGCCGAAGACCCGCTGCGTGCGGTAGTGCGTGGTACCGGTACTGCCCTTAAAAACATAGGTAACTTTAAGTTCTTAATGCAATAGCCGATTTGTGAGCGGTGATTAGTTGATTGAGTGAATGGTTTAGCTGCACTCTCAACTAATCACCACTTACGTAATCAACCACTTACCCACAGATGCGCAACCTCCTGATATTTATCACTAAGTACAACGCATTTTTCTTGTTTCTCATTTTCGAGATCAGTTCCCTTATTATTTACATCAAGTACAACTCTTTTCAAAAGGCCAGTGTAATAAATAGTACCAACAAGATCACCGGCAATTTTTACGCGCGGGCTGACGAGTTGAAAGGCTACCTTACCCTGCGCGAGGTGAACGATAACCTGGTCCTTGAGAATGCCCGTTTGCGTAACCAGCTTAAAACATCATTATATGTTGATACTGCCGGAAAGAAGATGGTAAACGATACCAACTACAAACAGCAGTACGAGTACGTACCCGCCAAGGTGCTTAACAACTCCGTCAACAAGCGCAACAACTACATCACCATTGACCGGGGCAGTAGTAACGGCATTGCCAAAGGCATGGGTGTAATTACCGATGGCGGGGTAGTAGGCAAAGTTGTTTTAGTGGGGCAGCATATGGCCATTGTGCAATCGCTGTTGCATAAGGATACCCGCTTTAGCGCTATGCTGGCCAACAATAAAGAGATTGGGTACCTGCAATGGGGCGAAGATATGAACCCCCATAAAGGTTTGCTGATAGATGTATCTAATAATGCCCAACCCAAAGTTGGTGAGATGGTTGTAACGTCAGATCTTTCACTGTTTCCGGCGGGCATCCCGCTTGGTAGAGTTAGCAGCCTGAATGCAAAGGGCGGCGGGTTCTTTTTAAATATGGAAGTAACCCTTTCTGTAGATTTTAGTAAGCTGCAATACGTATACGTGATCATTAACAGGTTTGCCGTTGAGCAGGCGGGACTGGAGGCCCAGGAGAAAAAAGATGAGTAGAATAATCATCATTAACCTTATCAGGTTTATCATGCTGGTTTTTTTGCAGGTGTTTTTACTCAAAAACATCTCGTTATACAACCTCAGCACGCCTTACCTGTACATTTTATTTATTCTGTTGCTTCCGTTCGAAATTCCTAACGTGTTGCTTTTTGTACTGGCATTTTTACTGGGTTTAACCATCGATTCTTTTTATGATACGCCCGGCCTGCATGCAGCCAGCTGCGTTTTACTGGCGCTGGTCCGTATCTTGTTTATCAGCGTAACGGTACAGAAAGACGGTTTTGATAACGAGCCTGAGCCCACCTTAAGTATAATGGGTTTCAGGTGGTTTTTTAGTTACGCACTCATTCTTACACTGTTCCATCATTTCTTTCTTTTTAATTTAGAGGTTTTTCGTTTTTCTGAATTGGAGTACACACTAACACGCTTTTTATTGAGTTCAATATTTACCGTATTTTTGATGCTGGTTTCGGGCTTGTTATTTTTCAGAAAGAAAGAACGTAAATGAACAGTTTTTTTGAACGGCGATACGTTATAGCCGGTATCTTTATCACCTTTGTACTTATCTTGCTTGCCCGCCTGTTTTATATCCAGGTTATTGACGATCGCTATTCCTTATATGCCAGCCGCAACGTTGTACGCCGGTTTTTAAAGTATCCTGCCCGTGGGCCCATCCTTGACCGTGCCGGTAAGATCATGGTACAAAACGAGCCGGTTTATGATATTACCGTTGTGCCCAAACAAGTACAACCATTTGATACCGTGGAGTTTTGTAAACTCCTGGGCATTGACAGGGAGGGGTTTGATAAGCGTATGATCAAGGCGCGCAAATACTCGCCTTATCGCTCATCAGTTTTTGAGAAACAGGTATCGGCACAGCAGTATGCATCTTTCCAGGAACGGTTGTCGGAGTTTCCGGGCTTTGATACCCAGCAAAGGTCTCTACGCACTTACCCGGATACCGCCGCCGCGCAATTTCTTGGTTACATCGGCGAAGCCACAGATGCCATTATTAAAAGATCTAACGGATATTATAGTCCGGGTGACTATGTTGGTATTACCGGTGTAGAAAAATCGTACGAAACCGTTTTACGCGGTCAGCGTGGTGTTGAAAATATTATGGTCGATTCGCGCAATGTGCGTAAAGGGCGCTACGCCAACGGCGCATTTGATACCGCCGCTGTTGCCGGCGAGCGGCTGATATCGTCGCTGGATATGAAAATCCAAAAGTTGGGTGAAAAATTAATGCAGAATAAAGTAGGCAGCATTGTTGCCATTGAGCCGTCAACCGGCGAAATCCTTTGTTATGTAAGCAGCCCCACTTATGACCCTAACTTATTGGTGGGCAGAGAGCGGGGCAACAATGCTGCTAAATTATATAAAGACCCATACAAGCCATTTTTTGCACGGCCGGTACAGGCTTACTATCCGCCGGGTTCATCATTTAAACCGTTGAGCGCGCTGATAGCGATGGAAGAAGGAGTCATTACGCCGCAAACGGTTTACCATTGCCGGGGCTATTACCAGGCTGGTAACCGCCGGGTTCCCTGTTTCCATCATGAAGTGCATGGCGATGTAACCCTTAGCGGTGCCGTTGCGCACTCCTGTAACGGCTATTTTGATATGGTATTCGAGAAATTGATCAACCGTAACGGGGCCCGCCAAACCGATACCTCATTTAACTACTGGCGCAATAATGTGGCCAAGTTTGGCCTGGGTACAAGGCTTGGCCTGGATATGCCGAGCGAAGGCCGCGGTAATTTGCCTAAAGCTGCCTATTATGATAAAATTTATGGCAAAGGGGGCTGGCGCTCAAGCACCGTTATTTCATTAGGCATAGGGCAGGGCGAATTACTAGCAACCCCCCTGCAATTGGCCAATATCGAAGCTACCATCGCTAATCGCGGGTTTTATTATAAGCCGCATTTGATCAAATCCATAGGCGATAAACAGGTTATTAAACATGAGTACACAGTTCGTAATTATGTAGGGATAGATTCGCAATATTTTGAACCGGTTATTAACGGTATGCAAAATGTAGTTGATTTTGGTACTGCAGATGGGTCAAAAATACCTGGCATCATTATGTGTGGTAAAACCGGTACTGCCGAGGTGAAAAACCGTGAAAGTAACTCCGTGTTCGTAGCGTTTGCGCCTCGCGATAATCCAAAGATAGCCATTGCCGTAGTTGTAGAAAATGCGGGACAGGGTGCTACCTGGGCGGCGCCGATAGCCAGCTTTATTGTAGAGCAGTATTTACGCGGTAGCATCAGTAAGCGGCCATCCGGTATCTATCCTGAATATTATATGGATAAGAACCTGCTGCCCGAGATTGTTATCACTCCAACCCAAAAAGCTAAATTAAAAGCAGATAGCCTGAAAAGATTAAGTCTGGATTCGATCCGGAAACAAAAGCAGGATTCGATAAACAAAGCCAGCTTAAAATCGGCACAAAATAAGCCGCGTAAACATACAGCCGGGAACCCGTTAACCGCAATGCTGCCAAAACGAAAGGACAATGAATAACCAGCGCAGTTTCTTTTTTAACGTAGATTGGCTAACGGTGCTGTTATACCTGTGCTTGTGTACCATTGGCTGGTTCAATATCCATGCGGCGGTTTTTGATGAGAATCATCCAAGCATTGTTGATATGGATACCGAGTATGGTAAACAATTCATCTTTATTATATCGGCACTGGTAATTGGTACGGTTATACTGCTGTTAGAGAGCCGTTTCCTCTCGGCGCTTGCGCCGGTGATATACATTGGAACAGTGCTGCTGCTTATGGTGGTGCTTATTGCCGGCCATAACGTTGGCGGTAACCAGGCGTGGATAGATATGGGGGGCGGGTTCAGGCTGCAGCCATCAGAATTTGCCAAATTTGCCACCTGCTTATTACTGGCACGATATCTTAGTGCAACCAATGTAAAGGTTACTGATCCAAAATCTTTCCTGATAGCCGGTGGGATAATATTGCTGCCCATGCTGCTCATCAAAATGCAGCCCGATGACGGATCAACGCTGGTATTTTGTTCGCTGATTTTTGTGTTGTACCGCGAAGGATTATCTGTTTATTTCCTCATCGTTATCGGGTTATTAGCCACTCTGTTTATATCCTCATTATTACTAAACACATGGGTTATTATAGTAACGCTTATAGTTGTTGCAGCGTTATTGCTGTTTATGTTTGGCCGTAACCGCAAGTTTGCAACAGGGCTCGTTATCGCGCTGGTACTATCCATTGGGTTTATATTTTGCGTAAAGCCTATTTATTATCATGGCTTAAAACCGCATCAGCGTGTGCGTATTGATGAAGTACTTGGGTTAAGTAAGGATCTACGCGGAGTAGGCTACAACCAAAACCAATCTAAAATAGCTATCGGCTCGGGACGGGTTTGGGGCAAAGGATATTTACAGGGCACGCAAACCAAGTACTCATTTGTGCCGGCGCAAAGCACCGACTTTATATTTTGTACTGTAGGCGAGGAATGGGGGTTTGCCGGTTCTGTGGTCGTCTTAGGCTTATATCTTTTCCTGCTGCTGCGGATAATCCTGATTGCCGAGCGGCAGCGTGCGCCGTTCTCGCGCATATACGGCTATGGGGTGGCATCAATTATTTTTTGCCACGTTATTATCAATATTGCTATGGCTATTGGTTATATGCCGGTAATTGGCATCCCGCTCCCTTTTATTAGTTATGGTGGATCATCGTTGTGGAGCTTTACCACCCTGCTGTTTATCCTTCTGAAACTTGACTCGAACCGGATGGGGATTATTTATGCGTAACGCCTTTTAAGCAGCGCGTAGAATTTTTCGTAGGCGATGGTTTTGGCCTCCCAGTTGTTTTTGGTAACGTAGTTGGTTTTTAAAAAACGGTCCGCCTCTTCAAAACTCTTGAAGCGGTTAACAATCTCAATAGCTTCGCTGTAAGATAAAGGGTAACCATTAAAAAGCTCTTTTATAAAAAGCATTTTGTCATTCAGGTTTATAGCTGCCTTAATATCAGTAATAGGTGCTTCTGCAGTG
The DNA here is from genome assembly GCF_964263795.1 of Mucilaginibacter sp. Classification (GTDB taxonomy): domain Bacteria; phylum Bacteroidota; class Bacteroidia; order Sphingobacteriales; family Sphingobacteriaceae; genus Mucilaginibacter. The sequence goes on from NZ_CAXVWK010000100.1 coordinate 88,180, forward strand.
TGTTCAGTTCCTGCGGTTTGCTTGTCCTTTAATTGCGCTGCAATGCGCTGGTTCAGGCTAAGAGGTTTATCATCTGCAGCAGGTATTGGATCGGGCTTAGGCTCCGCCGCTGTCTTGGGCTGATTTTCAATGATAGGCTCCGGGTTTGTAGGTATCGGTTCCTCCGCTTCGGTAACTTGTTCGGCAGGCTCAATTACCGGCAACGCTACCTTGGGCTCTTCTTCTTCTTCAATATTTTCAACCTCCGGTTCCTGATCCAACGGTTCTTCTACATCCTCGTCTTCTTCCCATGTCTCGGCCTCATCCATTATTAATTCATGCCGGATAGTTTCGGGTTCCTGCCGCTCAAAGGAGTAGTCGTCTTTTGTGCTGCCTAAATCTATCTGTGGGGCCGGCTCCTCAACTGCAGGTGGTATCAATTCAAACTGGACAGCCTCGGCAGGAGCGGGCTTTGGTGCTTCAGGTTTAAAAGGCGGTCGCTCAATCGGTTTCTGAATAACTACAGGCTCAAAATACTTAGGCTCATCCGCAATCGAGCGGATCTCCGGCTGGGCAGGTTTCACCGGTTCAGGTTTTGCCGGTTCGATATGTAATGGAAGTTCGGGCTGTTGCTGTTGTTTTAGCAAATTCAGCTTGCGCAATATCTCGGCGTGGTCTTTTAAAAAGTGGGTATTAGCTACAAAAAGTTCAAGTTCCAGATCGTTAAAATTGTCGGCATTGGTTTGCAAATAGTCATACTGCTCCTGTAATTCTTGTATAATACCGCCTATCTTTTTAAATACTTCCGGCTGCTTCATGGCTCTATTTGTTAGGAAATTGCTTATCAAAAATACTATAAAATTCTGATATTAGCTGTTCACAAAAGATTGAACACATTGTACACCGAGGAAGTTTTTAGAAGGAGAAATGAGATTGGAGGGAGTATTGAAGTCATCTGCGGATCAATGTTTTCGGGCAAAACCGAAGAGCTGATAAGGCGTGTTAACCGTGCCCGGATCGCTAAAGTTAATGTTGAGATCTTTAGCCCGGTTGCCGATACGCGCTATGACAAAAGCGCCCTGGTATCACACAATTTAAATTCCATTCCATCTAAGGCGGTAGATAGTTCATCGGCCATTTTGCCCCTTGCAAATCACATACAGGTTGTTGGGATAGATGAAGCCCAGTTTTTTGACGATGAGATTATAACAGTTTGCAGCACCCTCGCCAATAGCGGTGTACGCGTCATAGTAGCCGGGCTGGACATGGATTTTAAAGGCCGTCCCTTTGGCTGTATGCCCCAGTTAATGGCGATAGCCGATTCTGTTACTAAATTGCACGCCGTTTGTGTTAAATGTGGCCAGCAGGCCATGTTTTCATACCGTTTAGTACCTAACGAAAGTAAGATCTTGTTAGGTGAAAAAGAAAGTTACGAAGCCCGTTGCCGTAACTGCTTTAATTTAGATGGGGCGATTTAAGTGCAATAACTTAATTACAGACTGCTGGTAAACAAACCACACTTAATCGGGTTTAAAAGGTATTAATTATATTTTATGAGCGTGAGTTTACTGGCTTGTTTGCATTGTAAAAAAGATGCAGAGACAGCGTTTGACGTTGAGTTAAAAAAACTTGTTGAAGCCTCTAAGCAGGAAGAAGGCTGCCTGGCTTACGAATTGTATCAATACAAGGACGAGCCTACCCGGTATGTAATTGAAGAGGAGTGGGCAGACGAGGATGTACTGGCCCGCCATATGGAGACGCCCCACTACAAGTACTTTGTACATATATCGCCTGCGTTGCTTACCGGGCCTGCCGATGTTAAGATATTAACGAGGTTAGTTTAGAGTGTGTTAAGGTGATATCTCAAATGTCGATGTAAACAAAAAAACAAGTAGGGCGTTATAGTAATCGTAACTAAAGATGCTTGGTAATTAAACGGCATTATTAACAAAAACAACAAATACAAGGCGGATAAGGATTATGGCTAATAAAACAATTTTAGTTATTGAAGACGATAAAGACATCAGGGATACGGTGACCTACGCACTCGAGCAGGAAGGTTATAACGTGATCTCGTCAGAAAATTCAAAGATCCTTAAATCATTGGAGCACCATAAGCCGGACCTTATATTGTTGGATAACTGGCTTACCGACTGGAAAAGTGATGCCAATGGGCAGCAGTTAAGTAAAGAGCTCAAAGCCGACCCTAATACCAGTCATATCCCGGTGATCATCGTATCAGCAGTTAGCAACATTGCCGAAATTGCCGAGGCCGGTCAATCCGACGGTTATCTAAAAAAACCATTTGACCTGATTGAACTGTTCGATGTAGTTAAAAGACATATTTAATGCACGCGTCTTAAAAGCATATATAATATCATAACAACAAAGCCCGTCTTAATAAGTCGGGCTTTGTTGTTATCGAGTTTTTGGTAGTATTCGCTTTAAATCTTCATCCCTAAGCCGATGTTAAATCCAATACCATCGGCAGGTAAAATGCCGGGGCCTGGGTACATGTTAATGCGGCGGGTAAAATATTTAGCGTTAAGTACGTTGTTTAGGTTAAAATTAACATGATAGCTTTTCAGGAACCGGTAATTAACAGACCAGTCTACCACATGATAAGCGGGTACAATGCCTGTTGCACCTGTTGGGTTGTTAACCGTGTTGTTGGCATCGCTAAAGTTCTTACTTACATAACTAATCAATAAGCTGGTAGTAATATGATTGTTCAGATAAGTAAGGCCGGTACGGTTGGTCCACTCCGGGGTGCCTTCAATGTAATTGCCAATCAAACTTGTGTTAACACCAGCGTTATTGATAGCACCACTGGTATACCTGCCATGTGTATACGCCAGGCTGTTAAACAAACGCAGGTCGCTGCCGGCTGCCGGGTTAAACCCGCGGATAAGTGACAATTCGGTATAAGCCTCAATTCCTTTAGCCACCGCGTTACCAATATTTGTAAGGTAAAGGTGATTTGCATTTGCCGCATCTTTAATGGTAAGCGTGCCGGGCCTGTTGCCGTAATAAACGTAAAATCCGTTAACATCAAAGGTAAACACATTGTTGATATGCCCGCGGTAGCCCAGGTCGATGTCGTATCCCCTTGTATCCTTTATATTTGGGTCAACAATGGTTAGCTGATCGGCAGGGGTAACCGCCGCGTAAAGATATGGGCGGTATGCTTGCGATACATTGCCATACAATTGCGTACTGCTATTTACCTGGTATTGCAAGCCGGTGCCAAACAACGGAAACTTACGCGTAGCCTGATACTTCACCGGCACTGTGCGGTTTACTATTACCCCGGTAAGATCTGTTTTGATAACCTCGTAACGTGCGCCCGGCGTAACCGAAAACCTGGGCGAAATCCTGAAGATGTTTTCAATAAATGCGGCATAGTTGCGCGTTTGCGCATGCAGGTCTATCCCGTAATCTTTGGTAAGCGACAAATCAAAATCGGTAGCGGTAGTGCCGAGCCCGCGTTGCTTGCGTTTGGTAAGGCCGTCAGAAAACCTTAGTCCGGCACTTAGCGTGCTTTTCAAATCACCCAGATCATAAGAGTGGAGCAACCGCGCCTCGGTAGCAATACTGGTATAGTAATCACGGTCGACCTGGCGGGGATTGAACGTTTTAAGCGTGGTATTAAGGGTATCATTTACGTTTGATGGTGCAATGAACTGTACGCTGTTACGCTGACCAATAACCATATTAGACATTATTTCGACGCGGGTATCATGGCTAAATGTGTAGTTAAATTTTAGAGCCGGGATATTTATCACCGGATTAAAAAAGTTACGGAACCGGTTAGACTGCCTGCTGGTTACGGCGTATTGTGCATCGGTTAAACCTCCCGCGATTTGCTGCACATAATCGCTTCGCGAAAACTGGAATGTGATGCTGCCCTTTGAATTGAACTGGTATTTAAGGCTGGCATGGTAAGCATGGTAGTTAAAAGCTGCATCGGGCCGCCAGCCATCGCCGCTACGGGCGCTAAAATAAGCGTAGTAGCTAAGCTTGCCTACCTTGCCGCCAATGGCATTATATGAATTTAGGAAGCGGTTAGAACCGGCTGATTGTTCCGTTTCGAAGCCGAAAGCTTTGGTGCTGTCTCCTTCCTTTAATTTAAGGTTATACATACCGCCAAACTGTGGCCCAAACTGCAAAGCTGCCGATCCGCGAAGTATCTGTACTTGTTCTATTGCCTGAAAGGGTACGTTATAATGATTTTCCGGGTAACCAAAGGCATCCGAGTTGGTTGCATAGCCATTCTGGCGCATATTGGTCTCAATAGAGCGGTGCATATCTGTACCCCTCGTACCAATGTTTATCTGTAATCCGGCGCCATCCATTTCCCAAACGTTGATTCCCGGCACTTGCGAAAATAGTGTTCGGGCCACATTACCGGCTAAATTTGCTTTACCGGGATCAGCATAAATAATATTTGTTTTTTTACCTGAATAAATGAACATGCCGCTAACATCGGGGAGGTGTTTACTGCGCGATTCTTTGATGATCACGCTATCCAGTTTTACAGTATCGTTTTTTAAAGTTTGTGCTTGCAGCTGGTAAATGCCGCTAAAAAACAGGCAAGCCAGCATCATTTTTTTTTGATGTGTCATTATAATTCTGTTGAATAAAAATAAAAGAATGCAATGCGCTATGCATAGCGAGGTTGCTACGCAGTCGGAAACATTGCTTTAAATCCGGGCGTTAGCCGAGTTGCTCGGGAGGCTGGCTTTCAACAGAAATTAATGGAGTAATTATGTGGGTATTAGCCGGCGTTAAAATAAGCGAACGGACATTTACAAACAACAAAAACTGATATTGTAGTTCCGTATGGCTGTAGTTGTTATCGGCACCGCCTTTTTTTGTGGCAGAATGGTTGTCTTTACTATCCTGCGGTATGTCGTTTACTTCTTTAGCGTAGATGATATTACTCTTAACCAGCTTGGTTTTTTCATAGTTAGGCACGCACAAAACGTACAGTGTGTCTTTGGTAAATTTTAATTTTACGTAATTATAACAAGCCTCTTTTAACTGTATCTGGCCGTTAACGTTTTTAAAATCGGGCCACTCGGTTATACCGGGAAGGTTTTGTTTAACCTTAATTTCTATAAGTGTATTGGGGTTGTACAGATTCCTGCTGATCAGTTCGTTCATGAACTTATCTGACTGTGCCAGGGCGTAAAGGTGCAGTAGCAGGTAACCACCCAAATTAAAAAAATGGATCGTCAACAAACCAATAGCAACCAATCGCTTCATTTATTCACACTTGTAAATAAATGCAATCTTAACAATTTTCCGTGAAATTAAAAGAGATTACGGATCATAATGGTATGGGTTTCAATTTCACAAGCGTTTAACTTTCACTCAATTTATTTACCTTTGCACACCCCTGCTAAATTGCGCATACAGCTGTATGCGTTCTCTTTTAATATATTTTTTTTAATCAATGCAGAGCAAGAAGAGAGTGCTGTTTTACCTGGTAGATGGTGCTCATAGTGAAGTGTTGCCCGAGCTGATACAGCAGGGGCTGCTACCAAATATTAAACGGATAATTGACGAGGGTACGTACCGTAAAGCTACTACCTGTTTCCCATCTACCACCGGCCCGGCTTATTTGCCGTTTTTAACAGGGCATTTCCCGGGAACGATGGATATAACCGGCATCCGTTGGTTTGATAAAAAGGAATTCAAGCGCACTCGTTTCAATAAAAATGCCATGCGCAGTTATTGCGGGCCCGAGGCTGCCTGGTTCAATACAGACATGCCGGCAGATAAGCCTACCCTTTTCGAACTGATGGGCGAATCATACAATTTGTATAATATGATAACCCGCAACGTGCCCGACGAATATGACCTGGGTAAAAAGGGCAAAGGCTGGATGTATACACGCGCACATTTTAAATTGCGCCACCACCCGGTAGATATTGAGGGCCACAGGCGAATTATGGAGTTACTAAACTCCGATAAAGACTTCGATTTCCTGTTCGCAGTATTTCCAAGTGTTGACTGGGATTCGCACTATCACCACATTCGCGATGAACGCACCATTGAAGCTTACAAAATTGTAGATAACAGCCTGGCCGAAGTGCGTGCCAAACTAGAAGAAAAAGGCTGGTGGGACGATACCCTTTTTGTGATGACATCTGATCATGGGCTTACCCCGACAACCAAGCACCTTGACCTGGGCGACTGGATGACCAATCACGGGCTTAAATCGGTTTACTACCCCGTGATATGGAAAAGTAACCCCAAGTCGGCGGTTATGATCTCTGGTAATTCATTTGGCAGTATACACCTGCTTAATCATACCGGCGATGAGGTTTTGCGCGAGCAGGGCATTATTGATGCCATGGGCGCTGATAAATTGCAATTACTTTTGCTGGAAGATGCTGTAGATTTTGCTATTTACCGTGGCAACGAAGAGCAAACCTTTATTGTTCATAATCGAAATGGTAAGGCAAAAATTGCCGTAAAGGATGATGTATTTACTTACGAACCTCTTACTGCAGATGTGTTAGCATATGGTGGCCCAATTTCGGCAACAGGGCACCGCGCCATATTGGAAGCTACTTTTGAAACAGATTATCCTGATGCGGTATTCCAAATTTATCAATTGTTTCAAAGCCGAAGGGCAGGCGATATCGTGATCAGCGCGACGGTTGGTTATGATCTCCGCGAATTTTGGGAATATCCGGAGCATATAGGATCACATGGATCGCTGCATAAACATCACATTCATGTACCGCTTATTTATAATCAAAAAGGTTGGGCGGAGCATGCTGCACGCACTGCCGATCTGTTTGATACCATACTGAAATGGAAAGGCATCACCCCTAAGTCGTCAGAAGGTGAGGCACTGAATTAAAGCGTAAAAATAAATGGTGATTTATGAAATAATATGACAGTTTAATGTTAATTTAACTCGCAATTAATTTGCTTGATGTAGATTTGATTGTTGCCTGACAGCGTAAGCTGCGCTGAGTTATTTAAACTGTATGATATTTCGTTTTAAACGAGCTTTATTCCTGTTACTGATATTAATTGGTGCTCACACTGCCGTATGTGCACAAACTGTGCTGGAAAATGCATTCGCGCATAATGACTATAAACATAAACGCCCGCTTAGCGATGCCCTTGATTATGGTATAGGCAATATCGAGGCTGATATATTTTTGCATAAAGGCAACCTTACCGTAGCACACCTGCTACCCTTCTTCCGTAAAGGAAAAACATTAGAAAATTTATACTTGCGCCCACTTTTTGAGCGCTTTGCCATACAGGAGAGTATCTATTCGGGATATAGCAAACCGGTAATTTTGATGATCGATATTAAATCTGATGCCGACAAAACGTACATCGAACTTGCTAAACAGCTGGATAAATACCGTTCGATATTAACCAGTTACGAGGATGGTATAGTAACGGAGCGGGCGGTTACCGTTATCATTTCGGGACACAAGCCTTATGAACTGATGGCCCGCGAAAACCTGCGTTACGCATTTATTGATGACGATCTTAAAAAGAGCCGCTCCGGCAACTTTCTAAGCGACCTTTGCTTAATGGCCAGTGCCAAGTACTCCAAAATACTAAACTGGAACGGAAAGAAACCGATTACAACACTTCAGAAAGAAAAACTTTGTAAATTTGTTAACAATGCGCACATTGCAGGCGAAAAGGTAAGGCTTTGGGCCATTCCTCAAAACCCTGCAGTATGGGCAACGTTAATGGATTGTGGGGTTGATCTGATCAATTCAGATAACCTTGCCGGTATGAAAACCTTTTTCGATAAGAAAAAGTAATTGCCGCTACCCCGCATCTGCAAATAAAGTTTTTAGCTCTCGAATAATTAATGGCATCGTCTACCCAGGAAGCAATAGCGCAAGATAAACAGGAAGTTCAAACGGTATTTAACAAGAATATTATTATTAAAGGCGCATTTTGGTTTGCGCTGATAACGGTAATAACTATTGCCGGCATTTTTTTTTATACCAATACCGGTAACACGGTAAAGGCACTTAGCCATATATCCTACAAATACATTGCAATTTGTTTTGTTATGCTCTTTGCCGATCTGATGCTGGGCAGCTGGCGCAACCATATTTACATCCGTAAACTGGCACCGGCGGTATCGCATTGGGTAAGCTTCAGGGCAAATGTGGCAAACATGTTTATGGGGGCTGTAACGCCTGCACATGGCGGGGCAGGGCCGGCGCAAATATTTGTTTACACCAGTGCCGGGGTAGGATTTATAGATGCGTTTGCCGTTAGCCTTATTAACATGGGCGCCACGCTTATTTTTATGCCGCTTGCCGGCTTTGTTGCCATTATGCTGATGGATACCAGTTCTATAAGCGGTATCATCCCGGCCATGCTCAAATATGGCTTTAGTTTCTTCCTGTTATTTTTAATTGCTTTTTTACTGGCGTTCTGGAAACCGGTTTGGGTAGGCATCATCATTAAAAAGATCGCTAACGGCCTTTCGTCCATCTTCCCTAAGCGGAAGGAGCGGTTGGCTAAATGGGCCGATAATTCTTTTTTAAGTATCAGCAAATACCAGCAAACTTGTAGTGTGATCATTAAGCAGCACCCGTTTTTGTTCCCGCTTAGTTTAATTATTACCACACTGCTTTACCTTAACAAGTATTGCATGCAGTATGTTATCCTTTTAGGCCTGGGCGTAAATGCCAGCCTGGTGCAGGTGATATCGATGCAGGTGCTTATTCAGTTCATGATTTATTTTGCACCAAGTCCCGGCGGCAGCGGTTTTGCAGAGGTAGGCATATCGGCCTTGTTTGGCGGCGGCAATGTGGTTCCTAAAGCAATTCTGCCTATCTTTACTTTGTTGCAGCGGTCGTTCCTGTTATTTTTTCCGGCAATTGTTGGCGCCTATGTAGTGATCAGCCTGCTACGGAAACATACGCTTAAAACCGCACCCAAGGCTTAGTATTAAACCAGGTCGGTTTTTCTTATCTGCATCAAAGCCCCATTTGATATAGCGTTTAGTACCTGCTGGGTTTGCGGCATGTACAAACATTATGCGATATTTTAAATTATAGCATGGCAGGGCCCTGTTGCCTCCATTGTAATTACAAACACATGAGCAAAGCTATTAAAGTAATAATAACCGGCACAACCGGCATGGTAGGGGAGGGTGTTATGCACCAATGCCTGCTTAACCCGGATGTTGCCGAAATACTGATCATCAACCGCAAACCTGCCGGGTACGTGCACCCTAAATTAAAGGAGATAGTACATCAGGATTTTTTCGACTTGTTGCCTGTCGAGGATGAACTGGTTGGTTATGATGCCTGTTACTTTTGCCTCGGTATTTCATCGGTGGGGGTAAGCAAAGAAGATTATTACAAAACCACCTATATGCTTACTATGAGCGTAGCGCAAACGCTTTACGGCTTAACGCCCGACATTACATTTTGCTACGTATCCGGAGCGGGCACCGATAGTAACGAAAAGGGCGACGGCTGGGCAGCTGTTAAAGGCAAAACCGAGAACGAACTCATCGGCCTTTTTAAGAATGCATACGCTTTTAGGCCGGGCTTTATTAAACCTATAAAAGGCCTCACCAAAACGCATAGCTTTTACAAGTTTATCAACTGGCTGTTTCCGCTGGGGCGATCAGTTTACCCTGCCGGGTTTTGCACGCTGCAGGAACTGGCTGCGGCTATGCTGAAGGTAACTATAAGCGGTTATGACAAAAAGGTATTGGAAGGTAAGGACATCATCGCGTTAGCAAAAACGTCATAATATGAAGGTACTGGTTGTTGAAGACGAGCCGGGGTTGGTATCTGTAATAAGCAGGGGGCTTACAACCGCCGGCATGGAAGTAAGTGTAGCGGCCGATGGCAACATGGGCCTTGACATGGCGCTTAACCACCAGTTTGACGTTATTATACTGGATATTATGTTGCCGGGGATGAATGGTATCCAGGTTTGCAAAGAGATCCGCAAGCAAAACGATACGGTGGCAATTTTAATGCTGACGGCCTTGTCCAGTACCGAGAACGTAGTGACCGGCCTTAACAGCGGCGCTGACGATTATTTGGCTAAGCCTTTTAAGTTTGCCGAGCTGGAAGCCCGTATCCGCACGCTCGCAAGGCGCAGCAGGGCGGTAAATGCTCCTAAGAGCGTGGTTAGCATTGCCGGGCTGGAGGTTGATACGTTATCTAAAACCGCTAAACGATACGGTAAAAATATTAACCTTACGGCTACTGAATATCACCTGCTGGAGTATTTTGTAAAAAATCAAAACATGGTGCTCTCCCGCATTCAGATCCTGGAAAACGTTTGGGATATCGATTTTAACATGGGCACCAACGTGGTAGATGTTTACGTAAATTACCTGCGCAAAAAAATAGATAACGGGTATGATATCAAGCTGATCCACACTGTATTTGGTATGGGCTATATGTTTAAAGAAAATACCCCGGATGAAGCTTCAAACTAAGATCACTTTACTGTTCTTTGTTATATCAACCTTCGGGCTGGTGCTGCTCAATGCTTCGATATTCTATTTTGTTTCTGAATTTAACTTTGAAGACTTTTTTAAGCGATTAGAGGCGCGGGTTAACCTAACGGCCGAGATCAAAATAAAACCCGACAAAAACTCGGCAGCCTACCAGCAGGTACGGATGCGCTACTTGGAAAAACTGGCTGACGAAACCGAATACATCATTAAGCTGGATACCACGCGCAACCCGGTTTATACCCGGGTGGTCGATCTGCCCGACCAGTTTTATCTCAACATCCTCACCTTACGCAAGGCCCGGTACACCAATGAAAACCATTTTTATGCGGGCGGTTTGTTCAATATTGGTGGCGACAAGTACATCGTTATCGTATCTGCCAATGATCCCTACGGATTTAAAGAACTGGAGGAATTGAAAAAGGTATTGCTTATTATTTTTGTGGTATCTATCCTGCTTACCTATGTAGCCGGTACCATATTTTCATACTATACGCTACAACCTGTGAGGGGTATTATAAAAAGCGTAAAAAATATCTCGGCCAACAACCTGCACATGCGGCTGGATGAAGTAAAAGGCAAAGATGAGATTGCCGAGCTTGTTCTGACTTTTAATAATATGCTCACCCGGCTCGAGACCGCCTTTGAAACGCAGAACAACTTTGTAAGCAATGCATCTCATGAATTGCGGACACCGTTAACTATTATTACCGGCGAAACCGAACTGCTGCTTAAGGGGGATGGCGTAAGCGAACCTGCAAAGGCGTCTGTAAAAACCATTTTGAATGAAGCTGAAAAGCTTGGCAGCATTCTGGCCAGTTTGCTTGGCCTGGCCCAAACGGGTTTTGACGGTAAAAAGCAGAACTGGCAAAAGATAAGGGTTGATGAACTGGTTCTGGGCGTTGCAGAGTCGGTGAAACGGATTGACAGGGAAAGCGTGATAGATATCGACTTTTCGGCGCTGCCGGATAACGAGGAAATGCTTTATACTGAAGGCAACAGTAACCTGCTGCAACTGGCAATAAGCAATATAGTCCTCAACGCCTGTAAATATTCAGATAACCGCCCTGTCAAGATCAGGCTCAATGCCGAGAATGGCCGCATCCTTATAAAGGTTACAGACACCGGCATTGGTATACCGCAAGATGAGCAGCAGCAGATCTTTGAACCTTTCTTCAGGGCATCAAATACAGGTAAGTTTAAAGGGCATGGTATAGGCCTGCCGCTTACCCTTAACATCATCCGGCTGCACAAAGGCAGTATAGGCATCCGCAGCGAAGAAAAGGTAGGTACCGAGATACAGGTGCTGCTGCCGGTGGCGGGTTGACATTGCTCTGCTTCTTAAAATCTGCCGTTGGGCTTCTAATAACTTTCTAATAAATTGGTCAATCACAATAGTGTCGGGCACTCCCTGACGTTTTATTAGGTGTTAGTGAGTGAGTTGCACGCGAACATTTATTTTAAACTCTAATAAACTTCTAATAAGTGTCTTAATAGCCTTTAATGAGTGTGATGTTGATTTGTGTAAGTAAACAACACAACATTCATTATTAACACTACCACTTATGAAAACCGTTTTGATCCCCACCGATTACCAGCCATCTTCCTTAAACGTCGTATACGCAATACACAGCCAGTTCAACACCGGCGACCTTAACCTGATCTTCGTTCATGTTTTTAAACTGTCCGATTCCATAACGGACTTGCTCATGCTGAGCAAACGCAGCCGTGAGTATGAGCAGGTAAGCGACGGCTTTTATGAACGCTGTAACCAGTTGCGAGCCCAGTATCCGCGCATTAAAGATATCCGCATTGAGTTTTTGTACGGCAGTACCTTAAGCATGTTTAAAAACTTTTTAGAGGCTAATAAGGTACACGCCGTGGCTTATTCGGAAAACGCCGCTTACCAGCCTATCCATAAATCAAGCGTAGATCCGGCATTGCTGGTTCACAAATGCGGCTTGCCGGTTATAAGCGCCAATTCACAAACCTTTGCAAGGGTAAAAAACCAGGAGTTTGCCCCTGCATATCGCCAGGAATTATTAACCCAGGTTTAAACCATCTAAAAATTCTATCCTATGTTACTAAAAGAAAATATCCCCGCTAAATACATTTTCGGGAAGATCAGGAAAGACGTGATCATGGTGGCTGTATATTCTATACTGATAGCCATTATGTACAATAATTTTCATTTCACGCGCATATCCATACCCATTGCGGTGCCCACCATATTAGGTACGGTAATATCACTGCTGCTGGCCTTTAAATCAAACCAGGCTTATGACAGGTGGTGGGAGGCACGTACGCTTTGGGGAGGAATAGTCAACGATACCCGCACCCTTACCCGCCAGTTGATGACCTTTGTAGATACGCCCTATGGCGAAGGCGATGAGAAAGCTTTTTGCGAACGCGTTGCCAAAAGGCAGATAGCCTGGTGCTACAGCCTGAGCCAGCACCTGCGTAAACAAGATGCGTTAAACGGCCTGGAACGGCTGATAAGTGAAGAGGACATTAACCATGTTAAAAAATACAGCAACGTGCCGGTGGGTTTATTGGAGCTGCAGGGCGCCGACCTGCGCAGTGCCTACAAACTCGGCTGGATCAATGAGTATCAGCAGGTGCAGTTAGATGAAACGCTGGTACGGTTCTCTAACGAGATGGGCGGATGCGAGCGTATTAAAAATACGGTGTTTCCTGCTACCTACAGCACTTATATTCACTTGTCGGTTTGGCTGTTTATTTTGCTGCTGCCTTTTGGCTTGATCGAGTTTTTTGGTGTGGTAGAGGTGCCTCTGGTTATCGCGATTGCTTCCTCGTTCTTTTTGATCGAAAGCATGGCCATACACCTGCAGGACCCGTTTGAAAACAAGCCTACCGATACCCCAACCACCACCATATCGCGCAATATTGAGCGTGATATCAAACAAATGCTGAAAGAAAACTTCAAGCAGGAAGATGAGGTTCCGGTTGGTGCCAGCTACAACCAGTCAAAGATTTTTTACATCCTTTAGTAAATTGATGATTGCTTACTGCCCGGCCGCTTTCCTATCGGAGAGCGGCTTTTTTTTGCGGACATTTCCACAAATTCGTCTCGTAGTATTTAGCCAATGAACCGGGCTGAAAAAACGTGTTAACTATTAACAAAGGTTTACACTTTTTCTAAAATATATATTTAAATAACTGATTATTAATTATTTGTGAAAAATATGGGTTAACATAAAAATCGACTTGTAAATGGCTAAGCCACCTCAATAATAACTGTTGCACTGTTGGCCGTGATACATACCGGAATGGCCTCAAAACCCGGCACAAAATTAAATATCCTGTTTTTACTGGTGGTTGCCAGTATATCCATTTTACGATTAGTTTTTATACGGATGGTTGCTTTGGGGCGGTAAACGCTTAACAGCTTATCCGTATGCGTATATCGCTCTGTCGACGCTGAAACTACCGGGACCACGATCCTGACGAGGTGGTCATGAACACTTTTATCGATATCATATTGAATGGTTACCCTGGCTGCGCTAAAGGCATAAGTTACCCGGCAGCCAATTTCGCCGCTATCGGGGTTATGCTGGTCCATATCAACCAGTTTGGATCGGGTGCTGATCACCACATCGCCATTAACGCTATTCGTCTCCAGTTTAGCGGATAGGTCGTTGATGTTCATATAAACCTTATCACCTTGTTTAAGTTCCACGCGAGGCGTTAAGGGCATGCTTAGCGGGTCGGTATCTGCCTGCATATTGTCCGCCTCAAACAGCTGATATTGGTTCATACTGCCGCTAAGTATAGTTCCAGTCTTTTGGTGCCACAGCATGGTTAAAGCCCCGCCGGTAGCATGGCCCTGTTTAAATTGCTTGTACTCGCGGTCGTAACCGGTAACGGTTGCCTTAAAACCACCCGTTGCCACCAGGTGGGTTTGAATGTCCCTGAAAAACCTTCCGCCATAGCTCTGCTCACGGGGTAAGGTCACCTTGCTGCTTACCGGTTTTATATGTTCATGCGGATGGTCCAATATAACGGTAAGTGCCTTAATGTGCGAAAAAGTGTGGTGCACGCAAGGTGCTACCCCGTAGCTTACATTATGCAGGCCTCCGTATAACAAACCGCCGTGGGTACTGGCCTGCAGCAGTTGGGTGCTTTTCAAAGCCACTTTATAAAAACGCGGATCGCGGTTGGCCAACAGGGCATAGGCGGTTTGGCAGCCGTCTGTTGTACGGCTGCCCCAGTAAGTCCATTTATAGTTGCGGGTACCCCAGCTGTTATCCCATCCGCCATCAGGCAGCATAAACTCCATATGCGTTTGCATGCAGCGGGTAACCACATCCAGCACCTCGGCATCCTTAGCAAATAAACCGTACAATACCAGCGATGGCAGGCTTTCCTCTACGTTATAACCCAAATCTACCGAGTAACAGCCTTTGGCGCTGGCCTTATCATAAGGCCCGCCTTCGCCTTTCAAAAACGCGTTGTTGGGTGTAATGAATTTTAAGGCCTGGTGCGCAAAATCGCCGCCCTTTGTAATAAATCGCGGCACATCCAGCAGGGTACCAATTAACGATAACGCATACGATGCGGTAATTGGGTAATTGATGTTACCATAATCTAACGAAAAGTTGCCGTACACATATTCGGCCGCTTTCATCAGGCGCTGGCTCAATTCAGCTCTAAAGCGCGCGTTCATTAAATGGCTGTAGTTCTTTAGGGTTTCGGCCAGGGCGATAGCCAAAAACACCGTAGTACCTTTCCATGATTTATTTACGGCTTCGTTAAGCCAGGAACCATCCGGCTGGCTAACACGCCGGTCCGTCCAACGGTAAAGCAACATGGCCGAGTCGAGATATTTGCTCTCTTTGGTTTTATCCGCAAGATGAAAAAACGGATAAATGGCATCGCCGATGCGCCCGTGAACCAGTTTATTGGCCGGGCAATAAATGCCGCCATAGTTATCCGTGTGGCTTTTATCGGTTATCTGCAGTTTTAACAAGGCCCCGGCCCATTGCTTTAAAAGGCTGTCACTTAAAATATAGAGGTCATCCGCAGGCGCAATAATATCAAGCGCATTGCCAGGTGTAGCAGACGCCGTAAGAATACCCGCGGTGCTCAAAGCAGTCGCCGAAATAAATTTTCTTCTGGTGATCATATTAGCGTATCACTACCGGCCGGCGTTTGGCCAGGCGGTCTTTCCTTAGCAAAGCTTCCATGTAGTAATAGTCTGCATAAATGATAGGCACATCTATTTCGCTTTTGGCCGGTTTATGCCCCATGCTGTGCAGCAGTAAAAAACCGTGGTTTTCATCCGGTTTAGATTGATAACGATCCGACAGGCTTTTTACAATTTTATCTGCGGTAGTTTTATAAAGTTTGCTGTTTGCCGTGCTATAGGTGCTCAGCTCATACAATGCCGAAGCCATGATAGCAGCAGCCGATGCATCCCTCGGAACGTTGGGGATAGCCGGGTCGTTAAAGTCCCAGTAGGGCACCAGGTCGGCGGGTAAATTTGGGTTGCTTAATATAAATTTAGCTATTTTTTGCGCCTGCTCCAGGTACGCTTTATTCCTGGTTTCGCGGTAGCAAAGGGTGTAGCCGTAAAGGCCCCATGCCTGGCCACGTGCCCAGGCAGAGCTATCTGCAAAACCCTGATGCGTTACCCTGTGCAGTATTTTGCCGGTCTCCGGATCATAATCTACTACGTGGAATGAACTGTTATCTGCCCGGAAATGGTTTTTCATAGCGGTGTTGGCATGCGCTACCGCAATTTTATAAAAGCTGGAGTCGCCGCTTAAATGAGTCGCCTCGAACAATAGCTCCAGGTTCATCATGTTATCAATTATCACGGGGAATTTCCAGCCGTTACGGGCGTTCCATGATTGCAGCGAGCCCACAACCGGGTTAAAACGTCTGGATAGCGTTGTGGCGGCGCGGATAAGTACCTCTTTATAATGCGGGTCGCGGGTTAGGCGGTAAGCGTTACCTGCGCTATTATAAACTTTAAAGCCAACATCATGTGATGTAGCATCATCCTTTTCGCGTTCAATGTTGGCTGTATAATCTTTGGCAGGCGCAAGCCATTTGGCATCTTTGGTGTACTCGTATAAAAACCAAAGTTCGCCGGGGAAAAAGCCGCTGCACCAATCTTTGGAATTGATCAATCCCAAAGTACCGTCGGGTTTTAAATTTCGCGGGCTCACCAATGCCGGGTTGTTTGCATGCGCCTTTGCCGAATCTACCTCTTTCAACATAAATGTGGTTTGCTTTGCAGCGAAACTAAAAGCTTTGGCAACATCGCCCTGCGCAAATACAGGTGCTGCGAGGCAGGTTATCGAAAAGGAAAGGATAAGGGTTTTATATTTTATCATACGGGTCACGCTATGGATTTAGTTTACTTTGATCTTGATCACGATTTTCTTCACCACATCAAAACCATCAACCTTAATGTTAGGGCGGTGTACATCGGCAGGGAAAAATAAAAAGAAGGTGCCCGGCGATGCGGTATAGTATTCACCCTCCGCAGTGTAGTTGGCGCCGTCGCTTGTTTCATTATAGGGTTTGGATACCGTAGCTTTATCTATAGTGACTACACCTATCTTTTCCTGCCCCTCTATTACATATTGCAGGTCGATGTATTTGCGGTGCGATTCCCAACCGGCTTTATCCAGCTCTTTAGAGGGGCCTTTTGTTACGCTGGCAAACGCCTTATCACCATCGATAGGATACTTGCCGGGCGCAATACTGTCCAGATTTGTAGTGGCCAGGTAGGTGAAAACTTTATCCCACAACGCTTTGTCTGCGTGGTATTGTTTGTCAAATTCAACCGCATTTACAGATGGGTGCAGCTTAAGTTTAACACCGTTGCGCCACTCGTTTTTTTTAACCCATTTTTCCGCACTCTTTTTGTCCTTGCTGGCAGTACTTTGGGCGATAGTGCTATTGGATAATATTGCAGCGGTGAACAGCAAAATTAAATATTTTAAATTTTTCATCAGGTTAATACTTAATAAAAGCGCTTTAATTGGGGCTATGCGCAGCAGTTAATTGGTTTGTAATTTCAATATTACAAGTAATCGGCTGCATAAAACCGTTTGCCCTTATTAATATTTGCGAAAACGTTTTAGTTAATTAGCGCTTATTACAATAGGTCAGGCAAGTAACTGGTATTACCTGCAATTGCTACAACGTTTGCGTAGAAATATGCGTTTGCGCCGACTTAATTTATAGCCGATGTTTGTAAAATTGTTGCTTGCCCGTTAACTAAAATCATAAAGTATAATATTTTGAAAATTCTACACAGCGTCCATCCCGACGATTTTAAAGCCTACCCAACCGATTTGATAAGGGAGCGTTTCCTGCTCGGCGGCCTGGTAAAGCCCGATGAAATTAACTGCGTTTACACCCATTACGACCGCATGATTGTTGGTGCCATACAGCCGGTAAATAGTACTA
>NZ_CAXVWK010000101.1:0-19068 GCF_964263795.1 Mucilaginibacter sp.
ACCAGCTTAGCTTTCAACATCATGGCTGCCTGGGTGTAGCCACCTTCCGATCCATCTACAAAATGGATGTGGCCGTCTATCAGATCGCGCACATAGCAGGACATAACCGAGGCGGTACTTACGTGAAGCCCGTAATAGATCTGGCCCCGCTTTTCAAGATTATCGAGCTCAAGCTGTAAAGCGGCACGCTGTTTTTTGGTGCCGGATATAACTGTATTGATCTTACCGTCTATCACCAACGTGTCCGACATCTCCACCAGGCTTTTCAAATAGGTTTTACCGCTTTCTGTACGGAAATATATCAGGCCGTATAAATTTACCGCCCAGGTTTTAATTAGCTCAAAAAGCTTTATTTTCCCTATCCGTGCCCGCATCTCTGCACCCAGTGCATTAAAGGTTGTACGGAACTTAAGCTTACTGATAGAAATGGGCTGCCGCTTTTGCGGCGAACCGTACAGCTCGTCGATTTTGTTGAGTACGCTTTTAAAAGCGGTGGCCTGCTTTATGCCGTTACGCGCTATCACTAACAGGGTTACCACTTCTTCCTTATCATCGGGCGGAGGGATACGGTCCCAACGGCACTGCATGCCACTCAGATCAAGCTCTTCCGACTGTGCCGCATGATCGGCCCCCAGGTAATTATCCCCCTTGATCAGCTTTTCGGCATAATTAAGGCCGTTACCCAGCAATACCGGAATAGAAAAAGATGCCGAACTGCTGAATTTGGCAATATGAAGCTCATATCCCTCGGCATAAATATCTTTTACCGCAACCCTGCCGGTGCGCAGCTCCAGGTTATAGTTATTAAGTGTTTGCACTTTATAAAGGGCAAGCGCCTGCATTAGTTTATCAACAATGGATGGCGGAACAATAAAGGTTGCACCATCGCCGCCGAAAAAAAAAGGGATAATAATATTTTTGCTGTAACCAATATTCAGTACAGATATGATGCTGCCTGTGGCGATGAGGTTAACGTTTTCATGTTGTCCGTTTAATACCGCATTTGTAGAACCAATGATATCGGTAATGATCACATGCCAGTCGGCTGGCACTTCTTTAAACAGTTTTTCATTAGTTAGTAATTTGCCTAACTGTATGGTGTTTACAGGCAGGCGCGCATAAAACTGGTCGTTAGGATCGGACATGGTACATTTTCTTAATATACTTATATACGGGAACCTGCCTTGTTTGATTTATTTTGCATACCGCAATAGCATCAAAACCTGCTGGCCTCATATATAAAGTACGCATTGGTAACTAAGTAAGTGCCTAACAGAATTTGGGCGCTAACAAAATCGAACTGTTTTGCCTTATCAATTTTATTGTGCTTAATAAGCCGGAGCGAGTAGGAAGTACAGATGATCACTGTTAAGATAAACAACAGCGTTAAGCCGTGCAGGGTGTCTACCAGTGTAAAGCTTGTAGACTCGGGCAACGCCGAATCGATGATATACTTATTACCTATCACGGCAAACAGCGCACCTACACTGAGCCCAAAGCGCGAATCGATGCTATCTGTGTGGATATAAAAGCACATATACGAGATCAGGAAGGCAACATACATCCCCAAAAACATTTTCCAGAAAAGGCCCATGGCATTGCGGTCTATCTGCAGGCGCACTTTAAAGTTGCTGTATTCGGTATGGGGCTTGGTAAAGGCAGGGTCGCCAAATGCGGTCTCATAAATTTTTGTACCTGTGCTAATGTCCAGGCTATCTATCGCCCATCCCCGCAGGGTAAAGCGCGGGTCGAAATGTTTGCCCAAAGTATCCGCCTTAAATACCAGTGATTTAGAATCAAATTGCGAATTCTCTATCGAGAACCGCAGCTTTTGCCTGTCGAACGGGAAGTTGTCTATCGCCCAGGTATCCTTCATTACACACTGTAATTTCATAAGCATGTAAACCTTATTTTCGCTGGAGTCGATGGTAGAGAATGAGGTAGTGACAGATTTTGCCTGCGGCACCTCGAGATTATGTAAAAAATCAAACTTTTTATTTTTGTACTTAAGCCAAAGCCATAAGTTAACGTTGTACTCTTTTTCCTTGAAGTTGATATCGTGAATGCTGGTGATGTAAATGCCGGTGGTTACCGTATCGGGCACTTGCTTTTGCGCTATTGCCGCCGAAGATGCCGTTAAAAAGATCAACAGTGCAGCCAACTGCATGCCGAAGCGCTTTGCCATAAATGGGGGTTTTTGAGGTAAAAGCTAAATTAACCTTTTTTGTTTGATAAAGCCCGTTATCTATGACGATAAAACAGGTAGCGCACTTAGCTGATCCGGTTTGCTCTATCCCCGGCGGCAAACTGGTTCACTTTCTTTACAAAATCATTCAGCTCGAACGGTTTGGCAATGTAATCATCAGCGCCACATTCGTCCTTTATCTTCGCCAGATCGGTATTGGCAGAAACAAGGATCACGGGGATATGCTGCAGATCGGGATTTGATTTGATGTAACGGCACATCGACTGCCCACCCTCGCCCGATAAATTCAGATCAAGCATTACCAGCGCCACCTCGTTAGATTCGAGCTTACGCCTTGCCATCCCGGTGTCGCCCAGGCTGATCACTTTGTAACCTTCCATCTCCAATAATATACACATCATTTCGCCTATTATCGGCTCATCTTCAATCACAAGTATCTTTTCACGCATGCGTGCGATAGTGCAAATTAAAGGCCAGTTCGATATGTTAAATGCATTTCTTCAAAAACAAATTCAGCTGTAAGAGTGTGATTTAGTTTTACTTCAATTTAGCTTGCACCATTAAAGTTGCCGCACAAGTAATTAACACCATCCTCAATAGTGCGATTTACTCGAATGGGGGTAATCTATTTAAATAATAGTTTAATTATTATAGTTCTAAAACAAAATATAATATAATTGCTTTTTATAAAAAAACTTCTCGTATGGAATTGATCAGTACTATACCTTCACAGGCCCCGAAAGCCCTTTCTAACCCTTTACCCGGCAATCTGGTGTGCTTTTCTCACCTTCGCTGGGACTTTGTTTTTCAACGGCCGCAACACATTTTAACCCGGCTATGCAAATCTATCAACATATTTTACCTGGAGGAGCCGGTTACATCGGCAACAAAATATCCACATTACGTTTTCGTTTCACGCGGACCACAGCTTACTGTTATCGTACCGCAGTTGCCCGAGGGGCTTTCAAAAGCAGCATCGCTTAAAATACAAAAACAACTGTTTGATGATTTCATGGCAGAACGCAACTTTGCAGACTTTGCTTTTTGGTATTACACACCCATGGCGCTGGAGTTTAGCCGCCACCTTTCGCCGGAATTGACGGTTTTTGATTGTATGGATGAACTATCTGCTTTTAAATTCGCACCAGAATCTCTTAAGATGCTGGAAAAGGAATTACTCCAAAAAGCAAACATCGTGTTTACCGGCGGGCATTCGCTTTATGAGGCTAAAAAGGGTCAACACAATAACATCTACGCTTTCCCAAGCAGTATTGAAAAGAAGCATTTTGCAAAGGCAAGGAGGCTGAAGATACCACAAGACCCAGCTGGTGCACGTCACTTTAAACTTGGATTTTACGGGGTGATAGATGAACGTTTCGATACAAAACTGATCCGTGGCATAGCGGAACTGCGTCCGGATTGGGAGATCATCCTGATTGGGCCGGTAGTGAAGATAGACCCGGCCACATTGCCCGTGATGGATAATATACTTTACTTGGGCTCTAAAACTTATGCAGAACTTCCTGATCTTATAGCAGAATGGGACCTGGCTTTGATCCCCTTCCTGCTGAATGAATCGACCCGTTTTATCAGTCCGACTAAGACGCCCGAATACCTGGCTGCCGGCTTGCCGGTAGTATCAACTCCTATCCTTGACGTTGTAAATCCTTATGGGAAATCAGGTTTGGTATCAATTGGTACTAACGCAGCGGAATTTGTGGCCTGTGCCGAAAAAGAACTTAACCGCACAGATCATAAGGAATGGCTGCAAAAGGTCGACTTTTTCCTGGCCCATAACTCATGGGACGAAACCGTTGCCCGAATGAGCGAATTGCTTGGTCAAACGGTAAAATTAAGCGAAGTAGTTTACCATAAAAAAGCACAATCTAATGTTTGATTATCTAATCGTAGGCGCCGGGTTTGCCGGTAGCGTACTCGCCGAAAGGCTTGCAAGTGTTGAGAATAAAAAGATATTAATTATTGATAAACGAAACCATATCGGCGGTAATGCTTATGACCATTATGACAACGAAGGTATATTGGTTCATAAATATGGCCCGCATATTTTTCATACAAATAGTAAAGAAGTTTTTGACTACTTGTCGAAATTTACGGAATGGCGCCATTACCAGCATAAAGTACTGGCAGACCTGGACGGGCAGCAAGTACCAATACCAATCAACCTAACCACTATCAACACGCTTTATAATTTGCAACTAAGCAGTACAGAACTGGAAGATTTTTTTGCATCAAAGGCAGAAGATGTACAGCAGGTACGTACTTCTGAAGATGTGGTAGTTAAAGCGGTGGGCCGAGATTTATATAATAAGTTTTTTAGGGGCTACACGCAGAAGCAGTGGGACCTCGACCCTTCAGACCTGGACGCTTCTGTAACGGCCAGGGTACCCACAAGGCATAACAAGGATGACCGCTATTTTACGGATACCTATCAATCGATGCCATTACGGGGTTATACAAGAATGTTCGAAAAGATGCTGGATCATCCGAATATTAAAATTATGCTGAATACCAACTATCATGAGATCACTGGCAGCCTTCCGTTCAAAAAAATGATCTTTACCGGGCCTGTTGATGAATATTTTGATTATTGTTATGGTAAATTGCCCTACCGCTCTATTAACTTTAAATTTGAGACGCTGGATCAGCCGCAGTTCCAAAAAACCGGCACCGTTAATTTTCCGAATGATTACGCATTTACCCGCATAACAGAGTTTAAGTATCTAACGGGTCAAAAGCATCATAAAACCAGCTTGGTTTATGAATTCCCAACGGCGGAAGGCGACCCCTATTACCCTATTCCAAGACCTGAGAACGCGGAATTGTACCGTAAATATAAAGCCCTTGCAGATACGTCTGAAACCTACTTTGTAGGGCGACTGGCTACTTATAAATACTACAATATGGATCAGGTAGTGGCACAAGCACTGCATACGTTAAAAAAAATCCAGGCGGAAACTGCTAAAAAACCGGTAGGCGACGAACTTACGGCTTAAAACGAGATCAGCTTGTTTACATCCCCGGGACAAAAAGTGCGTTGCCGGCTTTGTGGGAACATCATCAGCCATCAGCGTTTTTGCTCATTGAAACTTTCCATCGCCTTTAACAAAGCTTTTGCGTAAGGTTCATATCGCACCCGTTTGTTCCTGTCTGCTACCTGGCTGTCCCATAAACCGGAATGGTGCCAGTTTGAAAGATCATCCCAATCAGGCCTGTCTATTATGGGGTAAAGACAAACTCCCCATAGCGGCAAACCTGCAGATAAAACGATACTGCATTCCTCCGCTATAGACGACATCCAATCGGGCCTGTGATCGCCGGAGTGGCTGGTCTCAGATATCACAAATGGTTTTTGATACCGGTTGTAAACCTCAAATAAAATATCGCTTAGCGGCCGCCAGCGTGGGTCATCCGTTTCGTTTACCCATGGAATGAAGCCGTTATCATTGATTACCCACCTGTTGTTATAATAAAAATTAAAACCAAGTATATCAAGATATTCTGGCTTGCCACCAAGTTCAGGGCAAATATTACCGCATAGCATCTCCACGCTTTGAAACTGGCGTTCGTTCTGTATAAAAGCTTCCTGCTCATTTTCTAGCGTAACAGGTAATTCTGGTACCATATCAACCAACGGTTCGGTAGTTAAGATCCTGATGGTCGGATCTATCTCCCGCATGGCTGCAACAGCAGCTATAAAAGCTTTCATTAAATGGTATTTAATCTCCCAGCCATTATTGGTTTGATAAGGCACAGTTCCTGCGGCATCACCGCCCAGCCATGATAGAAAACTCACCTCATTTATTGGCGTTACAATAAGTTCACTATCGGGCGATAACGACCGGTAAAGCACCACAAAGGCTTTGCAGATATGCACCAGGCGCGGCGTAAAATCGTCATCTAGCGGCGAAAGACCAGTTGGAAAGCCGAAATGGCAAATATCCCATAGCTGTTGTATATTATGTTTCAATCCGCAACGAATCATTCGCTCTACCGTAGTCCAGTCATAATTATAGGGCCTAACTTCTACGAAACTCCACCTGATACCCTCCCGCACGGTTGAAATTCCAAAGCTTTGGAGTAACTGGTAATCTGAATCTAACTGCGTTAAATGACCGGTAAGATTAATTAAGTCCACCCGTTCCCTGTGGCTGTTTAATTTATCAGAACATTCGTACCCTGCCATCCAAAATGACTGAAAGGGATTTTCCCTTTTATCTGTGTGCATAACCCAATTGTTTACATACACAATATTGCATTTAGGGATTTGTTTGGCTTTATGGATCTTTCTTATTTATATTTGAAGCAACAAACAATAATATTAATTAAATATATATCATAATACTATTGTGTTCACTTTGTTGATCGGGAAGTAATTAATGGGTATTAATACATGCAATATAATGGCTTTGTGGATTTACTACGATAAGGAGAATTATTACTTAAATTTGGTGAATGGAAAAAGATGAAATACCTCTTTTAACGCTTCTGGAAGGTAAGCAGGCTATGCTTGCCGCGATCATCGAATCTACCGATGACACCATAATCAGCAAAGATCTGGAAGGTATCATCACCAGCTGGAATCCTGCCGCTCAGCGGATGTTTGGCTATTCTGAAATTGAAGCAGTCGGCGAACATATTTCATTGATCATTCCGGAAGACAGGCTGGATGAAGAGATTTTCATCATCCGCGAAGTTGTCAGGGGGAATAGGATCAACCATTTCGAAACGATCAGACGGGCTAAAAACGGTCGTTTGATACCAATTTCGTTAACTATCTCACCAATCAGTAATCGCAATGGTGAGATCATCGGCGCCTCTAAGATCGCGCGTGATATTACTGAAAGACGAGAGGCAGCAGCAAAACAAGGCATGCTGGCGGCCATTGTAGACACGTCAGATGATACGATATTAAGTAAAACGCTGGACGGGATCATTACCAGTTGGAATAAAGCTGCGGTAAAGATGTTCGGTTATACTGAAGATGAAGCGATTGGTCAGCATATTTCACTTATCATTCCTACAGAACGTTTGGATGAAGAGACGTTTATTATCAGTCAAGTTAAGCAGGGCAATAAGGTCGATCATTTTCAAACGCTTCGCCGCGCCAAAGATGGTAAACTCATCCCAATTTCTTTATCGGTATCGCCTGTCACAGACAGTAATGGCCAGGTGATCGGGGCGTCGAAAATCGCCCGGGATATCAGTGGCGAACAGGCCGCGCAACAGGAAATGGCCCAACTCTACGAGCAGCTGAAAGTCCTGAATGCAAAAAAGGATGAATTCATAGGCCTGGCCAGTCACGAGTTGAAAACACCGCTAACGAGTATGAAAGGGTATTTACAGATCTTAGCGCAAAGGGTTACCGATGAAAAAAATAAACTTTTTGTACAAAAAACACAACAGCAGGTCGACAAACTTAATGCATTGGTAGACGACTTACTGGATGTGTCTAAAATAGAAGCTGGCAAACTGAAATTAAATATAAATGAATTTGACATTTGCCGGGTAATTGCAGATGCGGTTGATCTGATATCTCATGCTAATAATAACTATAGCATCAGTTTTCAAGCGCCTGTTACTAAATGCATGGCCAGTGGCGACGCTCACCGGATAGAGCAAGTTATTGTTAATTTTTTGACGAATGCGATCAGATACTCAACTGATAACCAAAATATTAATGTGTTTTTGACGATAGAAGGCGGCGGCATTAAGGTAGGTGTAAAAGATAATGGCATAGGCATTGCGGCGGAAAAATTAGGGGACATTTTTTCAAGGTATTACCGGGTTGAAGAAGGTGCAGCGAACGTTTCCGGCTTAGGGCTTGGTCTGTATCTATGTCATGAGATCATTACGAGGCACGGTGGTCAGATCTGGGCCGACAGTGAACTTGGTAAAGGAAGCACATTTTGGTTTACCTTGCCATCCCGACCCTAGATTATTATGAATCAGTTTTGCCAAGCTCGGTCGCCTGAAAGCAATGGAACCAACGTACGATTGCTAGTTACGAAAGTGTGATGCACGCATCATCAAAAAACATGATGATGAGATCGGTGTAGATAGCTTGCAGGAAGAAGGAAATAGCTTTTGCTTCAGTTTACCTGCAAAAAATAACCAGCTATTAAACCAGTTGTGTATCCTCCGTAAACTTTCAGCTTAAGCGTTCCACCAAATTTGCTGGCGGCTGGAGAATGATATTATGAAATTACTCCAGTTCATTGATTAATAACTGCGCTGCAGCCCGCACCGTTTCATGAATGACATCTTCACAAGAGCCGGAAAACACCTGCCGAAAGTTCACCAGACGGCCTTTTATCATGGCCGAGATAAACATCGTGCCTACAGGTTTATCCGGGGTTTCGCTGCCACCGGGGCCGGTAAGCCCGGTCACTGCAACTTGTATATCAGATGCTATTAATTCTCCCAGCCGGCGGGCCAGTTCTTCTGTAACTTCCCGGGACTCTGGCGTATGTTTCTCAATTAACTCATTCGGCACATTTAATATCTTTTTTTTAAGTTCAGCATCGTAACAAACGATGCCTCCTTTCAGTACCTTTCCGGACTCCGGCGCAAGCGCAAACTCCGAACATAGCCAGCCTGCTGTCGCGCTTTCTGCAAAGGCAATGGTCATCCCTTGTTGTGCTAAAAGCTTGCTGCATCTTAAAATCTTTTCTTCTGCCATAATATAATTCTATTTCCCGGTTTCCATATGTGGCGCGTCAACCGGTTTCGATTCCGGTGAACCTTTTTGCCGCAGGAAAATGGTTAATACCACAATGGATAATACAGATAAAAACTCGCTTTGCCAATTTTGAAAAGTTTCAAACCAAAAATTTGGCTCGGCCATATAGGCCGGCAAACTTAATGCAGGTTTACCTTTTAGATGTTCTTCTACATTGTGATCTACCCAACTGCCGTAGAGATGAAGCCCCCAACTAATGAAGAATAAAGCAAAAAAAGTAATGGACAGCGAATTGCTATAAAGTTTCAATAAAAACCCGCCCTTTTTAACCGGGCCAGGTGAATCTTTCGACGCGACAGGGTCCCTGTCAACCTCTTCCGGTTCGTCAAGGCTTTTTGACTCTGCGGAGCCTTGCTGCCTCAGGCCTACGGTTAGCAATACATACAAAGCCATTTGCAGGAATTCGCTTTGAAAGTTTTCAAAAGTTGAAGATATAAAATGCCCGGTGGTTAAATAGGCAGACAATGCCAGTTCTTTAGCATGTTCGTCCTGTAGTTCCTGGTTATGCTCTTTCCAGCCTGTTAGTGCCTGCGCAATTAATGTGATCAGGAAAAGCGAAAGAAACACCAGACTTAATCCATTGCGATACAAAAATCCTGATTTTTTCATGGCTCCGCCGGTTTGAGATGTTAACGATGCTCACGCCCAAAAGGTTTTAGATTTAATTAGAACGATAATCAATTCTCCGTGGAATCTGTATCATAACGGTCACTTTTCCAGCCACCATCATCTCTGATGTGGCTAAGGTGTTCAATAACTTCGTTGGATTCTTCGGCGGTTAATTCGAGCTGGCCATCTGATGTGTAAGTAAAAAGCGAACCAGGTTTTTCGAAAGTAATAAAGCCATAATAATCCGGGTCGCTGTTGTTGTCCAGATGTAAGGTATTCTCTTTACGCTGAGCAGGATATGGCGAACCATCCTGCTTATCAATATAGATGCTGTAGGTAAAGGTTATTATAGCGTGACCATTCAAATGCGCTTGCGTATCAGGAATGATCATCAGGTGCTTGTCGTCGTGCAGGGTGAAAAATATTGGGGACATATGCTTTTTTTACTGACAACAAAATTTATGCCTTAACAATTTCTCTTACAGAATTTAAAAATGAAAACAAATATCATACAACGACTGTATTTTAATTACAAATAAAATTTAACTATGAATCGATTTAAACTTATCGCGTTAATTAGTTTGGCAGTGCTTTGCAACGTGGCTTTTGCACAGCGAGGCAACCCGCCAAAAATGGGGACAAAAACCACCATGGTCACAAATTATCCTCAGCACCTGGATTTTTTACCCGAAATGGTTAAACTGCTTAAAGTGCCTGATGGCTGGGAAGTTGAGGTGGCTGCTTCGGGCCTTGGCCGGCCGCGGATGCTATATAATGGACCTAACGGGCAGCTATACATAACCCGAAGAGACGGAGGCGATGTGCTGATGTTGACGGATAAGGACGGCGACCAAAAGTTTGACGAAGTAAAAACCGTTTTATACGATTTTAAAGGGGTGCACGGGATCACTATGAAAGATGGTTATATGTATTTATGCAATAACCAGCAGCTTCGCCGGTATCCTGTAAAACCCGATGGCACATTAGGGAATATGGAGTTACTGATCAGTGATCTCCCTAACGGCGGCCAGCATCCCAACCGCACAATAGCATTTGGGCCTGATAATATGCTCTATATTACGGTAGGTACGTTATGCAATGACTGTAAGGAGAGTGATAAAGAGGCGGCCACCATTCTGCAGGTAGACCCGAAGACCTGGAAACGCAGCATTTTTGCAAGCGGCTTGCGTAACACAATCGGGTTTGACTTTCACCCAACAACAGGAGAGTTATGGGGCCTGGATAACGGAGGAGATGGTAAAGGCAGTGATTGGCCGCCGGAAGAGGTTAATCACATCATAAAAGGTGGAAACTACGGCTATCCATTTGCTTACGGTAAAAGGGAAGTGGACCAAAGCCGGGAGGATCCGGCCGGAGACATCAAAGAATCGGTAGTGGCCAATACACAGCCATCTACGTTGGAATTGACTGCGCACATGGCGCCGATAGCCTTCCAATTTTTCAAAGATCAGTCTAATATTCCTTCTGATTACAAAGGTGACGGGCTTGTGGCCCTGCACGGGTCGTGGAATGCGAAGAAGGCGGTAGGATTTAAAGTACAACGTATCAGGTTCCAAAACGGCGTAGCAGTTGGCGCCATAGATTTCCTTACAGGATTCCTGAAGGGCAATAATCGTTTCGGCCGGCCGGCCGGCATCGCCATATCGCCAGGCGGTGTGGTTTATATATCAGACGATGCTAACGGAGTAATTTACGCGGTAAAAAGAAAAAGTTAAAAGAAATGAAAACATATCAATATATAGCAATTGTAACGCTGCTCATTACCGGCTGTAAAGTTATTGAGCCTAACCCTACAGCACGCATCAATTTTACTGCGGAAGATAGCTATCCCGAAGGCATAGCGTTTGACAGTACGAGGAGTGTATATTACGTTTCGTCTGCAAGACTGGGCACTATCGGAAAGGTCACACCGGCCGGCGCTTATTCTGTATTGTATAGCGATAAAACGCTTAAATCCACTTACGGGATGAAAATACATCCAGATGGCAAACGACTATATGTTTGCGCCGGGGATGCCAATTACAGTAAATTTACAAATCCGGCCACAAGGACTAAGGAAGCCCGGCTGCTTATCATTGACCTTGCTTCGGGCCGCAAATTGTCTGACATCGATCTGTCAGGCTTAAAGCCCGGTAAACATTTCCCTAATGACCTGACATTTGACGCTGCCGGGAACGCTTACATCACTGACAGCTTTGCGCATACTGTGTATAAAGTGAACCCTTCCGGACAAGCATCAGTTTTTGGCTCAAGTGATAAGCTCATCACCGAGGGTATCGGCATTAACGGTATCGCATATCATGCAGGAGGATTTTTATTGCTGGACAACAGTGCAACCGGAATGATCTATAAAATGAATATATCAGATCCGAATAACGTGCAGGTTGTAAAAACTGACCAGTTTTTTTTGGGAGCAGACGGACTTCTACTCAATGCGCCAAATAAACTTACGGTAGTTGTTAACGGGGGAAACGATAAAATTTTTCAACTGGAGTCTGCAGATAACTGGCAAAGTGCAAAGTTGGCCGCAACAACACTTATTGCGGATCGGTTTACTTACCCGGCAACCGCTACTTTAAACCGAAGCAATGTGTGGGTGATGAATGCGCGATTTAATGAGTTAGTTGACAGTAACGCGGTTCCTGCCAAAAATTTTGCCATTCAGCATGCGGTTTTCAAACCCATACCAAAGCCTAAAAATTAATCAAATACTAACAAATAAACATCTATCAATGGAAACAACAAATTCAAATTCACGCCGCGCTTTTTTGAGTAAATCCATAAAAGGCGCAGTTCTGGTGGGTGCGGGTGCCACATTTGCCGGCAGCCTGCTTGAACCAATGACTTTGCTGGCTCAAACATCAAATGCCGCTTTACAGGCACAAATTGCCAAGCTCGGTACCGCCTCGTTGCAGACCAGTCAGCTTGCTTTGACCAAAGCAACGAACCCTGAAGTTAAATTGTTTGCCAAATATGAAGCGGCCGAACAGCAAACAATGGGTAAGATATTAAAGGATATGGGAACACCCACTCCTGCGCCGAGCCCTGAAGGAACCGCTTTACTGAATAAACTCAAATCGCTAAGTGGCGCGGCATTCAATAAAGCATACATGCAAGGCCAGGTAGAAACCCATCAGAAACTTCATTCAACTGTGGCCGCGTTAAATGCTGCAGGTGATGCGCATGTTAAGCATGTGACCAGCCTGGCATTGGCAACTATTACGGAACATACCGAAAGAGGACAGATGTTACTCGCCAAATTAGGTTAATAAGGGGCGCCCGGCTTAAAAGCCGGGCGCTTTTGTTTATACAAATATTAAGCACGTTATAAAATGAAAAAACCCTTAGCAGTGTCGGCACACGGCATCATCGATTATACTTATGCAGCTGTTGTTCCGCATATTCCTGAGCTGGTAGGTTTTAACAACCAGGTTGCGCCGACAGCAATATGCCGCGCCCTGGGCGCAGGCGCGCTGACATACACATTGTTAACGGATGCTAAATGGGGTCTGATAAAGCTGATTCCGATGCGGACACACTTATTGCTTGATCTGTCGGCAAGTACTTTTGCAATACTTTCTCCCTGGCTTTTGGGTTTCCAAAAAAAGAACGCACGCAACGCGCTAATGCTTATCGGCGCAACTGGTTTGCTGGTTTCACTGCTAACGGATGCCCGCAAGCGAAATTAAAATCACGGAAGACAAAAGGCCCGGCTTCATTAAAGACACTCACCGGGATTATACATTGTCGACCCGGACTGTGACCTTTTTTAAAATAGTTACAGCATTCAAAAAATCTAGTGAACGTTGGTAAGTTTGAAACTTATCTGGCAAATAAACCGCTTCAATCGTCCAATATTATTAGTTAAGTGCAAGTAAAAGTGTAAGAAGCTATTACCTTGATATTACCTCAAATAAAAAAGCCACTTACAAATTTTCGTAAGTGGCTGATTATCAGGTGGAGAATATCGGAGTCGAACCGATGACCTCTTGCATGCCATCAGTGATTTGGGAAATTGTCGATAGTTATCAATTTCATCCAACTACTTAAATTACAGTATATTATGTTAAATTTTCCTGTTTTAATTCTTGTTTTTATAAGTGCATTTAAGTACTTTTGTGTTACCTGAGTGTTACCCAGGCAAAAGTAATATAATAAAATGAAAATAGGCATAACACCATTTCTTTGGATTTATAAAGAAATTCAGGAAAATGATAAGAATCAAATTGCAGGTGAGCATGAGGTCAGAATCAAAATGACCCATAACAGAGTGCGGACTTATATGGCAACCGGCTTTAGTTCGTCTGTCGAGAATTGGGATAGCGAAAAAGCTTATCCATTGACCAGTCACCCTAGATATAAAGAATTAGCCGCGAGAATTGACGTAATGTTGGAAGATATTGGCTTTGAAATAAAGCTTGCGGAGAAAGGAGGACGGAATATCACTCCTATAGAAA
The DNA here is from genome assembly GCF_964263795.1 of Mucilaginibacter sp. Taxonomy (GTDB): domain Bacteria; phylum Bacteroidota; class Bacteroidia; order Sphingobacteriales; family Sphingobacteriaceae; genus Mucilaginibacter. The sequence goes on from NZ_CAXVWK010000101.1 coordinate 14,054, forward strand.
TCAAAACAACCCTTAACAGCAAGGAGAGAATAATTGCGGTAGCAGATAAGCCAAATAAGATTATGGCTTACACGAAAATGATAGAGGATAATTATCGGGGAGTTGATAATCATGGCTATGCGGATGTTTTTTATAATTTTAATCTTACTTTAAAAAAGTTGTTGAAGGAAAAGGATAAGATGTTTCTTGCTTTTACTAAGGCCGACCATGAAGCTTATGAGAAACAATTAACCGGTAAAGCAGAGTCAACAATCAGTAACTATTTAAGGACATATTATAGAATTTGGAATCTGGCCATTCTTGACGGGCTTTGTACAAAAGACCATCACCCTAAGCAATATATTAAGTTCAAGGCATACAAGAAAATACGGACCAAGAAAAGGTCGATCAAAGCTGATTATTGGCAAAGACTCCTGAATTTAAAACCTGCCAAGGAAACCAGGATCTACAAATCTCATTTGATAATGCAATTTATGTATTATGCTCGTGGAATGAACTTTAACGATATAGTGAGGCTAAAGTGGGATGATATTCAAAACAATGGATTGACTTACAAACGGACAAAAAATAAAAGACATTATGATTTTGAACTTCATCCTGTCGCGTTGGAGATTCTTGAAATTTTTAAAAAACTGCCTAATCAATCAGATGCTGGTTATGTATTCCCATTTATTTTGAAGGAACATGATACCTCGAAAAAAATTGATGCCAGAATTGATTCCGCATTAAAAGACTTTAATGAAGATTCAAAAGCGATGGCTTCAGCAATCGGCTGGCACAAAAAATTCACATCAAATGCGCTTCGTCATGGCTTTGCTAGCCACTTAAATGAAGCAGATGTCGATATAAAAATAATTCAGGAAGCTATGGGGCATGAAACTGAAAAGCAAACGAGGACTTATCTTGACGATATTGAAGACAGTATTATTACTAATGCAATAAATTCAGCTTTAATTGTTAAGCAAAAAAAGCAGCCTGAAATAAAATAATCACAACTTGATATTTTTGTGTTAGCAGATATAAATCACTCTTTTAAATTGTACTTCAATTCTCTTTCCATGAACGCATCACTTCCTCCTTCCAAAATATCACATACGTGCTCTTTAACTCCCATTTGATTTAGTATACCAATTGCTGATGTATTTTCAAATGAATTCTCCAGAGAGCCCGTTATATATTCAAATCGATATTTTTCATTGTCCTTACTGTTATCCTGACCATTCTGATTCGCTATTATTATATTTTCAGCGTCGGTGGGTACCACCAAATTCGCGTTATGGGTAACAATAATGATTTGTCGTGTTATCTTTTTTTCTTTTATGAACTCTTTTAATTCCTTGTAAACCGTACGGTTATCCAAGTTGTCCTCTGGTTGATCAATTAAAATCGGGTAAGCAGCATTGCTAAGGTGCAAAATTAAAAAGAGCAAAATCATTCCCTTTTTCCCGGGAGACATTTTAAGGATGCTTTCTTGATTTTGAGACAATTCATATTTGACTATAAAAAAGTCCTGAAATAATTTTTTGGCAACTGTCGGTACGTCACCTCCTGCATTAAATTTGATACCGCTTAACTCATGATTTAATATTTTTTCAAAAAACAACTCTATGCTTTGAAGATGGGTTGCTTCATCATAGATAAAGTCATTGTCGCCATTAATGAAAGTACCAATCTTACTACTTAAATAGCCCTGGCTATTAATTAGACTAATAATGTTTTCACGGAATTTTGAAATATTGAAAACGACTTTGGATGATAGAATAATGCCTTTTTCAATGCTTATATTACTAAAATCAGGGTTGGAATTTACAGTATCGGCAATAGCTTTATAAGATTCAAAGATATTTTGGTATGCCTTTAAAAAATCTTTTTTTGCCGTTACCTGGCTATCCAATAAAGTGCTTCTTGTCGTCTCAAAACCCGCAATTTCATCCAATACAATTTGCTCTTGGCTTATTACCTCATTGAGCTCATCAAGTTTCTCCTGGTTTTTAATTCTTTGGAGATAGGGAGATACCAAACCCCTAAAATAGGCCAGCCTCTCATCGTTTAGTGCCAAAAGATCATCCACCTTTTCTATTCTTCGCCTTGCCTTGGCAATCAATTCATCTAATAGGTCATTGATGCGTTTGTTATCACTTAAAATCTCTTTGCTGATGAATTTACCAAGGAAACTTACTCTGAGAAATTTAGCAACAGTGTTAATATGAATATTATTTAAAGATGGTCCAATATTCGTTTTCAGTGTTGTTAGATGGTTTACATAATCATTTTCATAGGTTTGTTTAAACCCGGTGAGGTTTGTAAAACGGGAAGTATAAATGCTTTGCAACGTCCTTAGTTCCTGATATCTCGTTTCCTCCTCTGGCGTAAACCCCGAGCTTTTGCGAAGTGCGTCAATTTCTTCATTTTTTTGCCTAATATTTTCTTCCCTTGCTTTTTTGTCCCCCTTAGAGCGGATACTCGCTGCGTTTGCTTTTAACTGTTCCCTAATCTGAAAATAAGTTTCAATCGCCGCCGTCAGCTTTACTTTGTTTTCAGTTACAATTACTACTTGAGCGTCATAGAGCACCTTAAATTCGGGTTTTTGCTCCAGGATTTCCTGAATCAATTTCCGAAGCTCAGATTGGCCGCCTTTCTCAGCCAGGTAATTGATATACATCTGCGGTACGTAGGTGATCTGGCGAGACTTTTCCTGTGTGTTATTTTTCAGTGTAAAGGTTTCTCCATCTTTCCATTTTACCTCAAAATCAAATTCCGTTTCTTTTTCAAAATCATAGGCTAGATCTAATTTAGAATCCGCAATCTTATGACTAACCTGTTTAGAGTCAATCGTTTTAGCGATATAATATAGTAAGATGGATTTTCCAGACGACTTACCTCCAATAATCGCGTTCAGTTTATCGTTAATCTCAATCTTAGCTTGTGGAAAAGTTAAATCGGTTGCCTTACCTATAAATCTAACGTTGTCAATAACCAAGTAATCCTGTTTATCTTCCGGCCGCTCTTTTTCAATACGTACTCTCGACGTAGGCTCATATAAAATCTGTTTGAAGCCGTTAAAAGTAGGGTCTGCTTTGATCCATTGGTAGTTGCCATCTTTATCTGCTTTACCGTATTCATTGAGACATCTGGCGTCAGAGGCCGTAGTAAAAATCGCTTTAGATTTAAATAGGGAGGGATTGGTGGCAATATAATTAGCTACTTTTTCTATACTTTCCTTATTGTTACTTTGCAGAACAATGGCAGGCAAATGATTAAAGATATTAGATAACAAAGTCCGATCTGTTCTCGGCCGCTCTTGAAAAGCCCATTGTCTGAATTGCAATGTGGATAAATGAAGATACCATCGGAGACTTGTATTTCCTTTATAACATCCTGTGGTGCTTTATTACAAACATTTAAAACATTACCTGTTTTGGGTGCATCTACTCCAATTTTTGAAAGGAATGTTTTCACACCTTCTGAAAATGTTGTTTTACTATATGGAGGTGTGGCGAAATAAACCAGCATATGAATACCGCTAACGTTAATTTCAACACCACACAATACCTGACAAGTTGCACTTTTCGCTTTTGATGCGAATTCATCCAACAACATTTCGTCATGATAATTGTGATCTGTAATACCAATTAAGCCAAGATGTGGTTTATAAATTTCAAGAAAGGCAAAGACTGTGCTGACATGATTTACGCAACGTTCCTTTTTAGGGATTGTGTCGTTACCAAAATAGGCTTTACTGTCATACAATAAAGCATTGCTTTCACCGCCAACCCTGCTAACGAAGCTTCCCCATTTTTCGGCATCAAGTTCTTTAAGTTGCTCATAATAGGTTGCCAATGATTTGTAGCCATCGTCAAGAATAGTTTGAATCTGAAGATCCCAGATTCTCCACGCAGCACCTTTCTGATAAGGGTTCATATGACGGCATCCTCCCTAAGACCCTGAATTATAATGAGCATCGATTCCCGGAACTGATCATAAAAATTAATAGCATCCATTTTTGACAGAAAACTGCTATCATTTAGCTTATTAAATGTATTAATAATGACTTCCTCAAGCAGTGAAGCATTCCACGAAACATTAGACATATAGATATTGGCAATAGGAAAGTAATTGCCTTCAGACTTTAGCGCGGTACTATAATCATTTAATATCTTGCCAAACAAGTATCCACGAATGACCATTCCCTGTCCGAGATCAGGAAAATACCCTCCCCATTTGCTGATATTTTTAAAACTGTTAAGTAAACCATTCGAAATATAAATGAATCCTGATCTAATCTGTTCACCTTCTTTTGTGGGCTGATGCAATTCCTCTTCGATTTCCTGCAATTGCATTTTTAGGGAGGCGTTCCGCTTATGTTCTAAAACTAATTCCTGAGCTTCATTCGGAAATTTAGGCAAAAATGATATTCGGTAGTCGCTCACCTGTATATCGCTCAATAAGTTGAAGTAATCACCAATTCTCGTCATTTATAATCAATAAGGTTATAAAGTAAAGGTATCAAAAAATCAGCCGATTTGCCTTTACTTACTTTTCTGAATATTGCAGATTATATACGCCTATAACTTAGTATATTTTGATTTGGTTAAGTAGTCATCAATTTCCTCGGCACTATAGAGGCAAGTGCCTCCTAATTTCCTAAAGGGAATTTGACCTCGGTTGCGAAGATGTTGAAGGGTAACTTCAGAAATACCCAGCAGCTCCATTACTTCATGAGTTTTAAGCCATTTTTTTGGATGTTTGGTATTAAGTAGGTTTTCAATATCGGTCATTAGCTGCACCCGGAATTTCTCCAAATCGTCAGCCGTTAATACCTGTATTCCCATAATAATTTGATAAAAAATTAGTAGAAGTGCTCCTGATTACAGGAGAACCCGCAATAAGCATTGCGTTTATAGCCTCAATGGAGGTTTGAGGTTTTAAAAGTTATTACCGGCCATGTTTGGAGCGAGTTTCATCGTTCGCTTGTTGCTGGCGACGAATGTTATTTTCAATCAATTCGTTAATAA
>NZ_CAXVWK010000102.1:0-17344 GCF_964263795.1 Mucilaginibacter sp.
CGCCGTTTTGCGGATAACGATCTTAGCAGTTTCGGCGTTTGAGGAGATGCAGGCCAAAAACTTCTCGGGCCGTGACTTGACCTGTTTTGGCACTTCAATATTAATCTTGCGCTCCAGGTGGTGTGCAACCTCTTTTAAGGCTATCTCCCGTAACTGGAGGATCTTTTCGTTCCGGAAAAAATTCTTTAGAGCGGTTTCTACTTTTGCCTTATCATAAATTTTCCCGTCTTTAAGCCTGTCGATCAGTTCGTCTGCTGTAAGGTCGATGTTGACGATCTCATCGGCAACCTCCAATATTTTATCGGGCACACGTTCAGTAATGGGGATGCCGGTAATATCTTCAATCTCTTCGTTCAGGCTTTCCAAATGCTGAATATTTACCGCGGTGATCACGCTGATACCGGCTTCTAAAATGTCCTTTACATCCTGCCAGCGCTTACTGTTTTTACTACCTTCAATATTACTATGTGCCAGTTCATCAACTATCACCACTTCGGGGTGACGGTTGATGATGGTCTGCAGATCCATTTCTTCCAGTTCTTTGCCTTTGTAGAATGTTTTGCGTCGTGCGATAAAGGGCAAACCGCCCAGCAAGGCGTGGGTTTCTGCCCGGTTATGTGTTTCAATATAGCCTATCTGGATGTCTATATTATTTTTGAGCAGCGCATGGGCCTCCTGCAACATTCGGTAAGTTTTGCCTACACCGGCACTCATGCCGATGTAGATCTTCAGCTTACCGCGCCTGCTTTTTTTGACAAGATCGATAAAATCTCTTACGGAGGTATCCTTATGCTGCTCTTCTTCCATGTTGATTAAAATGATACCGCGAAACTTGCCGTGATAAGCGGGTTGGTGCTGATGGGATTACCAAAACGTGTAAACACCTCGTCTTTACTGTCATAAACTTTTCCTTCTAAACGTATTAGTGCGTTAGATACCGGTGCATAATCCAGGTTCAAGGAATAACCCGTGGTTTTAAATCCATTAGGTGTCCCTGTCGCTATAAATACACCATTTTTATCTTCGTAGTATTCTATCCTGCCGGCCATTGCCCATTTGCTGGCCAGCTGGTAACGCGCTACGGCTACCGGCGAAAGCACGTGGTAATATCCGCTGCTGTTTTTGGTTTGTTGCTGCGAGCCATAATCAAAGCCTAAAGTTAAGCCCAACGCATTGGTTACCTGGAATATACCATAAAAATTATTGTAAAAACGTTTTACGCCAACAGAATCGGCACCTTCAATACCCAAGTAATTGCTGTAATTTAACGTGATACTGCTCGATGGCTTGTAAGTTATCTGTACACCACCGGCAGGTTTACTATTTGCATCCTGGCGCTGTATACGCTGCCAGCCGTTTAAATATAAACCTGACAAAGTTAATTTACCATCGTTTGTGGCATAAGTTAATTTTGCACCGGCTTCATAATAAGGTGTGTTTTCTGACGCGATGTTACGTGTAAGCACCCAGCAATCTTTTGACACAGCCCCTTCAAACCCGATATGTGAAGCAAAAACACCCGCATCCAGCCAAAGGTTGGCTGATTTAGAAAGCTTGACACCGGCGTTTGCTTCAAAAATATTTTTGAGCACGCCCGGCTCCGCAGCCAAATTTGCATTGGTGTAAGTACCTGCCATTAAAGCCACGTTTGCCCTTATTAAGCCGTTATCATAATTGGCCTTTATGAAGCCCAGGTTAAGGTTAACCTCATTATGTCGGTTATGAGAGTAAACAAAACCGGGCCGTGTATTATTAGTCGGGCGGTTAAAATCAAATCCGTAATAGATCTCTGCATACCCGCTAATAGTCAGGTTATTGGTTTTAGTACTGTCTTGTGCCTTTACTGTTACTGCAGCCAACAAGATTGCTGCACTGAATAGAATTTTTTTCATGTTAGGGTAGATAGTTCCTGCAGCAAAAGCTGCAGGGGATAGTATATAGGTAGAATTAGGGTCTTTTATTTTTTAAGTTCATCCAGTGCAACATTCAATTTCAGCACATTCACTTTAGCCGGGCCAAACATGCCCAGCAGGGGTGCTTCTGTTTGCTGCGCAACCAGGTCTGTTACTTTTTGAACGGATAAACCACGGTTATCCGCTACCCTCTTGATCTGGATCTTTGCAGCAGCCGGCGAGATATCCGGGTCAAGGCCGCTGCCTGATGCGGTTACCATTTCGGCAGGGATATCCGAACGTTTCAGGTATGGGTGATATTTAAGCAGTGTATCAATACGACTGCTTACATCCTTTAGATAGTCGGGATTGCTCGGGCCTTTGTTTGAACCCGCTGAACCGGCTGCGTTGTAACCAACTGCCGACGGCCTTCCCCAAAAGTATTTGGGCTGGGTAAAACTTTGGCCTTCGTTGGCATAGCCAACTACTTTGCCGTTTACCACGATGGTTTCGCCGTCGCCGTGGCCTTTGGCTAACTTGCCGGCAAGGGAAATAGCTACCGGGTATACCACGCACAGGATCAGCGTTAATACCAGGGTGATGCGGATGGATTTGATGATATTTGATTTCATGATCGTTGTTATTAAAAGAATAAGGAAATAAGCAGGTCGATTAATTTGATGCCGATAAATGGTGCGATCACACCGCCCAAACCATAAATGAGCAGGTTGCGGCGTAACAGGGCACTGGCACCGATCGGTTTGTATTCTACCCCTTTAAGTGCCAATGGTATCAGCACCGGGATGATGATGGAGTTAAAGATCACGGCAGACAGGATCGCGCTTTCCGGGCTGTGCAGGTGCATGATATTAATAGCCTGCAATGCCGGGATGGAAGCAATGAACAGGGCCGGAACGATGGCGAAGTATTTAGCCACGTCATTCGCGATAGAAAATGTAGTAAGGGTTCCGCGGGTAATCAGCAATTGCTTGCCGATCTCCACGATCTCGATCAGCTTGGTCGGGTCGTTATCCAGGTCCACCATGTTACCGGCTTCTTTTGCGGCCTGGGTACCACTGTTCATGGCTACACCCACATCGGCCTGTGCAAGCGCAGGGGCATCATTGGTACCGTCGCCCATCATAGCAACTAAACGGCCTTCCTGCTGTTCATGCTTGATGTAGTTCATCTTGTCCTCCGGCTTGGCCTCAGCAATAAAATCGTCCACACCGGCTTTCTCCGCAATGAACTTGGCGGTAAGCGGGTTATCGCCGGTAACCATTACCGTTTTGATCCCCATTTTACGCAGGCGCTCAAAACGTTCGGCAATGCCGGGCTTGATAATGTCCTGCAATTCCACAGTGCCCAGCACTTTTTCATTTTGGGAAACTACCAGCGGCGTACCGCCATTGGATGCAATTGTTTTTACACGGTCTTCCACATCTGCCGGGAATGGGTTACCCGCATTTACAGATAAGTTGCATATGGCATCAAACGCGCCTTTGCGTATCCGCAGGCCATCAGGGGTATTGATACCGCTTGAGCGGGTCTCGGCAGTGAATTTGATGAATTCGGCCCCGGCAGGCGCACTGGTTGCAATGCTCATATTACTTTGCGCGGCCAGTTCAATGATAGACTTTCCCTCGGGTGTTTCATCTGCAAGCGATGACAGCACGGCGGCACGCACCAGGTCGTCCGGCAGGATATCCAAAGCAGGCCAGAAGTGGGTGGCTTTTCGGTTCCCGATGGTAATGGTACCGGTTTTATCCAGAAGCAATACGTCGATATCGCCCGCGGTCTCTACCGCTTTACCCGATTTGGTGATCACGTTGGCACGTAGTGCCCTGTCCATCCCGGCAATACCGATAGCCGATAAAAGGCCGCCAATAGTGGTAGGGATCAGACAAACGAACAGCGATATCAGTGCGGCGATGGTGATCGGCGTATTGGCGTAATCTGCAAACGGTTTCAGCGTAACACATACAATAATAAAGATCAGCGTAAAGCTGGCCAGCAATATGGTCAAGGCGATCTCGTTAGGTGTTTTCTGACGGGACGCGCCTTCAACCAGCGCGATCATCTTATCCAGGAAGCTTTCGCCCGGCTCGGTGGTTACCGTTACTTTGATCTTATCAGATAATACTTTGGTACCGCCGGTAACCGAAGACTTGTCACCACCCGCTTCGCGGATGACCGGGGCGGATTCGCCGGTAATGGCCGATTCGTCGATCGTGGCCAAACCTTCGGTGATCTCCCCGTCCGTTGGGATAGTATCACCGGCCTCACATACAAATACATCACCTTTGCGTAGTTCATTGGATGATTTGCTGACGATACTGCCGTCGGGCAATAACACATTAGCCGGCGTTTCTTCGCGTGTTTTGCGTAAGCTATCCGCCTGAGCCTTGCCACGCGCCTCGGCGATGGCTTCGGCAAAGTTGGCAAACAGCAGGGTCAGCAGCAGTACGATAAATATGATCAGGTTGTATGCAAACGAACCCTGACCGGCATACAGTAAGCTGTAAACGCTCATGTAAAGCATCACCGCGGTGCCTACTTCCACGGTAAACATCACCGGGTTGCGCAGCATAACCTGAGGGTTCAGTTTGATGAACGACTCTTTCAATGCGGTTTGCACCAGGGCCGGTTCGAACAATTTATTTGATTTAGTTGTCATGATTATGATTATTTAGGCATAGAAAAGAATTCCGCGATAGGGCCCAAAGCCAAAGCAGGGAAGTAGGATAATGCATTTAAAACGAGGATCACTGCAAAGGTCATCAGCCCGAAGGTAACGGTATCCACTTTGAGTGTACCGGCAGATTCGGGGATGTACTTTTTCTGTGCGAGCATACCTGCTATGGCCACCGGGCCGATGATCGGCAGGAACCTGCCCAGGATCATGACGATGCCGGTAGATACGTTCCAGAAGATATTGTTATCCCCCAAACCCTCAAAGCCGGAACCGTTGTTGGCGTTGGATGAGGTCATCTCGTAAAGCATCTCACTGAATCCGTGGAAGCCGGGGTTGTTTAGCCATGCCGATGGCTTAACCGCCCAATCTGCATTGCCGTGATTGGTGAAGATATATGCCGCTATGGCTGTACCCGCCATGATCAGGAACGGACTCAATAAAGTGATCAATGCAGCAATTTTTACTTCCCGCGCTTCCACCTTGTGACCCAGGAATTCCGGGGTCCTGCCCACCATCAGTCCGGAGATGAACACGGCGATGATGAGGTAGATGAAATAGTTCAACACACCCACGCCGCAACCGCCGAAAAAGCCGTTAATCATCATGCCCAGTAACTGCCATAAACCAGTTAAGGCCATGGTACTGTCATGCATACCATTTACAGATCCGGTAGATACGATGGTGGTAAAGGTACTCCAAAAGGCGGTAGCCATAGGCCCGATGCGTACTTCCTTACCTTCCATAGCGCCGGTTGGCTGCGCTATACCCATTTGGGCAATAGCTGGGTTGCCGCCTGTTTCACTGCCAATACTTGGAATGAGCAGCAGCAGGGCGCCGGTCATCATCACCCCGAAGATCACCAAGCCCAGTTTTTTCCGGCGGATAAAGTAGCCGAAGCACAGCACCATGGCAACCGGGATGATCATCTGCGATACGATCTCGGTGATATTGGTAATGTAGTTGGGGTTTTCCAGGGGATGTGCAGAGTTGGCACCAAACCAGCCGCCACCGTTGGTGCCCAGGTGCTTGATAGCGATCATCTGCGCGGCAGGGCCGCGGGACACGTTTACGGTATCGCCCTGTAAAGAGATAAACCGGTCTTTACCAGCATAGCTGCTTGGCGTGCCGTTAAAAGTCAGTATCAGCGCTACCACGACAGATAAGGGCAGCAACAAACGGGTAATGGCTTTCAGGAAGTAGTTCCAGAAGTTGCCCAGATCGTTAGTGGTTTTATCACGAAATGCCTTGAACAGGCCCACAGCACAGGCAATACCGGTAGCTGCACTTACAAAGTGCAAAAACATGAAGATAAAGTGTTGTACCAGGTAGCCGGCACCGCTTTCGCCGCTGTAGTGCTGCAGGTTACAGTTCACCACAAAGCTGATGATGGTATTAAAGGCAAGGTCGGCACTCATGCCGGGGTTGCCGTCCGGGTTAAGCGGCAGCTTGTCCTGGTACATCAATACAAAAAAGCCGTAAACCAACCATAAAAGGTTGATGCACATCATGGCCTTTAAGAACTGTTTCCAGTTCATGGGTTCATTAGGGTTGATGCCGGATAGCTTATAAATACCGCTCTCTAACGGTTTCATAAAGTCGGTCCATACCTTTTCTCCGGCAAACATCTTTGCCAGGTATTTGCCTAGCGGGATGCCGATCAACAGCATCAGGCTGAAGGAGGCAACGATTCCAAATAGTTCTGTGTTCATCGTGGGTCAGGTTAAAAATTTTCAGGTTTCAGCAGCACATATACCATGTATAGAAATACTGCAACTGCGATAATAAATAGTGCGATCATATGCTTAGATTTTTTCGAACCAGTCGATAGATTTCCAAATAAACCACCAGCTGATTAGCATGGCCAAAAAAAGAAGTAGTGTCATCATTTGTTATTATTTTGACAGGGTATGCCAATAGCGATGCCGATTTTAAGAGACATGGTTAACTCATTGTAAATCAAGATTTTTAAATATTATGAATTTTATATCCAACAAAAAACCCTTCCATTTCGGAAGGGTTGATTATCATTTTAGAATGGAGAGACGTTAATATTTGGAGAATGCGGATAGGATTAAGCTACAGAAGTTATTACACGCTAAAGTTTACAAGCCGGGTAATTGGGTTAAACCCTTTCTTCTTATAATCAATGAATCTGTAGATTTTTATTTATAAATCACAACCCGTATTCGTCTATCTTTCGATATAAGGTAGTTAGGCCAATGCCAAGCAGCCTTGCAGTTTCGGTTTTGTTGCCTTTAGTATACGCCAGCACTTTAGCAATGTGCTGCTTCTCGATACTTTGCAAATCGAGAGATGAATTGTCGGTAGCAATTTGATTGTTAAATTGAGGAGGCAAAACATCGGGCGTTAAAAGATTGTCGGCTAGGATAACGGCACGTTCCATCACGTTCTTCAATTCGCGGATATTGCCTTTCCACTGGTGGCGCTTTAGCATAGTGCTGAATTCGTCGCTCATCTTCACCGGCTTACCCGCTTTATCTGCAAAAAATCTAAGGTAGTACTTCGCCAAAGGTTCTATATCTTCCTTGCGCTCGTTTAGCGAGGGGAGCGAAATGGTAAATACCGCCAACCTGTAATAAAGATCCGGCCGGAACCTCCCTTCTTCAGCTTCGACCCGCAGATCGCGGTTAGTGGCAGCCATAATACGGATGTTCACTTTTGTAGTTTGGGTATCGCCTAATTTGATAAAGGTTTTGCTCTCCAGCACCCGGAGCAACTTAGCCTGGAGGCTGAGGTTCATCTCGCCTATTTCATCTAAAAAGATACTGCCATGATGAGCCTCTTCAAACAAACCTTTTTTATCTTTATTAGCTCCGCTGAATGCACCAGCCTTGTAGCCAAAAAGTTCGCTTTCTAACAATTCGCCGGTAAAGCTGCTGCAATTGATCGCGACGAACGGCATCTGCCTGCGCTGGCTCTCGTAGTGGATAGCAGATGCAAAAACCTCCTTACCCGTACCGGTTTCGCCCAGTAAGAGCACCGTAGTATCGGTAGCTGCAACCCGGCGGGCAAGGTTTACCGCATCAGTTATCGGCTTAGAATGACCGATGATCTGCGCAAAGCTGTGTTTGGTGCTTACCTTTTTATCTGCATTGTAAGCGTTTTGTTGTACCTGCGCTTTTTCAACTGCCTGGTTTAGCAGGGGAATGATCTTATCGTTGTCGTCGCCTTTTACAATGTAGTTAAAGGCACCGTTTTTAATGGATCGCACACCATCAGTTATGGTACCATAAGCTGTGAGGTTGATAACTTCTACAAAGGGCTTTAACTGTATTATTGTTTTAACAAGGTCTACACCGTTTACATCAGGCAGTTTCACATCGCTTAATACTACCAGCACATCTTCTTTCTCTAAAAGCTTTAAACCTTCTTTGCCGGTAAATGCCTGCAAAACCTTAAAACCCTCTAAACCGATGATCCGCGAAAGCAGATCGTTCAATTTTTTTTCGTCGTCGATGATAAGTATAGTCGCTTGCATGTGGTACAAATAACGAAAAGTTGTATAACTAAGCAAAACAATATAAAAGCCGTGCTTAATAATTATCAAATCATGCCTTGTTAACTGCTTTCATGTTTAAGAAGAATGGCTTTCAGCTAAATCTTAAAGTTAACTTAACATTAGTACCTTACTTTTGCGGGGTAGATGATAACGCAGCAAATTTCAGATACGGAGCTACTGCTTCAACTTAAAAATGATAACCACGCTTCATTCGATTTGTTGTTTGACCGTTACTGGGAACGCTTATACCGGGCTGCACTTGCCCGTGTAGGCGACGTTTCCATAGCGCAGGATATCGTTCAGGAATTGTTTATAAAACTTTGGGAACGCCGCCATACTTTACACATCCAATCGTCACTTGAGAATTACCTGCTGAGCGCCACCAAGTTTAGTGTGATAAGCCATTTCCGTTCAAAGAATGTAAACGAAGTACGCCTTGACGATGCCTTGCAACGCGTGCATCTTTTGGAAACTTCCATTAACGAGAATGCCGGCTACTTTGAGTTAGAGGAAACTTTGGAGAAAACTTTAGGTAATATGCCGGATATGCTGCAAAAGGTTTATCAATTGCGTAGCGAAAATAAACCTGTAAAAGAAATTGCAGGCGAACTGGGCGTTGCCGAGCAAACGGTTAAAAATTATATAGGCGAGGTATCCAGGCGCTTACGCAGTGCTATAATCGAGCATCATCCAGAAAAACAGGTTACCTATCTTGCCTTCATCCTTGTCCTGCTTAATATATAGTTAACACAAAGTTAATTGTAATTATAAGTACCTCAGGCCCTTTTTAGCGACTTAATGCTGAAAACCCCAGAGGATGGACATTACACGATTCAGAAAAAAGTTGTCACGCTATCTAAACGGCACTGCTAACGAAACCGAAAGCGCCGTTGTAGAGGCATGGTACAAATCATATGAAAAAGCCGAAGGTGCTGAGATTACCGATAAGGAAAAAGCAGCGGTAAAAAACGCGATCCGCAAAAAACTTAACAATGCTACGGTTATACCCCTAAGGCCTCGCCGGACAAATCTTTACTTCCGCATTGCTGCTAGCTTTGTACTTATATTTGGCGCTGCGCTGTTTTTTTACTTCAATAAAAAATCCGCCGTTGCAGAAATTTACACCACGCTGCTTACCCGGGCCGGCGAGGTGAAGCAGATCACATTGCCCGATAGTTCGGTAATGTGGGTTAATGCGTTAAGCCGCGTTCGCATTCCCGCTTCATTCAACGGGTCTATTCGTAATATCCTGCTGGATGACGGCGAGGTATTTTTAAAGGTAAAGCATAATGACGCCAAGCCATTTCGCATTAGTACGGGCGCTTTACAGATACAGGTGTTGGGTACATCATTCAATGTAAATGCCTATACCACGCTAAAGCATATCAAAATAGCAGTGGCAACCGGCAAGGTAGGTATCAGTACCGGCGGCAAAACGTTATCCTTTTTAACACCCGGCCAGGAATTGGTTTTTGACAACCTAACTAAGGCGTATCACCAAAACAATATCAATATATCAGAAAGCCAAAGCTGGAAAGATGGCGACACTTATTTGGCCCAGGCCAGCTTCGATGAGTTAGCCCTGGTAGTTAAAAACTTGTTTGCTCTTAAACTTACAGCGGCAAATAAAGCGGTGTCGCAATACCAGTTCACCTTGCGCCTGCAGCGCAACAGGCCTGCAGATGACGCCCTTAAAGTGATCAGCTTAATACATAATACGCATTACAGAAGGGAGGGAAATGAAGTAGTGCTTTACTAAAAAAACCGGCTTCCGTTGCCGCGGAAACCGGCCAAAATTTAAGCAAACCAAGTTCTAACACATTGTTTGCCAAGCTCAGCAACTAATTACTTATTACAAAGCCAATCAAAAATATGAATTTTTATACACAGTTATGGAGGCAGTTTATGCGTATCACATTTCTAATTTTTTCCATATTAATTACGGGTCTGTTATCGGTACAGGCAACCGATCTGAATGCACAGGGCATTAATACCCGTATTGATATTTCTTTTGAACATGAAACACTATCTGCAGTTGTGAAAAAACTGGAAAAAAAGACAGATCTTATATTTGCCTATGATGAAGTTTACCTGAAACTTGCAGACAAGTTTGTAAAACCTGCCAGCTATAAGGGCCAAACTGTAGAGGCTATCCTTGCAGGTATACTTACCAACCAGGGCATTGGTTTTAAAGAACAGGGCGGCAACGTATTGCTTTTTAAACAAGCAGCCGGCAAAGTTACCGGAAAGGTTACCGACGATAAAGGCGAGCCGCTTCCCGGCGCAAGCGTACGTGTAGCCGGTACATCATTAGGTGCTACTGCCGATGTTAATGGCAATTACACCTTATCGTTGCCTGAGGGTAACTATACCCTTTCAGTAAGTTTTGTTGGTTTTAGACAGGCCGATGTAAATATCACCGTTGGGCCCGACCGTACAACCGTATCAAACATCCGGATGCTACCCGGCGCCATGTTGCAGGAAGTTACCGTAAGTTA
The DNA here is from genome assembly GCF_964263795.1 of Mucilaginibacter sp. Classification (GTDB taxonomy): domain Bacteria; phylum Bacteroidota; class Bacteroidia; order Sphingobacteriales; family Sphingobacteriaceae; genus Mucilaginibacter. Next base: position 10,606 of record NZ_CAXVWK010000102.1, read on the forward strand.
CGGTAAACAACGGGCCAGGGAAGTTACCGGTTCTATTGCTCAACTGGATGCGAAACAGTTAGATGACATGCCGGTTAATCAATTTGCCCAGCAGTTACAGGGTAAAATTGCAGGTGTGCATATTGCGCAAAGCAGCGGTCAGCCCGGCCGTGGTGTCGAGTTCAGGATTCGTGGTGCGGCATCTTTTTATGCCAGTAACCAACCGCTTTTTGTAGTAGATGGTATACCGGTTACCGGCAGTATCAACAACATCAACCCATCTGAGGTAGAAAGCTACAGCGTGTTAAAGGATGCATCGGCAACGGCGCTGTACGGTTCCCGCGCTGCAAATGGCGTGGTGTTAATAACTACCAAACATGCCAAACCCGGCGATAGCAAGGTTGAGTTCAACGCCAACTATGGCATCCAAAAAATACCTGGCGAACGTGTACCAAAAATGATGGACGCCCGCGGTTTTGCCCAGTTCATGAAAGAAAAGTTTGAGGATGCCCGTAAATACGAGCCCGGATATACAACTGCAACCCCTACCGAATATTTAAATCCTGAGCAATATGGCGAAGGAACCAACTGGTACAAATTACTTACCCGCACCGCCCCCATTCAAAACTATGATGTGACAGTTCAGTCCGCTTGCGAAAATTCAACATCTACCGTAATAGTGGGTTATCAGGAGCAACAGGGTGTGCTGATAAATACAGGTACAAAGCTATACTCGTTAAGAATGAACCAGGACCTAAGTCTGTTAAGTAACCGGCTTAAGTTAGGCTTTAACATTGCACCAAGTTACCGCCTTGATCATAACAACCGTTTGGGCACTGATGGTGTAGGTGGTTTATTTGAAAGGATTTTTGAAGCAAGTCCGTTGAAATCGCCTTATAACGAAGATGGCAGTTACAACCGGGATACTTATTCGCCGGGTATGGTGGCTTACATCAACCCGCTGGCTCAATTTAACCTAACTCAGGATGATTATAAAACAACCCGAATTTTAGGAAACGCCTATTTGAACTATGAGTTTATAAAAGGATTGGCACTAAAAACAAACTTTGCGGTTGATAAAGGTAACGAAAGTCGCAAGTATTACCAATCTGGCGTAGTTACCTCAACTATTGGCCAGGCTACAGGTATAAGCAGTTCCACAGATAACGGGTCATACACCGCGGAGGGTAACCTGGTTTACAACAAAACCTTTGCTAACAACCACAATTTAGAGGTGCTGGGCGGTTACTCTATCCAAAAATATAGTGGCTACGGTAACACGCTTACTGGCTTGGGTTTCCCTGATGACAACATACCTTACTTAACAGCGGCAACCAGCCTTTCAGCAGGAAACAGCAGTTATTCCTCTTACTCGCTTTTATCAAGCATTGCCCGCGTGAATTACAACTATAAAGGCAAATACTTATTACAAGGTGCTGTCCGCCGCGATGGTTCGTCACGTTTTGGTGCCGATCAAAAATACGGAACCTTCCCTTCAGTATCTGCAGGTTGGGTGGTGAGCGATGAAAGTTTCATGGAAAATGCCAAAGCTGTCGACCTGTTTAAGATCAGGGCCAGTTATGGTATTACCGGTAATAACTTTTTTGGTAATTACGAGGCACAGGCTACTGTAGGCAAGTACTATTACGCTGGCGATGGTGTTTCAACAGCAGGCCAAACAATTAACAGGTTGCAAAATGCCAACCTTCGCTGGGAGCGCAATAAGCAGTTCGATATCGGTTTTGACCTGTCGCTTCTTAAAAACCGTTTGAACATCACTTATGATTATTACCACAAGATTTCTGACGGATTAATCATGCAGCGGCCTATCCCAAGGGCATCAGGTTTCGGAAGCATATTGGACAACGTTGGCGTGGTTGAGCTATGGGGCCACGAGTTTTCTGTCAACAGCACCAATCTTACCGGTAAATTAAAATGGAATACCAATTTTAATATTTCCTTTGACCGGAATGTAATTAAGGATCTTGTCGACCCAGGCTTTATCCGCAGGAACAATACCGTATCATCAGATTATTTCCGCCAGCAGGAAGGTCACCACCTGGGCGAATTTTACGGCTTTGTTTTTCTGGGCTTGTACAAAGATGCTGCAGACCTTGCCAACTCGGCTAAGTACGGCACCGCATCTGATGTAGGTACCATTAAAGTGAAAGATATCAATGGCGATGGAGTTATTGACGATGTAAATGACCGCACCTTTATTGGAGACCCAACCCCAACTTTTACAGGTGGTTTAACCAATAACTTCGTTTACGGCAATTTCGATCTGAACATTCATATGGCTTATTCCGTTGGTGGACAAATCCTTAATGCAGCTAAATGGGCATACCAAACAAATATGGATGGATCGCGTGTAATGCTTGCCGCAGCTGCAGACAGGTGGAGATCGCCTGAAAACCCGGGCTCGGGTGTTTACCCACGTACCAAAACAGGTACTACCGCTATGGGCAGGCAGGTAAATTCCCAATGGCTCGAGGATGGATCGTACCTTTCGGTAAAAAATATCTCATTGGGGTACCGTGTCAACCTGAAAAACACGCTGATGAAAAGCCTGAGGGTTTACGGTTCGGTACAACAGGCATTTGTGATAACCGGCTACTCAGGCCTTAACCCCGAGATCAATTTTGCAGGCCAGGATCCAACCCTCGGGATCGGTGTCGATGAAAACGCTTACCCGTTACCAAGAACGTTCTCAATCGGCCTGTCGGCGACATTTAAATAGTAGATATACTTAAGATAAACTACATGAAAAAGATATATATAGTACTTGCAATGCTTGCTGTTTCGGTAACAGCCTGCAAAAAAGATTTCATCGATCTGGTACCAGAAGATTCATACACCGATGCAAACTTCTACAAAACGGCCGATCAGTTTAAACAAGCGGTTGTTGCGGCCTATGCGCCATTAAGGGATGTGCTGCTGAACGATTATTTTACCTCAGAGATGCACTCGGATAACACAATTTATCAGCCTTATCCAAGTAACCGGGGTACGGCCTATTTGTATCGTGAGCAGATTTCTGATTTCACCAACACACCTACCAACGATTACGCAAACGCCGTTTGGCAGCACTGCTATACCGGCGTATCGCGCACTAACATCGTTATAGAGCGCCTGGCGTCATCAACGATCGATGCAGCAGTAAAAGCCCCTATAGATGGTGAGGCGAAGTTCTTAAGGGCTTTTTACTACTTTAAACTTGTACGACTATACGGCGGCGTACCACTGTTCTTGAAAGAAGTTAAAGGAACCGACGATGCTTTTAAAAACCGCGCGTCTGTAGATGAGGTTTATACGCAAATAATAGCCGATGCAAAGGATGCCATTAATGAGCTACCTGTGCCGAAGTTTCCGCAATCGGGCGCAGCCACAAAAGGCTCGGCAACCATGTTGCTGGCCGAGGTTTACGCAACGCAAAAAAAATGGAGTGATGCCGAAACCTTACTTACTACCCTGGCCGGCATGGGCTACGGCTTAAACGCTAATTATGCCGATGCGTTTTCACCTACAAATAAAAACAGTAAAGAATCGTTGTTCGAAGTACAATACCTTAATGGTACTGTGTTGGGTACTACCCCTAACCCGCTTACCTTCCACTTTTTACCGAGAAGCACCAACACAACCATTGTGCTTGGCATCAACATTAACAACAGCTCTACAGGTGGCTGGAACACCCCAAGTCAGGATTTGATAAGCTCTTATGAAGCCAACGATAAACGCCTTGATGCATCAATCGGTATTGTAGAAGGTGCTTACAACGCAAGCGATCTGTTTGTTTATTCAGCTAACAAAAGTGTGCTTAACTATACGCCCGCAGCCGGGAAAGTAGGTGTGCCTTACATTAAAAAGTATGTGCATGCGCCGTTAACAACAACCTTAGGATCTAACGATAACTTCCCTATTTACCGCTATTCTGATGCCTTACTTCTATTGGCCGAGGCTCAGAATGAGCAGGGCAAATCACCGCTTACTGCGCTTAATCTGGTAAGGGCACGCGCAGGCCTGCCTGCTACAGCGGGTACCGGCCAAACGTCACTTAGGGATATTATAGCTCACGAGCGCCGGGTTGAGCTTGCCTTTGAAAATCACCGATGGAATGACTTGGTTCGTACCGGAAAAGCCATCGATGTAGTGAATGCTTTCGGCGCAGCTTTGCGTACAAAGGTTAACTACCTGGCACCAAATGCATACATGCTTACTCAAAATAAATTGTTGTTCCCAATACCGCAGTATGAGGTAGAACTGAACCCATCCGGGATGATTCAAAACCCGGGCTATTAATAGCAGTCCCGGCAGTGTGCAAACTGCCGGGTTCTTTTACATTTATGTTAATTAAAATGAAAAACAGAAGTAACCTTTTTGCCGCCGCCTTGCTTGCAGGGTTGTCTTTCTCGGCCATCAAATCAACCGCTTCGGTAGTGGAGTTACCACAATTAAGGCCGGTTGTTTTTATCGACACAGTGTTAAATACTCCGGGGGCCCCTGCAGTGGTTAACCCGGGTGACTTTGCGATAGCGGTGCTTCCTGATACACAATACTACCTGGCACAAGCACAACTTGGCGGTAACTTTGATATGTTTAAGGCACAGATAGAGTGGATCAGAAAGAACCAGGCCAGAGAGAATATTGCCTATGTTGCGCATATGGGCGACATAACCGAGCACGGCGATAACCCGGTAACGTCAAAATCAGAATGGTACCTGGCGAAAACAGCCATTTACGGATTAGAAAATCCGGTGAGTATTCCTTACGGCCTAACCGTAGGTAACCATGATCAGTTCCCATCGCAATATCCTGTTAAAGGCACTACAAGTGGTTACAACCAATATTTTGGAGTTAAACACTTCGAAGGTCGCCCCTACTACGGCGGGCATTATGGTGATAATAACGACAGCCATTACGATAAATTTACCGCAGGTGGTGTAGCTTTTATTGTTGTATTTCTGGAATTCGATTCGCATAACGAAGACCAGGCGAACCTTTATACCTGGGCTAACAAAATCCTGAAGGATAATGCTTCACGTAAGGCTATTGTGGTAAGCCATTCCATATTGCATTTTAACCCGGTTAAGGGCACTAACACACCACAAGCGCCCTTTAATGCGGAGGGCAAAGCTATATATGAAAGCTTGAAAGTTAACCCTAACCTGTTTATGATGCTCTGCGGCCACGTTGGTGATAATGGAGAGGGCTACCGTACAGACGTTTACGAAGGCCATACCATCAAAACGTTTTTGAATGACTACCAGAGCAGGCCGAATGGCGGTAACGGTTTGATGCGTTTGTATAAGTTCTCTGTGAAAAATAACCAGTTAAGCGTAAAGACCTTCTCGCCTTACGCAAAGGTTGAAGAAACCGACGGCGACAGTCAGTTTACTGTACTGTTGTTTGATAAGGCTGTTAAATAGAGTTACAATTTTAAAAGGCGGCACTAAGCTTTAACCAGCTTAACCGCCTTTTTTATGCCCTCTACAAAAGCAACAGCTATCAAGCCGGCCACTAAACCTAATCCAAATTCTTTTACTAGTAGCGGCAGGTTGGGTAGCACATGATGGAAATAAGGAATATTGTGTTCAAATATACCGCCTGATACAAGAATCAAAGCTATTGTACCTACCACACCAAGTATTTTAATAATGATTGGTAAGGCCTTTACCAAAATTGAGCCCAGTGTGCTAAGTATCCCTTTGTTATCAGCGCTTTTCATCAGCTTGTAACCGGCGTCATCCATCCGCACAATAAGGGCAACTATACCATATACGCCAATAGTGGCTAAGATGGCAACTACCGATACAGTGATAATCTGGATAGGCAAGCTGGCATCTGTAACAGAACCAAGTGCAATAATTACGATTTCCACAGAAAGGATAAAGTCTGTTGTTACGGCCGATCGCACCTTTGTTTTTTCGGCATCCGCAGCATTGGTTTCGTTTTCGACGACCACCGCCTGCGCAGCTTTTGGGTGATGAAAAAAATATTCTACTATCTTTTCTACTCCCTCAAAAGCAAGGTACACCCCGCCTAAAATCAACACCCAGGTAATGGCGCTTGAGAAAAAGGCGTTCAAAAGCAATGCTATCGGAACAATAATAATTTTATTGAGCAGCGACCCTTTAGTAATGGCCCATAGTACCGGCAGTTCACGCGACGACAAAAAGCCGGTTGCTTTTTCGGCATTAACAGCCAAATCATCGCCTAAAATGCCTGCCGTTTTGCGGGTAGCTACTTTGGCTGCTACTGATACATCGTCCATCAAAGCACCGATATCATCTAAAATTGCAAAGAAACCTGATGCCATATTAATTTTTAGAATACAAAGTATAGGCTAAACCGTGTACGCTGTGATAAGTTTTGGCAATATACATTACAACATATGATATTGTCATTATACGTTAATCCAACGGCTGTCTTTCGAACTAAATTTGAATGACAAACCGGCTTTTTTACCGAAATTTGCGTCATGAAAATCTTACTGCTTCCGGCTATCCTGTTATGCTTTTTAAGCACCACCGCACAGGTTTTAAGAAAGCGCACAACCAAATTGATGGGCAGCCGTTGGGACATAACCATCGTAGCAAAAGACTCGATAACTGCCGAACAAAATATTGATACCGTAATAGCCGAGGTAAGCCGGATAGAATATCTGATCTCTGACTGGAAACCTCAACCACCGGTATCGCTGGTCAATCAAAACGCCGGGATAGCGCCGGTAAAGGTGGATCGTGAAGTGTTTGATCTGACC
>NZ_CAXVWK010000103.1:0-7469 GCF_964263795.1 Mucilaginibacter sp.
ATTTATTGTAGTATAACTGAATAATAACTTCCGGACGCACCGACTTCTCGGACTTCCGGACTAATTTTTTAACATGACTGGTGAAGATAAAATAAGACAAGCATTTGAGAATAAAAACTGGCAGGAAATAAAGGTTACCGATTCCTGGCAGATCTTTAAAATAATGGCCGATTTTGTAGACGGCTTTGAGAAGCTGGCCAAGATAGGCCCCTGCGTTTCCATTTTTGGCTCCGCACGTACCAAAAACGACAACAAGTTTTACCAACTAGCTGAAGACTCGGCACGCCTGCTTACCGAACGTGGTTATGGCGTAATATCCGGGGGCGGCCCGGGCATTATGGAAGCTGCCAACAAGGGCGCTTACGAAGCGGGTGGTAAATCGGTGGGTTTAAATATCGAGCTGCCGTTTGAGCAGTTCCATAACAAGTACATCGACAGGGATAAGATCCTGGAGTTCGATTACTTTTTTATCCGTAAGGTAATGTTCATGAAATACTCGCAGGGCTTTATCATCCTGCCGGGCGGTTTCGGCACGATGGATGAATCATTCGAGGCCATCACACTGATCCAGACAGGTAAGATCGCCCGCTTCCCTATCGTGTTTGTAGGTGTAGACTACTGGAAAGGTTTGTTCGAATGGGTAGAAAGCCGGATGCTTAAAGAAGAGCATAATATCAGCCCCGATGACCTTAACCTTTACCGCGTGGTTGACACTGCCGAAGAAGCTGTTGAGCATATCTTCCGTTTCTATGATAAGTACGTTCTAAAACCTAATTTTTAACAGATTACCCGTAAACAGAAAGCCCTCCGGACAATTGTCCGGAGGGCTTTCTATCTTTTACTTGTCATGATTACACAAGTCTGCTGGTTATCAGCAGCGGATATTATTTTATAGAATTTGCCAATGTATTAAAGAAATTAATTGTTTATTTACAGCAATGGACACCCTAACCCAACCTAAGAAGAAGGCGGCCCTAAGCTTTATTTTTGTTACGCTGCTTATCGATGTAATAGGCCTGGCGATCATCATCCCGGTTTTCCCTAAACTTATCGAAAATCTTATTCACGGTAACATCAGTGAAGCTTCGCGATATTCGGGCTTGCTGTTGGTGGCATACGCTGTGATGCAATTTCTTTTTTCGCCGGTAGTGGGTAACCTAAGTGATAAATACGGCCGCCGGCCGGTGCTGTTATTTTCATTGTTGGGTTTTGGTATCGATTATCTTTTCCTTGCCTTTGCACCTACTATTGGCTGGTTATTTTTAGGGCGCGTTATAGCAGGTGTTACCGGCGCAAGCTTCACAACTGCGGCGGCTTATATTGCCGATGTAAGCGAGCCCGAGAAACGTGCGCAAAATTTTGGGATGATAGGTGTTGCCTTTGGTTTAGGCTTTATTATAGGGCCGGTAATAGGCGGTGTGTTAGGTAAGTATGACACACATTATCCATTTTACGCTGCAGCTACTCTGGCTTTGCTTAACGCCGCTTACGGTTTTTTCATCCTGCCCGAATCGTTGGATAAAGAGCATAGGCGAGATTTTGACTGGAAACGCGCTAACCCGATGGGCAGCCTTATCCAGTTAAAGAAATATCCACAGGTTATCGGCCTGGCGGTTTGCCTGTTCATTGTTTATTTTGCCGCCCACGCCGTGCAGAGTGTATGGACATTTTACACTATCGAGAAATTTAAATGGAGCGAAGATGTGGTTGGCTATTCCCTTGGGTTTATCGGTTTGATGATCGCTATCGTTCAGGGCGGGTTGATCCGTATTACCATCCCTAAATTAGGGCAGCAACGCAGTATCTGGATAGGGTTGCTGTTATATGCAATTGGTATGCTGCTATTCGGGCTGGCCAGTAAGGGATGGATGATGTTCGCCTTTATGGTGCCTTACGCGCTGGGCGGTATTTGCGGTCCGGCATTGCAAGGCGTAATGAGTAATGAAGTACCCAAAAACGAACAGGGCGAATTACAGGGTGGCCTCACCAGCATAATGAGTCTCAGTTCTATTTTCGGGCCTTGGTTCATGACCTTTATCTTTTATTATTTTACCAGTGCAAAGGCACCGGTTCATCTGCCCGGCGCACCGTACTTTGTTGCCTCGGCGTTGATGCTTGTCGGCGCGGTACTTGCTGTAAGGAGTTTCAAAAAACAGGCGGCTTAAAACTATTATTAACAGCATCTGTATAATATACCGCATAGATGCTAATTACTTGATATGGATGGACCCAAACAGCACGGTAAAGCTGCGTTGAGCTTTATTTTCGTTACTGTATTTATTGATACGCTGGGCTTGGGCATTATTATTCCAATTCTCCCAAAACTGCTTGAGCAGCTTGCCCATGTTGATGTAAGTATGGCCAGCCAATACAGCGGTTATCTTACGTTCACGTACGCCACCATGCAATTTCTGTTTTCGCCGGTTTTAGGTAACCTGAGCGACAGGTTTGGCCGGCGGCCTATATTGCTATTTTCACTGATTGGATTTGGCATCGATTACTTGTTTATGGCCTTTGCCCCTACTATTCTATGGCTTTTTGTAGGTCGGTTTATAGCCGGTATTGCTGGTGCAAGTACCACTACGGCTACAGCCTATATCTCTGATGTAAGCAGTGGCGATAAACGTGCGGCTAATTTCGGTTTAATAGGCGCTGCAACAGGCCTGGGTTTTATTTTAGGCATTGGTATGGGCGGCTTTTTGGGCGATATCTATGTTAAGCTGCCCTTTTTGGTTGCGGCGGGCCTTGCACTTGTTAATGCGGTGTATGGTTTCTTTATCCTGCCGGAATCTTTAGAAATGAAAAACCGTCGTCGGTTTGAGTGGAAGCGGGCTAACCCGGTTGGCTCACTGCTGCGTTTAAGGCGTTACTCAACCGCGGTAAGCACGCTTATTACCGCTTATACTATTGTGTACATCGGTCAGAAAGCTGTTGAGAGCACGCTTCCATTTTACCTTATTGAAAAATTTAAATGGACAGGATCGAGCATAAGCGCCCTCGGGATGTTTTTAGGGTTGCTTATTGTTGGCATACAAGGTTTCTTTGTGCGATGGACAATCCCAAAGTTTGGGTTGCGTAAAAATATTATGGCAGGCATTGCCTTTTACGGCACCGGCCTGATACTGATAGCATTTAACAACACCGGCTGGCTGATGTACCTGTTTATGATCCCTTATTGTTTAGGGGGAATCGGCGGCACGGCTATGCAGGGTTTTATATCTGAACATGTAAGCGCCAAAGAGCAAGGTGAGCTGCAAGGTGCATTAACCAGCCTGGTTAGCGTAACTACCATCATTGGCCCGCTGATTATGACAACGCTGTTCCATCACTTTACAACATCTAAAGAAAGTGCTATTTACTTTCCGGGGGCACCTTTCGCGATGGGTGCATTGTTAATGATAGTGAGTATCCTGTTAACTGTCCGGAGTTTTAAGAAAAAAGAGCCTCAGAAGCTTATTCCAAACCACTAACCCCGCCCGATATTACAAATTTCATCACTTCGGCTGCAGTCTTATCAATAGGTTTTACTTTGTTGGCCGATACGATAACAACCTGCCCGGCAAATGAATAGGAATACGGAAAATATACGGCTACCTCTCCGGGCAGGTCAATTGCTTTTAGGTCCTTCTGCACCAAAAAACCAATCTTTTTTAGCCCAAATTCATTGACCTGAACCAATACCGGCTCGTTGAATTTTTTTTCGTCGCCAACAAAAGCTTCCGTCAAATCTTTTATGGACGAATAAAGAAATTTGAATATTGGCAGACGGTTTAACCAGCGGTGAAACCAGGCTTTTATAGGATCGGTAACCACATTGGTCACCAGTATGCCCGCTATCAGAATAATCACAATCACGTTGAGGATGCCTAAGCCGGGTATGTACAAAGGCTTGCCGGTTTTGCTATTGGCCCAAAACAGGTCACTGATGTTTAATGCGTTGTCGATAGATGATATTGCCCAGAAGATCAGAAAAAAAGCTGCGCCCAGTGGCACCACTATCAGCAGGCCTTTAATAAAATAGTTCAGCAAGGCGCGAAAAATCCTTCTCATAGCTATTCGTAAAAATACACTCTTTTAACCCGCTCAGAAACATTTGTTAATATTTCGTAAGGGATGGTACCAATTTGATGTGCCAGTTCTTCAATCCGTAACTGTTCGTTAAAAACAATAACCTCATCCCCTTCCTTAACCTCCGCTGCTGTTACATCAAGCATGCACATATCCATTGATACGTTGCCTACGGTTGGCACAATTACACCGTTTACCAGCATCCTGCCCACGCCATTCCCAAAAGCACGGCGGTAGCCATCGGCGTAACCAATTCGTACGGTTGCTATTTTTCCATCGTCTTTCAGGCTGCCATTGCGGTTGTAGCCTATGGTATCGGCAGCCAGCACTTTTTTCACCTGCGATACGGTTGTTTTTAGGGTAGCTATCGGCCTTAAACTGGTATCATCCTGCGATACGGCAGCATCCACACCATACAAGCCGATGCCCAGGCGAACCATATCATACTGCGCGTTAGGCCAGCGTGTAATGCCCGATGTATTGCTGATGTGCTTAATTACGCGGTAACCAAGAGCATCCTCTATCTGCTCGCAGGCCTTTTCAAATATGCCAATCTGTTTGAGTGTAAAAAGGTCGTGTTGCTCATTATCACTGGCAGCCAGGTGCGAATAAACAGATTGCACATGGATATAATTATTTACTTCCAGCAGATCGCATAAGGTTTCTAGCTCAAAATCCTCAAAGCCTACCCGGTGCATACCACTATCAATTTTGATATGTACGGGATATTCTGCGACGTCTGCTTCCTGCGCGTACTTTACAAACTCATCCAGCAAATTAAAGCTATACATCACCGGTTCTAACTTATGAGTGGTTAATTTATCATAGGCAAGTGGTTCCGGGTTTAACACCATAATGGGCAAGGTGATGCCTGCTTCACGCAGTGCTATACCTTCATCGGTATAGGCCACCGCCAAATAATCTACTTTATTATATTGAAGAATGTTGGCTACCTCGAAACTGCCGCTGCCGTATGAAAAAGCTTTAACCATTGCCATAAGTTTAACCCCGGGTTGCAGCCGCGCCTTATAAAAATTAAGGTTGCTGAGTAAAGTGTTGAGGTTAATTTCCATCACCGTTTCGTGCGCTTTTTGTACCAGCGCGCGGCTTACCCGCTCAAACTCAAAACTGCGCGAACCTTTTATCAGAATGGTTTCCTGGTGCAGGTGTAGGCGGCTCAGGTCTTTCAGTAACGCGGCAGTATCATCATAAAAGTGCATCTCTGGCAGGTGAAAATGTTGCTTGTGCTCCTGAAGCGATTGCCCAACAGCGATGAATTTTTCTACCTCTTTATCCCTGATCATTTGCGCAACTTGTTTGTAAAGCGTATCGGCTTCCAAACCGGATTGATAAATATCTGATAATATGAGTGTTTTCTTCTGATGCTGATTTTGCTGATCTAAAAAATTGAGAGCTATCTCTAAAGACTGGATATCGGAATTGTAAGAGTCGTCTATAATGGAACAATCGTTTATGCCATGTTTCAATTCTAACCGCATGCTTACGGCAACAAGGCGCTCAATGCGGTCATCGGCATCTGCCGCACTATAACCCATTGCAAGCATAGTTGCCCAGCAAACGATAGCGTTCTCTATAGATGCCTCATCTCTAAAAGGTATCAAACATTCAATTTCCTGCTCTTTATAAATAGCCCGGAGGTAATATTTACCTGAGATAGTTGTTTCACTAAATACGTATAGATCTGCCAGGTTAAATTTGCGGCTCCAGGTAAAGCACTCTCTGCTTTGCAGTTCGTCTTTATGATCAATCAGTTGATCGTAATTATAAATGATCTGTTTGCAATTTTTAAATAGCTTAAGTTTTTCAGATACTTTCTGCTCTCGGGTTTCGAAACCTTCATCATGAGTTGTGCCAATGTGGGTAAGCACACCAATCGTAGGCTGTATCACTGCCTCCAGTTTATCCATTTCATCGGGCACGGAAATACCTGCCTCAAAAATGCCTAAGGTATGTGTATCATTCATTTGCCAAACAGACAACGGCACGCCTATTTGTGAGTTGTAGCTTTTTGGGTTGCGAACGATATTATTTTCGGGACACATTAATTGGTAAAGCCACTCTTTAACAATGGTTTTGCCATTGCTACCGGTAACACCAATAACAGGGATGGTAAACTGCTCACGATGATGTGCCGCCAGTTGCTGTAATGCATGCAGCACATTTGCCACCACCAGGAAATTGGCATCAGGCATAATAGCATCCACATGGTTTTGAACAACAAAATTACGCACGCCAGCAGTGTAAGCATCGGCAATAAACAAATGGCCGTCCCGGCGATTGGAGAGTGCAAAAAACAAAGAAGCTGCAGGGTTAATAATCCGTCGGCTATCGGTAACCAAAATGCTTATTGTAGCATCAGAAACCACATTACCGGCGGCACCTATGATCTGCTGTACTTCTTTTATGGTATAGGTAGATTGCATGTTACGAATTTGCTTATATTTCTGCGAATAGAAGAATTTTAGCTTATTTTGGTTCTGGATGGATTCGCCTAAAACAATAAAAATAACCGACGAAAAAATTGGGCTAAAAAAGGCCGAACACTATTGCGCTTACCAGGAGCGCTCGCAGCAGGAAGTGCGAGATAAACTTTACGAATGGGGTTTATGGACGTCTGCTGTGGAGAATATAATCACTAAACTAATAGAAGACAATTACCTTAACGAAGATCGTTTTGCCAGGGCATACGTTCGTGGTAAATTCAACCAGAAAGGCTGGGGTAAAATAAAGATAAAACAGGGCCTTCAGTTAAAAAAAGTATCGGCGCCGCTAATCAAAAAAGCGCTGATGACCATTGACCCGGATGAGTATATGGCCACTTTAGCAAAAACACTAACTAAAAAGGCAGCTACTGTTTCTGAAAAAAATGAGTATATACGCCGTTATAAACTGCAGCAGTATGCTCTAAGCCGGGGTTTTGAAACAGAGCTGGCAGCTGAGGTTTTGAAAAACAGTGAGTTATAAAAAACTTTAAAAAAACTTCAATTTTTCCTTGCAGGACATTCATTTCTGTCTATATTTGCACTCCCGCAAACGCGATAAGTAAAGGGTTAAACCACAGCTTAAAGTTTAAGGGAATACCAACGCGAAAGTAGCTCAGTTGGTAGAGCACGACCTTGCCAAGGTCGGGGTCGCGAGTTCGAATCTCGTCTTTCGCTCAAATCCCTCTCTAAACCGGAGGGATTTATTTTTAAAAGGTCAATCACCTGCTCAGATGGTGGAACTGGTAGACACGCAGGACTTAAAATCCTGTTCCCGTAAACGGAGTGCGGGTTCGATTCCCGCTCTGAGTACTAACCCTCACAGCCGACGTTGTGAGGGTTTTGTTTTTAAGCTCTAAATGGGCTTTTTATCGCTCTTCCCGGCAAAAAGTAACTCAA
>NZ_CAXVWK010000104.1:0-53132 GCF_964263795.1 Mucilaginibacter sp.
TGCAATACAAACTACTACCCATATAGTTACCGTTAGGATAAGCACTTTCACGTTGCCATATCTATCTGAAAGGCGCGACATTAGCGTTGCCCCTGCTACCGCTACAATTTGGATGATCAGGATAATAGTGATCAGGGCCGAAGTCTCCATTTTTAATTCTTTTGCAGCAAAGCCTGTGGCCACCAACATAATGGTCTGCACCCCCATTGAATAGAAAAAGAAAGCGGGCAAATAACGTTTTAACAAAGGCATGGATTTTATTTTAACCCAAACCTTGCCAAGTTCTATAAAGCCCCCTTTAATAATGCTATGCTGGTGTGTTTGTGCATTAGGACTGCCTTTTGGCAATACGGTAAAGGGAATCATTGCAAAACTGATCCACCAGATACCTACCAGCAAAAATGAAATTTGTGCAGGTAACGATTTATCCGTTATGCCAAAAAACTCGGGCTTTAATACAAATGCAAAACATATCAACTGCAGCAGCACACTGCCGATATACCCATAAGTAAAACCTTTGGCACTCACCTTATCCTGCATATCTACGGTAGCAATCTCGGGCAGGTAAGAGTTGTAGAATACAAACCCACCACTATACCCTATCGCCGCCAGGGCGAAGCAGATGATGCCCATCTCGATACGACTGCTATTAAAAAAGAATAATCCGCAACATGCAATTGAACCCAGTAATGTAAAAAATTGCATAAACACTTTTTTATTGCCCCGGTAATCGGCAATGGAGCTAAGTATCGGCAGCAGCAGTACCATCACCATGTAGGCAATGGCCAGTGCATAATCCTGCAGGGCGGTATTGACGAAGCTGTGGCCGAAAAAGTTTACCCTATTGCCATTATTTGCATTGGTAGTAATAGCTACGTAATACGCCGGAAAAATGGTCGACGTTATTACAAGATTGTAAGCCGAATTGGCCCAATCGAACATGGCCCAGGCACGGATGATTTTCTTGTCGTTCTTTGCTTGCATGACAGTTTAAAAGTATGCAAAATTTACAAACATTATTTACCCGGAAAACAAAAAGCCGCCGGTGCTCCCGGCGGCTTTTTAAGAGCAACTTGTGTTACTTTGCTGATTTTACTTGCAACACTTTCATAAAATATCCCCCAACAACACTACGGGCCTGGAAACCTACCATTTTGCCATCGGTTGTTTCGTGCCAGTCGCTGATAGGCACGCGTGATGATGTTTCGGTAGCATACTTGTAAACCGGCGCTATCAGGACTTTGAAATCAGCCTGGTTTTTCGCCATCGATGCCGTCCATACTATCCAGTCGGATTTGGTGTAAGTTTTGCGGCTATCTAACGGTAAACCGTACTTGTTTTGTTTGGTAAGGTAATATTTGATCTCGGTGTCGTAAACGCTTTGAGGGAACAAATTAAGTTTTAACACCTTATCCCAAACCATATTATATTTTTGGCTCCAGGTACTTTTGTTGTCGAAAACAAGAGCGTAATGGTCGCCTGCGTTAGCTTTATCTACCCATTTAGCTGCCAATTCTTTAGCAATTTTGTTGTATTTGGCAGCAGTTGCCGTTTGGCCCAACATACCCGCCATTTTAGCGTAGGCGCCAATAGCCACAATTGCCTTTACAGATAGGTTAATATTATGGGCAAGATGCCCTGCAAAATCATCAGTACAAAGCTGGTTTTCTGGGTCGAAACCGGCTGTTACAAGGTAGTTAGTCCAGGTGGTTAATGTTTTCCAGTGCTTTTTGGCGTAAGCCGGGTTCTTTTCAGCAGCAACTATGGCGGCGGTTGTAATTACCATATTGCCTGATTCTTCTACCGGCATATCTTCGCCATAGGTTTGGCCGTTTGCTAATGGATAGGTGCCCAGATCATGCGCAGCAAATGGCTTTTTCCATTTTCCGCTTTCGCTGTAATAGAAGATGCTGTTGCACATGCCCTTGATTAAAGCTGGGTTGTACAGAAGATACAGCGGAGCAGACGGATAGGTGATATCTACGGTGTTGATAGACCCGTTGCTGAAGTTTTCTTTAGACATAAACAACAGTTCGCCTTGCGGACTTTTAACAATCTGGTGGGCTGCAATGCTTTGGCGGTAAGCGAGAACGCAAAGCTTGGCATATTCTTTACCGCCTGCACAGTTAGCGTCGTTATAGATCTGTACATCTGTTTTATTACATGCCGCGAGCGTAGCTGCATAATTAGCTGATGATTTAGCAAGTTCGGTATCCATGGTTGCACCAGGCTGATTGCGCCACCACGGCTTTAAATTTGTTTTGAAGTATTGAATAGCGTACAAGTCATCATAGCCCAGCATACTAAATTTACTCACCACATTACTACCAACGCTGCCCAGGTTCATAACGGTATTAAGCGTTAGTTTTTTCCCGGTAAGGGCACCGCTGCGGGTATTTGCGCTATAAAATGAATTAACTGCTTCATCATCACCGGTAACATATTGTGTAGCACCTTTAGCGGCCACGTATACATAACCCCAATCTATCCGAATGTTATCACCTTTTTTTTGAAGAACAGGTTGCTCTGTTGTACCCGCCTTAAGGATCTGTAAACCGTTCTTAGTATACGGGGTTACCACTACTGGCTGTTTAGGCTGATCTACCGCTAGATTAGTGGATACTCCCTGATAGATACTTACGTTATGCCTTTTGCCGTCCGTTGATCTTGCGGTATATGTAATATACGATACCGGCGATGAAAGCAGCGCCAGGTTATTCAGAACAAGCGGGGATGTGAATTTAACATCCAGATCTATGTTATCACATTTAAATTGATACGTTGTTTGTGTAGCAGTTACGCTTACGTTGGTTTGCCTGGCCAATTTGATCTTTTCGTCTGTTGTATTTGCAATCTCTTCTGACAGCCCCGCATCTATCCAGGTACCGCCTCCTGTGTTGTTACAGTGAATGGCCAGCAAGTTCTCGCCGGATTTTAAAAGCTGCTTGGCGTAATCCGGCAATTCTATCATTTCATAATCTCCATTTGCACCGCCTTTTTTCAAAATATTTTGGCCATTTAGGTAAACTTCTGCGCCGTCGTCATGAAAAAGTTTGAGCATCACTTTACCGGTCGGCACACTTGCCAATGTGAATTTCTTCCGTATCCAGATGTCTTTGCCTACCCATTTGGTGCCTGGTTTGCTGCGGTCGTCGCCAAAAGGCGTCAGGCCGCCTGGCCATTTAGCATCGTCGAAATTTGGCTTTTCCCATCCTTCGGGCACAACGCCTTCCATTTGATATCTAACCATAGCAGGCTTTTCGTCGCCGTCGGCAACAATAGTATTGTACTGTTTTGAGGCCTGCCCCATAAATCTGTAAAACTCGCCATCAACCTTTATAATGCCTATAAGGGATTGCTCCTTGCCGGTCCAGTGGGTGGTAACAGATTGGTTCAGTTTGTCTGAATTTGACCAGATACTGAAGTAAGTGTTGTGGGTAATAAGCGGATACGATGGCAGTTTGTCCTGCGCAAAAGATGGTGTACCCTGTACAATTAAAAGCAGTACGAATGCTTTAATGAATAGGTTTTTCATGATTGTTAATAGGTGTATGTGTATTAAGTAATTCGTCGGTTACAAAAGAACTAAAAGAAATTATAGTTTTAGTAAGGTAAGTGATAAACGTCTATATTAACTGCATAATATTAAACCTTAATAACATGAAAAAACTGATCGTTCTATTAGCGGTACTTAGCCTAAATTACGAAACGTTACCATCTTTATTTGCTTCGCCAGCTCCTAAATTTGAAACTGCTAACATCAATTTTGATGAGGGGACTAAAATTAAGTTAACAATTGGTGGTAAGACTTACGAGCTGCAATCTTATAGTTTAAGCTATGTGCCCGGCAGCGGCGATAAGGCAAAATCTGAAACCGTAGTGATGAGCTACGCCCCTACAAATAGCCTTAATTTTAACATAAAGCAATCAAAGGTCGACAGCGAATTTTTAGACTGGATAATTAATCCCGATCAGCAACCCAAAGACGGGCAGATTGTAGTGACCGATGGCGATACCGGAAAGGTGTTACGGACCATAACGTTCGGCGGTGCCAAAACACAATCTTATAACGAAAACATGTTCATCCAAAATTACAATAATGGACAATTTGTTGGGTTTAACCTGCGCTATAAAACAATAAGTATTAAATTTTAGAATAAAAAAAGCCGTTAACTACAAAGTTAACGGCTTAAAATTTTGTGCGGAAGAAGGGACTCGAACCCCCACGCCTCGCGGCGCCAGATCCTAAGTCTGGTGCGGCTACCAATTACGCCACTTCCGCGCTTGGTTTTTAGAGAGGGCAAAGATAGCGTAAAAAGCTAAATTTAAAAATTGAAAATAAAGTTTTTAGCTATCTGCCTCATTACTTAGGCGTTATTTTATTTAAATTGTTTATCAAGCTATTAAAATACGCCGGAGCATGCAATAGCCGGCTACCATACCATGAAAACATTTCACCGTCAACCAACATGATCTGCGCCCGTGGTAGCAGCTGTTCAAACTCATGGATGTGTTTTTGACTAAACGGATAAGGTTCCGACGATAAAAGCAATACATCGGGCTGTAAGTCTATAATTTTGTTAGCATCCAATTCAGGGTAACGGCTTTGGTTTACAGCATTAGTAAAGCCACAAAGCAGTAGCATGCTATCAATAAAAGTATCATTACCCGCAACCATGTAAGGTTTTCGCCAGATGAGGTAGGCAACCCGTAATCTAGTCTGGAAAGGGATCAAAAGATCAAACCGCCTTTTTATTTGATCAGCCAGATCAAAAGCTTCTAGTTGCCGCCCAACCATTTTTCCAACGCTGGCGATCATGTCTAAAGCTGTTTGCAGGTTATTAATATCACTTATCCATACCGGGTAGTGTTTCATCAGCTCTTCTACCTGGCTCTGTTCATTTTCTTCCTTGTTGGCGATGATCAGGTCTGGTTTGAGTTGGGCTATCAACTCCATATTAAGTTGCTTTGTCCCCCCTATTTTTGTAGCCCTGCTGATTTTCTCTTTAGGATGAATACAGAATTTTGTGATGCCTGCTATCTCGGTATCCAGCCCCAGTTCAAACAGTAACTCTGTTTGGGATGGCACTATAGAAACGATCCTTTTTGGCATGCCTGTTAGGTTTACCACCCGCTTCATCTGGTCGTGAAATAGCGGCATTGGTTAATCCCCAAAAACCTGGTTGATCTCGGCAAGTGTGGCCGTGGCGCTGCCTACCTTGCTAACTACAATGGCAGCGGCATGATTAGCAAAATCGCAGGCTTCTGTCAATGAATATCCAGATGCCATAGCAATAGCAATCGACGCGATTACGGTATCGCCGGCACCGGTAACATCCACTACACCAATAGCTTTGGTAGCGATAATGGTAAGCTGGCTATTTTCATATATAGCAATTCCATCCTCAGACATTGTAACTACTACGGCTTCGCAGCCGGTGGTTTGCTTTATACTGATACATGCACGCTCCAGGCTATCCTTATCAGTTATCGCTATGCCTGTAGCCAACGAGGCTTCTTTACGATTGGGTTTTATAATGCTTACACCCTGGTATTTAGAAAAATCGAGGCCTTTCGGGTCTACAATAGTTTTTATGCCTGCAGCATTGCAGGTGGCTACCACCTCGG
The DNA here is from genome assembly GCF_964263795.1 of Mucilaginibacter sp. Lineage (GTDB taxonomy): Bacteria > Bacteroidota > Bacteroidia > Sphingobacteriales > Sphingobacteriaceae > Mucilaginibacter. The sequence continues at coordinate 5,629 of NZ_CAXVWK010000104.1, forward strand.
CCAGCAAATCAGCGCTGAGCAGGCCTTTGTTATAATCAGATAGTACCACAACATCGCAGCTTCCGATCTGCTCATTGATCATATCCGAACACTGCTCTATGACCTCTGTGCGAACAGGTTCGGTATATTCCCTATCCAAACGGATCATCTGATGATTTGACGACAAGACACGTGTTTTAACAGTTGTACATCTGGCTACATCGTGTATTATTCCTTTGTCGTCAGATCCGCATTCGGTTAGTTTGCCGGATATAATGGCAGCATTGTCGTCCTGCCCTACCACAGCTATGATTGACGCCTGGCATTTTAGCGCATTAAGGTTCTCTAACACATTGCCGGCACCACCAAGAGTGTAGCTTTCGCGGGTTATTTCTACCACGGGCACTGGTGCCTCGGGCGAAATCCGGTTACAATTGCCATAAATGTAATGATCGAGCATAATATCGCCGATAATAAGAATACGGGCGTTTGAATTGATGTTGAAATTCATGCTAAAAAGTATGTACTGATAAGCGTCAACAAGTATATATATTTTTTGTTGTGTGGTTAAACAATAAATTGGCAGGCCGCCGCGCCAATATTAATAGTAGTTTTGACATGATGAATTATTTTGAATTTTATGGCATTGCCGAAACATTCCATCCGGATGCCGCCATGCTGAAAAAACAGTTTTATGCGCTTAGCAAAAAATACCATCCGGATTTTTATGCTAATGATGAAGATGAAAAACAGCAGGAAATACTGGAGTTATCAACCCTTAATAATAAGGCCTACCATACCCTTAGCGACCCAAACCGCGTGGTAGATTACATTTTACGTGCCCATGAATTGGTTAGCGAAGGTGCGAAACCACAACTGCCTGCAGATTTTTTGATGGAAATGATGGATATCAACGAGCGCCTGATGGAAATTGAAGACGAGCAACAACTGGCTGATATTACGGCCGAAGTACTTGCCATTGAGGGTGATATGAACGACGAATTGCTAACCCTTACCCAGGATTATACTGAACTGGATGATACGGCTAAAGAAAGCCGTTTAAATGATGTGGCAAATATTTACTACAGGCAAAAATATCTTTTGCGAATTAAAGAGAGTTTAGATACATTTGCAGCCCGTTTGTAAGCAAATACTGTTTACAACCAAGCATGCCCAGCTGGCGGAATTGGTAGACGCGCTGGTCTCAAACACCTGTGGGAAACCGTGCCGGTTCGACTCCGGCGCTGGGTACAAAGCCTTGATAGAAATATCAGGGCTTTGTTGTTTTCAGATCACTTACATTATCCCATTTGCCGCAGTTAAAATTATGGGATTCCCTGATGTTACCAGTATCGTATGTTCGTGCTGTGCTACAAACCCTCCTTTGCTCCCGGTAAGCCCCCAATTGTCTGCAGCGGTTTCTATGTACGCCGATTTTGTAGAGATAAATGTTTCTATTGCAACAACAGAATCTTTTCGAAAACCCCGCACCCTGTCGTAACGATCGTGATAATTCATAATTCCGCTGGGCTCTTCATGCAGACTGCGTCCTATACCATGTCCACCCAGATCGCGAATTACGGTGTAGCCTGCTTTTTTCGCGCGGGTTTCTATAAGCTTGCCTATCTCGTTGATCCGCACTCCACCGCTTATTTGTGCTATCGCTTCCATTAAGATGAGCTGAGACGTGTTCACCAGGTGCTGTAAACCCTGCACATCGTCGCCAACAATAAAAGAGCAGCCATTGTCCGACCAAAACCTGCCCAATTCTGCAGATACATCTATATTAATAATATCACCATCTTTAAGTATCACTTTATCCGATGGCACACCATGGGCGAATTCCTGGTTTACACTGATACAACTGTAACCTGGGAAGCCGTAGGTCTCGAAAGGTGCCGATCGTGCCCCCAAACCTTCTAACAATTGCCGACCGTATTCGTCAATCTCTCTGGTGGTCATACCGGTTCTTGTGTACGCCTTCATTTTATGCAAGGTAAGCGCAACGGCCTCGCTAACCTTTTTTATACCTTCAAGTTCTTCTTCAGTTTCGATTATCATTTTGATCTTTTTTGCAAAGCTATGGCTACAGCAATTGCGCCTATAGTAAATTTTAGACATCCGATATCCACACTATTAACATTTCCTGTAAGTTTGCTCTATGCCGATAGATTATCTAAAAAAGATACATTTGGGTGAGTTTAACGAAACTGGCTACAGGATCAGTCCTTCTGAAGCGATGGCTTCTGTTATTGAGGGATTTTACGTCTTTTCGCCCGACACTAAACCAGAAAGGCAACTGGTATTTAATGACGGTTTCCCGGTATTGGTCTTTCTATCTGATTACGGTGACAGCATAAACGTTAGCGGCCAAACAAATCACAAGCAAATCAAGGCAGTTTGGGCAAGTGCCGGCTCTATCAAAAATGTTCATGTGGAATATAGTGCTGCTGCCAGGCAAATCTTTGTAGCCCGGTTTTTGCCGGGTACATTCTACAGGCTTTTCGGTTTAAACGCTCAATTTTTCAGGCATAACCCCGTCGCACCATTTATACCTATAGCACGAAGCAATAATTTCAGCGTAAGAGATTTCTTCAAATGCCACGATATTGAGAGTAAGATCACCTTTATTGAAACCTACGTAAGTAATTCATCAGCTATAAAAATTTCGCCGGGACTTTTACATCAAACGCTTAACTTTATCCTTGATAAAAAAGGCAGTAGCAATGTACGCAACATTACTGATGATGCCGGCGTAAATTATAAGTGGCTGGAACGCAGCTTCGCTAAAAACATCGGGCTGCTACCTAAAGAGTTTATCCAGCTACAACGCTTTTTTCAGGCCTATCTTGAATTGGTTGGCGACAGAAACGTCGACCTAATGCACATCGCCCTTGCCAATGGATATTATGATGCCAATCATTTTTCAAAAGATTTTAAGGTATACACCGGTAAATCGCCGATTGAATATTTAAGATCTCAATCGCCGGCTTTCAATTCTTAAAGCAATTTCAATTCCTTTAACCGCCTGACTACAGCTTATCTTAATATTTTGTTAACGTTTTTGAAACTTTGAGTGAACTTGGCGGCGATACCTTCGCCGGAAACTCAACAGATGAAAAAAATCGCTACACTAATAAGTATGTTTTGCCTTTCTATAGGTGCCCTATCCGCACAGGATAGCCATGTGGTATTGATAAGTATTGATGGTTTAAGGCCGGAATTTTATATGGATCCGCGATGGGGTATGGTAAATGTTCGCCAGGGTATGAAAACCGGCGCTTATGCAGAGGGGGTTCGTGGCAGCTTCCCTACGGTTACCTATCCATCGCATACCACTATTATTACAGGAGTATTGCCTGCAAAACACGGCATCTATTATAACACCCCTGTTGAGCCGCTCGGCGTTACAGGTAAATGGTACTGGTACTATAAAGACATTAAGGTACCAACTATATGGACAGCCGCTAAAGATGCAGGCTTAAAAACCGCAGGTGTTAGCTGGCCGGTTACTGTTGGCGCTCCAATAGATTATAACCTGCCCGAGTATGCGATACTGCCTCAGGGCAAGGGTGAGAAAAGCGACGAGATCAAAGCGATGTTGCAGGAATCGAACCCTAAGGAACTTTTCCAGGAAGTCCAGGACTACGCCATCGGTAAATTTGGAGAATACGGCGCTACTATTGATTACTACACCAGCGACCAAAATAAATCGCGTATGGCAGCATATATCCTTAAGCGTTATAAACCTGCTTTTTTAGCGGTACACATCGCTTTGTTAGACCATTATGAACATGAACAGGGCCGCGATGGTGTTAAAGTAAGGTCAGCCATTACGGGTGCCGATGTGGCTATCAAGACCATTATTGATGCGGCAACGGCAGCCGGCATCAGCGAGAATACTACGTTCATCATCACTGGTGACCACGGTTTCGTGAATATCCATACTCAATTTAAACCAAATGTAATGCTGGCTAAATTGGGTTTATATGATAACGACAATAAAACGGCCTGGAAAGCCTATTTTCAGCAAAGCGGTGGCTCATCTTTCCTGCACCTTAAAGACCCAAACGAAAAAGCAACTTTAGAGAAAGTTAAACAGGCGCTTAATCAACTGCCCGAAGGCATCCAACGGATGTACCATGTACTGGATAAAGAAGCATTGACCAAGGCACAAGGCGACCCTAACGCTGTTATGGCACTTGCCGCATACCAGGGTTTTAGCTTTGGTGCAGCAGCCACCGGAGATATGCTTGCACCGGCAAGCGGAGGCACACACGGTTATCTGCCAACAGACTTTAAAGAAATTCAAACAGGTTTTGTAGCTTTTGGAAAAGGTATTAAACCTGGTGCAGTACTATCCGTAATGGGACAGGAGGACATAGCGCCATTAATAGCCAAGCTATTAAATCTTGACCTTAAAACAGATGGCGTGCTTTATCCGGGACTACTTGCACCGGTTAAAAAATAAGTTCAGCATTAATAGGAAAACAAAGCCGGATGTATTGCGTCCGGCTTTGTTGTTTAAAATCTCGTTACATTGCTACTGTATATTGTGACGAATAAATTGCTTCACGTAAACCTTGATTAGTTCCCTTACACGAGTAAATTCTTGCATTATTTCTTCTTCACTTCCATTGGCTTTAGCCGGATCTGGAAAGTTGTGATGTATTTTTATCGCTTCGGTAGGGAAGTATGGACAATTTTCTTTAGCGTTATCACATACAGTGATTACGTAATCGAAATTAACGTTGGAATATTCGTTCACATTGTTTGAAGTATGAGCCGAGATATCAATACCATCCTGCGCCATTACCGCTATAGCTTTGGGATTAACTCCATGAGTTTCAATACCAGCACTGAATACATTAATAGAGTCGCGCCCAAAACTTTTTAAGTAACCTTCGGCCATTTGGCTACGGCAGCTATTGCCTGTACAGAGTACCAAAACATTTTTCATAATATTTAAAATAATAGCCATAACATGTTGATGATGAAAAACTTTGCATCCCAACCGAATATCAATTGCAAAATAATTACTGCAGTAATAATTGCTATAGCCTTCCCCGAACACAACTTCCGTTTTAGTTTCAACAACATCCTGAGCCAGGTTCACAAGTTTGAATTGTAGCTAAATTTGATAGTGGTAATTTACTTTTTGCAGGCGGTATAACTGTGCAGCACTCTTCCCCATCGTTGTTTACACCACAACTCCCACCACGCTCAACAGCTTTGCATTGCACGGAATCAGGTCGCAAGTCCACTGTTAAAGTATTACCGATAACGATGATTTTGTTTGGAAACATTTGCCTTGTATCAAATTCAGCGTTACCAAACTCAATTTTTACAATTCCGTTCGGATTTAAAGGCAACATTTTTTCAACAACTTCGATAATAGATAAAGCCTTATCAACTTTCATTGATTGTTCCTGCTGTTCGTTTTCAGGCACCCATAATTGGATTACAATTTCGGTCCAGGCATTCATCATACCTCCACAATCTACAGAAGTTATAGGCGCTTGTTTGATTTCGGTGATGTGGTAACTAGTATCTATCAGTTTATCCTGAGCGTATTGAAATTGCAGCTCAAGATTAGGGTGTTGCAATAGCTGATTTTTGAAGGTGGTCCAGTTGATAGCTTGAATGTTGTTCATAATTATTTACTGTTTTATCATCGCAATATTGCGATTGAATGTTTCAAATTTTTTTAGCAGCAAATAGCTGTAGATTGATATTTATCGAAAAAACTATTTAAATTTTGTTGTAAAAGTTTCCATGCGTGTGGCTCGATACAGTAGCAGACACTTACACCATCTATGGTGCCTTGTATTAAACCGGCATTTTTTAGTTCTTTTAAATGTTGAGAAATTGTTGGCTGCGCCAAGCCTAGTTCATTAACCAAATCACCGCAAATACAAGTGTCAGCTTTGATTATTTCCTGCAGAATCGCTATTCGCGCCGGATGTGCTAAAGCTTTAAGCATTAAAGCTAAACGGTTTTGATCTTCAGTGAAAATTTCTGATTTTGTAATTCCCATATCAATCGCAATATTACGATTAATTATTCTGTTTAGTGTTTTTTTATCTATTTGTTTACTATGTGTATCATTCAGTTCAACTGCTTCGTAATACAATAAACAATCAGTCAACAAATTACATTTGATTCAAAACCATTATGAAAAAAATCTTACTTGTATTAGTGGTATTATTTATAGCCAATATAGGCTGTAAAAAAGTGAGTATGAACGGAGGTAATACCTGCGCCTGTTCGCCTGTACAAGGGCCAGCTATGCTATTGGTGATACAGGACGCTAACGGGCAGGACCTGCTTGATCCGCAAACTAACGGCGCACTTGCTAAAGACAAGATAGACGTTTACCGTAAGGATGCCGCAGGGAAAATAATTCCTCTTTATTTTGAAATCAGGCCGCAATTCAGCTATGGCGAACAAAAGTTTAAATATTACCAATTGTCGCTCCCGGAGTTGGGTTTTGTGCAACGAGGCACACCAGGTACCGCCTACTTAAAACTGGGTAGCGCCGAGCCACGCGAAGTTACTATCGAGCTAAGCCAAACCTCTAACCAGGTAGTTAAGGTTACTATAGATAAAAAGGAAGCTCAACGTGATGCAGATACTATTGCCAATTATGCTTCAGTGTTTTATCTGAAAATTTAATATCGGTCATTAAATGAACATTAGCCCTGGTCATGCCAGGGCTTTTTTGTTCAAAATCAGCTATCAGCTTTATTGAACTGCCCCAAAATGCAGCAACACGCCCGATGGATCATGTACAAAGCATTCGCGGCCCCAATAGTCATCCTTTATCGGAGTTAACCGTACGCCGGCATATTTTCCAGGCAGATTAAGTTTCAGTAATTCAGTATAATAGTAGTCAACATCCTCTACCTCGAAAAAGATCATGGTGTTGTCTACCCAATCTTTATTGTAGTAATCTTGCAGATAAAAACTTAGCGAGTTGATCTTAAATACAGAGATTTTTGCATCGAGTACTGTTTCTTCAAGACCCAGGTCGCGGTAAAAGTTCCTGGAAAGGTTAAAATCCTTTGCTCCTATAAACGGCCGGATAGATAATGCTTTATGTTCCATTGTTGCTATTTAAAGTCCGTATTGCTGGTCGGTAACATGCTCCATCCACTCAACCGGTGAGCCGTTTAACTTTTCTTGTATAGCTATGTGGCTCATTGCGGTAGTGGCTGTAGCGCCATGCCAGTGCTTTTCCTGGGGAGCAAAGTAGATTACATCTCCCTGGTTGATATTCTGCCGTTCACCACCCTCACGCTGTGCCCAACCGGCGCCTGCCGTAACGATCAATGTTTGGCCAAAGGGGTGAGTATGCCACGCTGTGCGTGCGCCCGGCTCAAAAGTTACCAACGCCATTGCCACACGGGATGGCTCGGGCGGGCTCATTAAGGGATCAATCCTAACTGTTCCTGTGAAATATTCTGCGGGGCCTTTGCCCGATGGTTGCGAACCGCTGCGTATGATTTCCATTTGCTGTTTTACTTATAATACACTTGCCAGCCAAATAAGTTGACATTAAGCCTGTGAATGAAGATATTAATTTCTGGCGATTACCCGTAACGATTATTTTTCAAAACACTACTTTTGCCCTTAACCAATGGCCCATAGCCGTGCAGGTAACGGATAAATTAACTAAATGATAGAGATCTATACAGACGGCGCATCCAGTGGTAACCCGGGGCCGGGCGGTTTTGGGGTAATACTGCGCTCGGGTAAACATTATAAAGAAATCAGCGCAGGTTTCCGTAAGACTACTAATAACAGAATGGAGTTGCTGGCCGTCATCACCGGGTTAGAAGCTATTAAAACGCCTAACCAGCAGGTTACTGTCTACTCTGATTCTAAGTATGTGATTGACTCCATTGAAAAGCGCTGGGTTAACGGCTGGGTTACCAAAGGCTTTGCAGGCAAAAAGAATAAAGACCTGTGGATCCGCTATCTGAATATTGCCAAAATGCACCAGGTAAAGTTTGTATGGGTACGCGGGCACAACGGCCACCCCGAAAATGAGCGATGTGATGAACTGGCCGTTGCCGCCGGTAAACAAAAAGATTTGCAGATTGATTCGGTATTTGAAATGGAAATGGGTAAGGCTAACTTGTTGTAGGCAACAAGCGCTGCACTTTTCATTGTTTAACAGACCTTAAACCGCCTACGATTAATAGTGGCGAAAATTCGTAATGGCTTTAAATGCGCTTACTTTCCCCCCAGCTCAATAATTTCCATGTCATGTATCCGCTGTTCGGTTATCGTGAATCGCAGTAAGGTGCGCACTTTATGCCAGCCCTGTTTACCTGCAGCGCCGGGATTTAAGTGCAGGCAACTGATCTTTTTATCGTAAATAACCTTTAAAATATGCGAATGCCCGGCAATAAATAATTGTGGTGGATTTTTGTAAATTTCGGTTTTAACCAAAGGGTTGTACCTATCGGGATAACCACCAATGTGGGTAATCCATACATCTACATCTTCGCACTTAAAACGCAAGTTTTCAGGATATTGTAACCTTATATCTTGCCCGTCTATGTTGCCATAAACGCCTCTTAGCGGTTTAAAAGAGGCAAGTTCATCGGCCAGTTCAATAGTTCCAAAATCGCCCGCATGCCATACTTCGTCGCACTGGTCAAAGTGCTTAAATACCGCATTATCAAGATAGCTATGCGTGTCAGATATTAGGCCTATTCGGGTCATGATATTAGAAGATAGTTAAGAAATCCTTTAAAAGGCATTGGTAGTCAGAAGAGTAAATTTTAGGTTGATCGTAAATTACAAAAGTGCTTTCGGTGAAACTTTTTTTGTCCCTGCCTATTACCAATACCTTTCGGTGAGGCTGATCATTTGGATAAGAGTTAATGCATATTTGTTTTTGCAAATATAAATTACTTGCCGGCAGCAGCTGTTCTACTAACGATGCTGTTTCTAAAGGTAAAATCAACTGGCAAGTCCCGGAATCAGATAAATGTTGAGATATGCTGACTACCAAATTTTTATAAAATCCGTTATTAGCATGACGAGCTAAATTTCGCCTGGGGCCTGGTGATTCCAGCGAATTCAGAAAAAATGGCGGGTTAGACACGATAAGATCATACTTCCGATCAGGAAATTGTTCGGAGTAAGCTTCAAATCCCATTGCAAAAAGTGCCATGCGTTTTACAAACTGTGATTTTGCAAAATTTGATAGGGAGGTATCTGCCGCCACTTGGTCAATCTCAACAGCGTCTATCACCGCATCTGGGAAACGCTGCGCCAGCATTAAGGCAATTACGCCAGTACCGGTTCCTATATCCAGGATCGTCTGAGGGTTAATATGTTGAGCCATTGCACCTAATAATACCCCATCTGTATTAATCTTCATGGCACAACCCCTCTGGTCTACCTCAAACTGTTTAAATTTAAAGATGCTCATCTGCTAAACATCCCGTACTTTAAAATGCAGTATAAAGCACGCACACCATCTTTCCAGCCTATTTTTTTCCCTTCATCGTAGGTGCGGCCGTAATAGGATATACCAACCTCATAAATGCGGATGTTAGGGATCCGGGCAATTTTAATTGTCACCTCCGGTTCAAATCCAAAACGTTGCTCTTGTAAAGATATTGATTGTATCAGATTGGTATTAAACAACTTATAGCAGGTTTCCATATCGGTAAGGTTTAAGTTACTTACCATATTACAGGCAAAAGTAAGCCAACGGTTACCTATAGTATGCCAAAAAAAGAGGATGCGGTGCGGATTGCTACCCATAAAACGCGAACCGTAAACCACATCGGCAAAACCACTGCAAACAGGTTTAAGCAGGTCGTTATATTCGGCAGGATCATACTCAAGATCGGCATCTTGGATAATCAGATATTCACCGGTGGCGTGCTGTATTCCTGTATGTAACGCAGCTCCTTTGCCTTTATTAACTTGGTGTTTAAGGTAACGGATGTTTAGCCCCGCATTTTCGGAATGATAAGCCGCAATAGTAAGCTGTGTATTATCAGTTGAGCAATCATCTACTATAATGATCTCCTTGCTAATGCCTTCTGTCAGTTCAACAGCCTTGATCTTATCCAGGATCTTAAAGATGGTTCTGGCTTCGTTGTAAGCCGGTATGATGATGGATAATTTTTCTATTTTCATGGCGCAGATAGCGGGCTAAAAATAAATAATATAATTTTAGCTTCGAATTAAACTTAAAAGCCAAATGCTGGAACAATACGACCTGGGTAACCTGATGGTTTTAGATATTGAGACCGTACCGCAATACAGCAGCTTTGACGAATTGCCTGATGTATTGCAGGAACTTTGGGACCTTAAAACCCAGTATCAGCGCAAGGACGAAACCCCGCGCGAATTCTACGAACGTGCGGGGATCTGGGCCGAATTCGGCAAGATCGTTTGTATTTCGGTAGGAATTTTTTTAAATGGTAAAAAGACCGGCTTGCGTGTGAAATCGTTTGCCGGCCATGAAGAAAAAGATCTGCTGGAAGAATTTAGCCGCATGCTTACCGGGCAGCCGCTGAGCATTATTTTATGTGCTCATAACGGAAAAGAATTTGATTTTCCGTACATCTGCAGGCGGATGCTGCTCAACGGTGTTCAATTTCCACCTCACTTACAAATTACCGGTAAAAAGCCATGGGAGATCCCTCATTTGGATACTATGGAGCTTTGGAAATTTGGCGATTTTAAAAATTACACATCGCTAAACTTGCTCACGGCAATATTTAACATTCCTACATCAAAGGATGATATAGATGGCAGCCAGGTAGGCCATGTTTATTGGGTTGAAGATGACCTACCGCGCATTTGCACCTATTGCCAGAAGGATGTGATTGCAACAGCGCAGCTCATCCGGCGTTACCGGGGCGAGCCGTTAATAGCGGAGGATTGCATAACGGTTGTAGGATAATGTTAAAGGAAATCGACAATTTCTATTCCCAACAACCCGAGCCGGTACAAAGCTGTTTGCTTGCTTTGCGCGATATCATATTAAAGCAGGATGATGAAATTACATCCACCTGGAAATATGGAATGCCATTTTTCTGCTATCGGGGTAAAATGTTCGCTTATCTGTGGGTTCACAAACAATTGAAACAACCCTATATCGGTATTGTTGAAGGCAACAGGATTATTCATTCAAATCTGATCACTGGAAAACGGTCTCGAATGAAAATAATGTTGCTTGACGCTGGTCAGGACCTCCCTCTTGATAAGATAAATGATATTTTAACTCAAACACTCCACTTATACCGAAGTGGCCTGATTAAAGTATCCTGATGCCCTTTGTTTAAAATTCCTTTTTTCTTGCCTTACCTATCTTTCCGTATCTTAGCAACAAACATTTAACAATGTCTAAAAAGACCAAACACAACTCTTCCATTAACCAGGTGCTTACGCAAATGGTGCTGGATATATTCGAACAAAACGGCAATACGCCGCTAAACCATAAGCAGGTTTCTGCCAAACTAAACGTCCGCGATCCGGATGCCCGCGGTGTGATTCTTGATGTATTAAAAGACGAAGCATTTAAAGGTGTACTTAAAGAAATTACACCAGGTAAATTTCAACTACTTGAACTTAAAACCTTTGTAGAAGGCAAAGTAGACCTGACTAACGATGGCTCTGCTTTTATAGTAACCGACGACCCATCTGAGACCGACATATTTGTTGCGCCCCGTAAATTACGTAACGCCCTTAATGGAGACCGTGTAAAAGTTTACGTGTATGCTAAGAGCAAGGGAAAACGCCAGGAAGGCGAAGTAATAGACATTTTGCAGCGTAATAAGATGGAGTTTACCGGGATTGTAAAGCTATCTGAACGCTTTGCGTTTTTTATCCCGGACGACCGTAAAATGATGCATGATATTTTTATCCCCATCAGCGATCTGAATGGTGCTAAGAACGGTATCAAGGCTATTGCCGAAATAACCGACTGGCCTGCCGGCGCGAAAAACCCGATAGGCCGCATTAAACATGTATTGGGCACACAGGGCGAGAACGATACGGAAATGAATGCCATACTGGCCGAGTACGGTTTCCCGCTGTCTTTCCCTAATGAAGTGGAGCAAGAAGCTAATGAGATCCCGGTTGAGATATCTAAGGAAGAAATAGCCAAACGCCGCGATTTTAGGCATACGCTTACTATCACCATTGATCCATTTGATGCAAAAGATTTTGATGATGCCATTTCTTTTAAGAAACTTGATAACGGCAATTACGAAGTTGGTGTACACATTGCAGACGTAGCACATTACATCATCCCCGATTCGGCTTTAGATAAAGAAGCTTACGAGCGCGGTACGTCTGTTTATTTGGTAGACAGGGTAATACCTATGCTGCCAGAGCGCTTATCCAACGGCTTGTGTTCCTTGCGTCCTAAAGAAGATAAATTGTGCTTTGCAGCAGTATTTGAACTGGATGAGAACGCCAATATCCAAACCGAATGGTATGGTAAAACGGTGATCCACAGCGATAGGCGCTTCACGTATGAAGAAGTACAAGATGTGATAGAAACCCAAACCGGCGATTACACCGAAGAGATTTTAAAGCTTAACGCATTAGCCTACAAATTGCGCGAGCGCAAGTTCAAAGCAGGCGCTATCAGTTTTGAAACCACAGAAGTGAAATTTAAACTGGATGAAACCGGTAAACCAACCGGTGTTTATGTTAAAGAGCGCAAGGATGCCCATAAGCTTATTGAAGATTTCATGCTTTTGGCTAATCGTAAAGTGGCGGAGTATGTAAGCAAAATGGGTAAAGGTAAACACAAATACACCTTTGTTTACCGCGCACACGATTCGCCAAAACCAGATGCGCTGGCCAGTTTTGCCCAATTTGCATCCAGGTTTGGTTACAAGATCAACACCAAAAACGATAAGGAAATAGCCCGCTCGCTTAATCATCTGATGGAAGATGTTGAAGGCAAAAAAGAACAGAACGTGCTTACCCATCTGGCTATCCGTTCAATGGCCAAGGCTATATATACCACTAAAACTTCAAGCCATTATGGTTTGGCTTTTGATCATTACACGCATTTCACCTCACCTATTCGCCGATACCCGGATGTAATGGTGCACCGTTTGCTGTTCCATTACCTTAATGGTGGCCAAAGCGCCAATGCTGACCATTACGAAGAGTTATGCAAGCACAGCAGCGCCATGGAGAAAAAAGCCGCAGATGCGGAGCGCTCATCAGTGAAATACAAACAGGCCGAATACCTGAAAGATCAGGTTGGCAATATATTTACGGGCATTATCTCTGGTGTGACGGAATGGGGCATGTATGTAGAAATTATTGAAAATAAATGTGAGGGGATGATCCGCCTGCGAGATATCAGCGACGATTTTTACACTTTGGACGAAAAGAACTACGCTATCATAGGGCAGCGTAAAAAGAAGGTTTACCAGTTAGGCGATGAAGTGAAAATAAGGGTTAAAAATGTTGACCTTACCAAAAAACAAATCGACTTTACACTGGTAAATGATTAGCATTGAATTGATTGGCATTGGTTAGCAGTAGAATATACTTTTACTTTTAACCATTTGCACAACCGATAAATACACAATGAGAAAATTAGAAGACCTGCAATTGCTGATTGCGAAATCAGTATCTGAATTAAAATACCCGGTGTATCCGGCAGAACTTTACGAACCCATCAGCTATATTTTGGCTTTAGGTGGCAAACGCATGCGCCCTGCCCTATTGCTGATGGCATGTGATCTTTTCGGGGGCGATGTGGAGTCGGCACTTCCTCCGGCGCTTGCTATAGAGGTGTTCCATAACTTTACGCTAATGCATGACGATATTATGGATAACGCGCCTATCCGTCGTGGTAAGATCACTGTACACGAAAAATGGAACCAAAATGTAGCAATACTCTCTGGCGATGTAATGCTGATAGAGGGCTACAAGCTGATGATGCAGGTACGTAACGAAATTTTACGCCAGGTGCTTGACGTTTTTAACAATACTGCTGTAGGTGTTTGCGAAGGCCAGCAACTGGATATGACTTTTGAAACAAGCGATAACATCAGCATTGCTGAATACATCAATATGATCCGTTTAAAAACAGCAGTTGTACTGGGTGGAGCTTTAAAGATAGGTGCACTGATAGGTAATGCCGATCAGCAAGATGCCGACCTTTTGTGCGAATTTGGCGAACAATTAGGTATTGCCTTTCAACTACAGGATGATATACTGGATGTATATGGTAACCCCGAAAAATTTGGGAAGCAGGTTGGCGGGGATATTATCTCTAACAAAAAAACCTACCTGTTAATTAAAGCACTTGAACTGGTTAAAAACGAGCAGGTGATCGATCTTAATAAATGGCTTTCAACGACAACTTTCAATCATTCTGAAAAGGTGACTGCAGTCACTCAAATTTATAATCAGCTGGATATTCGCCGGTTTGCTGAGGAGGAAATGCAAGCTTATGCAGAGAAAGCTTTTGAAGCATTAGAAAAGATCAACTTACCGGAAGACAGTAAACAATACCTGCGCGACTTTGCAGACGGACTGCTGGTAAGGGAGTATTAAATGTACTGGTAAAAAAATTCTGCTTTAAATATTCAAATTATCTAAAATTTCGCCCGCCGTAAAAGATGTCCTTTTTGGTGGTATCCCTTCCTTTCAAATTCTTATCAAGCGATGAAGGGAAAGGGTTTGTCGTTTCGTCTGCCCTGGAAAGGGTGAGCACCGGTAAATTCTCTTTGTTTGTTTGCGTAAGTCCACCCAGCATTTTAGTTATATCAAAACAGCGGCTAACAACAATATGCACCACTATCCCTTCACGCTGCAACTTACCCTCAACCATTAAAAGCCTCGCCTGCAATATTTCTTTACGGTATTTATCAAAAATATTCTGAAACACAACCAGGTTAGTAAAGCCCGACTCATCCTCGATAGTTATAAAACAAACCCCTTTAGCTGTACCCGGCCTTTGCCTTACTAATACCAGTCCTGCTACTTTTAAAAATGTGCCATCGGCTACTTCGTGGAGTTGGCCGGTAGGTGTTATCCGAAGCAGATCCAGTTTTTCCCTTAAAAAGCTTACCGGGTGCGCCTTTAAAGATAATGATGTAGTGGCGTAATCTTCTATCACGTGCTCTGAAACGGCCATTAAAGGTAATTCAACCTGGGTTTCAATGACACTTTCTGATGGCTGGCCGGCAAATAAAGCTACCGGCATATCTGCCAGTGCAGCTACTTCCCATAAGGCCTGCCTGCGATCTAATCCTAAAGAGCGGAAAGCATCTGCATCCGCCAGTTTCTCTAATGACAATTGCGATAATCCCGCATCCCTTAATGAAGTAATGGTTTTGAACTCCGTCTTTTTACGTGCCTTGGTAAAAATGATGAGTTCCTCTTCCTTAAGTCCTTTTATTTGCCTGAACCCAATACGCAAATCACAGTACGTGCCTTCTTTTTCTTCTAAAGTATTATCCCAAAATGAATAACTGATATCTGCAGGATGTACTACCACACCATGGTTTCGCGCATCAATCACAATTTGAGCAGGCTGATAAAACCCCATAGGTAAACTGTTTAACAAGGCGGCGGCAAATACATCCGGATGGTAGCATTTTAACCAGGATGATACATATACCAATAATGCAAAGCTTGCCGCGTGGCTTTCCGGAAAACCGTAACTGCCAAAGCCTTCCAGCTGGCGAAAGATCCTTTTGGCATAATCTTCCTCATAACCGCGGTTAACCATCCCGTCTATCAGTTTTCTTTGAAAACCACTTACCATGCCTTTGGCTTTAAAGGTGGCCATGCTCCTGCGTAACTCATCAGCCTCGGTAGCTGTAAAATTTGCAGCAACCATAGCTATTTCCATAGCCTGCTCCTGGAATAAGGGCACTCCTTTAGTCCGTGTTAAAATTGGCCTTAATTCTTCGTTGGGATATTTTTCCTCTTCTAATCCATCCCGTCGGCGTAAATATGGGTGCACCATATCGCCCTGTATAGGGCCGGGCCTCACAATGGCTACCTCTATCACCAGGTCATAAAATTTCCGCGGTTTCAACCGTGGCAACATCGACATTTGTGCACGGCTTTCTATCTGGAAAACCCCTAAAGTATCTGCCTCGCAGATCATATCATATACTTTAGGGTCATCTTCTTTGTTGATCTTTGCAAGCGTGAGGTCTAAATTATAATGCTTTTTTGCCAGATCAAAAGCTTTGCGGATGCAGGTAAGCATGCCAAGGCCTAACACATCTACCTTTAAAAATCCAAGCGTATCAATATCATCTTTGTTCCATTCTACACAGGTGCGGTTATCCATGCGGGCGTTCATTATCGGGCACAGATCGGATAATTTACCTTTTGTAATTACAAAACCGCCGGTATGCTGCCCTAATTGCCTTGGGAAACCTAAAAGCTGGCTGGTAAGTTCAAGAACTTTTTTTAGATGCGGATCATCAGGATTGAGGCCCTGTTCCTTTAAATTATCGCCTTGGAGAAACTCTTCGGTAAAATCCCAAACAGATTTAGATATGCGGGTAATGGTATCGCCGGATAAACCCATTGCCTTACCCACATCCCGTATAGCACCTTTATGCCGCTCCTGTGTCACGGTAGCTACAATTGCAGATCGATCGCGCCCATACTTTTCATAAATGTATTGGATCACCTCCTCACGGCGTTCATGCTCAAAATCCACGTCTATATCAGGCGGTTCGTCACGCGCATCAGACATGAACCGTGCAAAAAGCAGATTAAATTTAGATGGATCCACCGATGTTATACCCAGGCAATAACAAACCACAGAATTTGCTGCCGAGCCCCGCCCCTGGCATAAAATATTCCTGCTTCTGGCAAAATGCACATAATCGTAAACAGTTAAAAAGTACGACGCATAATTTCTTTTTTCCATAAAGTCCAGCTCTTCTATTATTGAGTTTTCGACTTTCTCAGGAATTCCATCCGGGTACAGTTCTTTTGCGCCCTGCCAGGTTAAGTGCACCAGTTCCTGTTGCGGGGTGCGCCCATCGTTTGTTATTTCTTCCGGGTAAACGTATTTAAGTTCGCTTAAGCAAAAGTTGCAGGCATCCGCTATGGCCTGGCTGTTAGCTATGGCATCCGGATATCTCTGAAACAAGCGCTCCATCTCATCTATGGGTTTTAGATAGCGCTCGGCATTTTGATGAAGTTTAAATCCAGCTGTTTGGATAGTGCACTTTTCGCGTACACAAGTAAGTACATCTTGTAATTGCCGCCGGGCAGGCTCGTGGTAATGTACATCATTGGTTGCTGCCAGCGGGATGCCTGTAGCTTTAGAAAGCTGCGCTAACCTGAACATTTTTTTACCATCATCACCCTGATAATAACGTGTTGCGGCAAGATACACATGGCTTCCAAATGCCCCAGCGTAATCATTTAAATGCTGCTGAAAGGTGGCCTCGAACTCAAAGGTTTCATTCAATACATCAGGCGGAATTATAATAAACTTCATTCCCTCGGCATACGCAAATACATCAGCCTTGTATAAATGGCACTGTCCCTTTTCGGCACGCAGGTTACCAATCGTGAGTAAATTAGACAAGCGGCTGTACGCTTCCCTGCATGTTGGATAAGCGAGTAAACTTGGCCCGTCGAGCAGATCTAACCTGCACGCAGGAATAAGCCTTATAGCATATCCCATTTTTTTTGCAACCGCATGTCCGCGTACTATCCCCGCAAAGCTATTGCGGTCTGTTATGGCAATGGCGTTGTAACCTAATTTATGCGCATGTTCTACTAACTCCTCGGGATGAGAAGCGCCACGCAAAAAAGTAAAGTTGCTGGTTACCTGTAATTCTGTATACTTCATTATGCAAAAAAACCATGTATAAACCACTGATCGTCACCCGATCCGCTGTAATGCCCTGATCTAAAAACCCAGTACCGCTGCCCGTCCTGATCTTCCACATTGTAATAATCACGGTGTTGCCCATCATCCAGCCACCACTCGCGTTCAATACGCTCGGGGCCATCCGCCTTACGCACGTAATGCCGCTTACCCTGATAAATAAATACCATAGGCGGATAATCGGGAACGGGAGCGGTTACATCAATTGGCTGAGGCTGTGCTAAAAGCTGCGTAGGACGGGGTTTATCATTTCGCCAGTCAATAGCAGGCTTTTCGTTTAAAGATGCCGCTTTTTTTAATGAGCGTTCGGGCCAGTAATGCTCGTCAGGCAAATAGCGGTGAATGGTTTCAGCACCAACCTTGCCGGCTATCTTATCCAGCAATTCGGCCACTGCTAAATCATCCACGCCGGGCTTTCCTGCCCACAAAGCTTCCTGCATGGGTGATACATCTTCCACTTTAGCAGCCTCCATCACAAACAGTTCTATGCCCAGCGCAGGTTCAATATGGGCAATCTTCAATTCAAACAACTTAAAAAGATGGCTGGTGTTATAAGTTGCAGTGTTAGTACCTATTTGCACCTGCTCTACCCTGCCATCGACCCTGTAACCCTTTAAAATGGCAGTACGCAGCCCTTTTCCTTCGGCCTGCAAACGCAGGCAAAGGGCTGCTAATAACTTTTGAATAGCTATCTCAATGCCTGTAACTGTACGGATGGCTTCCAGGCAAGGCAGCCTTTCCTGGTAAGGTGGTATAATATGTATAGGATTGATCACTTCATCCTCTGTGCCCAGCGCCTGCCCCAATCTGATCAATACGCCTTCACCAAAACGGCGACGTAAGACCGAGCGAGGCATATCGATAAAGCTTTTAATGCTATGCAGCCCCAATTTTTGCAGGCGTTGTACATTGGTTTCATCTAAGCGCAAGGCTGCAGGTGGCAGCGCAAGCAAAGCAGCTGCATGCGCCCCTTTATCAATAAGTGGTGTTACGCTGCCATAGCGAGATACTGCCCAGGCCGCTCCAACTGTATCGGCCATAGCCGCCCGTACATAGTAACCTTGGCTTTTGAACCGGGTAATGATCTCCTTTAAATAGGCCCTTTCCCCTCCCCATAAATGGGTACAGCCACTTACATCCAATATTAAACCATCGGGCATATCAACAGCTATTATGGGAGTGTACCTGATGCACCACTCACCAAGTGCTTTTAATAAACTGGCATCACGGCCAGGTTTATCATTAAATACCTTTAACGCCGTAATAATTGCTTTTGCATCTGCAACAGGCATACCAATATGTACACCTTCGTTAATTGCAAATAAGTTGGCAGATGTGACCAACATACGCCCATGATCCGGCGCTGCAAAAACCATAGGAACGCCATTAAGTTCGGGATGGCGGATAATCATCCAATCCGTTATTAAGTAACGAAACCATATGGCAACAAATCTTTTTTGCATGCTTAACCAACGTTTAAGATCTGCGCTTGTAATTCATCACCAGCCAAATAGTCTGACATCGCAACCAAATTAGCTGCCTGTAGTGTTTGCGATTGCAGGTTTGAAGGATTGTGATTAATAGCAACGAAACCACCGCCTTGCCACTCAATAGTCCACTGCCCGGGGTTACCGTTGCGTACTTTCAACAATTCCACATTCCATCTCGGGAAACCAACTCCAGGCATACCGGCCTCTAATTCGCTGGGTAATGATGTAATGTTCCAACGTGCAGTACAAGCAGTAGCAGTTAGTTTACGGATATCTTTACGCATTATAAATCCCGTAACGCGGCTGTTCTCAACCGCCAGCTGTAACCTGCGCGATTGTGTAAAGCTTACTTGCTTTAATTCGGCTACCACTCCTGCTAAACCTTCGCATTTAAGGGCCTCTTCTGTAGCCCATAATACATCCCGCTCCCGTTTTAAGTCAATAAAAATTACCTTATCAGGCTCTACACCAAAGGCTTTTAGCGCGGGCGGGAACAGGCTGCGCGATACGCTTATCCATAAACATGCACCCCCTTGCATCATCAGGGAATTTAAAATGCCGGCCACAAAACCACCACAAGCAGCAGCATGTTCGGGTTCGGCGCTTAAAAATTCATGAACCGCACCAACCGGGAAAACGCCGTTTGGGAAAGCCTTTTCAACCGGGCCAAGCCCTATCGTTTGTGTAGATGCTGTTGGCAATTTAAAACCCTGCAGTTGCAAAATATCTTTTTGTAACCGGTTAATAATTTCTTTCCTGGCATCAGTCATCTCGGCTCTGTTTAAGTGGTCAGTTCAAATCCGGGTTAGGAAACACGGGTATAAATAAGGCCATATACGCGGTTAAATGAACCAGCATATGCCGGCCTATAGCCTGCCCTATCAACTGGATGGCATCTTCGTTAAGCGGACTTTGATAATATGGATTATAATTATCGGCGTTAAGTTCAAAGTAACGCAGTTGTTTATCATCTTCAGAAATTCGCTTATTACGATCATACCATTTTCCATCTTCCAAATGCATGGTAAGTGTTATAAATTCTTTGCCGTTATGAAATTCAATTATAAACTGCGGCGCATAAGGCATATCCCACTGCTCGGGCGACACTTCGTCCACCTGTATCCGGGTTAATCCCTGGCTTAATGTTACATCTATGTAGAACTCATCCATAACTTATCGACAAAAATAATACTAAAAATATTAGCATTTATAAATTGTTAATAAAAACTCGAAAGAATTGTTTTAATGGAAGGTTATAAACATAAAAAGCCTTACTACTGAACGACTTCAAAGTAAACTGAGATTTAGGATTACTGATACACGCGGCTAAAATTCTTTAATACGGCATGTCGGTATTATTGCTGCATTAATTGAAACACTTTAAGATTTGGATTCGGATAACCGGCTTATGACTAAGTTTATTTAATGATGTACGGATTAATAAAAATGGCGACCTAAATTAGGTCGCCATTTTTATTAAAGCATTTGGGTAAGTGATAGCGGTTTTAAACTAAGTTAACGCTTTGCTTCCATTTTTAATTTTTCATCTATAGCCTTGATTTCTTCCAAATGGTGTTTTAAAGTTGGCAGCATTTGTTGGGCAAAGGCTTTTACTTCAGGGTCTTTACCGGTTATTGCGTAATTCTGGAAGGTTTGCACCGTATTATTATGCCCGCTAACCATTGCATGAACATACATCTGATCGAACTTGGCACCGGCATTCTTGAGCATCAAATCGGGCTTAACACCGCCGGTAGCTGCAGGTGGCAAATCGATGCGCCTTTTTTTAGCCAGCTGCAAAAGTTGTTGCTCGGCACTACCATGATCTTTTAACATCATTTGCCCAAAAGATCTTACATCTGTACGTTTTGCCTGTTGAGAGGCAAGTTCGGCCGCGCTTACTTCCTGTAAATTTTTAATACTGGCTACAATTAAAAAATGTTTAGCCGTAGTATCCGGATCTGGCTGTGGGATCTGGGCTTTGGCTACTGTTCCAAAACCGAGCATTATTATGATTATTGCTTTTCTCATTTTTTTAAATTAAGGCATTCCCACACCACCTGATGAACCATAGATTTGCCCGGTGGCAAAGCTGGCATCGGCTGCTGCCAATTGTACATAAATAGACGCTAATTCAGCAGGTTGGCCGGG
The DNA here is from genome assembly GCF_964263795.1 of Mucilaginibacter sp. GTDB lineage: Bacteria > Bacteroidota > Bacteroidia > Sphingobacteriales > Sphingobacteriaceae > Mucilaginibacter. The sequence goes on from NZ_CAXVWK010000104.1 coordinate 27,136, forward strand.
CCTGCCCAGCATAGTCCAGCTACCAAACATCTGCTGTTTCTCGGGTTGTGCTCCTCCGCTTATCTGCAGCGCAGTCCAAACCGGCCCGGGTGCCACACCATTTACACGTATACCTTTAGGGCCTAACTGTTTAGCTAAAGATTTAACATAATTCATAGTTGCTGCTTTGGTTTGCGCATAAGCGTACAGATCTGGTGACGGGTCATACGCCTGCTCAGATGTAGTACCTATAATTGCAGAACCGGCCGGCAAATGAGGTAATGCTTCTTTGATAATCCAAAAAGGTGCGTAAATATTGGTTTTCATGTGAGCGTCAAACTCTTCGGTGGTTAGATCGGCTATAGAGTTGACAGATTGCTGACGACCGGCATTATTTACAATAATATCCAGCCCACCCAGGCCGCTCACCGTTTTTTGAACCAGTTGCTTGCAAAACTCTTCGCTCCTAAGATCGCCGGGTATAGCGATGGCTTTGCGTCCCTCCTTTTTGATCAGGGCAATCACTTCCTGGGCATCCTGCTCTTCCGTTGGATAATAGTTGATGGCTACATCTGCGCCTTCCCTGGCATAAGCAATAGCTGCTGCCCTACCCATACCAGAATCGCCACCGGTGATCAGCGCCTTGCGGCCCTGTAACCGGCCCGAGCCTTTATAACTGGTTTCACCACAATCCGGAACAGGATCCATTTTACTTTGCAAACCAGGCCAGGGTTGTGGTTGGCTCCTGAATGGTGGTTTAGGGTGTAATTTGGTAGGGTCGCTGATCTTTGCAGGGCCATCTGCTGGCTTTAAACTTAAGCCATTGCCGGCAATAACAGGAGAAACTGCCGCAGCTGCAAGCGTGGTTCCTAATCCCGCCACTAATTGGCGGCGTGTTAGTTTATTATTATTGTTCATCCTTACAATTTTTGTTCATCACTATCGATGTCTATTTAACTTGTAAGAAATTAAATTGTTTATGAATTTTATATTTTATTTAAACCTGTTTCTAATCAGCAAAAAAAGTCTCCGTTTTGAAGAGGGGACTTGAAGGGATAACATGCGTAACAGTACCTTTTTATCCTAAATCGACAGAAAATAAAAATATCAAAAAGCCAACTAATTGATTATTAGGTATTTATTAATTTTTGCGGGTGTTCACGGCCGTGAACGTGAACACTTAGAGATGATTTTGATTAAACAAAAGAAGCCTCTCATTTCATGAGAGGCTTCTGGGTAAATGATGGGGCTCGAACCCACGACCCTCGGTACCACAAACCGATGCTCTAACCAACTGAGCTACATCTACCGTATTGGAGGCTGCAAAAATAGAAATCTTAAGCCAATTTGCAAAGGTTTTTTAAAATTACAATCGCCTTACCCTAATTATTTAGAACGATTTTAATTAATGACTAAATTTGTCATACATGGCAGAGCAATTAGTTGAGTTGAATGTTACAGGGATGCATTGCAACAATTGTGCGATGAGCATTCATAAGCTATTGGAAAAGAAAGGCTTTGAAAATGTACTGGTAAGTTTCGCATCTGAAGAGGTAAAATTTAGCACGGCCGATCAATCGGTTTTGCCTCAGATAATCAAAGATATCGAAGGTCTTGGTTTTAAAGTGGTAAATGAAGATCATCCTCAATCAGCTCCATTTTATAATAAGGTTGAAAATAAATTTACTTTTTGCGCCATTTTTACCGCCCCGCTTCTGCTGCACATGTTGTTTAGCTGGCACTTTTTGCACAACCCCATAGTACAACTCCTGCTATGCCTGCCAGTGTTTATTGTTGGATGCCTTCACTTCGGAAAAAGCGCTTATAGCTCTGTAAAAAATGGTTTGCCCAACATGGACGTGCTCATTTTTGTAGGTTCTGCTTCGGCATTTATTTATAGCCTGATCGGTACTGTTCAGCACCTTGGCGAATCTTACTTATTTTATGAAACCTGTGCTACAATTATCACATTGGTGTTATTAGGTAATGTTTTTGAAAAAAGGTCTGTCAATCAAACCACATCCGCTGTAAAGGACCTGATGAAATTTCAGCAGGTTAATGCTATCCGAATTCTTAAGGACGGAACAGAGGTTATCCCGGCTACTTCAGTACAAACCGGTGATATGCTGTTAATTAACGAGGGCGACCAAGTGCCGGTAGATGGTGAAATTATATCTGGTGATGCGCTGATTAACGAAGCTATGATCACCGGCGAAAGCGTACCTATAGCCAAAACTAAATATGATACGGTTATTGGCGGCACTATTGTACAACAAGGTAACCTTAAAATTATGGCTACCAAAGTGGGTAGTAACAGTATACTTTCGCAAATCATCGATTTAATGAAAAAGGCGCAGGCAGCCAAACCGCCAGTGCAAAAACTAGGAGATAAAGTAGCATCCATTTTTGTACCGGTTGTTATACTTATAGCCTTACTTACATTTGCTATCACCTATTTAGCAACCGGCGCAGGATTGCAGCACGCTATGATGAATGCCATCGCCGTAATGGTTATATCCTGCCCCTGTGCTATGGGATTAGCGACGCCCACAGCTGTCATGGTAGGTTTAGGCCGCGCTGCCAAAAATGGCATCCTGATCAAAGGTGGTGACACTATCGAAGCAGTAGCTAACACGAAATATGTTTTGTTTGATAAAACCGGCACGCTTACAACAGGGAAATTCAGCATACAGCAGATAGAGGCCGAAGCAGGGTTTGATCTGGCTTTTATTAAAGGTGCCATAACCGCAATAGAAGAACGGTCTAATCACCCCATCGCGAAGTCTTTAGTGCTGGGGTTAAAGGGAGAAGAGCAGCTAAAACTGATCTTAAAATCGGCTAAAGAAGAACGCGGCCTGGGCATGCGAGCGGAAGATATTTATGGTAACCATTATTTCCTGGGAACGGCAAAACACCAAGTAAACGATGACTTTAACTTATCGCTTTATCAAAACCAGGTTTTGATAGCACGTATCGCTGTTGATGATACCATAAAACCAGATGCTGCCGAACTGATAAAACAATTAAAAAAAGCCGGTATTACCCCTGTGTTGTTAAGTGGTGATAAAAAATCCCGCTGCCTTAAGGTTGCGCAGCAAATTGGAATTGAAGATATACATGCAGAAATGCTTCCCGATGATAAACTAAATATAGTTGACGTTTACCGCAAAAAAGGCAAAACTGTTATGATAGGCGACGGCATAAACGATGCCCCTGCACTTACCCAGGCCGATGTTGGTGTGTCAATGAACGATGCAAGCCAGATAGCAATTCAATCAGCAAGGGTAGTGCTGTTAAATACTGATTTAAAGTCGATAGTAAAATTTTTACAAATAAGCAGGCACACTTTGCTTACCATCAAACAAAACTTGTTTTGGGCTTTTGCTTACAACATTATAGCTATACCTGTTGCTGCCTTAGGCTTTTTAAATCCAATGGTTGGCGCGTTAGCCATGGCTTTTTCAGATGTGATCGTGATTGGAAACTCGTTACGACTGAAGGTAAAAAAGGTTGATTAATTCAATTACCTATCTTAAACTTCATTACCATTTTTCTAAATGCAAGCTTTTTAAAAAAGTAAGAACGTTTTTGTAATGACAGGAACTTTTCAAAATACATCTTTACCTCGCCCGTCATTTTTAATGCGTATTCACCATAAAATAAATTCGCTAATTCCAGGCGTATTGCCAGGAAATCGTCCTGTCCTTTTACTACTTTTAAAAGCTGTTCTCTAATGCTCCGATAGCGGCTTCGGGGTTTTTTATCAGCCTCTATAGTAACGTTATTATCATGTTTACGATACCTAACCAAAGGCTCATCGATTCGCTGTACGTTGCCAAAAGCGAAAGCCGCTACGGCTATCCAGTCATCATGATGAAAACGTACTTGGTTAGGAATCTCGCTAAACATCCGCGCCAAGGCGGGATTGAACAACATTGTGCAGCCATTTACAAACTGGTTGAACAACAACGTTTGTAAATTATGCTGATATTTTTCTTGTTGCCCCACCTCGTTCCAAAAGGACATATTTAATATATTATCATCCTTATCTACCAGCATTAGGTCAGAATACACCATGCATGGCATTCGTTCGCTATCAATTGTTTTTAAAAGGTTTGCGCATTTCTCTAACTTATCGGGCATCCACTCATCGTCCTGATCTGACAGGGAAATATAATTTCCTGCTTTGGCAAGCGCCACGCCTTTTTTAAAGTTCCCGATTACACCCAATTGAGCATTGTTAACTACATAAGTGAGTAATTCCTGCTGTTTGTAGCTTTCCAATATTGCTGCGGTGCCGTCTGTTGAGCAGTCGTCGCAAACTATAATTTCATCGGGCGTAACAGTTTGCCGTAATATCGATTCAATTTGCTGCTCAAGGTATTTCTGCCCGTTATAAGTGGCAATTACTACCGAGATATTCATTCCTTAACTGTTTTATTAAATTTCGTTTTCATTACATCTACCACCTCAAATACAAAATTATTTTTGAACAGAATGTATTGCACAGCTACATAAAATAAAGCACAAACACTAATAGATACAGCAAGTTTAATAGCCAACGGTAATGCAATATGTTTCTCTACCCATATTACCGGAATAAAGACAAGTGCGCTCGCAATTGCTTTTGGCAGTAAAGACCACTGATAACTAAATGAAAAATTCTTATTTATAAAATAGATATACAAAAGGGTTACCACAATTTCTGAGCAAATATTTGCTATCGAGGAGCCAATCTGTTGAAATGGCGGGATCAATAAAAAGTTTAACACCAAACAGGTGATCAAGCCGCCCATCACACACACAAACATTTCTTTGTTTCTACCTGACGGTACTAAAATCATAAACAGCAATATATGTGCAAATCCTATGATCAACGGTAAAAGCGACAAAATGCGCATACTGTTTGTTGCTTCCAAAAATGCTTTTCCAGAAAATAGAGTAATAAATTCAGGAGCCAATAACACAAGCCCAAACCCAATGGGTACCCCAAAAAACACTACAAACCTAAATGTTTGGTTAAGAATAAGTTGCACTTCGGCTAAGTTCTTCTCAGCAAATTCTTTAGCTATTTTAGGAATTAGTATTACACCCATAGAGGTAACAATCGGGATACTAATCTTGCTTAGTTTAACCGCCGCCGTGTACAAGCCCACAGACTTACTATCTGAAAGGAAGCCTAATAAAATGGTATCGCTATCGGCATACATGCTCGCAGCTATTGTAGAGCCAAAAATGAATAATAAAGGTGTTATATGCCTTTTCAGCCGCATGCCCCTAGTCACAAAACCTATTTTATTTCTTAATAATATAAGGCTCAGTATATTATTACCCAAGTAAGAAAACATGATCAGGTATAAATAAAAACTGTAATCGGCCGCATCACGGATAAATAAGAACATTAATAGTAATCCAATAATCTTAAAAGCGACAGACCGCAATGCAATCGATTTAAATTCCTCTAAACCCGTGTAAACCCATTCTACATATGAGCAGCCCAACAGCACCAGCAATATTGCCGCTTTATACATTTCACGATCGATACGGAAATACGGAAATAAATAGATTACGGCAATATATAGCGCGGTTAAGCAAATGCTTGTTAGAACGTAAATGGTAATCAACTCAGAAAACACCATCGACCGCCCCTGCTTGTCGTTGTGATAACGGGCAATCTCTCTCATGCCGTAAATAGGAATTCCGAAACCGGCTATTAAAGCAAAATATTGCGCGAATGAAAATACAAATTGAACTTTGCCAACGCCCTCTGGCCCTAATATCCTGGATATATAAGGGAAACTTAATATAGGAAATAGCAAATTGGATAGCGTGAGCAACAAATTATACAAGTAGTTTTTAGCCATACTATCTCATTGAAAGGGATAACGTTTAAGACAATTAACACCACATAATTGGAGACAAAATTTAACCTTTTGTGCAAGCAAGCATTTATGGTGTGTTAATACTTAAAATTATTTAAACATCTTTTTAAGATATTTCCACAATACAGGGGGCGTAGCTGCGCGCAATACATCTTTAATTGTTGTCGGCTCTTTTTCAACATCGTCAGCTTTACCCGCCCTGTTTACAAAAACTGTAGCATGTGCTCTATCACTTATCTCATTTTTAGGTCGGCCATTTGAGTAGTAATACAATGCAAGCGATTTACGGCTTCTATCTGGCGGGCAAGTAAGCGCATCAGGGTGGCCGTGGTAAGAAAAATCGGTAGTTGAGAAAATGGCTACCCTGTTAAACACAGGCAGTACCTTTCTGTGAGCTTTGGTCATATCCTCATCCCACAGCTCAAAGTGGCCGCCATAGCTTTCTTCCCAATCTTTATTTAAATAAACCAACAGGTTTATTCTTCGATCGAGTTTAGTAAGATCGTGTTTATTGAAATCTGCATGTACTTTTAACAACCCACCAGGCTTTATTTCATGGTAACCTCCGCCCATAAAATAAGGGTCGGGCACTAGCGTTTCTTTTATACCGGTCAACTCTTGTAGGAATTCTAAAACTGGCTGTGAATTTAGATAATGCATGAATGCTTTGATAGTATCGCTGAAATACCTTTCGCCTTTTGCCTCAAATTTCTTTTCGTTGTGGTTGTCATATGTAATGATATCCTTTTGTTTAGACAAGTCTGGAAAATCATCTACTACTTTGTTCAATACATCTACATTAAAGAAATCATCAAACACAATACTTGGGAATGGATTTGCATTAACATATTCTTCATGCCTGTCTTTACCAAGTTGCTTTAAATCTTTTATATCTGAATTGAGGTAGTTCATAAGTCGACTTTATTGGTTGCGAAGATAAGGATTAAATAAAAAGATAAATAATACCGGCCGGGATGTTTTTTTTGGCAAATACGTGTTTTTAGATCAGGCACCGTAATATTGCAATCTGTAAATACATATTTAACAAAGCACATGCACAAACCGGTTGCGTTGATATTACTTAATTGGAACACCCCAGTTCACACTATAAATTGCATTTTGTCGCTAAAACAGTATTGTAATGAAAAGTTGTTTGATATTATTATTACTGATAACGGATCGACCGATCAGTCGTTAGACGCAATTCATGCCCGCTTCCCTGAATTAATTTACATCGAAAACAATGAAAACCTTGGCTTTGCCGAAGGTAATAACCGGGCCTTAGAATATAGTATTGCGCACGGTTACGCTTATTCGTTACTTATAAATACTGATACCATTGTTGACGAAGATTTTATAACAAAACTTTATAAGCATTTAACTGATCATGTAGCAGCAGCCGCTGTGCAACCAGCTATTTACTGGCTACATGATAAAAGCAAGATCTGGAACGGCAAGGGAGGTTTTAACCAGGTTGCCGGTATGGTTTACTCCGGAAAAAACACCCCTACAACTCATGACTTAAGCACATTTAAAAATGCAGATTGGTTAACGGGTTGCTGTATGCTTCTTAGAAATGAAAGCTTATCCAGAACCGGTCTTTTTAATAAGCGTTTCTTTTTATATTATGAAGATGTGGAGCTTTCTTACCGGCTTCGCGATTTTGGCTATGAGTTGCATTATTTACCATCTGCAAAAATTTACCATGAAGCGGGGGTATCTGCTAAAGTACAGAAACCCGGGAATGAAGGCGCCCTAAGCCCCATCATTCATTATTATACCAGTCGTAACCGTTTGTGGTTTCTAAGAAAATACGGCAACCCTGTTTTTTGGCCTGTTTACTTCGTAAGCAGTGCCGCATATTACCTGCTTTTATTTACCTATTTTAAGCTTCGCGGTCGTAGTAAAAAGGCTGGTTATCTTTATAACGGAGTTAAAGAAGGTTTCTTGGAGTCAAAAAAAACAATCTGGCCATAAATACCGCAATTACCAAACTGTATTATTTGATTTGCGCTTGTTCAATTGTTTAATCAAAGGTTTCTCAATGTATTTGTAAAATAATAAACTTATTCCTATCGTCATCGCAAAAATGATTGTAGAAATTATCAGAACATTAAGTCTGTTTTGCGTTTGCAACAGATGTGCTTTAAGAAAAAAACGCAGCATAAAAGTTATCAGGGCAGCATGGATTAGGTAAAGCGAATATGATGCATCGCCAATTGCAACAAATAGCTTCGGAACATGACGTTTAAAGTAAAGCAAGCCACAGATCAAAATAGCACTCGGTATACCAAACAAATAAACCCTGCTCATATCTGAGGTATAAGCCGGATCGCGGGCATCTTTGCTTACCGCAAAATAATAGGTAAGACAAGTAACGAGGAGCAAAACAAAACCAAAACATGCTACCCATCCCCAGTGCTTTAAGGTTTGATGCTTTTTAAATAGATAAGCAATGATACAACCAAAACCAAAGTTTAAAATAACCGGATTAGTTAATGCGTTAACCGCAAAAATGGATGATTTAATTTGAAGGATGTAAAACGCTATTATTAATACGCACCACGCCAAAAAAGTGTAAAAGAACCATTTGATATTACACGAGGCAGTTAACGCAAATACAATATAAAAAAGGATTTCATATGTTAAAGTCCACGCTACGCCGAGCACATAAAGCTTGCTTGGATATAAAGTGAAAGATGCTGCTATAGTACAAGCGGTGTTTAGTTCGGCCTGATTTGATGCCGGATACTTGACATGAATTAATATCAGTCCAATTATCACAATCCAATAAATAGGCACTACCCTTATAAAGCGTTTCTTTAAAAAACCGCCAGCATGAACCGTTTTAGAAGTGTAAGTATAAAAAATTATGAAACCGCTGAGCACAAAAAATATGTCGACGCCCATAAATCCGACAGTAAAAATATTAGCCAAATATGTATAACCCGTTTCCTGGCGTATTAATGTTGTACCATGATAAAGCATGACAAGAACAGCTGCTAATGCCCTTAACGCCTGCAACGAATTGATTTTGTTAGCGCGGTATGTAATTTTACTTTCAGTATTGCAGGGTTGCATTTAAATAGCGGTACTTATTGCGGGAGGCAATATTAATAATTATGTGCCATTATCTGCATTTAAAAATTAGCTGTAAATAAACTGTTTACCTAATTAACTCTTTAAAACATGATTGTTCAGGTTAAAAAACTTAATTTGGCACTCAAAATTTCAACCTTTCCCGGCCCATATGTTTATTTTTCCTTTGATCTTTATTGTAGCCTTTTTTGTAGCCATGAAAGAGGTTTTAAAAGGAAACCGTGCGGGCATACTTATATTCTTAATTTTTGGCCTATCAATTTATACAACCGCTATGTCGGTTACTTTTATGCTCGGGTTAAAAACCCTTATCCCCTTTTTTCAATTTTTTAAAGAGATACTGGTATCAAGCGTTCTAACCCTAAACTTTATCAATCTTAAACGCTGGCCCAAATTTCACTTGATTGACTATCTTATTTTAGCTTTTTTAGGTTACACCGTACTTTATACAATTTTACCCATTGGCGAACAAAACTTTCTTGGTCGACTACTAGCGTTAAAAAGCATGTCGTTTTATATCGCGGTTTATTTTGCAGGCCGGTTGTTCGATCCGAAAGACGTTTATATAAATAAATACTTTAGTTATGTGGCACTGCTTACAGTTGCTGCAGGGGCAGTGCTATGCGTTGAGTTAGCAGTAGGTGTTCAAATGCAAACTTACACGGGCTTTACCGATTACATCTTTTATTTTTTCAATATGGAATCGGGTGGTTCATTTGGTTTGGTTACAACATTTGAATCAGACGGCGGGTACCGCCGTTTTGCCAGCTTTTTCTCGAACCCGCTTGAATACGCCGCAGCAACTTTAATTGCTCTATCAATAATTTTAAGTTTATATACCACCGATAACAATAAACTTAAAATAAACAATTTTGGGATGATGGCACTGGCCGCGTCATTCCTTGCTATTATATTTGCCCTCTCCCGTGCGCCACTGGCAAGTTATTTTATTGTGATATATATCTATACGTTGATCACTAAAAGAAAAACGATTATTAAAATCATTCATGCAGGGTTTGTTGTTGCAGTTGTTTATGTTATTTACTTATTTATAAAGTTTGAAAATTCAAGCGACGGTTTGGTGGCGGTTCTGCTAAGCACTATCGATTTTAGCAACCCTTCCAGTGTAGGGCACCTGCAGCAATGGTTAGAAGGTATTTTGGCGATGATTGCGCATCCGCTTGGCTTAGGGTTGGGCGCATCCGGCCGGGTTGCCGGCGCTGCAGGAGAAAACGTTGGCGGCGAAAATCAATTTATCATTATTGGAGTACAAGCGGGCATCATTGCATTGCTTTTATATTTGATAACATTTGTTAATTTTATAAGAGTAGGTATCCGTTGGCTTCCCAAATTGGAAGGCAAAGAAAGAAAGGTTTGCATGGCTGTGTTATTAATAAAAGTTGGGCTAATAATCCCGTTATTAACCTCAGAGGTAGAGTCGTCATCTTACATATCTTTTATGAACTGGTTTTTTTCTGGTTTACTGATCAGTTTAATTATGCAACCTAAAACACCCACCGTAACCGCCGCATGATAATTGAAAAACTCATACGTAAACTAAAAGGTGACCCTAATTACAAGTGGGAAAGTATCTACACTGAACGAGACCTACTAAGCGTTACCAAGGTACGGTTTGCACAAGTTATTAGAGGGTTATGGCTGCGTGTTTTTTTCAAAAAATGCAGTGGTTTGTTATTTATTGGCAGTAATGTAAAAGTGCGGCATGGATACTTGTTAACGGCCGGCAAAAATTTAATATTAGAGGACAACGTAAGTATCAATGCCTTGTCGGTTAACGGCATCAAACTTGGCGACCAGGTGTCAATAGCGCGCGATTCAATATTGTTTTGCACAGGCATTATCTCACAAAAAGGTAATGGAATATTCATTGGCGATCGGACAGGTATAAGTGCCCGCGCGTATTTTGCAGGTCAGGGTGGCATTACGATAGGCACAGATGTAATTATGGGCCCCAACGTACAGATCTTTTCAGAAAACCATAATTACGCTGATTTATGTACAATTATAAAAGATCAGGGGGTTGCCAAACAGCCGGTCGTCATCGGCAATAATTGTTGGATCGGTGGCGGAGCAACCATTTTATCAGGCGTTGAGATTGGCAATGGATGCGTAGTGGCTGCCGGCAGTGTTGTAACCAAGTCGATGCCTGCAAATTCAATTATAGCAGGTGTACCAGCAAAAGTAATAAAGAGCCGTGCTGATGCCTAAAACAATCACTGTAGGCGTAGATATTCGCGACTTGCACACGGCTAAAACCGGCACCAAAACCTATTTGCAAGAACTTTGCAAAGAATTTAGAAAGCTGGAGGTACCCGGCGTTAAGTTTAAATTTATTGACAGTACAATTCCCGTGTACAACGGCAAAAACAAGATACTGAACCTGATTGGCCATTTCCGTTATTTAGTTTGGAAACAACTTATACTACCAGTTAAGGCATTGTTAGGAGGCTGCGATGTTGTTTTTTGTACGGATACTGTTGTGCCCCTTATGAAACTTGGTTTCAAAACGATCCCTGTTTTTCATGACGCTTTCTTTTTCGAAACACCTGAAAATTATGGAAAGGTTTGGCTGTGGCTTTACTTAACAACAGCTCTGCCGGCCGCTATGAGATCACCATTTGTTGTTACCCCGTCAGCTTATGCTAAAAAACAGATCAATCAGCATACAAATATTCCACTTAATAAACTTGTGGTGATAGCCGAAGGGCCTAAGGAGATTAACACTATTACTGAAAGTTCAGAAATACTCAATCAATTTAATTTGATGTCTGGCAAATATCTTCTCCACGTCGGTTCTATGTTCAAAAGGAAAAATCTACCCGCGTTAATTCGTGCTTTTAGTAAGATAAAAGCCGACGGCAAATTTGATTTAAAGTTAGTTTTGGCAGGCTCCCTTTCTCCTGCCAGCGTTGAAAGCGATCACACAGAAATCGTTAACGCTATTGACAGATATAAATTGTCAGATGACGTAATTCTTACAGGATATTTACCTGACAGAGCTGTAAGCCAACTATATCAAAGCGCGCTTGTTTATGTATTTCCTTCCATAAATGAGGGATTTGGCATTCCTGTGTTAGAGGCGTTCCAATACAATTTACCGGTAATTGCAGCCGATAACACCAGTCTACCGGAAGTTGGCGGCAATGCGATAATCACCTTCGATCCGTTTGACACGGACGACATTTACCTGAAAATAAAAACTGTATTGAATGATCCGGAGCTACGAAGCAGATTAATAGCAAAAGGCAATGAGAGATTAAACCTGTTCTCCTGGAAAAAAGCGGCGCTTGAACTAGTAGAACTTTTCAGGAAAGCGGTTTAGCTATTAGCAAAAACCTCTATATGCTGATCAGCTACCTTTTCCCAGTTGAAGACGCTTAATGCACGATGTTGAGCTTTTGCTGCAAGCGAAAGCATTTGTGAATAATTCGATTCACAGTAATTGATCTCGTAGGTTAATGAATCGATATTCCCTTTCCTAAATTTCCGGGCGGTATCTAACACAGCGTATGTATTCTCTTCAATATCACTAACAATGAGTGGTACGTTCAAACCCATTACGGTAAGTACTACCGGCGATAATCCCTCGACATCTGAAGGTTGTATGTAACAATAGGCATTGCGCATCAAAATATTTGCATCCTCACCATATACATATCCAGGGAAAATGACCTGATCGCTTGCCATATCCAACAACTGTTTTTCATAGGGGGATGGATTAGGAGAGCCGCCGATCATCACCAATTTTCTCTTAGAATTTGAATTTTTAAAAGCAGGGATAAGGTAATGCAGACCTTTGTCGGGTATAAAGCGACCGACAAATAAGTAATAGCCGCCGTTTTCGAGATTAAGTTTGTTTAATATCTCAATACCGCCGGCGTCAGGCTCAACCTCACTGCCAAAGGGGATAAACTTGAACATCTTGTTAAACTTATCTTCGAAAAGCTTCTTGGCGATTACGTTGTCAAAGATTACCTCGTTAGGGACGTGTGCCGTGATAAAGGATGAAAATTTTAAGTAAAGTTTACCGTACCACGGCCATTTATCGCGCTTCCAGTCAACGCCATCCTGGCTAATGAAAACCTTTTTTCCAAATAATCTAAGAGGAAGCGCCCAAATACTGTTACCACCATTTTGGATGTGGACAATATCGGCGGTGTTATTAAAAATAATATCAAATGTGCACCTTAAAGAATGCCATAGGGTGTCAAATCCTTTACGACTAGTGGTCTTGATGGTTTTAACCTTTACGCCTCTGTATTCGCTTATATCAACAAATACATCAGGGTAGCGCCTGTTATACGCTGTAACATTATGGCCGCGTTTTACCAGGCGCGGTAATAATTCAATCGCAAACTTATCGGCGCCAGCGGCACCTTTAGCCGGAGGAATTGAACGGAAGCCAAAAGCAGCAATGCGCATTAACGAAGATAAATTATATTACAGATGATTCCTCTTTAATATTTTGGAACTTACCTTCCAGAAAATCAGTGTAATAGTCTTCAACATATTCATTAAGCGCAACTTTCCAGTCACGCATAATATTCATGCTTCTCAGCTCTAACTTCCTATTGATAAGGCGTTCAGATGGAGGCCTGGGAGCAAAATAAGTATCTTTAAAGTAGGTTGATGTTACTTCATGAACTGTGACATGATTGTTTAGGTTTAAGATCTTAACAAGTTCTTCCGCAACTTCATAACGGCTTGTTTCGCCATTACAAACCATATTATACAGTCCCCAATATTCTTTCTCCAATAAAAGCTTTACATTTTTGGCAAAGTCGACCGTAAATGTCGGCGTACCGTCTTTATCGTTAACAATATGCAGTTCACGTTTACCGCTCACTAATTGCTTAATAATTTTATTAATAAATTTTTTATCCTTTTCAGGGCCGCCGCCCATCATCCAACCTGCGCGACAAATAACAAACCGCTTTGCATTTTCTCTAACATAACGCTCGCCCATATATTTAGACCTTGCGTAATGGCCAAGGGGATTAGGCTCATCCCAGTCATCATAAAAATCTTTTTTGCCGTCAAAAATACCGGCGGTACTAATATACAATAACGGAATATCTAATTTGTTGGCAATGTAAACAGCGTTTTCTACAGCTGTTGTATTAGTAAGATATGTGTCATCCACGTGTTGTTCGCAATACTCTAAATCCGTATAAGCGCCTAAATGAAATAGATAATCCGGTTTAAAAGTCTCTACTTCTTTTTTATATTTCTCAAAATCTCGAAAATCTAAAAAACTAAGCCACTTTTCATTAACGTCTTTATCAGTACATTTTAACTCGTAGTCATCTTTAAATATTCGATAAAACGCTTCGCCAAGCATTCCTCCAGCACCAGCAATGTAGATTTTTTTCTTCATATAAAACGTTAAAGCTATATAGCAAACCTGGTAGATGTACTAAATTGCTGTTAGACATGTTTCAACACATCTCGCATCAAAAATAGCTTTTTTTGCCTTACTACCATCATCTTTTTTTAATCCTGCTACAACTCCCCGTCGCACGCTTTCTACTTAATAAAGTATTTAATTATTGTTAAACATCTATCGTGCATTTAAATATAGTACGCATTTATTAATGTAATGGAAGTTGGCTGTTATCATTATTACAAACATCGGGTGCAATTGTTTTTTAGTGAATTTAAAAAAATCAGTGGATAGGCAATACGTTTGAAAGATTTTTACATGTTTACTTTAATGCTTCGAGCCTATGCTAATAAAATATTAACTTAGCCCGTTTTCTATCTCGTTGAGGTATCAACAATTTCAAACAAATGAATGTAGCATTTATAGTCCGGCCTAATCTATATACTATTGCAGGGGGCGACACAGTACAAATTGACCAAACGGCAAATCAGTTAAAGGAATTAGGTGTTAAGGTGGATATTCTGCTGTCAAACACGACGATAAAATATGAGCAATATAATATACTTAACTTTTTCCATATTACCCGCCCGGCGGCCATCTTGCTTCATAGTAAATTAGCCAATATGCCTTTTGTAATATCTACCATTCATTGCCCATACGGAGATTATGACAAATACAACCCATCCATAGCAAGCACATTATTTTCATGGCTATCTGAAGATGCAAAAGACTATTTAAGGATAGTATCGCGCTGGCTGAGATTAAAAGAAGGAATTCCATTTAAATATTTATGGAACGGCCAGCGGAAAAGCATTATTGAAGTTTTAAAAAGCACTAATGCGATTTTGCCTAACTCACAATCAGAATTTGACCGAATTATAGCGAGGTATACAATAGCTAAAGGGGCTGTGGTAACCAATGGAATTAATCCAGAGAAATTCCCGTTCGATGCCACCGTGGCTAAAGACAATAAATTAGTAATAAGCGTTGGGCGGATAGAAAAACGAAAAAATCAACTCAACCTGATCAAAGCGCTTAATGGTTCCGATTATAAATTGATACTTATAGGGGCACCATCGCCAAATCAATTATCCTATTATAATAAATGTAAAGCGATAGCGGGGCCAAACGTCACGTTTCTTCATCGTATCCCGCATCAAGATTTGGTGAACTATTATCAGTTGGCTAAAGTACATGTGCTGGCAAGTTGGTTTGAAACCACAGGTCTTAGTACTTTAGAAGCAGCACTAATGCGTTGTAACATTGTGATAACTGATAAGGGGGATACTAAAGATTATTTTGGTAACTACGCTTTTTACTGCAAACCAGAAAGCCCGGAAAGCATAAGAGCTGCGATCGAAAAGGCCTTGACCGCTAAATTTGACAATGCACTTGCAGAAAAAATAGAAACTCAACATACCTGGCGCAGAGCAGCAGAACAAACATTGGCCGCTTACAATGTAGCCTTGAAAATTAAATAAGTTTAATCCTGCAACACCAAACCAACATTATCAGGTTTTGTGCAGTGTCCAATACCCCTTTAACCAAATAGCCTTACACTCATTTAATATTTTATATTTGTAAGCTTAGTTTATATCATTTATTACATGCGTCTTAAGTACCTAATAACACTCTTGCTCCTTATATTATTCATTAATGTTGATAAGATTTTTGCTCAAAACATTTCGATGAGTAACATTCAAAATATTAAGGTTAGTCAATTATCTGACGAGCAAATAACTCAGGTTTGGAAACGATTGCAAGACTCTGGCATACCGGAACAGGAAGCTTATAAGTTAATGGCCCAAAGAGGCTTACCAGAGGGTGAGGTACAAGCATTTAAAGATCGCGTCAAAATTTTAGGTCTCAATAAAACATCGGCATCTAAAACTACTTCTAAATCGGAGAAAGAAAATATAGACTTTTCAAGAAAGGTTGACGATAGCGTTAGTGTGCCTAAACCCAAATTAGCTGCTAACCCTGTTAACGCTGGCCCCGCCCCTTTGGCAATTTATGGTACAGATTTTTTTAATCAGTCGGCAATAAAATTTGAACCCAACTTCTCAGTTGCCACACCCAAAGGTTATGTTTTAGGCCCCGGCGACGAGGTGATTGTTCTACTTACAGGTTTAAATGAAACAAGCGTACGATCTAAAATTACACCCGAAGGAAACTTGCAAGTGCCTTATGCGGGAATTGTTTATGTAAATGGGTTTACCATTGAACAGGCAACTACCCTAATTAGAAATAAAATGACGCGTATTTATCCTGGTTTGGCGTCGGGGCAAACACAGTTAACTATTAATTTAGGTAACACACGCAGTATTAAGATAACCATTGTAGGTGAGGTGAAAACTCCCGGTTCATATACCCTATCATCTTTATCAACGTTATTCAACATTTTGTATAATTCTGGCGGGCCAAATGCCAATGGGTCTTTAAGGAATATTGAATTAATCAGAAATAACAAGATTTTTAAAATTGTGGATTTCTACAGCTTTTTGCAACAAGGACTATTGAACGGAAATATAAGGTTAGAAGATCAGGATGTAATACGCATACCTGTTTATAAAAAACGTGTTAGCATCGCCGGCGAAGTTAAACGCCCTGCAATTTATGAGTTGAAAGATAATGAGCAGTTAGATGACCTGATAAAATATGCCGGGGGTTATACGGATATTGCATACAAAGGTATTGCCAAAATTGACCAGATAAATACATTGGAACGCGAGGTAAAAGATGTGCCTTCAAATCTGTTTGAAAACTATATACCCCGTAATGGTGATGCAGTTACAATTGGTGCAATAACAAATCGATACACTAACAGAATTACCCTTCAAGGATCGGTTTTCCGCCCGGGTACTTACGAGTTATCATCGGGTTTCACATTGGCAGAGTTGCTAAAAAAAGCCCAAGGATTAAAACCCGAGGCATACATGGAACGTGGGTATATCAAACGTACACTTCCAAATCTGGAGCGTGAGTCGATTTCTTTTAAACCTTCAGATATTGTTAGTGGCCGTAATGATATCCCTTTACTAAGAGAAGATTCGGTTGTAATTTTAGATCGGGATGTTTTCACTCCTAATCAAAAAGTAACTATAAGCGGCTACGTTCGCAACCCGGTAGCTGTTACTTATCGCAAAGGTTTAAAGTTAGCTGATTTGATAGCTATGGCAGGCGGCTTCGACGATGAGGCAGCTGATCACCATGTTGAAGTATCCAGGATAATAAAAAATGAAAGCGACAGCGTAGCTAACCAATTGGTAAATACGTTTACGGTTGATATGGATAAAACATTGGCAAATGCGCCAGATGTTGAACTACAGCCAATGGATTATATATATGTACCGCGTTTGGTAAATTACAGATCGTTAGGTAACGTTGCGGTTAAAGGCGAGGTTTTGTTTCCCGGTGATTACGCGGTTCAAAAACGTGATGAAAACGCATTGGATTTTTTAACGCGTGCGGGAGGCTTAACCCCTTACGGCTCGTTGCAAAATGCACAGGTTTATAGGAAAGGTGTACGGGTTAACCTTGATCTGTCAACTAAAAACAACAATCAAAAAGTTGGCTCAAATATGATTTTACTCCCCGGCGATAGTATTTATGTTCCACGCGTAATATCGTACGTTGAGGTTGCCGGGGCAGTTAACAACCCGCAGTACATAACGTACAATGGCAGCAGTTTTAAATATTACATTAATTCTGCCGCCGGTACTACCGAAAATGCAAGACTAAAAGGCGCTTATATAAAATATCCTGACGGTTTAAACAGGCCGGTACGCCACTTTTTGTTTTTTAGAGTGTACCCGACAGTTAAGCCCGGCAGCAAGATCATTGTTCCTGAAAAAACACCCGATAGCAGGTTTAAAATTGGTTTCGCCGACATTGCGCCCATTGCCACGGCTTTAACAGCTTTAGTAAGTTTATTTGCAATCCTATACAAATAGCATGAACCAGGAGAATACGCAATATCCATACGAACCTGAATTTTCTTTCAAAAAGTTAATGAATGATCGACTTAACGATCTTTTCTACATCCTAAGTTTTAAAAAGACTTTATCCCTCTTATTAATTGTTGGAGCACTAGGTGGTGCTTTAACAGCGTTTTTATGGACACCAACTTATACCGCCCGTTTAACTTTTGTAGTGGATGACGCCAAATCGTCTGGTTCTGCCAGCGGCTTATCAGCATTGGCGGGACAGTTTGGTTTCAATTTAGATGGTATAGGCGGTGGTAGCGGAGTATTAGCTGGTGATAATGTTCAAGAATTAATCAAAAGTCAAAAGTTAATTAAGAAAACACTGCTAACACCTTACGACAGCATCCAAACGCTAGCAGATAAATACGCCGCGGTTTACAAGCTAAACAAAAAATGGCTAAAATATAGTCCCGATGGTAAGATAACCCGGTTCCCGCCGGACGGCAACCACAATACGAGACTCCAGGACAGTCTTTTACATGAAATGACTTCACTTATACTAGCTGGCGAATTTGGCATCGGTAAAACCGATAAAAAGCTTGGTTTTTTTGAAGTGAACACCACTATGAAGGATGAAAAGCTGGCTCAACTTTTTTGTACGCGCATGATAAAGCAATCGACAGATTTTTTTATCACCACTAAAACTAAAAGATTAAGAAACAACGTGGAGCGTTTGCAGCACCGTGCCGACAGTATTGGCCAAATACTTAATAAGAAAACCTATTCAGTATCAGCAGCAAATCAAAGCATATTGGATTTAAACCCTGCTTACACATCAGCAAACGCAAATGTAGAGATTCGTGAACGCGACAAGATCGTGTTAAGTACGATATATACCGAAACAGTAAAAAATTTGGAGGCTAGTAAAACTTCACTTGCCCAAGAAACCCCTACAGTACAAATTGTGGACGAACCAGAATTCCCTTTGCAAAAAAACAGGTTAAAATATTCAATCGCCATTTTGGCCGGCTTGATAATTTCTGTAGTGTTGTTTAGTTCTTACGCATTGATTACCAGAAATCGGTAAATTAGAAACGATAGGTTACGCCAAGCTCTCCATGGAAATTAAATACATCATTATTAGGAATGTAATACTTTGAAGGGTCGTAGTTTTTTAATGTCCATTCATAATTATAAGACTTAATACCTTGCAAATTTGCATTAAATATTAAATTTTTGAAATTCCACTCTCCCTGCAACGCAATTGCTATATCCACCCACTTACGGCTGTTGCCGTTTATATCAGAAAACGCCGTTCTGTAAAAATCAACGTCATGCTCATAACGTTCGAAACCAATTCCTAACTTTTTAAAGCCTGATACCCAACTAAGGTCAATTGATTGTAAGTTACCACCAGATCCTGTACCGGCACCAAGAACTTGCCCAAGATTTGTGTGCCCTTGATTTACACCGTTATGTATATACCAACCACCCGCCTCTCTAACTAGCCTGTCTGGCGATTGTGAAAGTTGAGTCATCTCTGCTGAAAGTAATATACGTTGGTCTATAGCCTCGCCAAATGGCATCATCTTCCTGATGCCCAGTATATAAGCTCTTGAGTGATCGGGAGAGCCAATAAAATCTCTGAAATTATAGGAATTATCATTTAAGCCATATTCAAAATAAATCTCCGCCTGAGCTTTGGTAAATAACCATCTCGCATATAAAGAAGTATACTGATCACGCGGAAATGGATCACCATTAGCAATAGTTTGCTTTTGATACGGTACAAAAAACGGAATATATCCGCCGATTCCACTTATGTCTGAATGATAAGCATTAAATGTCCTGGTCAAACCTAACGTTAATCCGCTAATCCATTTGGGATGATAGTTTAAATTGAATCCTGCAAAATAACGCCATTCATTTCTTTTCGGAAAAAGCAAATCCGTGCCGGTAGAAAGTGTAGATGACGAAAGTAAACTATAGTTAGAGTTTTCTAATTTGCCCGCTATAATTTGTCCCTCAAATTTACCAATGTAAATATTAATCGGCCTTGTGGTATTGATGGTAATATGCTTAAATCCCGGTGCATTGTTACTCAGGATGAGAGAATTTCGAATGCCTGGACCCCACCAAATATTTTCGTTAGAAAGACCGATAGACGCCGCTCCAAAATTTAGCCTGATACTGCTTTGGCCCAAAAAGGCTTTCGAGTAAGCACCTGTTCCGAAACGTTCTGGTTGGTCTATATAATTATAATAGCCATAATAAGATGTCAAATCCAAATCGTTAATATGACCAGATAAATATCCTTTAAAGCTGGGGTTTGCAGCATAAACAAACTCAGGCTTCAATTGAATAGTAAGCGGCCCGTATTTAAAAAAAAACCCCCCGTTTATCAACGTTTGATATCCTTTAGCCGGGATCATTGCGCCATCATTCCACCCAAATGGATGATCTGAATTAAATTGCTGCTGCCAGCTTAAAGGTAAGATCTGTACTATTCCTTTCCCTTTGGCAAAAGTCAACGCGGAATTTTGTGTCCAGCTATTATTCCTTAATATGCTATCTGGGTCAAATATATCTTGGGTTTTAATGGCCGAATTTGAAAATAAAGGCCGGATAGTAAATGATAAACTGGAATCAACTTTGCCTAATAATTGCTGCCTGCGGTAATAATCGTCAAAGGCACCGCCTACCGGTACAGATTGGGCTTTTAATTTGGTGCTCAGGCTTGCAAGCGTATAAATTAATATTGTTAACAAGAATGTTTTCTTCATCTATGCACCTGTTAAAAGCGGTACGTAGCGCCGGCCTGAATTTGCACGTTTAAAGCATTGATGCCATTCCCAAAATAAATGCCGCTTTGTACGGGATCCAAATACCATTGGTAATTTAAAGACTTAATACCTTGTAATTTTGCATTAAAAATCAAATTTTTATAATTCCATTCTCCGTTTAATCCAACGCTCAAGTCAACCCAATGCCTTCTAAAATCAGATGAATCATAGTAAGCGTAATAGTAAAAATCATTATTATGTACGTAACGCTCAACCTGAATACCAAGCTTCTTAAGTCCTTTCATCCAACTTACAGTTAACGATTGTAAATTGCCACCCGGCCCAATACCGGCACCAAGCACTTCGCCATTATTGGTGTATCCCTGCATTATATTTTTGCTAACATACCACTCATACCCAGCCTTAATATTATCTATTGAGTTTTCCTGAAGCTGCGTTACTTCAATTCCTATCAAAAGATTCTCATTTTTTGACTTGTTGAAAGGTAAAATCTTTCTTAAACCAAATATATAAGCCCTTGATTTATCCGGCGTTAATATATCCTGCGTAGCATCATTAGTATTGTTGCTGTGCCCATACTCAAAATATACCTCTGCATGTTCCTGCGGCCAAAGCCAACGCATAAATACTGCATTTCGCTGGTCTTGCTTGTTAATAGCGTTATTAGGCGCATAATTTTTTTTTACAGGCGAAAAAAATGGGAGGTAATCGCGAATTCCTGATAAATTTTTACCGTAGGTTTGCGAGGTTTGATCGAAACCTAAAAATAAACCTGGTACCCATTTAGGTTGCCATGTTAATACTAACCCGGCAAGGTAACGCCAGTCGTTGGGTTTGGGTATATATAAATTCGTACCAAAATAGCTATGATCTGGTGTTAACGGCGCAAAATTCGAGTTTTCCAGTCTACCCGCTATAAGCTGGCCCTCAAATGACCCTATCGGTGTTTCTATTGGCTTTAAACTATTGAGGGTAAGATGAGCAAACCCCGGCGCGGTATTACTCATCAATAATGAGCTGCGAATGCCCGGTCCCCACCAAAGATTTTCTGTAGATAGGCCAAATGATAATGCTTTATAGTTTAGTCTGATACTACTTTGTCCCCAATATAACTTGGTGTAATTATCTGTACCAAATCTAGCCGGAAGATCGATATTATTATAAATATCATAGTACCGTGCAAAAATAACGTCATAATGCCCGTTGTTTAAAGTTTCGAAGTCTGAATTTGCAGCAGTAATTAATTCGGGTTTAAATTGCACGCTTAACGGCCCGTATTCAAGATAAACACCTGCACTCGTAAGCGTTTGCAAGCCTTTCGATGGTATCATGGCACCGTCATTCCATCCATACGGGTGGTGGGAGTTAAACTGAGTTTGAAAGCTCATTGGCATCAAACGCCATTTAAACTTTCCATTTTTCGAACTGCCTTCAGCATCCATGTTTAGCAAATTGTAACGCTTTTCCGTATTGTCGGGATAAAATGGCAAAACTGCATTCTTTAACAAGGCCGGAAACACGGGCCTAACCGTAAATGATACATTGGTATCCGCGGTACTTAGCAGTTGTGCATTTCTATAATAATCTTCTAATGCTACCGTACCTACGGGTAAACTCTGTGAATAACCCTTGTACTGTATCAATTGCATAACCATGCATATAACAGCAACTTTTATGATCCTCATAATGTTATTGCTTTTACACTAATATTATCAACTGACCAACTTTCATCGCACTTTTGATCGGGGGTATTAGACTGCACCAACTTATCTATGCACTGAAGTATAAGCTTACTTGATGAGTGTCTTACAATCTTTTCAATTTTGTAGAGTGTTGTGCCGTTAGGATCTGCCGACCATTGGCACAGGCCTGGTAAATCTGTTCGATACGATCCAACTTTCGGATTACTATTGCTGTTTGGATAATCTAAAGGGTAAGATTGTGGTGCGCAAAACACATTAGCACCACATGGGGAATTAGAAAACGATGCATTAACATAAGGATTTCCATCAACCAGCATTTGCCATATATCCGGGCCGTCCGGAGTTGTTTTATTTCCGTCCCAACTATCATGAAGGTAGAGATCAAAAGAAATTTTAACCAGATCGTGTTTAGGTAAATTATTAACGGTTAATGCAAAATCTTCATTATTATAATTACCCAACACATTTGAGCCATTAAACTTCATAATCCTGCCATGGTCTATATTTGATAGGTCAGCAGATTCAAAATCATTATTATAAACCTGAACTTCATCTTTTACAGATTTTGAACATGATATCAAAAAAAAAAATGATACAATTAATAAAATATTTTTCATCATTTATAGTGTATTTAATGCCAAGTCTATTTCTTCAAAAACAGAATTTTTGCTTTTGAATTCATGTACAATTTGTTTCATTCCCTTAACCACTTGTAAATCATCATTATTTTTTGCGTGTGTTATCAAGCCGTAAATCTGCGCTTCTACATCGTTAAATAAATACTCCCGCACCTTGCCAATCATTATCATTTCGTGATGGGTAGGCATCGTGTTTTCTTGATTATTTAAAAGCTCTTCGAATAGTTTCTCACCAGGCCTTAACCCCGAATATTCTATTTTTATATCCTGGTTTGGAATAAGTCCGGCAAGCCTGATCATTCTTTTTGCCAGATCAATAATTTTTACAGACTTACCCATGTCGAAGATAAAAATCTCTCCGCCGTTGCCCATGCAGCCTGCTTCAAGTACTAAGCGGCAAGCTTCAGGTATGGTCATGAAAAATCGGGTAATTTCGGGATGGGTAACAGTTATTGGCCCACCCTTTTCTATCTGTTGCTTAAATCGCGGAATAACCGAGCCGTTTGAACCCAATACGTTACCAAATCGTGTCGTAATGAATTTCGTTATCGGTGTAGATTTATTAATTTCACTTAAGCCGTTACTAAACTTGTAATCCTTGGTACTAATTGACTTATTTAACGACTGCACATAAATTTCGGCAATGCGTTTAGATGCACCCATCACATTAGTTGGGTTCACAGCCTTATCTGTAGATATCATTACAAATTTTAGCACACCATGTTTAACTGCCAGGTCGGCAATTGTTTTAGTACCTAACACGTTAGTTTTAACACATTCTGCGGCATTATCTTCCATTAATGGTACATGCTTATAAGCTGCAGCATGATATACATAATGCGGCTTATACGTGTCAAATAAGTTTTGCATCCTGTTTTCGTCCTTTACATCACCAATATAGGCGTGAAAATTGAGATTGGTGTGGCTTTCTTCTATCTCTAAATAAAGGTGGTGTAACGCCGTCTCAGACTGATCGCACATAATGATAAGGCCAACATCAAATTTCATCAACTGCCTAACAATTTCACTTCCTATCGATCCAGCTGCGCCTGTTATCAATATCCGTTTACCCTTCAGCTCATTTTGGATGCTGGAAATGTCGATTTCGATAGACTTTCTATTCAACAAATCTTCAATATTTATCTTTTGAATTTGGGTAGGTTGTAATTTACCGCTTGTCCAGGCATCATGCGGAGGAATATTCAACACCTTGATATCATTTTCCAAACACATATCAACCACTTTGTTCTTGTGTTCAAGGGGTATGGTATATGATGCAAAAATCACCTCATCTAATTCATGTTGTTTAACAAGGTGAGGTAATTCCATTGCATTTAATATTTTTATACCATCAATCGTTTTACCCACTTTACGCAAATCGTCATCAACAAATGCAATGATTGTCTTATTTACTCGGTTGTCGTGATCAAAAGTTCGTTTAGTAGCTACCCCAGCTTCGCCGGCACCATATATGACTACCCTTTTTTTATCTAAGCGTAAATTTTTAATGTATAAAAAAAAGTATTTCACCAATATCCGGTAAGTTACCATTAACAAAAAGCAAGATAGACCATTGATCATTAGCAAACTGTTTGAGATAAGCGGATGGCCGCTGAAAGCTATGATTATAAAGTTAGCTATCACAAATGCAGAATTTGCAATGAGTATAGCAAACAGGATTCTAAAAGAATCTTGAGCGCTGGTGTACCGTATGATACCAGTATAAGTTTTTACAACAAAAAAAACTAAAACATTTAAAGCCGATATGATTAAAATATTTTGACTAAACTCAACATAGTTGAGTGACGAAAAGTCGAAATTATACTTAATAAAATAAGCAAGTGTTAACGATACACAACTAATGATAATATCGAGGGTGAAGATTATCCAGCGCGGAACGATGTTAAATTGGTTGAACAAGGCGACGTTTTTTGTTATTAACAAATGTAACAACTAAATAGCAACTTAAAAATCCGATATATCAACTTTAGCGCGTAATAACCTTTCGCTGCCTTCTGTATACCATCTTAAAGCTAAGAATAATACAGTAGAGATAACGATTATAGCAATTATTGATGACGCTCCGTAAGGCGAAAAGAAAATAATTATACCGTTAATAAATAGCTGAGCTGCCATGTAGATTAACGCTACAGCAATATGTGGCATCTTTTTTTCATTCGCCAAAAATTGGTAATAATGAGTACGGTGCGCTTCAGAAATTCGTTCTTTCCTTATCAATCTTAAGATGATGGTAGTCGCTGTATCTAAACCATAAACCAATAAAAGTAAGATATATGAAAGGTTTTGAGTTTTTATTACAAGTAACAAAATAAAAAACACTAATATGAAAGCGAGGCTAACGCTACCTACATCTCCTGCAAAGCAACGGGCCTTTGGTCTGAAATTAAAGAAATTAAAAACTAAAACTGATATGATTGCTACGACAATAAAGTAATTATCGGCAAATAGAACAACCTTGTTATTGATATATAATAGTGTTACTAACGCTATAAGGCCATAACCACCTGTAATGCCGTTAATTCCGTCCATAAAATTAATGGC